>NZ_JAZHRV010000001.1:1244500-1866750 GCF_036924595.1 Bradyrhizobium algeriense | reverse complement strand
GGTGATCGCCAACCTCGCCGCCAACCGCGGCTACCGGGCCATGACCACGGTCGACCAGACCACGCATTTCATGCGCGCGGTCTCGGCCTCCGACGTGCTGGCGGACGCGCGCGTGGTCCGCCTCGGGCGCACCATGAGTTTTGGCCGCGTCACGCTTCTTTCCGCCACCGACAACAAGCCGGTGGCGATGGTCTCGAGCGCGTTCGCGATGCTGTAGTCCCGAAGGCGCCGTGGCCCGGATGGAGCGAAAGCGAAATCCGGGACTGCCGCACGCAATGCGCCGCGAGAATACGAAGGTATGTCAACCGTCATTGCGAGCGCAGCGAAGCAATCCATGCCGCCGCAAAGGAAGAGTGTATTGCCTCGCTTCGCTCGCAACGACGATGGTCCGCTCACGCCCTCCCCACCCTGCTCCGCCGCCAGCGCCAGACCAACATCGCCATCATCACGATCACAAAGCCAACCGCGATCGCTCCGCTCATGAATCGCCCGCCCGGCCGGTCGATGGTGCGCGAGCGCAGCGAGGGCGTTTCGCCCGGCCGCGCCAGGCGGAATGCCACCACGCTGTCGCCGATGGTCGTGCCCGACTCCGAATGACCGCCGGCGCCGATCGCGACATATTGCTCGCCCTTCCACTGATAGGTCATGGGATTGGCAACACCCGGCACCGGCAGCCGGCCCTGCCACAGCTCCTGCCCCGATCGCGCGTCGAAGGCGCGCAGATACGCATCCATCGCGCCGGTGAAGACGAGACCGCCGGCGGTGATCGCAACGCCGTTGACGAGCGGCGTGCCGAACGGAAAGGCGATGCCGAGCGGCGCGCGGTCCTCGGTGGTGCCCACGCGCGAACGCCAGAGAATCTTGCCCGCCTTCAGATCGACCGCGACCATCTCGCCCCAGGGCGGCTTGTTGCACAACAGGCCCAGGGGCGACGTGGCGACAGCGCGCGTCATCGCAAACGGCGCGCCCTGCTGCCGTCCGAAATCGTGCCCGGGCGGCGGCTCGAACCCTTGCGTGGCCTCACGCGGAATCAGTTTGACGATATGGATCGCGCGCGAAATGTTGGCGTAAAGGATCTGGTTGACGGGATCGAAGGCAGCACCACCCCAGTTCACGCCGCCGCCGGTCATCGGAAACACCACGGTGCCCTGCGTCGACGGCGGCGTGTAAATTCCGTCATTGCGCGCCGACGCGACCTTCGCGCGGCAGGCCCCGCTATCCCAGAACGGAATCAGGCCGAACACGTCGTCGGCCGAAATCTGCTGCGACAGCAGCGGCGGCACATGGGTCGGAAACGGCTGCGTCGGCGAGAGCTGCTCGCCTTCGGCGCCGCCCTGCGGCACCGCGCGCTCTTCCACAGGCCACACCGGCTTGCCGGTATCGCGGTCGAGCACGAACACAAATCCCTGCTTGGTCGGCTGGATCACGACGTCGCGCAGGCCCTCCCCGGTATCGATGCGCGACAACGTCGGCTGCGCCGACAAGTCGTAATCCCAGACATCGTGATGCACGGTCTGATACGACCAGGCCCGCTCGCCGGACTCGGCGCGCAGCGCCACCACCGAATTGGCGTAGTCGTTGTTACCGGGCCGCTTGCCGCCCCAGAAGTCCGGACTCGGCGAGGACGTCGGCAAGAACACCAGGCCGCGTTCCTCGTCCACCGACATCGGCGCCCAGACATTGGCGTGGCCGGCCACGACGCCGCTATGCACCAGCGGATCGAAACTCCAGCGCGGACGCCCGGTTCGTGCATCGAAGGCGCGCACCATGCCGGGGGGCGCCTCGACACGGCGGTTGTCCGCGATCGCAGAACCGACGATGACGGTGTCGCGGATAATGACGGGGGCCGACGTGATCTGGAATTCGCCGGGCCAATCCAGCGGCATGCCGGTCTCGACCTTGATCTCGCCATTGGCGCCGAAATCGGCGCAGGGAATGCCGGACCTGGCGTCGATCGCGATCACCCGCGCGTCGTTGGTGCCCGTGAAAATTCGTACGCGGCAGGCGGCCGTTCCGGCCGCCTTGTCGTCGACCCAATAGGCGACGCCACGGCAATTGTAACGGTTGGCCGGGCGTTGATTGGTCGAGATCTTCGGATCGTACCGCCACTTCTGCGCGCCGCTGCCGGGATCGAGCGCAATGACTTCGTTGAATGGCGAGCAGAAGATCAGGCTGTCTTCGACCAAGAGCGGCGTGGCCTGAAACTTGGTCCGCTTCATAACCTCGGGCGCGCGGGTGTCGAGATCGCCGGTGCGAAACTCCCAGGCGCGAACCAGATTGCCGACATTATCAGGCGTGATCTGGTTGAGCGGCGAAAACCGCGTTCCGCCGCGATCGCCGCCCCAGTGCTCCCAGGCGGAAGTTGGAAGCGGGATACCCGCGCAGAGGATGGCAACGATGAAAGTGAACAGACGAACCGGATTTCGCATCCTGCCCCCGCAAGCGCAACGCAACGCTTGCGGGATCGATTACCCTATTGCCACTTCAGTATCTACCCCGGTCGCCATAGTTGCCGCCATGGCCGCCGCGGCCGCCGCCAAATCCGCCGAGACCGATGCCGATGCCGATGCTGACCGGCGGTCTCGATGGCTCGTACACTTCGCGCGGCGGCGGGTCGTACACCACGCGCGGGGGCGGACGGCGAACGACCACGACGTCGTCATCCGGCTCGCTCCGACGCGGCGGCTTGCGATCGACCCGCTTCTTCGGCGGATCCGGCTCGACGCGCCGGACCGGGGCATTGACCTTCAGTGGCTGCGGCAACGGCGGCTGCACGTTGCAGGGGCACATCGGCCCGGTGAGCGCAACGTTTTGCGGCACGGCGGCGTTGGCGGCGGCAACCGCCGGCGTGAACTCGGGACGGTTGCGCAGCCGCTGTTCCAGCTTGCGCGCGGTCGCGGAAAGATCACTGTCGGGGAATTTCGCCAGGAAGGAGCGATATCCCGACGCGGTGTTGATGAGCACGGCCTCGTTCCACGCCACCATGCGCCGGTGCCGAACCAGCCAGTCGCGCGCCAGCCGCCCGAGCGCGGTCTGCGGAAACAGGCCGGCAAAGGCCTCATACGCTTCGTCGGTGCCGTCGGCCACGATCACCTCGTTCGCCGCCTCGACCGGCTTGCCCTTCAGATCGCGTGTCCACTCGGCGACCGATTTCTTCGGAGCGACCGCAGGCTTCGGCCCGGCGACGGATGCGCCCGAAAAGCGGAAATCCTCGGTCAGCGAGGAGCTGTCCCACGGGGTCTGCCGCCCTTCGGTGACCTTGTTCACCGCAAGCCGCACCCGCTTGAAGGTCTCCTCGATCGGAATGTTCTGTTCCTTGCCGGCCGCCAGCAGCGCATTCGTATACGGACTGTTGGAGCCGGAGCCGTCTTCCGCGACCGCGCCGGGCGAGGTCGAGAACGACAGGAACGTGCCGGGCGAGCCGACCTTGGCATCGACAAGGGCAAGCCCGCCGCCGGCGGTCTTGAGGTCCGGGAACGGATTGTTGCGGCAGGCGTCGAGCATCAGGATGCGCATCTTGCTCGGCACCGACGTCAGCGTGTTCAGGATGTCGTTGAGGCGCACCGCCTGGATCGGAATGTCGGCTTCCCGCTTCGGATCGATGTCGACCGGAACCAGAAAATTCTCGCCGTCGATCTGCAGCCCATGGCCGGCGTAAAACACCAGCGCTACGGTATCGGCGCCCTTGGCCGCGACCTTGCCGGCGAAGTCGCTGACTACTTCCCGCATCTGGCCTTGCGAAAGGTCGGACGCGGTCGAGACCTCGAAGCCGGAATCGGTCAACAATTGCGTGACCGCTTTGGCGTCATTGGCCGGATTGGGCAGCGCCGGCACCGAGCGATAGGCGGACTGGCCGATCACCAGCGCAAGGCGGCTTTCGGCAGAGGCCGAATGTGCGCCCAAAAGAACCGCAGCGGGAATCATCAATGTGAACAGCGCGTGACGGAACATGATGCCACCTCCCGGCAATGCAGGCTACGGATTGGTCATGGTCCCGAAGCCAAAGGTTCAAGCCGGCCGCGCCGTTCGGGGCGTGACAAGCGCTCCATTCAACGGCGATGTTGTCGCAGGCCCAAGTCCCGCGCAGTGATCTCAATCACAGTATCGGGATCGCGATCTGGTCAACATACCCTGTTCTACCGCAGCGTGTTCGGGGTAAAACCGCCCTCGGATGCGGCGGATCGTGGTTCACATAGCGCTGATGGCGGGCGCGGCGCTGATGCTTGCGGGTTGCGGCTTTGCCGACGTCCGCTCGCCGGTGCCCGAGTTCATGCGCGCCAAGGCGCCAGAGCCGCCCGCGCTCGAGCCGGCGCCTGACGTCAAGCGCATGCTGAAGGAGAAACTGGATTCGGTGTTCACCGCGGCCTCGCAGCCGACCAGTGTTCGCGTTTCCGAGCCGCGCCCCAACCTCCGCGGACCGGGCTGGACCGCCTGCGTCAAGGCCGAAGTGATTTCGGTGACCGGCAAACCGCTGGGCACGCGGACCTATCGTGTCGAGATTTCCGGCGGCGTGATCGCCGATCGCCAAAAGGTCGAAGCCGAGGATACCTGCAACACCGAGAGCTACGAGCCGGTCTAGCGCTACAGGCAGCGCGTCGTCGCCCGCACCGGACAAAGCTTCAGCGCGCTCGTCAGCGAGAACAGCACCCGCGCGCCGCGGGTGGGATTGTCAGGCGCGCGATAGGTAAGCGGCGCGGCAGCGCCGATGTCGGCCTGCAGGCCGTCGACGAGGAAGAAGCGAACGCCGCCGCCGGCCGATGTCAGCGACAGGCCGTCGCTCAGTTGGTAACCGTCATTCCAGGCAACGCCGCTGTCGACGAATCCGTAGATCTGATAACCGCTCAGATATTGAAGGTTCGTCTTCTGGTCGAAGCGCAGTTCCGCCGAGCCCGCCAGACCGTTATCGCCGCTGATCTCGGCGCTGCCATAGCCGCGTCCGAATGCGATGCCGCCGAGATAGAATTGCTGCGAGGTGAACAGCGGGCCGGATGCCGTCTGGCCGGCCGCGGCGAGTTTCAGCGACCATGCATCCGACAGCGTCTGGTAGCGCGTGAACCAGAAATTCAGCGCGGAGAATTTGCCGGACGCCCCGTCGTGCGACAGATAGTCCTCGTCGCGGTGCGAGGCGCCGAGAATGTCGAGGCCCTGGCGATAGTTCACGGTCAGATAGTTGGTGCCGCCGAAACTGTCCTGCAGCCGATAGTCCGACGTGAGGCTGGCGGTGCGGATACGATCGGCATAGATCGGGCCGAACACATCGTTTTCGGTGGCATTGGTGAATCCGGCCGCCGCGGTCAGCGTCAGGCTCGATTTCTGCGATTGCAGCGCAGCGATGCTGCCGTGAATTTCGAACGACTCGGTCTTGATGTTGTCGCTGTAGAGATGGCGGTAGTCGCCGGGCCAGACCTCGCTGTAGTAGCCCGATGCGCCGATGCGGGCGCCGTCGGCGCCGACGGGCACTTCGTAGGACAGGCGGCCGAACGCGAGCTGCCGCGGATCGCCGGGCGTGGTCGACAGGTTCAACACCAGGGAATCGCCGGGAGCGAGATAGGAGTTGAACGCCGCCGTCCCATAGCTTTGCCACGGTCCGACCGACGACGATCCCAGATTGTCGACGCCGAACGACGTAAAGAGGTGCCACGTCTTCAAAGACACGATCAGGCGAAAATGGCCGCTCGCGGTGCCGATCTCCTCGATCGCGGTGTCCTCGATCCGCACGCCGGGCCGTCCGTTGATCAGCAGTAACTGCCGTTCGAGCGTCGCAAGCCGCGAGGGCCGCTCAGTCAGCACGGCATCAAGCATCGGCCGGACGCCGAACTGTTCGGCGCCGTCTCCCTCCAGCGCCAGCTCCGTGATGCTGCCTTCGATGACTTGAATGCGAAGCCGGCCGCTCTGGATGTCCTGTGGAGGAACGATCGCCCGGCTGAGGTGAAAGCCGGCGGCGCGATAGACGTCGCTGACCGCAGCAGCGATAGCCGCGAGATCAGCCTGCGAAACCTTTTTCCCGATGTAGGACTGATACGTCGCCGCAAGCCGCTCCTGCGGCATTGCGACGGCGCCGGAGATCGAGACATGGCGGAGCACGAACAGCGGCCTGGAATCCCCCTGCCCCTCCGGCCGGGCGAATTGCGGCAACGGCAGCCGGGGCCGCCCGTTTGCGCCCTGGCTCGATTGCTGATCATCGAAACGTTTTTCGGTCTGCCGCGGATCATAGCCCGGCTGGTTCGCATGCTGCGCTTGCGCCGGAAGGCAGCCGGTCAGGGTCCAGAGGACGAGGCCGGCGGTGCTCAGGTGGTGCCGGGATAAAGCCGCATGGGCGCACTTCCGTAGAAGTACGGACGCCAAGCGCCAATCGTTAAGGGAGCCCCTACCCATATGATTTTTAATAAGATTTTATGGTCAATGAATCGTTAACGAGGCTCGCGCAGTTCACCGCTTCCGCTCACTCAATGTTGAAACATTTCCGCTACTAACCGGGACAAAGCGGCAATCAGAGAGAGTTTTCATGCGTGCGATCCCTCACGTCTCAAGAGCACTCGCGACCGTGTTCGTGCTGGCGACGGCTTCCGCCGCTTTCGCCGCTGACGGCGGCGACTGGACGGTCAGCAAGTCCTCGGGCGAGGTATGGCTCACGGGCAGCGGCGTGCAGCAAGCGGCGCTGAGAGAGGACGTGCTGAAGCCAGGGGACACCATCAGCACCGGCCGCACCGGGCGCGTGCTCCTGAAGCGCGGCGATGAAATGATCCTGGTTTCGCCGAATTCCGTGGTCGGCGTCCCCGCCCAGAAGAAGGAAGGACTCTCGACGACGATCAAGCAGCAGGCCGGCTCGATCCTGCTCGACGTCGAGAAGCGCAACGTCAAGCATTTCGAGGTCGAGACTCCCTACCTCGCGGCCGTGGTGAAGGGCACGCAATTCCGCGTCACCGTCAACGCGGGGAAGACCACCGTCGACGTGGTCCGCGGTCAGGTTGAAGTCGCAGATTTCAAGTCGGGCCAGATCGCCCAGGTGATGGCGGGCCAACATGCTACGGCGTTCGCCAACGGCAAGACCGGCCTCTCGCTGGGCGGCTCCGGCGCCCTCGCCCCGATCGAGCAAGGCAAGCCGCGCGCACCGTCGATCGAGCGCGTTCCGGTGCCGCGCGGAGGCTTTACCGCGATCCGCCACGCCACAAATGGACAGGGCGTCCAGCCATTGCGGCATACAAGCGTGCAGCCCGCAAAGCATGGCGTCACCCGGATCTCGTCATCGATCGGTGAAGTCCGGTTGAACGTCCACCGCGCCACGCACGGCCTCGCCCGTGACGGGTCGGCGGTGCATGGCGGATCGCGGGACGCCAAGAACGATACAATCTGGAGCCAGTCCGATTCAGCCGTGGCGAACAACAGCCAGGGCAATGCCGCCAATGGCGCAGCCAGCTCGAGCAACGCCGCGGCCTCCAGCGTCAGCACCACGATAGCCGCCTCCAGCGGGTCGGATGGTGGCGGCAATGGCAAGAGCAACAACGGCAATAGCAACGGCAACGGGATTGGGAATGGCAACGGGGCCAATGGTAACGGCAAGGGGAATGGGAACGGTAATGGCAACGGAAACGGTAATGGCAATGGTAACGGCCGGGGCAGGAACTAGTTTGCGACGTCAATTGCAGAGCTGACAGCCATCAGGCGTAGCGACGCCGCATTCCCAACCACCAGAATGGTGACCATGTGAAACGATATCGGCCGCATATTTTCGCGGTGATTGCGCTCGCAATCGTGTTGGCGGGCGGCTGGCACAATTCGCTTCGCCACGCATTGGCCGACCTGCGCTTTGCCTGGCAGTCGCGCCAGGCCTCTGGCGATATCGTGGTGATCGCGATCGACGCATCGTCGATCGACAGGATCGGCGTCTGGCCGTGGCCGCGCCTGCTCCACGCCGAGCTGCTCCGGCAGCTTCAGAAGGCGGACGTCCAGGACATCGCGCTCGATGTCGACTTCTCCACGCCCTCCGACGCGGCGTCGGACCGGAACTTTGCCGAAGCCCTGCAGAGCGCCGGCGGATCGGTGGTGCTGCCCTCCTTCCAGCAGCCCCGCACCGACAGGACGACGCTTCACGTCAATCGCCCGTTGCCGCAATTCGCCGAACATTCCTGGCCGGCGCTCGTCAATGTCGAGGTCGGACCCGACGGCCTCGTCCGCCGTTACCCGTTCGGCGAGAAGCTGGACGGCAAATTCGTGCCCGCGATGGCTGCCGTGCTCGCCGGCCAATACGATGAGAAGCGCACGCCCTTTCTGATCGACTTCAGCATCCGAACGGCGGGAATCCCCAAAGTATCCTTTGCCGACGTGCTGCGCGGCGACCCGGCGACACTGCAAAAGCTGCAAGGCAAGAAGGTCGTCGTCGGCGGCACGGCGCTCGAACTCGGTGACCGCTTCAGCGTCCCGAACGGCGCGATCGTGTCCGGCCCCGTGCTGCAGACACTGGCCGCGGAATCGCTGCTGCAGAACCGCGCGCTGCAATGGACTTCGCAAATCGTCACGCTGACCGGCCTCGCTTTGCTCGCCTTGCTCATGCTGTTCTCATGGCGTCGCCTTTCCGCCGGCAAGCGCGTGGCGCTGCTCGCCGCAACTTCTGTCGCCCTAGAAACAGGTGCGCTTGCCCTGCAAGCGGCTTTCCCGCTCATTCTCGACACCTCGCTGTTTCAGATCGCCATCATCGTCTACATCGCCGCGATCGCGCTCGACGAAATCGACATCCGCGATCTGCTAGGCAGGGTCGCCGAGAGCCGCTTTCAGCGCGTGGCGATGTCGCTCGGCGACGGCCTGATCTGCACCGATTCCAATTACCTGATCACGGTCTGGAATCCCGGCGCGACCGCGATCTTCGGCTATCTGCCTCAGGAGATGATCGGACGGCCGTTCGACGAGATTTGCGCCCGCGATGCGGATACGCCTGCATTTTCCGTCAGGGATGCAGCAGCACTCGCCGCCGGCACGGTGATCGAGTTCGACGCACGCCGCAGCGACGGCGAGGTGTTTCCGGTCGAAGCCAGTTTCTCCGGCTGGCAGGGTACTGATGGATTTCAGTTCGGCGCGATCCTTCGCGACATCTCGGTGCGCAAGCGTGAAGCCGAGAGAATTCGATACCTGGCGGAACATGACACGCTGACCGGCCTCATCAACCGCAATACCCTTCATGCCAAGCTTGAAGCGAAAATTGCCAAAGCCGGGGCTGACGGCCGCAAGGTAGCGCTGCTGGTGATCGGCATCGACGGCTTCCAGCAGGTCAACGACATGCTCGGTCATGCCAGTGGCGATCTCGTGCTTCGCGCCATATCAGAGCGGCTGATGGAGGTGATGCCGGCGACGGGCCTGATCGCGCGCTTGAGCGGAGACGAGTTCGCCATCGCAGTTCCGGCGAATGCCATCGGCCAAAACGTCAGCCGTTTTGCCGGGCAGATCGGTGCAGGCTTCGACGAACCGCTGCTCGTCGGCACGCGTCACCTCCGCGTCAGGGTCAGCATCGGCGCCGCTGTCTTCCCGTCCGACGGGCGGACGGCGGCCGAGCTCCTGGGCAACTCCCACATGGCGCTGAGCCGCGCCAAGGCAACCCGGCGCGGCGGTCACGTGCTGTTCGAGGATTCGATCCGCCGCGAACTAGAAACCCGCTTGACGCTGGAAGCGGAGCTGGCGCTGGCCGCGGAGCGCAATGAATTCGAACTGTTCTACCAGCCACAAATACAACTGGCCGACGGCCGTCTGATCGGCGCCGAAGCCCTGATCCGCTGGCGTCATCCCGAACGTGGCCTGGTTTCGCCGGGGGAATTCATGCCGGTTGTCAACACCTCGCCGATCTCCGAACGGATAGCGGAGTGGGTTCTCGAAACCGCCTGCGCCAAGGCGGCCGCCTGGGAGCGCGCCGGACAAAAACTCCGGATCGGCGTCAACCTTTCGCCCTCCCAACTGCAGTCGGGTGACCTTGCAAGCTCGGTCGCGCAGGCCCTTGCCCGCACCGGTTTAAGTCCAACCAGCCTCGAGCTCGAGGTCACCGAAGACATCCTGCTCCACGACGAGCAGAGCGCGCTCAATACGTTCCTGAAGATCCAGGCGCTCGGCGTGCGCCTCGTGTTCGACGATTTCGGCACCGGCTTTGCCAGCTTGAGCTACCTGAAGAAATTCCCGCTCGATGGACTGAAGATCGACCGCTCTTTCGTGCTCGGATTGCTGGTCAATCCCGACGACGCAGCGATCGTCAGCTCGACCATCGGGCTGAGCAAGCAACTGGGCCTGTCGGTCATCGCCGAAGGCATCGAGGACCGGGCCACGGCCGACTTCCTGATCAGGATGGGCTGCGAGGAGGGACAGGGCTATTTCTTCGGACGGCCGATGCCGGCGAGCGAGTTCGAAGCCAAATTCCTCACCGCTCCCGCAGCCGCTGAGGTGGCGTAACGGCTGAGCGCCCTGATCAGGCTGAACGATCCGTTAACGCGACCGCTCAAATCCGAGCTTCGCTGCAACGCAATCTTCCACCTCTTTCCATTAGCGTTGCCCCGTGAACGCGATGGCCGGGCGGCCCCCTCAAGGTGTCGTCGGTCACATAAATCGCGAACGGGGATTCGGGGAAGTGGCTGACATTGCCGACACATCGACGGCTCGTCGTGCATCGAGCAAGGATGCGAACGCACGCGCGCCAGACGCCGTCGGGGCGCTGACGCCGCTCGCCGGCGTTTCCGCAGGCCCCTGGCGCGCGCTCTCGGCACGCGCCGCCGAGCCGAACGGCTATTATTTGCCCGAATGGGAATTGGCGGTGAACGCTTCGGCGCGGGGCCGCGGCGACACCGACGCGCTCGGCGCGTGGCGCGATGCGTCCAGCCTGATCGGCCTGGTGCCTGTGATCTCGATGTGGCGCGCCTACAAAATCCCGCTGCCCGCTTTGGTCAGCGCCGATCCCTATGGCACGCTTTGCACGCCGCTGCTTGATCGCGACATGGCGGAGGAAGCCGTCACGGGCATTCTGCAGCAGGCCCGGAGGGCTGGCGCGCATGCGCTGATCTTCCGCGCCACCTCGCTTGATGGCGCGGCCATGAAAGCCTTTACCGATGTGCTGCATCGCAGCCGCATGCAGCCCGCGGTGCTGCAATCGCATGTCCGCGCCTGCCTTGATACCACCGGTGATGCCGACGACGTGCTGCGCGAGGCGCTGGGCGCGAAGAAACTGAAGGAACTGCGCCGTCAGCGCAATCGCCTCGCCGAACACGGTGCTATCAACTTCGACGTGGCGAGGACGCCCGCCGAAATGACCACCGCTGTCGAAACGTTCCTGATGCTGGAGGCCAGCGGCTGGAAGGGGCAGCGCGGCACCGCGCTCGGCCAGGACGACGGCGATGCGGCCTTCGTCCGCCGCGCCACGTCAGCGCTGGCCGAGACGGGCCAGTGCGAGATCGTGACCCTGCGGGCCGGCGAAACGCCGGTGGCCGCGGCCATCGTGCTGCGCCATCAGGATCGCGCCTTCTACTTCAAGCTCGGCGTCGACGAGCGCTTTGCGAAGTTTTCGCCGGGCGTGCAGCTGACGCTGGAATTGACCCGGCATCTCTGCGCGGATCCGGCCATTTCAATGGTGGATTCCACCGCCGCCCCCGACCATCCCATGATCAACCCGATCTGGCGCGGACGCCTCGCGATCGGCGACGTTTTGATCCCGCTGCGACGGGGCGATCCGGTCGTGTCGCTGATCCGCGCCGCGCTCGGCTTGCGCAGCGCGATCCGCGAGCCGGTACGCCGCATGGTTCATTTCGCCAGAGCACGGCAGGAGAAATCCTAAATGAATACGCTCGCCGCCATTGCGCCCGTGATTACGGCCGATCAAGACGCGCTTCGCCGCGACTTTCCGCTCAAGCCGTTTGCGATCCATCACAAGCTCGCCGGCCATCCGCTGCTGACGCTGCCGCGCATCGCGCAGCTCGCGGCCGAACTGCCGCGCGATCTGATCGAATATAATTCCGGCAAGGTCGCGATCAGCCAGGATCCGGACGCGATTCCCTCCGTCGACCTCGATCCGGTCGAAGTGGTGAAGCGCATCGAAACCGCCGGCGCCTGGATGGTGCTCAAGCGCGTGGAGAATTCGCCGGAGTATCGCCGCCTGCTGGAGGACACCCTGCTGTCGGTCGCCCGCGCCCGCGGCTTCAACAGCCTGCTCGACGCCGGCTTCGAGCAAGTCGAGGGTTTTCTGTTCGTGTCCTCGCCGAACTCGACCACGCCGTTCCATCTCGACAGCGAAGACAATTTCTTCGTCCACATCCACGGCGAAAAATTCTTCACGATCTTCGACAATACCGATCGTTCGATCGTCTCCGACGACGAGATCGAGCGCTCGATGACCAAGCACCGCAACCTGAAGTACGACGAAAGCTTTGCGCCGCGGGCTACGGAATTCCATCTGTTCGCGGGCGACGGCTGCTACGTGCCATACCAATGGCCGCACTGGGTGCGCACATCAGGCTCGTTCTCGATCTCGATGGCGATCACCTGGAAAACGCGCGAAGTGCGGCGGCTGAACGACCTGCACTTCTTCAATTCGATGCTGCGCGGCATCGGCTTCCCGCAACAGCCGCCCGGCAAACAGCCCGTGCTCGATAGGCTAAAGCTCGCGTTCTACCGCACGGTAACGACCGCGATAAGACCGCTGCGCGCCTCCATGGCGATGCGCCGCGTGCTGCGGCGGATCGCGCTCGGGAAACGGGCGAATTATTATCTGAAGGGCGCGTAGCCGCGGCAGCGGAGCCACACCGAACACCGTGGCAGACCAGGTAATTGAAATCCAGAAAAGCACATCGTCTCGGTTCATCAGCGGCCCCTACCCTTGTACCGATCCTGTCAATTGGTCTGCACGACTCTCGTATTGATCTGCGTCAATCTCCTCCCGCTTCCTCCTGATGAAATCATTTCGCGTCTAGGACAGGCGCAAGAGAGTGGACGGCTCCCGGCGGAATCCTGCCTAGATTTGCCTGCGAGGGAGGACTTCCCCATGGCCGACCACCACCCCACCATTTCGACTGAATCCGATCTGGCATCGCCGGCCCTGCCGGCCACCGCGGTCACGCGCCGTTCGCTGCTCGGCGGGGCCGGCATCGCCGTTGGCGCCGCCGTGTTGACGTCGCCGCCGGGCATGCCCGGAGTAGCCCCGGCTGCGGCGCAGACTGTGGGCGTGGGCGTGGACGTGCGCCCGCTCGACGCGGCGTTCAAGCGCCGCGCCTTCGAAGTCCGACAGGCCTGCGCGAGCAACAACGAGAAAATTCCGATCCCGCCGCACCCGGCGAATGGCGATGAGGCGCGCTACACCAACAAGATCGGGTCCGATACACGGGGCCTGCCGCATGACAAACGCGGCGAAGTGGAGCAAGCGGCATGGCAGGCGCTCTATGCCGCTTGCCAGTCGGCCGAAGCAGCTGATTTCGAGAAAATCCCGCTCGGCGGCACGCGCAAACTGGTCAACCCCATCGGCACCCAGGCCGTCAGTCTGAGCGGCATGAACCCTACCCAGATTGCGATACCGCCGGCACCGGAGCTTGCGAGTGCGGAGCGCGGCGGCGAGGCGGTCGAGGTCTATTGGCAAGCCCTGCTTCGCGACGTTCCGTTGACCGAGTTGCGCGACGACACCACCCATCGCGACGTGCTTGCGGCAACCGAGGAGATCAACAAGCTTGCCGATTTCCGGGGGCCGAAGTCCGGCGGGCGGGTCACACCCGGTACGCTGTTCCGTGCCAATGCGCTCTATTTCGACCCGGCTGACCCGAAGGGTCGCTCCGTCACGCCGGCAGGCGTTCTGGACGGACCAATGATCTCGCAATTCCTGCTTCGGGACGTGCCCTATGCCGCGCAGTGGATCAGTGCTCAAATTCGCACGGCGTTGCCCTCCAACGAATTCCTGACCGAATACGAGGAATGGCTGGCGACCCAGAACGGCACCGCACCGAAACGCCGGATACAGTTCGACGCGACGCCGCGATACATCACGACGGGAAGAGATCTCGCGGAGTATATCCATAGTGGTCCCGCACTTGGGTGGGCGGCAGCATTGATCCTTGCCACCCCCGGCGGCGGAGCGGACCCACGCTACACCGGCATGTATCCGCCGACGGAGCCCGTGTCCTACCCATCGAACCCGTACCGGAAATCAAAGACACAGCAACCTGCGGGGGGCACCTTCGGGTTACCCTATGTGCAGGCATTGCTCACCACGGGGATCAGTAACTCCGTCCGCGCGGCCTACTGGCAGAAGTATTTCGTGCACCGGGCGGTGCGACCTGAAGCCTATGGCGGTCTGGCGCACCATCGCCTCGCCAACGGCGTGAGCGATTATCCGTTGCATGAGAACTTCCTGAAATCGGAAGCCGTCGATCGCAGCAAAGCCAAATACGGCACCTATCTCTTGTCACAAACCTATCCGGAGGGAGCGCCGCTTCACTCCACCTATCCCGGCGGTGCCACAAGCGTTGGGGCCGTCACGGCTACCATATTGAAGGCGTTTTTCGACGAGACCCGCGTCATCGCCAACCCGGTACAGCCCGATCCGGCTGACCCGACGAAGCTCGTGCCCTATAGCGGCCCGCCGCTCACGGTTGGCGGAGAGTTGAACAAGCTCGCGGTGAATTTCGGTTTCGGACGGAATTGGGCGGGCATCCACTGGCGTTCCGACGCTTCCGCCTCCATGGCGATCGGCGAGGAAGTGGCGATCGGCATGCTGAGGGACGAGCGCACGACGCTCCGCGAGCCCTTCGACGGCTTCTCCTTCACGCGCTTCGACGGCAGCCGCGTGACAATCTGACGGCAGCCGGCGCCGCCCGTGCCGTGAGGCGCAGGCGGCACGGTGCCGCGCTGGCGGCGCGACTTGAACAGGTGCAATTGCCGCGGTGTTATCTGCACCGCTCCATCCGAGCTACGTAGACGCCTCACTGCAGCGGCGAATGCGGCGCCGGCAGCATGATGGTCGAGTGCATCTCCTCGAGGAAGCCTGGTCCCTTCCCCAAAAACTCCTGCCAGGCCGGATCCTTCATCGCGTTGCCGCGCGCTTCGGCGCGGGCGTTCAGGCTGGGATAGGCCCAGATGTGGCAGGCCTCGTTCGGCTGCCCCGCTTCGGTCGTCCAGAGGCCTACGATCTTTGAATATTTCTCACGCTCCGGCAACACCGCGGTAAACGCATCGAGCCACTGTTTCAGGCCACCGGCAGCTTTGCCGCGATAGTTGCGGAGTTCGTAGACATTGCCCGTCGATGCCGGCGCAACCGGTTCCCTCACCGCGTTCATCAGGCGGACGTCCTGACGCACCAGCAAGGGGCGGATCAGCGGCACATACTCGCCGGTCCAGCGCGGGTTCTTCGCAAGCTCCGCACGCATCCGCGCGCGCTCGTCAAAGCTGTTGTAGCTCCACATATGCAGGACCTGATTGAGCGGCCCGATCTCGGTCGACCAATAGCCTTCGAGCTTGCCGTAATCGTCCTTGCGGATCTCGCGCGACACCGTGCTTGCGGCCTTGATCATGTCGCCAAGTGTGCCGGGCTTTACGGTGTAGGTGCGCAGTTCGTAGATCATGATGTTCCCCCAGGGTTCGCTGTTGCTTTTGTGGCCCCATCAGGAGCCGTCATGCCGAAAGCAAGATGTCATGACGGATCATCAGGGGAATTGTTCCGCAAGAGCGAGGTCGGACGGAGCGGCGATTACTCCGCCGCCTGCGCGTTGATTTCGCCGGATACCTGGCGGATGGCGCGGGCAAGCTGGTCGGCGGGCTGGGCGCCGGAGACGGCGTATTTCTGTGCGAACACGAAGGTCGGCACGCCCGAGATACCCTTGTCGGAGGCCTCCTGCGCCTGGCTGGAGATCAGCGCGACATCCTCGTCGGTGGCAAGCCGCTTGCGCACATCGTCGGCATCGAGGCCGACATCGGCCGCGGCCTGCACCAGCACGTTCACATCGGTCAGATCGCCGCCATCGCGGAAATACAACTCCATCAGGCGCTGCTTCATCTCGGCTGATTTGCCCTGCGCCTCCGCCCAGTGGATCAGGCGGTGGCAATCGATGGTGTTCGGCTGACGCTTCACGAGTTCAGGCCGGTAGGTCAGCCCCTCTTCGCCTGCAGCCGCCACGACGCGGCCGGCGATGCCCTTGTAGGCTTCGACCGAGCCGAATTTTGCGGTGAGATATTCGTCGCGGCTGATGCCCTCGCGTGGCACCCAGGAATTGAGGAAGAACGGCCGCCAGCGCACTTCGACGGGAACATCCGGCACCAGCGCCAGCGCGTTCTCGATCCGGCGTTTGCCGATATAGCACCACGGGCAGACGACGTCGGAGACGATGTCGATCTTGAGGGGTTTTAGGGTGCTCATCGGGGTCTCCTGACTGAATGGTGCCCGGAAGGTAGTCCGATCGGGCGGGGAGACAAGGGGACGGCCTGCATGTCTCGTATCACTTCAGGCCGGAAGGCCCCTGTTTCGGGCCACCGAACAGGCCCGTGGCCCGTGGTCGCCAGACGTGCTGCAGGGCAGCGCGACAACGGCGCTGATGACGCGCGAGATCGAATGGCTTGGCGCCCAGGCCCAGGCGTCCTGAGCGCCGAGTGTCAAGGCGCCAGATACTGCAACAGCCTTGGATCGTTGCGAACCTCCTGCGCCGATCCCGTGAGCGCGACCCTTCCACGATCGAGCACAAAGGCCCGGTCTGCGACGCGTAGCGCAAGATCGAGATGCTGTTCCACGATCACGACGGCGATCTCCCTGGCGAGCAGGATCAGACGTTCGGTGATCTCCTCGATCACGCCGATCCAGACGCCTTCGGTCGGCTCATCCAGCAGTAATACCCGCGGGTTCGACAGCAAGGCGCGGCCGATCGCGAGCATCTTGCGCTCGCCGCCGGACAATGTGCCGGCGACCTGATCCATCCGCTGACCGAGCTTTGGAAATATCTCCAGCACACGATTAACGGCCTGGCTGTCGCGGTTGGTCAGCGCGCCGACGGCGAGATTGTCGCGCACCGAAAGCCTGCCGAACACCGAGTGCTCCTGCGGCACGTATCCCAACCCGAGGCGAATGCGCTGCTCTGTCGGTAGCTGGCCGACGCTGCGAGCATCGAGACTGACGGAGCCGCCGAGCAGCGGCAATTCTCCGACGATGGCCTTCATCAACGTGGTCTTGCCGGCACCGTTGCGGCCAAGTATGGCGACGCCGCCGCGCCAGGGAACGCCCAGCGTGACACCGAACAGCACCTGGCTGCGGCCATAGCCCGCATCAACATTCTGGATATCGAGATACTTGTCCTGGTCAGGCACGGCGGAGATAGACCTCCTGAACCCGGGCGCTCGACTGAATATGCTGCACTGAACCGCAATCGAGTACGCCGCCCTGATCGAGCACGGTCAGCCGGTCGCAAATGTCGCGAATAAAATCGAGATCGTGCTCGACGATGACAAGAGAGCAGCGCTTCTTGATCGGCTGCAGCAGTTCGCCGGTAACCCGCCGTTCCTCGAGGCTCATGCCGCCGGTCGGTTCGTCCAGCAGCAGGAGCTTTGGCTCAGGCGCCAGCGCCATCGCGATTTCAAGCCATTGCTGCTGGCCGTGGGAGAGCGCGGAGGCCGGATCCGCCGCCCGGTCCACCAGACGGAATTGTTCGAGCATGGCCATGGCGCGGTCGTGCAGGATTCCGCGGGTGCGCGAGAACACCAGCCGGGGAAGCGACGTCTGCGCCTGCAGCGCCAGCAGAATGTTGTCGTACAGCGTCAATGCCGGCAGAACACTCGTGATCTGGAACTTGAGGCTCATGCCGGCGCGCGCCCGCTCGGCAGGAGAGGCTCGCGAGATATCGCGGCCGCCAAACGTCACCGTGCCCGACGTCGGGATTTCGGCACCGGCGACGCATTTCATCAGCGTGCTCTTGCCCGAGCCGTTGGGTCCGATCAAGCCGTGGAATTCGTTCTCCGCGACCGCAAGATCCGCACCGTTCAGGGCCGTCAGCTTGCCGAATATCTTGACCAGGCCTCGCGCTTCAAGAAGATCCATGATCGCCCTTCCCCGGCGGCCGGCCGAAATTGCCGACGCGCTCGCGCTCGCTGAGGACCAGGCTGATCAGGCCGGCGGGACGAAACAGGATAACCAGCAGCAACAATACGCCGAGGATGATCGGCCAGATATCCTGATAGCTGTTCGACAGCCAGAAACTGACCGCCTCGATCGCAACTGTTCCGATCACAGCTCCGATCAGCGTGCCGGAGCCGCCGAACAACACGTAGAGGACCACCTGCGTCGATATCACCACGCCCAGCATGTTGGGCCAGACGAAACCTTCATGAAAGGCGTAAAGACTACCTGCGAGCCCTGCGACGGCGCCGGCGAAGGAAAAGATGATCGCCTTGAGGCGTTGTACCTGATAGCCGACGAAGGCGATCCGCTGCTCGTTCTCGCGCAGACCCGCCAGCGCAAGCCCGAACTGCGATCGCACCAGAAAGCGGCATAGAAGATAAACGAGGACGAGAATCCCGAGCGTCAGATAATAATAGACCGGCCCCTCGGTGATATCGTAGCTGCCGAGCGACATCGGCGGGATCGATGGAATGCCGTTCTGGCCTCCCAGATAATACCAGCCCCGCGCCACGCGATCCGCCGCGTATGAGCCGGTGAGCGTGCCCAGCGAAACAAAGATCACGCTGGAGGGATGACGTCCGAGCAGTAGAAAGCCGCCAAGCAGCAGTGCAAATGCGAGCCCGATCAACAGGCCGGCCGGCAACACGAGCAGGATCGAGGTCACTCCGAGATCGCGGGCGAGCAGCGCAACGCCATATCCCGCGGTCCCGAAGAACACGGCCTGCCCAAAACTCATGATGCCGGCGTATCCCCACACCAGATCGAACGAGAGCGCGAACAGGCAGAGGATCAGGACGCGCGTCGCATAGACCGTCAGATAATCCTTGAGGACCAGCGGCAGCAGTGCGCCGATCACCAGCACCACGATTTCGATGATCGGTAGCATCTGTAACCGGCGCGAGCGGCTGGCACGAAGCGAAAGGCTCAAGGGCGTCGTCTGTGTCGTTTCTGTCATCAAGTTGCCAGTAAATCCGCTCCGGAGTTCGCAGCGGCGGGTTGCCGCCGCTGCATTGCGCTCATCACTCAGCATTCCTTGGGATCGACGAGGCCGGCGCTGCGCGCAACGATCTCATAATTGCCGCCCTTGGCAACCGCCGTATACATCTTCATCTTGCAATGCCGCTTGCCGGGAACCATTTCCGCAGGTCCGCCGGGACCTTCGGCGATCTTCGCATGATCCAGCGCAGCCGCAACCGCGTCGCGATCGACCTTGCCGGCCTCCTTCACGGCCGCTTCCCATAGTTTGAGGCCACGATAAGTCCCGGTCGCGGCACTTCCCGCGGCAAACAGGAATGTGCCCGGGAACTGCTTTTCATAGGTCGCCTGAAGCTTGGCGCTGAACGGATCCTCCGGTGTCAGCGCCTTGAAATAATCAAGGCAACTCGCAAGTCCTTCGATCTCCGCGGCCTGGTTGATGTTGAGCGTGTTCTCGTCGTAATAGACACACGACAGCCGGCCGCCGTTCTTCAGAAATCCCGCCTCGTAAAGCTGCTTGAAGAACGGTCCTACCCCCGGCGGGATCACGGTGTTGAACACCACGTCCACCTTGTTGGAAATGACCCGGTTCACGGTGGCACTGAAGTCGATCTGGTCGAGCGGGTAGTATTCTTCAAAGATGACTTCGCCGCCATTGGCCTCGATCACCTTGCGGGCATAGACGTTCAGCGTGTGAGGCCAGACATAGTTGGCGCTCGGCAGCGCGAACCTCTTGCCGCCGTTCTTGATCAGCCAGGGAATGAATTCGTCGCACTGCTGCGCCGGCGTCGGGCCGGTGCAGAACAGATAGGGTGTGCATTCCTTACCCTCGTACAGCTGCGGATAAATGTAGAGCGTCTTGCCGCGCGCGACGATCACGTCCTTGATGGCGTTGCGCATCGAACTGGTGATGCCTCCCAGCACCAAGTCGACCTTGTCGCGCTGAATCAGCTTGCGGACGTTGCCGACCGCGACCGATTCATTCGACGCGGTGTCCTCGATGAACAGTTCCAGCGGCCGGCCAAGCAGTCCGCCGGCATCGTTGATCTCCTTGATCACCATCTTCGCGACATTCGCGTCCGCATTCCCGGCGTAGCCGATCGGACCGGTCAAGTCGGTCGCGATGCCGACCTTGATCGGGTCCGAAGCCGCATTCGCCCAGTCGGGGCGGACGACCCAACTGCCGACGCCCGTGGCAATGGCGGTACTGGCAAAGGCGAAGTTGGAGAGAAATCGCCGGCGGCTGAGATTGCTGCGGTCGCTGAACATGGACTAGACCCCCTTTGTTGAAATCAGACCTTGCGGCCGAAACTTGATGAAGATGATGGCGAGAACGAACACGAGGACGTCGGCGATCACAGGCGGAATGATCCATGGCAATGCGGCGGCGAGCGTTCCGATTACGCCCGCGCCCGCCACCGGCCCCGCGAACGAGCCCACCCCACCGACCATGACGGCGACGAACCCCTGAATCAGGAAGCGCAGGCCGAGATCGGCAAACAGCGAGAACACCGGCACGATCAGCGCACCCGCAAGGCCCGCGAGTGCGGCGCCGAACGCAAAGGTGGCGCCATAGATCGCATTGGTCGAAATACCCGATGCGCGGGCGAGCGCGGGATTTTCCAGCGACGCTCGAATTCGCAACCCGAAGGTGGTGCGCGCCAGCAGCAGATAGCTGCCGATCATCACCAGTGCCGTAATGAGAATGATGACCAGCCGCCAGGTGGAGAAATGCATGGTCCCGATAGTGACCGAACCGCCGAGCGGCTCCGGGACCGACAGATACAACCCGCCGATCAAACCGCGGACGATCTCGCGGATGATGAGCCCGAGTGCGTAGGTGCCGAGCATCGCCACGATCGGTGCGGCGTAAAACCGCCGGACGATCGTCCGCTCCAGGAAAAATCCCAGTGCGCCGACGACAAAAGGCGCAGCCAGCATTCCGAGCCAGACCGGCAGGCCTGCGCTGTGAACGATATAGGTCACATAGGCGCCAAGCAGGACGAACTCGCCCTGCGCGAAGTTGAAGATGCCCATCATGCTGGCGATGATTCCGAGTCCCAGCACGACCAGAACGACGATCGCGCCGAAACTCAGGATCTCGAACAGTGCGACGAACAGATTATCCATGTGGTATCACCAGCACCCCTGTCACCAGCCCCGCGCGACGTTCGGCTGCTTACATCTTCTTCCAGTCTCCAGCCTGCTCGAAGGCATGCGCCGCGCGATAAATGGTCATTTCATCGAAATGCCGGCCGACCAGCATCAGGCCGACAGGAAGTCCGTCCACCATGCCGCAGGGCAGCGACATCGCCGGGTGGTGCGTGATGTCGAACGGCGCGGTGTTGCTGATCATCTCGAACGCGCGCGCGCACACCTCTTCCCGGCTGGCGCCCGGTGCAGGCAACGGCGTCGCCTTCATCGGCGTGGTCGGCATCAACAGCAGATCGTAGCTCGCCAGAACCTTGTCATAGGCCGCGGTCACGCGACGCGAAATGTTCACGGCCTTGCCGTAGTAACGCGGACCAAAATTATTGTTGACGTAGACGCCAAGCATCAGAAACAGTTTTGTCGTTTCCGACAGCGAGTCCGCCTGGCCGCGCCAGCCACGATGAAAATCCATCAGCGACGTCGAGTAGAGGTCCGAACGGCTGAGACCATAGCCGTCGCCAAACATCATGGTCTGCGCGATACCTTCGGCTCCGATCGGCGTCCAGACCGCCGGTGCGACCATGTGCATCGGGATCGAGACTTCCTCAACGGTAGCGCCGAGGCTCGCAAGCCGCTTTGCCGCTTCCCGCACGCTTTCATTGACGGCGGCTTCGGCGCCGACTTGCTCAAAGCCTTCCTTGACGATGGCGATTTTCATGCCCTTGACGCCGCCGCCAAGCGCCTTGGTGTATTCCTGCACGGTGGGCGACTTGATCCGCGGATCATATCCGTCGTCACCGGCGAGCACTTCGAGCAGCAGGGCGTTGTCGGCAACGTTCGCGGTCATCGGCCCGGTATGGTCGACGAAGATTTCGATCGGCATGACGCCGGTGTAAGGCACCAGCCCCCAGGTCGGCTTCATGCCGTAGGTGCCGCTGAACGAGGACGGCATCCGGATCGATCCGCCCTGGTCGCCGCCGATCGCCATGTCGACCTCGCCGAGCGCGACAACGACCGCACTCCCCGAGGACGATCCGCCGGCGGAGTAACCCATCTTGTGGGGATTATGGACCGGGCCGGTCGAATTGGTGTGGCTGCCGCCGGATATGCAAAATGACTCGCAATGCACCTTACCGGCGATCTCGGCGCCGGCATCGAGCATGCGCGTGACGATGGTGGCGTCGAAATCCGGCACGTAGCCCTCGAGCGTCGCGGAGCCGTTCATCATCGGCACCCCGGCCAGCATGATGTTGTCCTTCAGCGCCACGACCTTGCCTTTCAGCTTGCCGCTCGCGGCACCCTTGACGGTCGATTTGCGGTACCAGGCGTTGCGCGGATTTTCCTCCGGGCCGGGCCGATAGCCCGGCGTCCGCGGGTATTTGACGACCGGGACTTCGTCGGGCATCGCGCCGACAGCGTTGTAGGCATCGACAGAGCCTTGCATCAATCCGCGGAAGGAAGTGACGTCCTCATCGGTCAATGCCAGGCCGCATTGATCGGCGACCGCGCGCAGTTGATCGGGCGTTGGAAGCGCTACTGTCACGATGGTTTCTCCTGTTTCTTCTGAATGCTTGTGGGCAAGTTGCCGGATGAAGGCCGGCCCCGTTCACATCACTAGAAACGGAAATGTTTTCCTTTTCAAGTATTATTTCGCAACCTTCCCTTTTGGTGAAACGATACGTGCGGCCGTCAGAACTGCTTGATCAGCTGGAAGTCGAGCCCGCTGGCCGCCGCAAGATAGATCGGCATGCGTGCGCTGCCGCGCCGGATGCCAATGGTGCCTCGCGCGCCCTGATAGTCCACATTCGCGGCAGCCGAGAGCAGCGGCTTTCTTGCCAGCGATCCCGCGCGCGCTGCGACCGTCTCCAGAAACCGCAACCCTTCGTAGTTTGACTGCGCGATCGAGCCGAGCGGCGGCGCGTGACGGCCGAACGACGCCTCGTATTGGCTGAGGAAGGCATCGTTCTCGCGCGACGCCCTGTCGATGAAATAGCCCGACGCGCAGAACAGGTTTTCGGTATTGTCGGCACCGATCCCGAGCAGCACGGTCTCGTCCATCGCGCCGGCTAGACGGAGCATTCGCCCGCCCAGCCCCTGCTCGCCAAAGGTACGATTGAAAACGACGCTATCGGCGCCGATCAACGTGATCAGAACCACGTCGGGCTTGGCGGCCCGAATCCGCGCGAGCTGGCTGCTGTGATTGTGCTCGCCGATGGGCACGAACTCTTCGCCGACGACACGCCCGCCGGCATCCGCGATGTATTTCTTGATCGCCTTGTGCGAGAGCCATGGCCAGACATAGTCGCTGCCGATCAGATACCAGTTCGACGCTTGCCTGGCATGGGCGAGCCACTCGATGGCCGGGCGCCATTGCGCCCCCGGCGTCTCGCCGATGGCCATGACGCCGGGCGTTCGCTCGCCGCCCTCATATACCGGCGTGTAAAGGTAGGGAATGTGTCCGGCGACGACCTTGCGCAACGCCACCCTGACCGCACTGATATGCGAGCCCATCACGAGATCTGCGTCTTCGGACGCGACAATGTCGGAAGCCGTCCGCGTCACGTCGTTGATATCGCCGCCGGTGTCATGGAACGCGACTTCAATCTCGCGGCCAAGAATGCCGCCGCGGCGGTTGATTTCGGAAACGCCCAGCAGCGTACTGTTGATGGAGGCCGGCCCCCAGATTCCCGACGGACCCGATAGTCCGACAAAATTGGCAATGCGCAGTTTCTTGCGGTCGCGGCGCTCACGGAACAGGCGCGGCGATGGCCCGGAGCTTCCCGAACCGAACCCCGGGAGTCCCCTTAGCAGCCATTCCGGCGGCATCGACGGCCCGCCGAACTTTCCAAATTGCGTTAGCGAGAGCAATTCGCTCTCCTTTCAGCTTCTTTAGTCCGGCGCGATCAGACTATCATCGGCAAGGTGATCGGCAACAAAAAATATCCTAGTGGAAAATATTGAATATTCAACGATTCTCATGCATATAGAACAAGCAAGAGCGCTAAATATTCATCCAAAACCCCCGTTATGAAGTTCAAACCCTTGGCCAAATCGCCCAGCAAACCCATCACCGAGCATCTCGCTTATCTGCTTGCGCAGGCCAACCGGGAGATCAACCGTCAGCTCGACGCGCGGTTTCGCAAGGAAGGCGTGCCGGTCGAGCAATGGCGTATTCTGAAAGTTCTTTCCGATGGCAAGGGCCACTCGATGGGTGAGCTCGCCGAAGCCGTACTGCTTAATCATCCGACCCTGACCAAGATGGTCGACCGAATGGTGTCCGACGCGCTCGTGTACCGGGTCCAGGACGCCGACGACCGACGCAAGGTTTTGATGTTCTCCTCCGATCGCGGCAAGGCGCTGACCCAGCGCCTGAACTCGCTGGCGCTGAGTCAGGAAGCCTTTATCGCCGAGAACTACGGCGACAAGGCCACGGCAGAATTGAAACGCCTGCTGGAAAGCCTGATCGAGAAGGCGAACTGATTTCTGATTACGCTACGCCGCCAACGCCGTGAGCGCGGCCTCGGAGGCAGCGTCCATCGGCATGAACATCTCCACGCGCAATTCCTGCAGCATCACATCCTGTGGTGTGCCCAGCGTCAGCACCGCCCCGATCAGACCGATACTGACGTTGCCCTTGCGCAAGCGCACTTCGCACAGCGGTCCCGGCACGTCGCTTTCGTTGAGCTGCGGGGCGGTGACATTATGGCGCTGATGGGTTTGGCTTCGCTCTACCCATCCTACTCAAGTCAAGCTCGCCGCTATCTGCCGCATCCGCTCGGCGGTCAGATCGTCGGCGGGGAAGAAGGTTTCCAGCGCCAGCTCCTGCAACGTGATGTCGACCGGCGTGCCGAATACCATGGTGGTCGAGATGAAGCTCAGCACTTCGTCATTGCGGCGCAGCTTGAAGGGGATCGCGACATTGTCGGCCGAGACCGGACCCGAGCGCGCCGGCATCCGGTAGGCTTTCAGTTCCTGATACAGTTTGAGCAGTTCGGGATCGGCCGTCGCCTCGCACTGCCGGTGCAGCCGCTCCAGAAGATGCGCGCTCCATTCGGCGAGATTGACTGTGCGCGGCGCCAGTCCCTCGGGATGAAAGGCCAGCCTTAGAATGTTGAAGGGTTGCCCGAGCAGATGCGGCGGCAAGCCTTCGAGCAGCGGCGCCACCATGCGATTGGCCGTCACCAGATTCCAGTGCCGGTCATAGGCCAGCGCCGGATTAGGTTCATGCGCCTTAAGGACGAGGTCGATCGCCTGCCGGGCTGATTTGAGCGCGGGGTCGTCGAGCGAGCGCTGCGGAAAGGCCGGCGCAAAGCCCGCCGCGACCAGAAGCACGTTGCGTTCACGCAAGGGAACCTCCAATCGCTCGGCGAGTTTCAGCACCATTTCGCGCGACGGCGCAGCGCGGCCCGTCTCGACAAAACTGAGATGGCGCGCGGATATTTCGGCGTCCCCCGCCAGATCGAGCTGGCTCAGATGGCGGCGCTGCCGCCATTCGCGCAAATGATCGCCGATGTGGACAGGCTGGGTTCGTTCGGCTCGCGCCGTGGCGGCATGTGCGTTCATGGTGGAAAACCTACCATGCGAATTTCGTCCATTCCATTACGTCCGAGGTAATCGAAACGGGTCACGGGCTGGCTCATCCTGAGGGCACAGGAGATGACCCATGCTGATGCTTTCCCTCTTCCGCTTCGTCGCCGCCGTAATCCCCTGGGTGGTCAATCTGGCCACCTGGTTGCTGGCGCGCTCCCTGAACTTGCCGCAGCCGTTGGTGCACGACACCAGCGTCTTCGTGTTCGTGCAGGTGCAGACGATCGAAAACAGAGTCGGCAAGGCGCTCTGCCCGATGCGGCTGATGCGTCAGCTCCGGTCGCTGCTGCAACGCTGATCGCTGTCTCGCCCAAAGTCCCCCCAAGCCAAAGGAGAACTGCCATGATTCATCCGTCCACATTCCTGAACCGCGCGCTGCTCGCCGACGCCATCTTCAGCGGCGTCGCTGCGGTGGCCCTTACCCTCGGCGCCGGCGCGCTCGCGCCCTTCCTCAATCTGCCGGAGGCGTTGCTGCGTGAAACCGGGCTGTTCTTGATCGCCTATACGGCGCTGGTTGGCTGGCTGGCCACACGGTCGACGGTGGCGAAGGCGCTGTTGTTGCTTGTCATCGTGGGAAATGCCGCGTGGACGCTCGGCAGCATCGCACTGCTGTTCTCGGGTGCGGTAAGCCCGAACCTGCTCGGCCAGGTCTTCATCGTTGCCCAGGCGATTGCGACAGGCGTGTTTGCTGAGTTGCAATATATCGGCCTGCGCAAGAGCGGCGAGACGGTAACGGCATAAGCCTCAGCCGTCATCGTCCGCGACAAACGCGAAGCGTTTGCGCAAGGGAGCAAAGCGACGAAGCAATCCATGCCTCAGCAAGTGGAGAAACGGATTGCTTCGCGGAGCCTGTCATCGGGCGCGCATTCGCGCGCCCGTTGGCTCGCAATGACGGGGAAAGAGCCTCAGCTTAGCATTACCGCCGCGATCATCCCGGCAAAGGTCAGCACCAGCCCGATCACGAGCATCGGCACCAGGCTGCTGCCGGAATACGGATCGGCCTGCTCCTTGTTGGTCACGACATGCGTACGATAAGCCATCACACTGCTCCTGTTTGATTGCGCCGAAATCGTTCCCCGTTGCCGAGCATGACGCCGTGGGTGCCGGCAATGCCGAGTTCGAGGCTTGACGCGATGCGGCGCGCCCGTTCCACGAAATGCGCTTCCGCCTCGGGCGGGCAGATCTCGCGGGCGGTTTGCTCGAACAATTCGAGCCAGCAGTCGAAATGCCCGGCGTCGACCGGCAGCGGCAGATGTTTGGCCATCGGGGTGCCGTGGTAGCGGCCCGTCATCAACGCGACCGATGACCAGAATGCGCACATCTGCGCCAGATGCGGCTCCCAATCCTTGATCCTGATATCGAAGATCGGCCCCAGCACCACGTCGGCCCGCACCTTGGCGTAGAAGCCGCGCACCAGGCGCTCGATCATCGCCTCGTCGATGCCCGTCCGCTCCATGATTTCGGCCGTCAAGCGCTCCCGCCGCACCGGCCCTGCCACGATCGCTTCCATTTCTTCGCCTGCCCTTAAATAGGTATTTCAAATACCTATTTAGACGGCTATAGATGAATTGCAAGCAGATCTTTCAAGAGGGCTCCCATGCGCCTGACGTCGTTCACGGATTTCGCGTTGCGCGCCTTGATGCGGCTGGCGGGCGACCCTGGCCGTTCCTTCGCCACCAACGAGATCGCGGCCGAGTTCGGCATTTCCCGCAACCATCTGGCCAAGGTGGTGCGCGATCTCGCCGATAGCGGCTTCATCTCGACCCAGCGCGGCGTTGGCGGCGGCTTCACGCTGGCCCGCCCCGCCCAGTCGATCACCATCGGCGAGGTGGTGCGCGCGCTTGAAGGGCCGCCGCTGGTCGAATGTTTTCGCGAGGACGGCGGCAATTGCGTGCTGAAGCCGCGCTGCCGGCTCAAGGCAAAACTCGCCGCCGCCCGCGAAGCCTTCATGCGCGAGCTCGACGCCACGACGCTGGCGGAATGCGCCTATCCCCAAAGCGCCAGGCGGAGCCCGGCACTTGCGTGAGGGCTGCAAGAAACCATGACAAGGCTCAGGTGCAACTCATGAAACCGATCGAGTTCGAAAATGGCGCAGTGCAGATCGACGCCGCCATCGTCGCCGAAGGCCTCGGCCTGGCGCCTTCCCTGCTTCAGGAAGCAATGCGCGCGGGCCGGATCACGAGCCTTGCGGAGCGCGGGATCGATGCCGACTCCGGCCGGCATCGCCTGACCTTCTTCTCCGAACACCGGCGGTTTCGCGTCGTGATCGACGAAACCGGCGCGATCATTCAACGCTCGGCGGTCGACTTCGGCGATTCGCTGCTGCCGAAGTCGGTGCACAAGGCTGGCGGATGAGACGTCAAATGGCGGTGGTCTGCGCCTCAAGGGAGAAAGCGGCGGGTTGAACCTCAAGGACCGGCGCGGGCGCGGAAACTGGCGGCTTGCTGGCGCTCGATTTTTTGCCGGCAACCCTGACGCGGCTGTTGCCGTTCAGACGTTTGGCGTTGAGCGACCTGCCACTGAGAGACTTCCCATTGAGAGACTTCCCGTTAAGAGACTTGCCGTTAAGGGACTTGCCATTCGGCGAATGGCCGTTCAGCTTGAGCGTCTTCTTCACCTTCCGCTCAGCCTTATCCTTCAGCTTCGCTTTAGCCTTCTGCTGTTCTTTGGCCAGCTTTTCAGCCTTCTTCAGCGCTTTCCGCTCGGCCTTGGCCTTGAGGCGGGCCTTCTCCGCCCGCGCCTCGGCGCGCTGCTTCTTGCGCTTCTTCTCGCAGGCCGCGCATTTGCAGCCGATCGGCTTCAGATAGGCTTTGAAATAATCGGTGCCGTAATCGTAGTTGATCTCCTCGCCCGGCTCGATGTTCTTGATGGCGCGGATGAACACCTTGCGCTTGCGTGGGCGAACGTCGGATTCCGCGTTCGGCTTGCAGGCGTGGTTGATGTAGCGGGCGATGTTCTTGCGCACCGAGCCGTCGATGGTCCAGCGGTCGTTCAGCTCGAACAGGTACTTGTTCTCGATCGCGTCGTCTTTTTTCTTCTTCGAATCCAGAAGCGGCCCAAAATAGCGGATGATTTTGGTGCCCTTCTTGATCGGCTTGGTGGCGAAGAGACCTAGTCCGGTGGGGGAGCGGCCGACGCGATAGGGCTTATTCGATGGTATGGAAGGCATGAGGACTGAATGACTGCGGGCTTGGGAAACGACGAATTGCGAGCCGCTCTTCTAGGACGATTCCGCGTCAATGTCAGGTGTTTCGTACCTTTGCCATGAACCTTCCCCAGATTGCGCACGTCTGATCCTGGGAGTTCCATGCGAGAAATGCAGATGAAACGCGTCCCCCATCGGCCGCTCACTGTGCCGGCCGCCGCCGCCCTGTTCGCGGCTGCATTCGGCCTGATTTCACCGGCCAACGCCCAAACATTCAGCAGCAGCTACACATCGACGGCGCCGAAGGACTGCCGCACCATCGGCAAACCCGAGAACGGCAGCACGAAGCAGGTGTGCCCCGGCAAATCGGGGCTGGTGGTGCTGATCAGCGAGGACGACCTGCGCCAAACCGTCTCGGTCGGAGCCGACCGCGCTGCCGCCAGCAGGGAGCCGGCCGCGGAGGCCGGGTTTGCCCCCTTCAATTCCACCGCCAATACCGTCGAATGGCGGGCCGTCGACGGCAAGCCGTTCGCGATCATTCAGCGCTGGCTGATCGCCGACAACGACGCCCCGGACAAAACCGGAAGCCCGACCTCGAAACCGATGCTCGCCGTGACGCGGTTGCCGCCGGGCCCTGTCTGTCACGTCGCCTATATCGACGGCCAGGCCAACCGCAATGCCAACGAGCTCGCGCGCCAGGCGGCGGACGAATTTGCGCGTGATTTCAAGTGCGGCAAGGACGAAGTGAAGGTAATCGGTGAAAAAGGCACCGCCGTCAGCCTTGTAAAGCGCTGACGCAGCCCACGGCCGGCGTGTTTTCGCCGCATTAACGTCAAAGCTACAGCCTTGAGTGCTTGATATATTCTCACGTCACGGATTTTAACGGCGGCCACACCGGAGCGACGATGCTAACGAGAATCATGGTTCTGCTGGTTGCAGGCTCCGCCCTCACCGGCTGCTGCGCCTCCGGCACCGGCTGCTCGACGACACAGACCGCAGGCGCCCCGATCGCCTGGGACGGGTTGGGCGAACCACCGACGGCAAATGACGCGCCGGGCGAGCCAAAACGGCCGGCAAAGCGAAGAACGGCCCGCAATCAGGAGATCATTCTCGGCCCGCTGAACGATGCCCCGGCCCAATCGAACGCCAAAGCGCGGTATGACGAGTGGACACGGCAGCCCAACGAAGACGCGGAAGCCGACGCAAGGCTCGCGCGCCAAACCAAGATTTGCAGGGGTTGCTAAGCGGCACGCCATCCACACCGTTGGCCGCGCAGGTCCATTCCGGCGCCAGCGAACTCGCCCCCAAACCGCTGTCCTATAGCGCCGGCGGCCGTGCGACGGTCGAGACCAGCATCGCATGTAGCAGCTGGTCGACGCCGGTGCCTTCCGGCAGCCGGTGCAAAATATCCTTCAGCCGTCCATCGAGCAGCAGCGTGGTGAAGCCGTGCACCAAAGACCACGCGCGCGCGATGGCCGCGGCCTGGTCAAGCGACAATGCTTCCAGCGCCGCGCCGGTGAGCTTCTCATCACGGCCGAGGCCAGCCGCGGTTGCCAGTCCTTCGAAGGAGGCAGTGGCCGCCTCGTGCAGCGACGGCCGCGTCATGTCGAGCCGTTCGGTTCGGAACATCAGCCCGTACATGCCGGGACGCGCCTCCGCATAGGCGACATAGGCCTTGGCGCGCGCCATCGCCTTCATCAGGGGGTGCGTTTCAGTCTGGCCCGCGGCCGTCATGGCCTCGTTGAAGCGCCGGAAGCCGATGGCGGCGAGTTCGCTCAGGAGCCCTGTGAGATCGCCGAAATGATGGGTCGGCGCGGCGTGCGACACGCCGGCCTCGCGCGCCACCGCGCGCAGCGTCAGGCCCGCCAGCCCATCGCGTTCCAGCACCCGCTCGGCGGCGGCGAGCAAGGCGTCGTGCAGATCGCCATGATGATAAGGGGCCTCGCCGGCTGGACGGCGACGCCGGCTGGCCGGCCTTTCGGTCACGGCTCTTGCCGGCTTGCGCTTCGCGGAGGGACGGCTGGTTCTGGCTTCTCTCGAGATTCTTGTCATACGAATCCTTATAGCTGCAATTTTTACACTGTAAAGATTTTGCTTGACGGTCGATGACAACGCGCTTACTGACATCTTTACGATGTAAAGATATATCCGGAGGAAACGTAAGATGCTCGACCAAGTGGCGACGACCAATACGGCGCGGGACAATCTGGCGCCGATCCCGATGGAATGCGACGCGCCGCATCTCAAGGTGACCGGCGAATTGCCGCGCGAGCTCAACGGCACGCTCTATCGCAACGGGCCCAACCCGCAATTCGAGGCGCCGGGCGCACACTGGTTTTTCGGCGACGGGATGCTGCACGCCTTCCACTTGGAGAACGGCCGCGCCAGCTACCGCAACCGCTGGGTCCGCACCCCGAAATGGCTGGCCGAGCACGACGCCGGCCGCGCGCTGTTCGGCGGCTTCGGCCGCAAGCTGCCGGGTGCGCCGGCCGGGATCACCGACGACGGCGGCGTCGCCAACACCAACATCATCTTCCATGGCGGTAAGCTGCTGGCGCTGGAAGAAGGCCATCTGCCGACCGAGATCGAGCCCGACACCCTTAATCGCGTCGGCTATTGCGACTACAAGGGCGCCATCAAGGGACCCTTCACCGCGCATCCCAAGATCGATCCTGTGACCGGCGAGATGGTGTTCTTCGGCTATAACGCCGCAGGCCTCCTTACCCCTGCCCTCTCCTTCGGATCCGTCAACGCCTCCGGCGTGGTGACGCGGTTCGATCGCTTCGATGCGCCCTATGCCAGCATGGTGCACGACTTCATCGTCACCGAAAACCATCTGCTGTTTCCGATCCTGCCCATCACTGGCAGCATGGAGCGGGCGATGCGCGGCAAGGCGCCTTATGCCTGGGAGCCCGAGAAAGGCGGCTACGTCGGCGTCATGAAGCGCAGCGGTTCCGCCAAGGACATCGTCTGGTTTCGCGCTGAGAGCTGCTACGTCTTCCACGTCATGAATGCGTGGGAGGAAGGCAACCGCATCATCGCCGACGTGATGCAATTCGAGGAAGCGCCGCTGTTCTCCCATCCCGACGGCTCGAAGACCGATCCGCAGAAATCGCGCGCGCGGTACTGCCGCTGGACTTTCGACCTCGCCGGTAATACCGACCGCTTCACGCAAACCTATCTCGACGATCTAACCGGCGAATTCCCGCGCATCGACGACCGCCGCGCGGGACGCGCGAACAGCCATGGCTGGTACGCCTGCGCCAACCCAGATCTGCCGATGTTCGGCGCGCTGTCCGGCATCGTCCAGGTCGACGGCAAGGGCAAGCGGCTCGGCCATTATCTGCTGCCGGCCGGCGACACCATTTCCGAGCCGGTGTTTGTCGAACGCGGGCCTGATGCCGCCGAGGGCGATGGCTGGCTGCTCGCCGCCGTCTGGCGCGCGCAGGAGAATCGCAGCGATCTTGCGGTGTTCAACGCTCAGGACGTCGAATCAGGCCCCGTGGCGCTGGTGCATCTCGGCCATCGCGTGCCCGACGGCTTTCACGGCAATTGGGTCGGCGCGGCGTAAGCGCAATCTCTTGCAGCAGTCATTCCGGGATGGTCCGAAGGACCGGACCTCAGATGCGCAATTGCGCATCGGGGAATCTCGAGATTCCGGGTTCGATGCTGCGCATCGCCCCGGAATGACGTCGTTGAACGCACAGCCTCGGGGAGACACACATGCATCTGCCCTCGATCACGTCAGCCTATCTCGCCATACTCGCCCTGCTCTATACCATCCTCGCCGTTCAGGTCGGGCGGCTGCGCATGAGAGACCGGACGGCGTTCGGCGACAACGGAAGCCTCGCGCTGCGGAGCGCGATCCGCGCGCATGCCAACTTCATCGAATACGTGCCGATCATTACACTGATGGTCGCGATGCTGGAAATGTCCGGCCTCGGAGCCATGTGGGTCCATCTGCTGATGGGCGCGCTGCTGTTGTCGCGGCTGCTGCATCCGCTCGGCATGTACGCCGCGCCCAATACTCTGCAATTCCGCGTCAGCCGGATGGGCGGCATCACCATCACGCTCGTTTTACTGCTCGCCTGCGCCCTGACGATCCTGGTCCGCGTCATATAAGACCACAAGCCATTGCAAATACGTTGATTTCTCACTTAGCTGGTTTTATTTTGACACTGTAAAGATTTTTCTTGACGACTCCCGACCCTGCCCATAGTGTATCTTTACGATGTAAAGATTAGCCCGAGAGGCTGCCATGACCATCTTCCTGATCCTCGCCCCATTCGGTTCGTTCGCCCTGCTGATGCTGGTGACCTCCGCCGAGATCAGCCTGTTCGCATCGGCCGGGATCTGCCTCGCCGTCATCGGCATCGACGTCTACCGCGGCCGTTCGATCAAGATGCTCGGCGCAGGCTGCGCCGTCGTGTTCGCCGCACTCGGCGCATACATCGCGCTGATCGATCCGAACTTGAGTCATTCGGTTGTCAAGCTGACAGTTGATATCGGCGTGCTTGCAATATCGCTGGCGTCGCTCGTCATCCGCAAACCGTTCGTGCTGCAATATGCGCTCGAGGAGGTCGATGCCGAGACGGCGAAGCTGCCCGGTTTCAAGAAAGCGATCTATATCATCACCTGGGCATGGACCGGCGCCTTTGTCCTGATGATCGCGGGTAACGTGCTGATGATCTACGTGCCGGGCGTGCCGCTCTGGTCCGGGCTCGTGATCGCCTTCGCCGCCCGCAACAGCGCCGCCTATTTCACGACTTGGTATCCACAATATCGCAAGACAAAGTATGGCTCCGCGCCGGCCAACGCCCTACCGGGCACCCACTAAGTACCCTTTCGATCCGCAACAATCCTCCAGCAGAAAGCAAGCCGATGAAGGACGTATTCGCCAGACTGGGCGCCGATTTTTTCTCCACCATCCTGTTCATCGCGATCTACCTCACCACCGACAATGTGCTGCTGGCGACCGGCGTCGCGATCGCAGGCGCCATCGCACAAGTGATCTACTCGCGCGTCAAGGGCAAGGAGCTCGGCTACATGACCTGGGCGAGCCTCGCGCTCGTCATCGTGCTCGGCAGCGCGACGCTTTTGACCCACGACCCCCGCTTCGTGCTGGCGAAGCCCGCGATCGGGCATTTTGCGATCGGCGTCATCATGCTCAAGCGCGGCTGGATGTTGCGCTATATGCCGCCGATCGTGACACAGACCATTCCCGAATACGTCACCTTCGCGGGCTATGCCTGGGCCGCGCTGTGCTTCGTGCTCGCCGCCGGCACCATCGGCGTCGCCATGACCGGCGACATGAAGCTGTGGACGTTCTACGTGACCGTCGTACTGGTCGGCGCCAAGATTGCCGCCTTCGCAATTCAATACATCGCGTTTCGTGTCTTGGTCGGTAGCCGGCTTCGCGCTGCCGCCCAGCGCGCCTAAAGAAATACGCGTCAAAAGGACGCTTGAGACGGTTGGGCTTGTATGGCGAGATAGGCTATACCGCCGGTCGAGTTGGCGGGATCTCGCAAACCATTCCGGTTTGCCGGGAAGAAATGTCGGGGAGACAAAGATGGCCGTGGACGGAAACTGGAACATCACCATGAGCACGCCGATGGGCGAGCGCAATGCAACGCTGTCGCTGACGAGCGCGGGTGGTACGCTGACCGGCACCCAGGGCGCCGACGGCAATTCCGGCGAAATATTTGACGGCACCGTCAACGGCGACGACGTCGCCTGGAAGATCTCCATCACCAACCCGATGCCGCTGACGCTTGCCTTCACCGGCAAGGTTTCCGGAGACAGCATGTCCGGCGAAATGGGCATCGGCCCGATGGGCAGCTTCCCCTTCACGGGATCGCGGGCGTAAGAGCCTCCATCGATCGCGATCAGATCGGAACTGACGGTCCGGGGCCCTGCCCCGGACCGTTTCCGCGTTCACGCTGGACCTATTTCAGCATCTGCGCGACGTTGTCCTTGGTGACGAGATCGAGGCCGGTATGGACGATCTCCGGCACCTTCCCGCCCTTCTTGATCGCGAGCAGGACATCCATCGACTTCTCGCCCATCTCGAACGGCCGCTGCCCCGTCAGCGCGTTGGCATAGCCGTCACGCAACAGCTCGAGCTGCATCCTCAGCGTATCTGCAACGACGAGGGTGAACTTGCCGGACTCGATGTCCTTCTTGTTCTTGCTGGCGAAGGCCTTGAAGCCTTCCGGCGCGAACATCGGCCAGCCGCCGACCGGCACGATCGCGGCGAGGTCGGGCGTTGCGGTCCGCAGGTCCGTCATCTGCTGAACGGCGAGCGCGGGATCGTCGTTGCAGAACGTCGGTGAGCCACCGACCTCGACCCATTTCGATCCCTTCAGCGCCTCACGGACGCCATCGACGCGCTCGGCGAGGTTCTTGGCGCCTGGCCCGCCCGAGACCATGGCGTATTTGCCGCCCTCGGGACGGAGCTGCAGCAATTGCTTGCCAAGCGCGACACCGAACTCCTTGTTGTTGGTGCCGATATAGGCAATGCGCTTGGACCCCGGCGCATCCGCATCGAAAGTGATGACGGGAATGCCGGCAGCACTCGCCGCCTCGATCGACTTGGTCATGGCCGCGACGTCGGCGACCGAGATCGCGAGGCCATCGACCTTCTGCGTGACGAAGTCCTGGATGATCTGCGCCTGCGTTGCCGGCTCATGCTCGACCGGCCCCCTGTAGATGCATTCGATGTTGCCGAGCTCCTTGGCGCGCTTCTGGCAGCCGTCGCGCGCGAAATCGAAGAACGGATTGTTCATCGCCTTGGGCACGATGACGAAGCGGTAGGTCTGGGCGAGCGCCGGCGTCACCATCATCGCGATCGCCATGCCGGCAAGCAGAACTTTCCTCATTGGTTCCCTCCACACGTTTGATTGCCTATCCTCAATTGCCTGATCCGGGAGCGGATAGACGAGGCCTTGTTGTCTCCCGGCCAGTGTCTCTCACAGCATCCGCGAGCGGACCCGGTCGACCAGCACCGCCAGGATGATGATCACGCCCACCAATGTCTGCTGCCAGTAGGAGCTGACCTGTGCGAGCACGAGGCCATTGCGAATCACCTCGAGCAGCACGCAGCCGACGATGGCGCCGAGCGGCCCACCGATGCCGCCGGCAAGGTTGGCGCCGCCGATCACCGCGGCCGCGATCACGGTGAGCTCATAGGAGGTCGCCATGTTCGCCGGCGCCGAGCCGAGCCAGCCGCAGATGATGATCCCCTGCAGGCCGGCGGCGAGCGCGCAGATTACATAGACCTCGATCTTGACCCGCACCACCGAGATGCCGGTAAGTTCGGCCGCCTTCTCATTGCCGCCGAGCGCGAAGACGTGACGGCCGAACGTCGTATGGTGCAGCGCGACCGCCATGAGCAACGCGAGGATCACGAGATAGATGAACGGCATGGGCACGCCGAGCACGTCCCCCGAGGTCAGCGCATAGAAATAGTCGGCATCCGGCCCGCCCGGAAAACTGCCGCGGCCGTTCGAGACGACATAGCCGAGGCCGCGCACGATCGAGAGCATGCCGAGCGTGGTCACGAACGGCGACAGCCCGAGCACGGCGATGCAGAAGCCGTTGACGAGGCCGACGATCAGCGCCACGCTGAGCCCCGCAAGCACCGAGACGACGAGGATGAGACCGGGCGCGTTGGCGACCACGGTCTTGCCGTCGGCGGCGAAATGCACGAACAGCGACGCCCCCGGCATGCCCGGCGTCGACAGGCCAGTCATCATCATCGAGGTGATCATGGCCGAGAAGCACATCATCGAGCCGACCGAAAGATCGATGCCGCCAGTAATGATGACGAAGGTGACGCCGAGGGTGGCGATGGCGATGAACGAAAAGTTCTTCGCCACGTTCTGCATGTTGCCTTGGGTGAAGAAGAAGGGGCTCGCGAAATGCATCACGATCAGCAGCACGACCAGCGCGAGCGTGACATAGGCGGTTTGCGACGCGAACACGCCGCGCTGCCACCACCTGGACTGGCCGACATTGGTGAAGGAGATCGGGGATTCCATCGGCAGAGCCATCAGGCCGCCTCCTTCGCGCCGGTGATGAGGGCCGTCACCTCTTCGGGGCTGGTATCGGCGATCGACTTGTCCGCCCGCTTCTCGCCCCGCCGCATCACGACGACGCGGTCGCAGACCGCGAAGACGTCGGGCATCCGGTGCGAGATCAGCATGACGGCCACGCCCTGCTCCTTCAGGCGATGGATCAGGCTCAAGACCTGCTCGACCTGACGGACCGAGATCGCGGCGGTCGGCTCGTCCATCATCACGAGCTTGGCGTTGGACAGCCGCGTCCGCGCGATCGCGACCGCCTGGCGCTGGCCGCCCGACATCTGCTTGACGAGATCATGCGGCCGGGTCTCCGAACGCAGCTCGCCGAACAGTTCGAGCGCCCGCGCCGCCATCGCCCTGTGATCGAGGAAGGCGAACGGGCCGATCTTGCGCTTCAGCTCGCGGCCGAGGAAAACATTGGCCGCAGCCGTCAGATTGTCAGCGAGCGCAAGATCCTGGTACACGACCTCGATCCCAACGGCGCGGGCGTCAACCGGGCGATAGAAATGCACGACGTTGCCGTCGAAGCGCACCTCGCCATGACTCGGCGGAAAATTGCCGGCGATGATCTTGACCAGCGTCGACTTGCCGGCGCCGTTGTCGCCCATCAGGCCGACGACCTCGCCCGGATAAACCTTCATGTCGACGTCATGCAGCGCGCGGATCGCGCCGAACTCCTTGCCAATGCCGGTCAGCTCCAAAACCGGTTGCGCTGTTGCATGAGGACTTGCCATGAACGGCCTCGCTCAAACGTACCGGTTAACCAGAGATTCCAGATATTCCTGACGGCCCGAGCGCGGCTGCGGATCGAACCCGGACCCCATCGCGCGATCGGCGAGATCGGCCAGCGAATGCTGGCCCGCGAGGATCGCGCGCCCCTCGGCGCCGGCCCATCCTTTATAGCGCTCGGCGAGCGGCGCAGTGAGCACGCCCGCATCGAGCATGTCGGCCGCGGCCAGGAAGGCGCGTGCGCAGGCATCCATCGAGCCGACATGGGCATGAATCAGATCGTCGGGATCGATCGACTGGCGCCTGATCTTGGCATCGAAATTGAGCCCGCCCGACGTGAAGCCACCGCGGTTCAGTATCTCGTGGAACACCAGAACCAGCTCCGACACGTTCATCGCGAACTGATCGGTGTCCCAGCCCAGCAAATCGTCGCCGCGATTGATGTCGAGCGAGCCGAACACTCCGAGCGCTTCCGCAAGGGCCACCTCATGCTGGAACGAATGGCCGGCGAGGATGGCGTGGTTCTGCTCGATATTGAGCTTGACGTCTTTCAAGAGGTCATAGCGCTGCAGGAAGCCGTAGCAGGTCGCGACGTCGAAGTCGTATTGATGCTTGGTAGGCTCCTTCGGCTTCGGTTCGATCAGGATCGGGCCCTTGAAACCGATCTTGTGCTTGTGCTCGACGACAAGCGAGACGAAGCGGCCGAGCTGGTCGAGTTCGCGACCGATGTCGGTGTTGAGCAGCGTCTCGTAGCCCTCGCGCCCGCCCCACAGCACATAGTTCTGGCCACCGAGCCGATGCGTCACCTCGAGCGCGGCGCGCACCTGCCCCGCGGCATAGGTGAAAATCTCCGGATCCGGATTGGTCGCAGCACCCGCCATGTAGCGGCGATGCGAGAACAAGTTGGCCGTGCCCCAGAGCAGACGGACCTTGGCTGTCGCCATCTTCTGTTCGAAGACATCAGCGATGGCGTTCAGATTGGCAACGGACTCGGCAAGCGTCCGCCCCTCGGGCGCCGCATCCGCGTCGTGAAAGGCGAAGAAGGGAACGTCGAGCAGGTGGAACAGTTCGAAGGCGACATCGGCCTTGGCGCGCGCCTGTGCCATCGCATCGGAGCCATGGTGCCAGGGCCGCAGAAAAGTCTCGCCGCCGAACGGATCGAGCCCGGGCCAGCAGAACGAATGCCAGTAACAGACCGCAAAGCGCAGATGATCTTCGAGCCGTCGCCCGCGCACGACGCGGTCCTTGTCGTACCAGCGGAAGGCGAGCGGAGTTGAGGCCTGCGCGCCGCCATAGGCGATCGGCGTGCGGATGGTGAAGAATTCGGATGCCGCGTTCACTTAAGTACACTCCTTCAGCGCAGGATAGAGCTTTCGCCATTGATGATAGGCGTCGTCATAGGCCGCGACCGCCGACGGGCGCGGCATGAACGTCGATAGCCGCCGCGGACGCGTGCAGACATCCAGAGGCTCTTCGCCGGTCGCGGCGAGCCGGCCGAGCCGCGCCGCGCCGAGCGCAGCCCCTACCTCGCCCTCCTCGACGCGGTGGACGGGAATGCCGAGCACGTCGGCGCAGATCTGCGCCCACAGCGCCGAGCGCGATCCGCCGCCAACGAAATCGACCTCCGTAATATTCGAACTGGCGCTTCCCAGCGCATTGAGATTATCGCGCGCCGCAAACGCCACGCCTTCGAGCACGGCCTGTACCATCTCGTTACGCCCGCTCGCGCTGCGAAGCCCGACGAACGTACCGCTCGCCGCCGCATCATTGTGCGGCGTGCGCTCGCCATCAAGGTAAGGCAGGAATTTTACGGGGCTCGGCCGGTCTGCGACGTCGCCCAACGGCGCGAGCAGCGCCGGTGCCGGCGTGGCCATCACATCCGACAACCAGGCCAGCGACGCCGCCGCCGCCAGCATCACGCCCATCTGGTGCCAGCGGCCGGGCAGCGCATGGCAGAAGGCATGCACGGCTGACGCCGCCGCCGGCGCAAACCGGTCGGTGACGCGGAACAAAACGCCCGATGTTCCCAGCGACAGGAAGGCGTCGCCCGGCGCGATGGCGCCAAGCCCGATCGCACTCGCGGCGCAATCACCGGCGCCTCCGGCAACCACGACGCTTTGTGTCATGCCCCAGCGCTGCGCGAGTTCAGGTGAAAGCATCGCGCTTGCCTGGCTGCCTTCGACGAGGCGCGGCATGTGGCTGATGTCGAGACCGGTGGCCTGCAGCAGTTCTTCGGACCAACGGCGCCGGCCGACATCGAGCCATAGCGTTCCCGCCGCGTCCGACATGTCCTCGACGATCTCGCCCGTCAGGCGATAGCGGACATAGGCCTTGGGTAGCAGCACCTTGGCCAGTTTCCTGAACGTCTCGGGCTCGTGCCGCGCCACCCACAACAGCTTTGGCGCGGTGAAGCCGGGCATCGCGAGGTTGCCCGCGATCGCGTGCAACGCGGGACAATGCCGCTCCAGTTCGGCGCATTCGGCATGCGAACGGCCATCGTTCCAGAGGATGGCCGGACGCAAGGGACGGCCGGCGGCGTCGAGCAGTGTCGCGCCGTGCATCTGGCCGGACAGTCCGATGCCGCAGACAGCAGCCGTTTCGCGCGGATGCGCGGCCGCGAGATCATCGACGGCGCCGATCGCGGCATCGACCCAGGCATCGGGGTCCTGCTCGGACCACAGCGGTGCGGGATGCGACAGCGCAAGCTCACGCGCGGCAGTGGCGATAACGGCGCCAGCCTCGTTCACGAGTACCGCCTTCACACCGGACGTGCCGATGTCCATTCCGAGATACACGAACCATCCTCCCTTCCGGCTCTGCGCGGTGTGCGAACTGCGTCGCCTTTCCCGCACGAGAGCCGTCTTGCAATGTCGCCTGTCGTCCGGCCGCTCCGATTACGGCAGATTGTCCCGCATCACGATGTCGATCCGGATCTTCTCCTGCTCACTCAAGATCGGCTCGCCGCGCGCAAGCGCCAGCAGCACCCGCACGGCGGCGCGCGCTTCATGTCCCGGGTTCTGCGAGATCGCGGCATCCATCACGCCCTGCAGCAGCAGCTTGCGTGTCAGCACTGTGACGTCGTGGCCGACGAATACGACCTGCTTGTCGCGCCCGGACTCGATCAGCGCCTTGGCGACACCCGGCGTCCCGGCGCCGACATTGTAGAGGCCGACCATGTCCGGATGATCACGCAGCAGGCGTGCGGTCAGCTCTTCCGAGCGCGCATCGTCGTCGCGGCCTTCGAGCACCGGCAGCACATCGAGGCCTGCGAATTCGGACGCCATCACCTGGTTGAAGCCGAAGATGCGTTCGGCGTGGTCGCGCAGGCCTTGCGAGCCCGCGATGATCGCGACCTTGCCCTGGCGCGCGCGCACCAGGCGGCCAACCAGCGCGCCCGCGGAGCGGCCGGCCGCGATATTGTCGATGCCAACATAGTGGTGACGCCGCGAAGACGGCACGTCCGATACCAACGTCACGATTTCGGTACCGCTATCGACGAGATCATTGATCGCTGCCCGCACGCTCGGATGATCGAGCGCGACTACCGCCACGCCATCGAAATCCCCGGCGAGCTGCTCAAGGCAGTCGGTCAGCACCATCGGATCGAACACGTCGGTTGCGATTACCTCGACCGAAAGACGGCGCGCCGAAAGCCAGCCCGACATCTCGCCGAGATAGGCCTCGATCTGCTGCATGAAGAGGTTCGGGCCCGACGGCATCACGAAGGCAAAGCGCCGCGCACGGCCGCGGGCGAGTTCGGCCGCCGCGACATGCGGCTGGAAGGCGTTACGCTCGATCGCCTCCCTCACGCGCCGCACGGTGTCCGGCCGCACGCCGGGGCGGTTGTGCAGCACGCGGTCGACGGTGGCGAGGCTGACGCCGGCCTGGCGGGCGATGTCCCTCAGCGTCAGCGGCGCGCTCGCGACCTCTTCCTTCATGGCGGTAACCTAGCAGAGGGTTTTTGAGGTACGCAACTCATTTTGAGGCGGAATTTTTACTACCCTGCAGAAGTATCCCTAGAACCAGATCTGCATCGGCAGGCCGTGCACGTCCAATGGCGGCGCCCCCTCCGGAACGCAGCCCTGCGGCTCCCGTGCTGCAATCGCAACCGCGCAGGCGTCCAGCACATCGTCGCGCTTGGCGCCGGTGCCGATGCGTGCCTCGCTCAGCCACTCGTCGATCTCGCGAAAGCCAAAGCGCTTGAGCAGCCTGCGGCGGAGCGCATCGCCCTCCTCCGACTTCTTCGGCGGAAGCGGCTCGCAGCCGTTCATCCGCAGGAAGACAAGTTCAGGATGGACCTCGCGGATATCGCGTGCGGGATGCGCGCGAACGAAGGCGTCGACCTCCGAAATCTTCGGGCCGAGATGCCAGAGCTGCCGCGACACTCGTTTCTGGCCGCGGCCTAGCGCGTCCTTGTTGGCCTTGTCCGGATCATCGAACTCCTGCCAAAGCCAGCGCCGCGCGCCCGTGAAGACGCGCGACGTATGCGGGCGGAGTCTTTCACGCGCGAGTCGATCACAATCACGCTCGCCGTCATCGGTCATGCCGACCGGGATATCGATGCCGGCACGGTGGAACGGGCGCGCCAGCGCATCCACAATATCAGCGTGGAAGGAGATTGTTTGCCGGTTGCCATCGAGGCATACGGCGACCCACCCCTTGCTGAACCCGTCGAGGCCCAGCGCCCTCACCCCAGATTCAATTCCTTGAAGAAGTCGTTGCCCTTGTCGTCGATGATGATGAAGGCCGGGAAATCCTCGACCTCGATGCGCCAGATCGCTTCCATGCCGAGTTCGGGGTATTCGACGACCTCGACCTTCTTGATGCAGTGCTCGGCGAGGTTCGCCGCAGCACCGCCGATCGAGCCGAGATAGAAGCCGCCGTGCTTCTTGCAGGCCTCACGCACCGCGACCGCACGGTTGCCCTTGGCCACCATCACCATCGATCCGCCAGCCGCCTGGAACTGGTCGACGAAGGAATCCATCCGACCTGCGGTAGTCGGACCGAACGCGCCGGAGGCGTAGCCGTCGGGCGTCTTGGCGGGACCGGCGTAATACACCGGATGGTTCTTGAAGTAATCCGGCAGCGGCTCGCCCTTCTCCAGCCGCTCGCGCAGTTTGGCGTGCGCGGAATCGCGGGCCACGATCATAGTGCCGGTCATCGAGACGCGCGTCTTGATCGGATATTGCGACAGCGTCGCCAGAATCTCCTTCATCGGTTTGTTGAGATCGATCTTGACGACCTCGCCGCCGAGCGACTGTTCGACGGCCGGCAGATATTGCGCCGGATTGTGCTCGAGCTCCTCAAGATAGACGCCGTCTTTTGTAATTTTGCCGAGCACTTGGCGATCCGCCGAACAGGACACGCCGAGTCCGATCGGCAGCGACGCGCCATGGCGAGGCATCCGGATCACGCGCACGTCGTGGCAGAAATACTTGCCGCCGAACTGCGCGCCGACGCCGAGCGACTGCGTCATCTTGAGAATTTCCTGCTCCATCTCCAGGTCGCGGAACGCGTTGCCATCCGCCGAGCCTTGGGTGGGCAGCGCGTCGAGATAACGCGCGGATGCAAGTTTTACGGTCTTCATGCAGAGCTCGGCGGAAGTGCCGCCGATCACGATCGCAAGGTGATACGGCGGGCACGCCGCGGTGCCGAGCGTGAGCACCTTCTCTTTCAGGAACGCCAGCAGGCGATCCTTGGTCAGAACGGATGGAGTCGCCTGGAACAGAAAACTCTTGTTGGCGGAGCCGCCGCCCTTGGCCATGAACATGAACTTGTAGGCGTCATCTCCCTCGGCGTAGATCTCGCACTGCGCCGGCATGTTGTTGGCGGTGTTCTTTTCCTCATACATCGACAGCGGCGCCACCTGCGAGTAGCGCAGGTTACGGCGCAAGTAAGCGTCGCGCGCGCCTTCCGAGAGCGCGGCCTCATCGTCGCCGTCGGTGATGACGTTGCAGCCCTTCTTGCCCATGATGATCGCGGTGCCGGTATCCTGGCACATCGGCAGCACGCCGCCGGCTGCGATGTTGGCGTTCTTCAGGAAATCGAACGCAACGAACTTGTCGTTGTCGCTGGCTTCCTTGTCTTCCAGGATCGAGCGCAACTGCTTCAGGTGGCCCGGCCGCAGGTAATGATTGATGTCGCCGAACGCAGCCTCCGACAGCGCCCGCAACGCCTCGCGCGACACGACGAGCATGTCCTTACCGAGCACCTTTTCGACACGCACGCCCTCGGCCGTGATCTTCTTGTAGGGCGTGGTGTCCGGTCCCAGCGGAAACAGCGGCGTATGCTTGTAGGGCGGAACGGGTTTTTGGTCAGGGAAGGCGGTCGGGGCGTTCATGTCGACATCTCGGGTTGGAGCTGGCGGCGGCCAGAACGGCGCCGCGGCGATAGACCCGTTCTAAGCATTTTTCGACCAAAAGGAAGGTTTTGCTTGCCCGCCAGATGCGGCCGAAGCAGGCCATTACGGCCGCCCATCGGCGGTTGAACCGTTCCGGGCCCTCTTCAGACAAATCCGAGATTTCCAATGGTCCCTGAATCGATTGCGAACGTAATGAACTCCGCCATATTGCCTGACGCAGCCTCTCGCCCCATCCGCGCGCCGCGGCTGCTCGGGCTTTATCTGCTTCTGATCATCATCGCTGCCATCGAAGCCTTCGACGGGCTGTCGCACGTGCCGATCCTGTTCGACGACATGTCGAAAATTCCGGGTCCCGGCGTCGGCGGCGCGATCATCAAGGCTTACATTGCGAGCCATCCCCTGCTGGCGCTGGCCGCACTGGCGTTTGCCACCGTCGGCCGGCTGCGTTACGCGATCATCACGCTGGGCGCGCTCGTGCTCATGACCTGGCTGAACTTCATGCCCTCGGTGGTACGACACGGACTGGATTTTCGTGGTGTCTCCGCCTTCGAGACGCCGGTCCGGATCGTCGCGTTTCCGCTGATGGCCGCCTGCGGCATCGCACTTGCCGCACGCAGCCAGCGGCTGGGACTCGCCACCATGCTGGTCAGCATTCCCACGCTGTACAATGTCTTCGCCGTGATCGCCTTCGGGATCGGCGTCATCCTCTACGGTTTCTGAGAAGCAGTTGACTTCCGCGCGCGGCCCTTGCAGGAAATCCGCGCGCGGGGTTCAATGGCGCAAAGGGGCATTCACAATGGCTTTGGGATCACAATTTCGCCGACCAACCTTGCTTGCCGCCACGCTGGCGCTGGTTGCTGTGGTCGGCGCATCGCCAGCGCAGGCCGACCGCTGCGACGATATCGCCAAGGAATTGAAGAACCAGATCGACGGCCTCAAGATCAGCGTCAATACCGGCAACATGATCTATCTGACGCATCCGGCGGCGAAGGAGCTGTCGCTCGGCTGCCGCGGCCGCAACTATTCCAACGAGCTCTACGCCAAGGCGGACCGCAAGCCGAAGCCGCAATTCTTCGAACTGATCGCCTCGGCCGGCGCCATCATTTTCACGATTCCGAAGCCCGATGTTGCGACCGGCTCCTCGCGCTGCATCAAGCGCATGGGCATCCTGCGCGGCGACAAGGTCTCGATGCGCTTCCGCCGGCTCAACATGGAATGCACGCGCACCAAGACCGAGGCTTCGATCGTGGTGACCCGCGGCAAGGACGAGTAGGTGCTATAGCCTTTTCGAGCGAAAGCCTGCCCCGGACTTGATCCGGGGTGGACGCCGGTTCGCGTCAAGAAAACGCGTCAAAACAAGAATCCAGAGCTCCCGGTCCGTTGCATTCTAACGATTTCGCGAGCCGCCCGTTCACCATTGGCCGCGATTGACGGCGTCGGCGCGGAACTGCCGCACGGAATTCACCAATCGTTCGCTTCAAGCCGGCCAGTGTCGGAGGCAACCAAAAGGACGCTTCCGATGAATGTCTCTGCTGTCCCCGCAACGGTGGTGGTCAAACCGCCTGAAGTCCCCGTGTTCAAGGCTCCCGACAAGACCCCCGTCGTGCAGAACGGCGCTGCCGCCGACGGCACCCGCACGCCGAAGCCGACGCTGGTCGCTCCCCTGCCGCCAGGTCAGGGAACACGGATCGACCAACTGGCGTAGCGTTTCACGTTCCGGCCAGGACGAAACCAACGCCGCAAGTTTGCCGGAAAATCGCGCGATCATGCTGTCACGGGCGAATGGAACCCGAGCATGATCGCAAAGCTTCTGCTGCAAAACACCATCGTCGTCATTGCCATGGGCGCGCTATTGTTCGGCGCGGCGGGTTCGCTGGACTGGCCGGCGGCGTGGGTAATGCTGATCGTCAGCGCGATCCTTGGTCCTGCCTGCGGATTGTGGCTAGCCAAGACCGATCCGGCGCTGCTCGCCGAGCGCATGCGACCGACATTTCAGGCCAACCAGCCTACCGCCGACAAGATATTCATGCTGATCTTCTTCCTGGCGCTGTTGCTATGGCTTGTTGCGATCGGCCTCGACCGGCGCGCGAACGCCTCCGACGTTCCGCTGCTGCTGCAGGCGCTCGGCCTTGCGATGTACTTGGCCTCGATCGCCTTCATCATGTGGGTGTTCCGCGAGAATTCGTTCGCCGCGCCGGTTGTCAAGGTGCAGGCCGCGCGCCACCAACGCGTGATCTCGAGCGGGCCCTACGCCTTCGTCCGTCATCCCATGTATAGCGGCGTCATGCTGTACTTCCTTGGAATACCGCTGCTGCTAGGGTCGTGGTGGGGCGTGGCGATCGCGCCGGTGTTCGCCGTCCTGTTCGCCATTCGCGCCCGCATCGAGGAGCGCGCGCTGGTCGAGGGATTGCCTGATTATGCTGACTACGCCGCACGCGTGCGCTATCGTCTGGTGCCCGGACTTTGGTGAAAAAGAGGATGGCGAAGCGGAATGCCCGATAGCAAGACCTACACCGGCGGCTGCCATTGCGGCCAGGTACGATTCGAATGCACCAGCGATCTTTCGATGGTCACCGCCTGCAACTGCTCGATCTGCACCAAGAAGGGGCTGCATTTCACCTTCCTCGACCCGAAGAGTTTTCAGCTCCGCGCCGGCGAGGAAAACCTGAAGGAATACCTCTTCAACAAGCACGCGATCCACCACCAGCTCTGCGTCGATTGCGGCGTCGACGTCTTCGCGCGCGGCAAGAAGCCCGACGGCAGCGATGTGGTGGCGCTGAATGTGAGCTGCATCGACGGCATCGAACTGTCGAAGCTGAATATGACGCCGGTGGATGGACGGAGCATGTGACGGCAACGCCGTCACTCCGGGGGCGCGCAAAGCGCGAACCCGGAATGACGAACTACCCATCCAGCACCTTGTACCTCCGAAAGATCCCGTCCTCGTTGAACGCAATCCTCCGGTCGCTCGCCAGATACGTCTTGATGTTCGGGCGCGCAGCGACGCGGTCGTGCAGTTCGACCAGGCCGGGAATTTCCTTCTCGAACTTCTTCATGCGTTTCGGAAAGGCGTAGCGAAGACCTTCCACGATCTGGAACAGCGAGAGGTCGACGTAAGTCAGGCGGCGGCCGGTGATGTAGGTGCCGCCATTGGCCGCCAGCAGGTCCTCGAAGTAACCCAGATATTTCGGCACGCGCGCCTTCCAGAACTCATCGGTGCGTTTCTTCGCGGGCGCTTTCTGCTCCTCGTAGTAGAGCGACGGACCGAGCGGGTGATGGGTGTCGTGGACTTCCAGCACCAGATCGGCGATCGTGAGCTGCAACTGATGCACCCAGAGTTTGCCGGCCTCCGACTTCGGCGCCAACCCGTGCCGTGATCCCAGATAGAGCAGAATATTGGCGGTCTGCCCGATCACGAGCTTGCCGTCCTTGAGGAACGGCGGTGCGAAGGGCGGCGCTCCCTTCCGCGCTTCCATCATTCGCATCATCGCGGCCATGCCGTTGCCGCGGCGCGCGACGTCGGCGTAGCGGGCGCCCGCCTCTTCCAGCGCGAGGCGGACGTATTCGCCACGGCCCTGAATGCTCGGCCAGTAATAGAGCTCGTAACGCATCGATGATACCTCCGCTGCCGGTTTTGACCGACATAACAAATCATCTTGCGGTTCGTTCGTCACGCCAAACGCGGCGTCCGCGCGACCGTCGCGGCATGAACGCGGCGCCCAGATCTCCACAGCTCCGAATCTGTCCGAATGCGAGCGGGCGTGATAGTTTGCCTCCCGTTCGAAGCATCGATTTTCTCAACACGACAGGAGAATGCGGATGGCGGACAACACGAAGAAGCGCGGCGGGGCCGATCGCGGGCTGATCGCGTTGAGCGAGCCTTACGAGGTCGCTTACTGGTCGAAGAAATTCAAGATCACGCCGGCCAGGCTGAAAGCCGCCGTCAAGAAAGTGGGGCACTCCGCCAAGAACGTGGACGCCTATTTCAAGCTGCAGAAGCACAAGGCCTCCGACCGGGCACGGATCGCGGTGAGCCAGCCCTACGAAGTCAGCTACTGGTCGAAGAAGTTCAGGGTCACCCGTCGGGCATTCGTCGAAGGCCGTCGGCGCCCATCTCGCCAAGCGCAAGGCTGCGAAGAAGGCGAAGAAGAGCGCCAGCAAAACTCCCGGTAAAACGATAGAGAAGCGTGCAAAGAAAAAGGCCGCCTAGCGGCGGCCTTTAACGCAAGGCGCGGCTTGCAGGGATTCGTAGCCCGGATGAAGCGAAGCGCAATCCGGGGCCGCACGCAGGAGAACCCGGGTTTCGCTGCGCTTCACCCGGGCTACGACTTCCCGCTCCTCGCATTGACGTTCGTGAGCTCAGTTCGCTGCGAAGCAATAGAACAGTCCGTCACCGCCGGTGCTCTTGAGGTCGGCCTGCGAGCAACCGCCATCCGGACCGCGCGAGGGGTGCGAGGAGTTCCAGGATTTCGAAGCGTCGTCGTCGCGCAGGCCCATGCGGTCGGAGTGGCCGACCATCGCCGCGCCTTGCGTCGAGCTCGTCCAGTTCTTGCAGGTGCGATCCTCGCCAGCCGCAAACGCCGACCCGTCCGCCTGCGATCCCGTCAGCACGTCGTGACGATTGGGCGTATCGCCGCGGCCGTTGATGACCTCGCCCTTCTCGCTGAGCGCGGTCTGCTTGGTGAGGCCGTTGGCGCCGTGCAACTCGGCGACGTCCTTGGCGACCACCGCGCCCTTGGCATTCTTCCACGGCCCCTTGCCGATGCGGTCGCGCGCATTGACGGCCGGCGTGCCGTCGGCGGCTTGCGTCGAGAGATAGGCGCGCCAGGTCTTGCCGCCCGCTCCGGCTGCCTGCGCCAATGTCTGGCAGTGATTGTCGGCGCCGGCGAGCCCGCCGAGATTGCCGCCATTGCCGATGCCGTTGCTGGTCAGGAAGAAACTGATATCGGCCGATTGCGCCTGCGCGGGCGCGCTGGCGAGGGCCGATAGGGCAGCAAGTCCAAAGCATGCCGGCGAGATGATTCTGGCGAAGCTCTTCATCTGGTTTCTCCCTGTTATTTTTCGTTCGTTGCCATCAACACATCACGGCGACCATTATTCCGGAGCGAAATGAAGCGGGCATTCTGGCAAAGAAAAAGGCGCCGCGGAACGAACCGCAGCGCCTTCCTCGTTACGTTGTGGCGATCAGCTGGTCTGCTGGATCGCCGAGAGTTCCCAATCGGCGCCGCGTCGACGGGCAAAGGTCCACACTTCGGTGGCTTCGATCGGCGTTTCGCTGCCCGAGACCAGGCGGCCGGTGGTGCGCTCCAGGGTCTTGTCGACCAGCGAGAACCGCATCGCCACGCTGGCGAAATCGGTTTCGCCTTCGCGCCAGGCTTCGGCGAGGTCGCCCTGCAGCAGCTTGACGTCGGTCACCTTGTTGACGTCGTTGCGGGCCTTGTTCTCCTCGAGATCCTTGGAGAAGTAGGACACCATCTCGGGCGTCGCCAGCGTATGCAGTTTGGCGACATCCTCGTTCGACCATGCAGCCTGGACCTCGCCGAGCAGACGCTCGAACGCTTCATAGTCGGCCGGCTGGATTTCCAGCTGCGGCTGGCTCGATCCCAGCCCAAAGCCGCCGAGGCCAGAGCGGAAGCTGCTCTGGGCGCCGGGGCCTTCGGCGGCAGGAGCAGGTCCCGTCGCGTAGGCGGAGGCCGGCGTATGGCGGCGCTGCCACCACGACATCGCCAGCCGCACCACGATAACGATCAGGGCGATCTGCAGCAGCAGGCCGATGATCGAGGACAGGCCGCCGAGGCCGGAGAACAGGCCGCCGCCGGTCAGCATGCCGAACAGGCCTGCGCCAAGGAAGCCCATGGCGAGACCGCCAAGCATGCCCCCCATCATTCCGGGCCGGTTGAAGAAGCCGCCCTTGGCGGCCGCGCCGGCAGCCGCCGGTGCGCCCACGCCAGGAGTACCCGGCTGGGTGAAGGTACGGTTCATGGGCTGCGCCGTGCCCGGCGCGGTGGTGGTGCTCGGGGGCGCCGAATAGGTCCTCGATCCCCGCGAACCGGAACTGCCGCCACCGCCAACGCGGGCGTCAGCCGCCGAAATCGAGATCGCCAACGGAACCGCCACCGACATCACGATCGCGATGGTCCGTATAATTCCGCGCGCAGTCAGCGTGAAATTCATGTCTTTTTCCTCATTCCCCGACATTGGAGAAGTGCCCCTAAGATGGGCAGGACCACCCAAAAGTGAAGCCGCCATAGGGACGCATGGCTGCGGCCCTCGGTCGCGGGGATGTGACGATTTAGCCCTGAACCAGCATTAATCAATGGTTTAGGGCCAGCAATGTCAGCTCGCGCAGGATGCGTAGCCGAGAGAACTCGCCCTCGAATGGCGGTTCCTCCGGCGTGCTGAAGCATTTCATACGGGCGGACTTGACAGGCAGATCTCAAGAAGCCGTCATCGTCTCCTTCACCTTCTCGACCAGCGCGCTCAGCGCGAACGGCTTCGGCAGGAAGGCGAATTGCTCGTTTTCCGGCAGGCTCTTGTCGAAAGCTTCTTCGGCATAACCTGAGACGAAGATGATCTTGAGGCTAGGATTGCGCTTGCGCATCTCGCGCAACAGCGTCGGGCCGTCCATTTCCGGCATCACGACGTCGGAGACGACAAGATCGACCGCGCCGTCCTTTTCGTCCAGCGCTTCCATCGCCTCGATGCCGTTGGCGGCCTCGATTACGCTGTAGCCGCGCGAACGAAGGCCGCGCGCATTCAGGGAGCGCAGGCCATCCTCGTCTTCCACCAGCAGGATGGTGCCCTGCCCGGTCAGGTCGGGCCGCGGCTTCGGCGGCTCGGTTCCGGCTTCCTTTGCCGCCCCGTTTGTGGCCTGCGCTTCGGGCTGGGTCTCCAGTTCGGCACGATGGCGCGGCAGGAAGATGCGGAACGTGGTGCCCTCGCCCGGCGTGGAGTCGACGTAAACAAAGCCGCCGGTCTGCTTGACGATGCCGTACACCGTCGAGAGACCAAGCCCGGTGCCCTTGCCGACCTCCTTGGTCGAGAAGAACGGTTCGAAAATCTTGTCGACGATGTCGGCCGGGATTCCGGTACCGGTATCGGAAATGTCGATCCGCACGTAATCGGCGGCCGGCATGCCCTTGTGGGTGAGCTGGGCTGCTTCATCCACCGTCACGTTGGCGGTCCGCACCGTCAGCTTGCCGCCATCGGGCATGGCATCGCGCGCATTGACCGCGAGATTGACGACCACCTGCTCGAACTGCGAGACGTCGACCTTGACCGGCCAGAGGTCGCGGCCATGCACGAGGTCGAGCTTGACCTTCTCGCCGATCAGCCGCCGCAGCAGCATGGTGAGATCGGACAAGGCGTCGCCGAGGTCGAGCACCTGCGGCCGCAGCGTCTGGCGGCGCGAGAATGCGAGCAGTTGCCGCACCAGCGTCGCGGCGCGGGTCGCGTTCTGCTTGATCTGCATGATGTCCTGGAACGACGGATCGGTCGGCTTGTGCGCGTTCAGCAGGAAGTCGTTGGCCATCATGATGGCAGACAGCACGTTGTTGAAGTCGTGCGCGATGCCGCCGGCGAGCTGGCCGACCATGTCCATCTTCTGCGACTGGTTGATCTGGTTTTCCAGCGTGCGCCGCTCGGTAGTCTCCAGCAGATAGACGATGGCGGCTTCGGTGTCGCGCTCGTCCTCCTCGACCGCGGTGACGAAGAACTGCCCCCAACGCTCCTTGGCCCCGTCGAGCATGGCCTCGACGGGGGCAATGTCGCCCTGCCCTTCCGCCGCCTGGTTGATCGCCGCAATCAGAAGGCCGCGGTCGCGCGCGTTCACGGTGCGGAAGATCGACTTGTTCGCTGCGCCGTCCGGGCTGAGGTTCTGCGCCAGCTTGGCGAAGCGCGCGTTGGCACGGACGACAGCGCCGCCGCGGTCCACCGTCGCAATCGCCATCGGCGTATGGTCGAAGAACCGCATGAAGCGGACTTCGGCGGCGCGTTCGGGGTCGGAATGCTCGTCGCGCGTGCGGCTGATCACGAGCGTGCGCGAGGAACCCGGCGAGCCGTCGGCGCCGAAAGCCAGCTTGTGGTAGAGCCGCACCGGCATGGTCCTGCCGCCGCGCATGCGCAGGTCGATGTCGAACACCTCGGTCTTGACCTCGCCGGGCACCGCCACGATCGAAGTCAATAGCGCAGCGCCATCGCCGGAGACGATATCGGTGAGCTTCAGCCCACCCGAACCGATCTCGGCGAGATCGTAATCGAGCCAGTTCGCCAGCGTGGCGTTGACATAGATGACGTCAGCGGCCGGACTGACCGAGAAGAATCCGCATGGCGCGTGGTCGAGATATTCGATCGCGTGCTGCAGTTCCCGGAACACATCTTCCTGGCGCTCGCGGTCCCGCGTGATGTCGGCGATCGACCACACCGCGTATTTTGCTTCGCGCTTGCTCTGGCCGAGCGGACGAACCCGCATCCGGAGCCAGCGTCCCTGCGCACCGTCAGAGCCGGCGATGCGGACCTCCTCCTGCTGCCGCTTGCCTTCGCGGGCGGCCTTGAGCAGGCGGAACACGGCTTCGGAGACGTCCGGGTTGCCGATGAAGACGCGTTCGATGGGGCGCACGTCCTGCGGGCTCGCGGCGCCCGTCAGCGCCAGATAGGCGGCGTTCGAATAGACGACATGGCCCTTCGGGTCGGTCACGGCCAAACCGTCATGGGCATGATCGGCGATGCGGCCCATCACGGGGTCGTCGGCGGCGCGGTCGGTGAAGCGGATGATCCCGGCGGCAAAGGCGAACAGATTGAACAAACCGACCATGGCGAGCAGCGCCAGCACGCCAAGGATATAGGGCTGGGCCTGGGCGCGACCGATGGTCATGAGCGCCACCGCCACCGCCACGATGCCGGCAGCCACCAGCAGCACCAGCACGATGCTACCGCCCCGCCGCGCCGGTTCGTGGGCCGCAAGGGGCCCGGTCGACGGATGGCTGTCAGTTTCGACGGTCATAGGAAGCGGCGTTGCCCTTCGGCAAGGAGTCACGCGCCGGTCAGGATGGCCGGCCGCAGGTAACCCCGCGTTCGGCTGGCGCACCCCTCCTGAGTGCCTGAATCGGCCCCGCAAGCGCAAGCCCATCAGGCAGCTATTTGACAGATTGAAGGCATTTCAAGGCGATTTCCAGCGGTTCCTCTCACATTCTCCGGGCAGCAAGCCCGTTCTTCAGGCCCATGACGTAGCCGATGATCTCGGCGACCGCCTGATAGTGCTCGACCGGAATCTCCTCGTCGATATCGACGGTGGCATAAAGCGCCCGCGCCAGCGGCACGTTCTCCACGATCGGAATGTCGTGTTTCTTCGCGACTTCCCTGATCTTGAGCGCGATGTTGTCGGCGCCCTTGGCGACGCAGACCGGCGCCGACATGCCGCGATCGTAGGACAGCGCCACCGAATAGTGAGTCGGGTTGGTGATGATCACGCTGGCCTTGGGAACGGCGGCCATCATGCGCTTCTTCATCTGCTGTACCCGCAACTGCCGGATCCGGCCCTTGATGTGGGGGTCGCCTTCGGACTGCTTGTATTCGTCCTTGATCTCCTGCAGCGACATCTTCTGCCGCTCGTACCACTGCCGGTACTGGAAGAAGTAGTCGGCGATCGCGACCGCCGCCAGCATCGCCACCACCGCGCCCATCAGATGCAGCGTCAGATTGGTGGTGACGCCGAGAATCGCGGAGGGATCGAACATCAAGAACGATTCCAGGCGATGGCGCTCGGGCCACAGCACCGCCATCATGACGGCGCCGAGCGCGATCAGCTTGAACAGGCCCTTGGCGAAATTCGCCACCGCCTGCTTGCCGAAGATGCGTTTCAGTCCGGCGCCGGGAGATACCTTGCTGAATTTCGGTGTCAGCGATTCCGACGACCATACCAGCCGGTGCTGGATCATGTTGCCGGCGATCGCGGCGAGCATGAGCATCAACAGCGGCACGCCGATGGCGCCGAGCACGGCATAGCCCAGCGTGTTGCCGAGCGCCAGCAGCGCCGCGCCGTCGGCACGAAGCTGGCCCGCGTTGGCGATCAGGTTGCGCAGCGGCGTCAGGATGCCGCCGCCGATCGATCCCGAAAAGGTCGACAATATCAGCGTGGCGCCCGCGATGATGAACCAGGTGTTGACCTCCTGGCTCTTGACGACGTCCCCCTTGGCAAGCGCGTCATCGAGACGTTTTTGCGTAGGGTCTTCTGTTTTGTCGTCGGTATCGTCGGCCATCGCGGCGTCCTAGCATTTTGTTTGAGCATGATTTCCGCGACAACGCGGAACGCGTTTGCGCGGAGATCATGCTCTATTTCAGCGGCGTCAGCTCGTGCATCACGCCGATGAAGTAGTTGAGATAGGTTGCCATCATTCCGGTGAGGACGAAGGCGAAGATCAGGAAGCCAATCATGATCGACAGCGGCACGCCGACGAAATAGACCTGCATCGCCGGCATCAGCCGCGCCAGCACGCCGAGCCCGATATTGAAGACGAGGCCGAACACCAGGAACGGCGCCGAAAGCTGCATGCCGATCTTGAAGGCCGTGGCAAATGCGCGCGTGGCCAGCGCCGCGACGTCGCCGCTCGGCATCACTTCGCCCGGCGAGAAAATCCGGTAGCTCTCGTTCAGTGCCGCGATCACGAGATGGTGGCTGTCGGTGGCAAACAGCAGCGTCATGCCCAGGAGGGTGAGGAAGTTGCCGATCAGCAGGCCCTGTTGCCCCTGAGTCGGATCGACGGAGGTGACAAAGCCCAAACCGAGTTGCTGGGCGATCACCGAGCCGGCCACCGAGAGCGCCGACAGCGTGACGCGCGCGGTGGCGCCGAGCACGATGCCGATGACGATCTCGTGCATCATCAGCACGCCCAACGAACTCATCGAGGTCAGGTCGACCTGGTAGGCGGCGCGGTGCAGCGGCAGGATGATCAGCGTCAGCAGAAGCGCGATCCCAAGCTTGATGCGCACCGGGATGTTGCTCTCGCCGAATCCCGGCATCAGCATCACCATGGCGCCCACGCGGGCAAACACCAGCATGAAGGTGGCGGCAAGGGCCGGCAGCAGGGATATGTCGACGCGCATTCATTCACAATGCATCAACCGCCTATGATTCGCGACGATATCCGCATCATGTGACTGTGCAGCGAATCCGCCATGAACGGCAACGCCAGCAATAATGTCACGAAGATCGCGAGGATCTTCGGCACGAAGATCAGCGTCTGTTCCTGGATCTGGGTCAGCGCCTGGAACAGCGAGACCACGACGCCGACCACGAGTCCGATCACCATCAAGGGCGACGACACCACCACGATGGTCCAGATCGCATCGCGCGCCACGTCGAGGGTTTCAGCACCGGTCATTGTAGACTTCCCTTCTTCCAATTCTCCACCGTCATTGCCTGCGACAAACGCGAAGCGTTTGCGCAAGGGAGCGCAGCGACGAAGCAATCCATTCTTTCTGCCGCCCGATGGATTGCTTCGCTGCGCTCGCAATGACGAAACTCATGACGTCCAAGGGCCGTCAGATCGGCATCTTCATGATGTCTTCGTAGGACTGGATCACCCGGTCGCGCACCGACACCAGCGTCGAGACCGCGACGTCGGTCTCCGCGACCGCCGTCACCACGTCCATGACGTTGGCCTTGCCCGAACTCATCGCCATAGTCTGGGCGTCGGATTTCTTGCCGGCATCCAGCACGCTGCCCACCGCGTCCTTGAGCAGCGCGCTGAAGGACGGGCCGCCGGCGGTTTGGCCGCCCTTCTCGGCACCACCGGATTCCATGATGCGCGAAAGCGCGGCGTAGGCATTTGCTGCAACGGTGGGTGAAGCCATTTTCTATGGTTCCTGTTCAGGCCTTGAGGATGTCGAGCGTGCGTTGGATCATGCGGCGCGTGGCGCTGATGATGTTGAGGTTGGCTTCATAGGACCGCTGCGCCTCGCGCATGTCGGTCATTTCGACCAGCGGATTGACGTTCGGATATTTGACGTTGCCGGCCGCGTCCGCCGCCGGGTTGCTCGGCTCATGCTTGACGCGAAACGCCGACTGGTCGGTCCTGACCTTGTCGAGCGTCACCACCCTTGCGTCAAGCGTGCGGTCGAGCGCTGACGAGAATGTCGGCACCTTGCGGCGATAGGGATTGCCGGCGGCGGTCGGCGCGGTGGAATCCGCATTCGCGATGTTTTCCGAGATCACCCGCATCCGCCCCGCCTGCGCGCGCAACCCGGAGGTCGCGATGCTCATCGAGCGGGCGAAATCGCTTCCATCATCTGCCATGATCCGGTTCTCCTAATCGCGGCGCGTCAGCGTTTTCCGATGGCGGTTTTGAGCAGGCCGAGGCTGCGGGTGTAGAGCGAAGTGGCGGCCGCATAGTCCATCTGGTTGGCCGAGACCTTCAGCATCTGGTCTTCGAGATTGACCGAATTGCCGGCAGGCTTGGTCAGGAAGCCGCTCCTGCCGCCATCGCCCCTGAAACTCTGCCCGCCGCCGGAGACGCTGATATGGGTGGCACTGGTGCGCATCATGCCAAGCGAGCCCATCCCGCCGCCGACATTCGCGCCCTTGTTGTCGAACTTCGGCTCCACCAGGTCGCTCGGCCGGAAATTCGGGGTGTTGGCGTTGGACACGTTTTCGGCGAGCACGCGCTGGCGTTCCTGGTGCCACTGCATCTTGGTGCGCAGCGCCGACAGGATCGGAAGATCGTTGATGGCCATCGAGCCGGTTCCCCGTTAACCTCTGGCCGACGCCGCGAGGTAGGCAGAATTTGCCCGGTGTATGGTTAACGGCTGGTTAAAATTACGCTCGAGCGCCGTCGACATCCGCCAATACCCGCTGACAGCGCCAAAACGAGCGCATTTTCGCCACGAAAACTGCGTTAACCAGCACCAGCCGACGCGACTTGGGGCGCTCAGAAGTCGTTTTGGCTCAAGCGATTCTTGGTCTATTAATTAACCGGACGGCGGCGTTCGCCGTGGGGAATTAAGAAATAAGGCTGATCTCGGGCGTGATTCGCCGTCTCGCGGATCGCTTCGGAGCATGGTCAGGATGCCGGGAACCGTGTTCCCGGAGAACATGCTCGGACAGCAAGACCTAAGACCGCACTCGACGAAGCCAGCATCAAGAGAACGGCCCGTGGCCGGGGACTAAAGAATGCAATCACCTCTGACATTCCTCTTCGCATTCATCGCCGTTCTGGCGCTGATCGGCTTGGCCGCGTGGCTGGTCCGCCGTTTCGCCAATAACCGCATCGGCGCCAACACCCAACGCGGGCGGATGCCACGGCTCGCCGTGATCGACGCCGCCGCCGTGGACGGCCGCCGGCGCCTGGTGCTGGTACGGCGCGACAATGTCGAGCATCTCCTGATGATCGGCGGCCCGAGCGACATCGTGGTCGAACCCAATATCGTGCGTGCGATGCCCAACCGCGATCAAATGGCGCCACGCCCGGCGGTCGGCGAGCAGCCGCCGCGCATCGCGCCGCTACCCGATGCCGCCTGGAACGACGAAGCGGCCAGAGAGGCGGCAAGATCCGATTCGCGATCGACCGAGGCCTTCGATCATCCCGAACCGCAAATGCCGGAGCCGCCGCCGCGCCCCGCACGGCCCTCTTTCGCCGACGAAATCCGCCGCCCCGCGCCGCCGCCGATGCCGGAACGTCGCGGTGATCCGTTGACGGGCTTTGCGCCGGAATCGATCAGCGGCCGCCCGGAATCGGGCCCGCCGCGCCTCGGCCGCAACGAGCCGCTGATGCCACGGCCGCAGCGCGAGTTGCCCAAGGCACCGCCCATCCGTGAGGCACCGCCAGTCCGTGAGGCGCCGCCGGTCCGCGAGGCACAGCAAATCCGCGAGGCATCGCCAGGCCGCGAGACACCACCGTCCATCCGAGAGGCGCTGCCTGTCCGTGACGCTCCGGCGGTTCGTGAGACGCCGGCCCGGGCGCCTGAACGCGCTGCTGCTGCGCCGCCGCCTCCACCCCCTTCGGCCCCCGCGCCGTCAAGTGCCGACCAGAATCTGGCCGAAATGGCGCAGCGGCTGGAAGCCGCCCTGCGCCGGCCGGCCGAACCGGTGGCGCCGCCGGTAGCGCCGGAAACGCCGCCGCCCGCCCGGACCTCCCGCAACGAGCCTCCCGCGCCCACCCCCGCTCCGCAGAAGAGCGGCTTCGAAAATCTCGAAGACGAGATGGCGTCCTTGCTGGGTCGTCCGAAGAACCCTTCGTGAGGCCGGCGACTTCTCCGCGTAGAGTTTTATTTTTCTTAATCCTGACCGCCACCGGATCGCTTGCCGATCCGGCGCTGGCGCAGGACATCAGCATCAATCTCGGCCAGGGCGGCGGCGGGGTCACCGAGCGCGCGATCCAGTTGATCGCGCTGTTGACGGTGCTGTCGATCGCGCCATCGATCCTGATCATGATGACGTCGTTCACGCGGATCGTCGTCGTGCTGTCGCTGCTGCGCACCGCATTGGGTACCGCGACCGCTCCACCCAACTCGGTGATCATTGCGCTCGCGATGTTCCTGACCGCGTTCGTGATGGGCCCCGTCCTGCAGAAGTCCTATGACGACGGCATCAAGCCCCTGGTCGCCAACCAGATCGGGGTCGAGGAAGCGCTGCAAAAGGCTTCGGTGCCGCTGCGCGGCTTCATGCAGAAGAACGTTCGCGAAAAGGATCTGAAGCTGTTCGTCGATCTCTCCGGTGAGCCGCTACCAGCGACGCCGGAAGACCTGTCGCTGCGAATTCTGGTCCCGGCCTTCATGATCTCGGAGTTGAAGCGCGCCTTCGAGATCGGTTTCCTGCTGTTCCTCCCCTTCCTGATCATCGATCTCGTCGTCGCATCGGTGCTGATGTCGATGGGTATGATGATGCTGCCCCCCGTCGTGGTCTCGCTCCCGTTCAAGTTGATCTTTTTCGTGCTGGTCGACGGCTGGTCGCTGGTGGCGGGGAGCCTGGTGCAGAGCTACGGCGGCAACTAGCGGCCGATTCCCAGGGGTTCCACAACCCAATAGGTCAATATTAATTACGTATTTGCCGCGGAGTTTCCTGGCGAATTTAAGGTCAGATTAGTTCCTTCGTGCACAATGGAGGGCTTAGGGCACCGAATTTCGTAGCAAACGCATCACCGGATCAAACGATGGTAGGCCAGTCGATCGGCGAGATGGACGTCGAATACGCCACGACGATTGCCGACCGGGCTATGCGGTTGATGGCCCAGCAGTCAGTTCCTGCCACCCCGACCAATTTTGCGGTCTGGTTCGAATATTCCTTGGGCAATTCGCTGGCGCTGCGAAAGACCATCGACATCCTGATCGCCGGCAAGCGCAAATTCGACCCGGCGATCAACCACGAACTCTACATTACTTATGTGACGCCGCAGTCCAGCCCCGACCCGCTCGGTGACCTTCCCGAGCAGTTGAGCGGCCTGATCGCCACCGCCCAGCAATTCCTGAACACCGCCGTCACCGACAACCAGACCCACATCAAGGCGCTCGGCGAGGTGTCGTCCGAAGCCGCTGGCGCCGCAGATCCCCGGACTATCATTGCGAAACTGGTTGATGAATTGTCAAAGGCGACGTCGCGGGCCGCGACGCTGGAAGCAAATTTCGCCGCCACCTCGGAGGAACTGGACAGCATCCGCGATTCGCTGAAGGCGGCCGAGCAACGCTCCAACACCGATGCGCTGACCGGGCTCGCCAACCGGCACTCGATGGATGAGTTCCTCCGCCTCGCCCAGATCGCGGCGATGGAAAAGGACGAGGCACTCAGCGTCTTCCTGATCGACATCGATCATTTTAAGAAGTTCAACGACGATTATGGCCATCAGGTCGGCGATCAGGTGCTTCGGCTGGTGGCCAAGGTCCTGCAGGAAGGCGTTCGCGAAGTCGATCTCGCAGCCCGTTACGGCGGAGAGGAATTGATCGCGGTGCTTCCGGGAGCCGATCTCGAGGCCTGTACGTCGGTCGCCGAGCGCATTCGCCGCCGCATCGCCGAAGCGCGTCTGACGCGCCGTGCGACGGGCAAGGAAATCGGCAGCATCACGGTTTCGATCGGCGTGGCGCAATTCCGCCTCGCCGAATCCGCGGACGCCATGATCGAGCGCTGCGACCGCGGGCTTTATCAAGCCAAGCGGCTCGGCCGTAACCGCACGGTGACGGAAACCGAACTCGAGCCCGAGGCCGGCGCGGCCTAGCGGGATCGCTCCAGCATCAACGCACCTCCAGCTCTGCCTTGTTTGAAGCGTGAAGAAATTGCTGCACCGCGCTCCGGTGCGGAACTAATGCCGCAATTCCGGCTTATCGTAGACGCCCTACAGCCGGGAGTATTTCATGAAAATCGCAGGGATGATTATGGCTGCTACTGCGGCCCTCAGCATCGTCGGTACGTCGGCGCTTGCCCAGCAAACGCGTACGGGAATGGTGACGAGAATAGACCGGATCAGCGGCACCATCTCGATCAAGGATATGCCTGATGGCACCACCGGCGCGAACGCCGGCGCCGCGACCGAAGAATTCAAGGTCCAGGACGGCGCGCGGCTGAACGTCTTGCACGCCGGCGACAGGGTCACGTTTGCCGTGAGCGACACGGCGGGGACCAAGACCGTTACGAAGATCGACAAGACGGACGCGGTCACGAAGATCGACAAGAAGTGAGACGTTGCCGAAGTGAGATCCAGTCTCGTGATGTCTCGCTTCGCCCGAAAGAGCGAGGCTCGGAGTGCCCATCATACTTTGGGAGTCCGGGCCTCGTACCCTGAACTGCCCCTTCCGGATGGAGCCGCTCGGTACGGAATGCAATGTAGGTAATCCGGCCAGCGTGCCTTGATCTGCCGCAAACGCTCGCCCGACTTCATTCACGGAAAACCGGCACCGGCTTCTTACGGACTAGAGCATGATCCGGAAAAGTGGGTACCGGTTTTCCGAGAAGATCATGCTCAAATCAAAGAGATAGAGCGGGATGACGATTCGAAGAAGAGTCATCACGCTCTAGCGTGGCGGCGCCCGCTCGAGCGAAGCGCGAATTTCGGCGACTGTCTCGTCGCAATATTCGTTCAGTTTCTGGAATCGTTGCTGCAGCGCCCGAAGTTTTCCGGCGCGTTTGGCCGGCCCTTCCCGATCGATATTGAATCTGTCGGCGGGCGATGGGCGGGACGCCGCGGCCGCCAGCGCCGCTTGCATCGATGTGTCGTGACCGTCGCTGGAAGACATCTCTGCACGCCTCACAAATTGGAGTCCGGCCGGAAAAGGTCCGGTAGAATTTCCATGTGATCGCGCGCTGGCGTTGCGAGCTTGCACCCGACAGTGTGTTGTTTGGATGCCCGGCCGGGGTCGATTTGGTGGCAAAAGATGGATGGTGGTGGCAACCCTCGTATTCTTACGGACCTGTTTTTCCACGAATAAGATACAATCGGCAGCCAATTTCGCCGATGCTTTCCTTTGTTTTTTGTTGCTCAGCGATAATTGATATGTCCGCACCGCATTCAGAAACCGCCCTGCCGCCGCGCTGCGAAATTTGCGGGATCGGCACGGTCAGGATCGGGAAGCTGCCCCGAATCGGATTGCGCCCGCTCGTCTACGTCTACAAGTGCGATGCCTGCAACCAGATCACGTCGGTCGAGCCGGAGCGGCAGGAGGAAGCGATCCGTCGCCGCCCGGTGTCGACGCGACGGCCGCGGCGCTAGCTAGAATAGTCCAGTCAAGATAGACCGCACTTAAAAACGCGGATCCCCACGCCGGGCCGGGTTTCTTCCTGGCCATGCCGCATGTAAAGCTTCGGCCAAACTTCTCATAAAGAAGAGGCAGGGGCATGTCCGAGGACTTCATCGACGAACTGCGCAACGTGCTCGACAAGGGCACGGTGCTGGCAGGCGGCGACATCGACGCGCGCTATCATCACGATCTCGCCGGCAATCCGGTGCCGAAGCCGCGCGCGGTCGTCCGCCCGAGAACGACGGAGGATGTCTCCATGTTGCTGCGGCTCTGTCATCGCGAAGGCGTGCCTGTGACGACGCAAGGCGGCATGACCGGGCTGGTGCGCGGCGCGCTGCCGAATCCGAACGAAATCGTGCTGTCGATGGAGCGCATGAACAGCGTTGAAGAGGTCGATGTCTCCGCCGGCGTCGCCATCGCGCAGGCCGGCACGCCGCTGCAAAAGCTCCAGGAGCGGGTCGAGCAGGACGGCCTGATGTTTCCGCTCGACCTCGGCTCGCGCGGCAGTTGCACCATCGGCGGCAACATCTCGACCAATGCCGGCGGCAACCGCGTCATCCGTTACGGCATGACGCGTGACCTGATCCTCGGCCTCGAAGTCGTCACCGCCGACGGGACCGTGCTCAAGGGCCTGCGCAAATACATCAAGAACAATACCGGCATCGACTTAAAGCAGCTTTTCATCGGCAGCGAGGGCATCCTGGGCGTGGTGACGCGCGCCGCGCTACGCGTCTTTCCCGCGCCGGCGGAGCGGCAGGTGGCGCTGTGCGCGCTGCCCTCGTTCGGGCAGGTCACGGCATTCCTGAGGATGGCGCGGGAAAGTCTTGGCGGCGAACTGACCGCCTTCGAGGTGATGTGGAATGCCTACTACCGCCTCACGGTCGAACGCATAAAGGGCGTGGCCGGGCCTCTGCCGACCCACCATCCGTTCTACGTCCTGCTCGAGGCTTCCGGCAGCGACCCCGAGCGCATCCATGCCGACCTCGAGAAACTGCTCGAAACCGCGATGGACGACAACCTGATCCTCGACGCCACGCTCTCGACCTCGAATGCATCGGCCGCCGCGATCTGGCGCATCCGCGATTCCAGCGTCGAGCTTGGCCGCACTTTCCCTTACGCCGCGCGTATGGGCTTCGACGTCAGTCTCGCCATCGACAGGATGGAGGAATATGCGGATACGCTTGATGCACGAGTCAAGGCGATCGATCCACAAGCCTTCACCATCGTGATGGGACACGTCGGCGACGGCAATTTGCATCCCAGCGTGTATCACGAACATACGCCCGAGAAGCACGATGAATTCGAAAAGCTCGTCTACGACATCACCGGCGAATTCGGCGGCTCGATCTCGGCCGAACACGGCATCGGCATCCTGAAGCGGCCCTATCTGAAAATGAGCCGCACCGAAGAGGAAATCGAAACCATGCGCACGCTCAAGCGCGCCCTCGACCCCAAGAACATTTTGAACCCGGGGCGAATTTTTACGGTGTGAAGACGTTTTGGGCGGTCAAGCCTGGCCGGACGCTGGCAACTGCCAGTCACTCCTTAAAATTATACTGCTTGCAGAGGTGGTCGCCGATCTGGACCAGCATGGCGACGCATTCGGGATAACCCGGCTTGGCGATCGTGGCATCGTCGGCCTCGGCGCGGAATTCCCAGCTATCGCCGTCGGGGATCACCGAGATCGCAATACCCTCGGGACATTCGAGATGGGCCTTCAACTCGGCTCGCGCCATCGCAATGAGTTCGGCTTCGGTCTTGGCGGGCTTGCTCATCGTGATGGCGTCCTCCGGCAGGTTGTTTGCCTGCAGGTTGCCGCTTTGACGCGGATCTGTCGAGGGGTGACGGAACGACGCGCCATCTCGTCGCGCTCGCCCTGCCCGCCATCGCGATTGCAGCCGCTGTCGGCGCGACCGCAGCGCGGTGCGTTATTGCGCCGCGCTTGCCGGCCTCGTTTCGGCGATGACCCGCAGCGAAGCGGTTTTGTTCGTGTCCAGCTCCGAGCCGGTCGCGATCGAGTCGGCCGGCGACGACGGTAACTTCTGAATGTGCTTGGTGAATATCCTGATGACCCGGCCTTTGATCACAGGCACCCTGTCGAACATATCGGATGCGATGCCCTCGACGGCATCCCGCAGCGCCAAAAACTGCGCCTGCCTTGCGATGCTCTCCGTACCCTTCACGCCGCCGAGTTCGTCCAATGCGGCATCGCTGATCTGGCACTCGACAATATCGGCTTCGTTCCGCATGGTGAACCTGAACGCCAGGCGTTCATTGTCGTGTCCAATAATTCGGTCCCGGGTCAGCGGCATCGGACGGCCAGTTTTGGACGACTAGTGAGAGACGATAACAGGCAGCACCAGGGCGGCGCTGACGTCCTGCCTAATGCGTCAACTCGTCAAAAATTGGCCGAACCTGCGGCCAAATCCGCTACTTCGCCGGCTTCTTCAGATCAATCCGCCTGATGCCTGATATCGCGGGCAAGGAGCCAGTGTGGACCGGCTCGGCCCCGGACATTTCCGGCGATAGCGGCGCGCGGGCGGTGGCATCCGGGAAGCGGATCTTCATTTCGCGGATGAAGCCGTCGAGCGTGTCGACGCTGGCGGCCATCTTGGCGATCAGGGCGAATTCGGCGCTGTTGGAAGCGGCCGGCTTGCTCGCGGTATCGAATGCAAGCCGGTCGGCCTCGCCGGTCATCAGCGGCGCGTATTTCTCGCGGAAACGCGCCAGGCCGATCGCGTCCCCGGCCAGCGCATAGCCGACCACGGCGCGGATCACGTCGCTCTTCTCGGCGGCGTTGAGCGGCCTGAAGTCGCGCCAGCGGTCGGCGTAATACAGTTCGATCTGTTCGGAAGCCTCTCGCCACTGCCGCGACGCCCAATAAATGTCGGAGCGCAGCCGGATCGCTTCGCGGCCGGCGATGTTGGAGATGATATCGAGCGCCAGATCATGCCGACCGATGTCGCTTTGGGCCCGTGACTCGAGCAGCAGCCGCTGCTGCCGCAGTTCGCCGGAGAGATCGGCGATCCGGGTCAGGCGCAGCGCCGCGATCGCCCTATCCGGCTTGCGGTTGGTCAGGTAGACCATGGCAAGGCGTGCCGCCACCTGCGCGCGCGCGGCTCCCTCCAGCCGCTTGTCGACCTGGTACTGCAGCAGTTCGGCGGCCTGGTCGAGCAGGTCGACCGTAGCCAGCCGGTCCGCGAGGCGCCGGATCATCTCGTCGCCGCGCCGGCCGATCGGCGTCAATTCGCGAAACTCATAGAACATGGCGAGTGCGTCGACCGGCTTCATGTCGTCGCCCTTCGAGCCGACATAGATCTCCGCGAACAAGGCGGACGCCGCATCCTGGCCCTGCCGCGACAGTTCGGAATTGGGCTGCAGCTTCGTCGCGGTCTTGGCGGCTCCGAGCGAGTCGGCATAGCGGCCGGTTTCGGCGTAGATCTGGGCCATCTTGTTCAACGCCCTCAACTCGATCGCGTCGCCGCGCCAGGTGACCGACAACGTCTCCAGCTCGCGCAGCAAATCGGCCTGGCCGAGTTCGCTGCGTTTGTGCCGCAGCAAGGCCTCCAGCAGCCTCGCCTCCGCCGACGCCTGCCGGTCGCGGGACTGCGCCGCGTACCTGTAGGCGTCGAGCGCGTCCTTGTCGTGCCCCAGCGCCTCGGCGAGCCGCCCGCGCAGCACCGCGATCTCGGGCTTCATCTCGTTGGGAATACCGATCACCTCGAGTTCGCTGCGCCGCCGCGAGGCACCGGCATAGTCCTTTACCTCGAGCGAGGCCCGCATCGCGTCCGCGGTGACGATGCGCTGCAGTTCCGGCGGCAGCGCGGCGATCGAGAATTCGGCGTTCTTGAACTTTTCGCGCGCGTCCGCCCATTTTTCCTGACGGGCGAGCGCGAACCCTTTCCACAATTGGGAATCGTAGCCGTTGCCGATCGCAGGACTTGCAAGATCCTTCAGCGCCCGCTCGGGATGGCCGATCAGGATGCTGGCGACCGCATGCACCATCAGCACGGTGGCATCTTCGTTCCCCTGGTTGGTGTCGGAGAGGATGAGGTTGGTCACCCCCCTCGCCTCCTGATACATCCCGCGCGACATGTAGAAATTGGCAAGCTCGAGGCGGGCTTGCGCTTTTAGCTCAGGCCTCGCGGCGGCGGCAGCCTTGATCAACGCATCCAGTTTGGGGAGAAATTTCTCTTCCCGGTTCTTGCGCCATTCGTTGGCGTCGAACAGCGGCCGCACCGCCGCGGTGGCGCGTTCGGCGGCGACGTCGGCGGACGACAGCGTCAACCCGCCGGGCCGTCCAAGCATCACCTTGTCGGCGCCGACCTCGGCGTTGATGTCGTCGGAGTTCGGATGCACGACCACGCCGTGCACGGATTCCAGCAGCGATAGTTCGACGAAATCCTGCCGCTTGATGAGGCCGCGGGTCGGCGGCGGCGCGGTGACGACCAGCAGCGTATCGCCGGCGTCGGGATCGACCAGCCGGTGCATCGCGCCGGGATTGGCCAGCGGCACGGTGACATTGGCGAGCGCGGGATCGGTGATGTTCCGCAGCACCATCAGCGGCAGCGGCGAGGCCTGGCCGCGGTCGGCGAAGGTCAGCGTCCACTCGGCGCCGTTGGCGCGGCCTTCGCTTTCGAGCGAAGGGATCTGCGGCCGGTTAAGGCGGATGCGGATGGCCTGGCCCTTTTCCAGCGGCAGCCGGCTGACATCGCCGATGATGGCGCCGCCCTTGGCGCGGATCGGTTCGATATCGATCGGTTTGGCATGGTCGAACACCAGCCACAGCGTATCGGCACGGCGGAACAGCGCGGCCGGGGTCGGCGTGGCAAAGGAGAACGTCACGCGTAGGCCGTCGCTGTCGCGCCTCGCCTCGATGATGGCCGCCTTGTCCTTGACGCCGCTTTCCGGGGGCGGGCTGGATGCCGCCGGCGCTGGCTGCTTCGGCAACTCCGCGGGAGGTGGAGCCTGGCTGGGCGCCACGGCCTTCGGCGCTTCCGCAGCAGCGGCCTGGACCTGTTCGGCAGGCTGCGCCGCTTTCGCGGCTTCCGCCGGCGACGATGTTTTTTCCGCAGCCGCCATCTTCTCGGCCGCTGAAGCCGCGTTGTCATTGGCCGGCGTCACTTTTTCGACGGCAGGCGTTTTGACCTCGGTCACGGCCGGCGCTTCGGTCGCCTGCCCCGGCTTGATCTCGATCCTGGCCTGCTCGGCAATCATCTCCGAGGTGACGGGCGGAATTTCCGCCGGCTGCTGCAGTGACGGCGATTCCTTCAGGGCCTTGTCGCGCGAAACCCGCGAGGCAGGGCCCGGTTTGGCCGGTACGGCCGGCTTGGCCTCGGCATGCGGCGCGGCCAAAGCGGGTTTTTCCGCCTGCTGGAAGGCGACATCGATCACATAGTTCTTTTCCTCACGGAAGGAATGCACGTCGACCTCGCCGATCAGAACGATGTCGACTGCGGAAGAGTCGACGTCGGCCCGCTGGTTGATCGAGGCAATGTTCGGTGGCGCCGCCACCTTCGCATCCGCCAGGTCGAAATTGAGCACGCTGTTGAACTGCAGCGTCAGCTTCTGATCGTTCAGCACCGACGACACGTTGACGCCGTCGGGCATCTCGAACACGAAGCGGACGAAGGTCGGCTGCACCGAGGCGCGGACACGCACCGGCGGCCTCTTCTTTGCGGCATTGACCGCCATCTGCACGCGAAGCGCGCGCTCGGCGGCCCGTGCCCGGGCCGCCAGTTCGCGAATGACTTCGGCAGGAAGCGAGGGCGGCGGACCGGTCCAGCTATCGGGCAGGAAGTCGACGAAGATCCGCTCCCCCGCCGTCATGGTGTTGACGGTTGCCCGCCGTGCCAGCGATAGCCGGATCGCCGTACCGTCGGGATCGCGCCGCGCCGAGCCGACATAATCGGGAACGGCGTCCGACAATTTGTCGACGGGAATATCCACCGGGCGCTTGAAGTGGATGATGATGATCGAACCCGCAGTCGAAACCTCGGATTCGACGTCCTCGGCCAGTTTCAATACCAGCCGGGCGAAGCCGCCGCCGGACGTGAACGTCGCCTCCCCCCGGACCGGATCGTCGGCCCGGCAGGGCTGCGAAACAGCGATGCCGGCGAGCAGCAGGACAAAGGCAAGCGGCCGGCCGAGGCACAGCCGGGCCGCCCGCGCCAAAGCGCGGCCCTGCGACCCAGTTCCAGCGGCAGCCCTTTGCCCCATCCAGGAAATCTCGCGGCCTCAATGAGTTCTGCGGCGAAGCGCGCTCGCCTGCGGATTTGAATCTTGGATTGGCCGACTTAAGGTTTTGTTAACGTCAACTCATTGATTTCGTTGGAGAGGCGGCCTGGCGCCCGGACGAAGCATTACACGTCGCAGGATGGGTCGGAATCCGGCCCCTTTTCGTGATCATCCGGCACGCCGCAGGCTCGCACGCTGCGGCTCCTACCACAGCGCCGCCCCGCGTCTTGATCTGCATCAATAATCTCACGACGGTTGGAACCAACATCAGCCATCCCGTCTTAGGGAAACAATGGACCCGGGACGCGGGGCCGGCAATCGACAAACCAGCTCCCGGGCCTGCCAAACCTGCCTCAGGCAGCCAATTCGGAGTGCGTGAAAATGGCAACCCAGATCGTGATGGATCGTACCGGTGACACCCGCCATACATTCGACGTCCATGATCGCGCGGAGGTCGAAAAGGCCGAGCGGCGTTTCAGGGATTTGACCGGCGCAGGCTTTACGGCAGCGGTACGATCGGGGCCCGGCGAGCAACGGGTGATCCGCTCCTTCGACCCGACGGCGGAGGAAACGCTGTTTTATCCACGTCTCGTTGGTGGCTGACGGCGGTGACCCAGCAGATCGTCCTGGCGATGTGCTCGTTCGCCCTCGCTTTATTTGGCACGCTGCTGCTTTCGGCGCTTTCGCTGGTCGTGGCGCGATCGGGTACCTGTAGCAGATCGTTCCGCTACGAAACCGAAGCGCGAGCGCTGACCCTGTTGAAGGGCTGGCTCTCGCCGAAGCAGCGCGCCTGCTACGAGCGGTTCCGATATTTCGACGTCACCGGCAGCGATACCGGGACGCGCTATCGGATCCATCATGGCACGCAGACCAACATCGAGGAACTCAGCGGCACGGGCCACCACGTCTGCAAATGGTGCTTCGTTCCGGACGGCGACCTCGTCGCGGGCGATGTCATGCTGGCGCAGAAGATCGCCCTTGAAACCAACGAGCGCGGCGCGCTTGCCGTGGCCCATCGCTCGTTCGTTTCGTCGGGGCCGCGCAGGTTCTGACCGGGTGGCGCCAACGCCCTTTTACCGCGGGGTGCCCGGCACCCCGCGTCAATTGGGCTTTTGCTGCAGGATCTTGCCTTCGATCTTCGGCAGCTCGGCCGTGGACGTGGATTTATCGGTGCCGGCGCGGCGGGCCAGTTCGACCGTCAGCCGCTCGGCCGCTTCCGGCTGCATCAAGCCCAGAATGTCCGACATCTTGCGCGGCGCGATCTGGGAGGCGATGTCGTAGAGCACCGACATTTCCAGCCGGTCGAACACCTTGGCGGCATCCTTTGGCTTCATGCCCTCGTACATCGTGATGATGCCCTTGAAGCGAGCGGCGTCCTGCTCGGCCTTTTGGCCGGTCGCGGTCGATATCTTTGCTTCGGTGGCCTTCATTTCCTCGACGCGGCCCTCGATGCGCTTCTCGGCGGATTTCAAAAGGCTTTCGCGAATTTCAACTTCACGCGCGCGCTGCTCCAATTCCTGGCGCCGCGCCTGCAGCCGCTCCAGGATGGCGCGCTCCGACGGCGACACCGATTGCGGGTTCTGGTCGGGAAACACCACGACGCCGTCGGGCTTCGGCGCGTCGGTGGCGGGAGCGGCCGGCTTCGGCGCCTCTTCCTTTTTCTCCTCCTTCTTGACCGAACCGGTGATGTCGGCGGGATCGGCTTTAGCGCTGGCCGGATAGCCCAGATTGTCCTGCGCCCACGAACGCTTGGCCGGCTGGCTGACCTGATAATCGAACACGTATCCGCCATCGATCACGAGGCCCGCGATCTTCAGCACGGCAAGGCCGAAGATCGCGACCAGCACGACCGGAATGACACGGATGTCGCGAAACGACTTCATGCGGCGAGGCCACTGGCCCTTCTGCGTTCGGAGAATGCTTCAGCCGCCGCGGCAACCGCCTTGGCAGTAGAGACCTTGGGCGCTGCGGGCTCGGCCTCCTGCGAGGGCCGCGCCGCGATCGCGATCTTGGACAGCCGGCGAATGACGCCATCGCCTTCGGCGAGCATGTTCTTCAAGTGCCCCGCCATCTGCGTCGCCGCCGCAAGCTGGCTGCCGAGATTCTCGTTGACGTCGCGCACGGTGTGCTTGAGGCCGCCGATCGCCCGCTCGGCGATTTCGGTTGCGGTGATCAGTTCGGCGATCGTGGCCTTCAGCGAATGCTCGTCCGCCTTCAGCCGCTTCAGCCGCTTGTTGAGCAGCATGCAGTAGCCGATCGTGAGCATCAGCAGCACCGCCACCAGACTCTCGATCACAACGCCAAGGGAATGACTCATTGTGCCTCCATCAACTTGGTTTGCTCGTCGGCCTTCTCGAACATCGCGAAGGTGGTATTGGGCTTGCGCAACTGCTTGGTGACGCGAATGGCGACGCGATCGCCGACACGGCCCATGCGCCCTTCGGTCAAAAGAACATTGCCGCAGCGGACCTGTACCAGCGCTTCAGGGCGCATTTCCAGCGGCAGGGTATCGCCGACCTTCAGCTTCATCAGCTGCTTCAGCGGAATGTCGGCTTCATAGAGCACCGCATCGACCGATATCTCGGCCTGCGCCACTTCGGTCGCGAAATGGCCTTCCCAGATCGGATCGCGGCCGAACTTTTCGCCCATGAACATCTGGAGCAGAACCGGGCGGATCGGCTCGATGGTCGCGTAAGGCAGCAGCAACTCGATATTGCCGCCGCGGTCTTCCATGTCGATGCGCAGCCGCACCAGGATCGCGGCGTTGGCGGGCCTGGAGATCGCGGCGAAGCGCGGATTGGTTTCCAGCCGGTCGATCGAGAACGTCACCGGCGACAGCGGCCGGAACGCCTGCTCGGCGTCGGCCAGCACCACCTCGACCAGCCGCTTGACCAGGTTGGTTTCGATCGTGGTGTAGGGCCGGCCCTCGATCCGCAGCGAGGTCTGGCCGCGGCGGCCGCCGAGCAGCACGTCGATGATCGAATAGATCAGGCTGGAATCGACCGTCGCCAGGCCGAAATTTTCCCACTCCTCGGCCTTGAACACGCTGAGCACGGCCGGCAAGGGAATTGAATTCATGTAGTCGCCGAAGCGAACCGAGGTGATGCGGTCGAGCGAGACTTCGACGTTATCCGAGGTGAAATTGCGCAAGCTCGTGGTCATCAGCCGCACCAGGCGGTCGAACACGATTTCGAGCATCGGTAGACGCTCGTAGGACACCATCGCAGAATCGATGATGGCGCGAATGCCGGAATGGTCGTCGAGATTGACGTCGCCGACGGTGAAGCCGAGCAGATTGTCGATTTCTTCCTGCGACAGAACCCGTTCGCCGGAGTTCTTGTTGCCGAACTCGCGGCCGCCATCCTCGACCATGGCCGCCCATTGCAGCGCCATGCTCTCGGAGAGTTCATTGGCGGCAGCTTCTTCCGCGGCCGCCGCGGGATCCTCGGAATCGAGCGACGCCTCCCACTGGGCGGCAATCGCGTCCTGGTCCATCTGGTCTTGGTTGCCGGCCATGATGCTAGATCCGTTCCATCACTGCACGACGATTTCCTTGAACAACACGGCGCTCACCTGCTGCGGCGCCACCGCGTTGTTGACCCGCTTGGTCAGTTCTTCCTTGAGGCGAAACAGCCCGGCGGAACCGTTGATGTCGGAGGGACGCAGTTCGCGCAGGTAGGTCTGGAACAGGTCGGTGACGCGCGGCAGGCTCGGCTTGATCGCCTCGACCTGCTTCTCGTCCTTGATCTCGAGCACGACCTTGACGCGGAGATATTGCACCCGCTCGCCGGGGGCCCCGACCAGGTTGACCATCATATCGGGCACTTCGACAAATGACGGCGGCTTCGGCGGCGGCGCTTCGGCGTGCTTTTCCTCGCCATGGCCGCGCATCAGGAAGAACCAGCCGGCGCCGGCGCCGAGGATTGCGACGAAACCCGCCACCGCAATGATCAGCTTGAGCTTGCCCTTTTTCGACGATGCGGCTTCTGCGCCGTCTGCGCCTTCCACCTGCTCGTTGTCAGCCATTGCCCCGCCCGCTTCGATTCCGAAAAACGAACGCGGTTGCCACCAGCCTGGGTAACGATGCCCCCACAACGCGAAACAAAAGCCGCCAGCGCACACGCGCTCTACATCTGCAACGCTAGGGTAATAATGGTTAACGGAACCTTTCCATTAGCGCCCAACTAGGAAAAATCTGCCGGGCAAACATGGTCAACAAGACCTTTCTGCCGCCCGCCCCGCGCCCCGAAAAAAGCCTAACCCCTTAAAAATCCAGCATTTCCGTAACTGGCACGGCTTTCGCTGAGTAACTGGCGTGACCTGCCGGCTTGGGAGAGCCCAAAGGTTTACGACGGATCCGGACCACGGGCTTGGGAGAGCCTGTTTCGGATCGATCAAGGGGAGAACCACCGATGGAGAATATGCTTCTCGTCGGACTTTCGCGGCAGATGACGCTGGAACGGCAGTTGGATGTCGTCGCCAACAACGTCGCCAACATCAACACGACCGGCTTCAAGGCCGACCGGTCGCTGTTCGAGGAATATCTGCGCTCGCCGGCGCATGAAGACAATTTCGTGCACGCCGACCGCCGCGTCTCCTTCGTGCACGACCGCGCCACCTTCCACGATTTCGCGCCCGGCCCCTCCGAGCAGACCAAGAACCCGCTCGACGTCGCGATCGACGGGAACGCCTTCCTGGTGGTGCAGACGGCCGCCGGCGAGCGCTACACCCGCGACGGCGGCCTGCAGATCAACAATCAGGGCCAGCTCGTGACCGCGAGCGGCGATCCGGTGCTGGGCACCTCCGGCCCGATCGTGTTCCAGCCCACCGACAAGGCGATCAACATCGCAGCCGACGGCAATATCACGGTCCTCGAGGGCACCGGCAGCACCGACGCGGTCCGCGGCAAGCTGCGGCTGGTCAATTTTGCCGACGCGCAGAAGCTCGTGAAGGAAGGCGGCAACCTCTACTCCGCGGGCCAGGGCGTCGCCGCCCAGCCCGACACCACCGCGCGGGTCCGCCAGGGCTTTATCGAGAAGTCGAACGTCAATTCCGTCCACGAAATGAGCCGCATGATCGAGATCACGCGTACCTACACGCAGATCTCGGCGATGCTGCAACAGCAGCACGACCTGCACCGAACCGCAGTCGAGAAACTCGCCGACGTTCCGGCATAACCGTAAGGCATTGATCGATGCGCGCTTTATACTCAGCAGCGACCGGCATGGCGGCACAGGAACTCAACGTTCAGGTGATCTCCAACAACATCGCGAATATGCGCACCACCGGCTACAAGAAGCAGCGCGCCGCGTTTCAGGACCTGATCTATGACCACGTGCGCCGCGTCGGCGCGCAAGCCTCCGACCAGGGCACCATCCTGCCCGTCGGCGTCGACATCGGCGGCGGCGTCAAGACCGTCGGCACGCCGCGCCTGATGAGCCAGGGCACGCTATCGCCGACCGGCAACGACCTCGACATCGCGATCCGCGGCGAAGGCTTCTTCAAGATCCAGGTGCCCGACGGCACCTATGCCTATACCCGCGACGGCTCGTTCATGATGGACGCGCAGGGCCGCGTCGTCACCGCACAGGGCAATCCGGTGCAGCCAACGATCACGATCCCGCAGAATTCCTCACAGATCACCATCAACGCGCAGGGCCAGGTCACCGTGATCGTGCCCGGCTCGACCACACCGACGCAGGTCGGCCAGATCGGCCTGACCCGCTTCATCAACAAGGCCGGCCTCAACCCGATCGGCGACAATCTGTTCACGGACACGCCCGCCTCCGGCACGCCGCAGGACGGCGTCGCCAACACCGACGGCTTTGGTGACATGCAGCAGGGCAATCTCGAACAGGCCAATGTCGAGGTGGTGACCGAAATCTCCGACCTGATCGCCGCCCAGCGCGCCTATGAGATGAACGCCAAGGTGGTCAGCGCGGCCGACCAGATGATGCAATCGACCGCCAACATGTTCCGCTAAAGGACTGGTCATGATCGCCCGCGCCCTCCTCCTGGCCACAGCCCTGATCGCCGCATCGAGCGCGGCCGCGGTCGCGCAGACCCAGGAAAGCTTCACGAACCGCAATGTGATCGCCGCACCCGTGCTGCGCGCCAACGTGCAGGTGTCGGGCGATCTGGTGCGGATCGGCGACGTCATCGACAATGCCGGCAGCGCAGCGCAGATCGCGATCTACCGCGCGCCGGATCTGGGCACCACGGGCTCGCTGCCGGTCGCGCAGGTGCTCAACACCCTTCGCGCCCATCATGTGATCGGCGTCGATACCCGCGACCTCAGGGAAATTTCGGTGACGCGTCTGGCTCGTACGCTCGAGGGCAAGGATATCGAGTTGCAGATCGCCCGCGCGCTGGAACGCCGCAACGGTCTCGGCGACGCCGCCAATCTGTCGCTGACTTTCGACCGCGACCCCAGCGACGTCAGGCTGGACGCCGGCTTCACCGGCGCCATGCAGGCAGCCATCGTGCGCTACGACAACCGCAACGGCCGCTTCGACGTCACCTTTGAAATCGGCAACGACAACGGCGCCGCCGCGGCCAAGCTGCGTTTCACCGGCACGGCGATCGAGACCGTCGAAGCCACGGTGCTGGCACGCAATGTCGAGCGCAATGAGATCCTGAAATCATCCGACGTGGTGGTCGAGCGTCGCCCGAAAGCGGAAGTCGGCGCTGATGCCGCCGCGCGCGACCGCGCGGTGGGCATGCAGGCCCGCCGCCAGCTCCGCGCCGGCCAGGCGATCCGCACCGCCGATCTCGTCAAACCCGACCTGGTGCAGCGCGACCAGAACGTCATGTTGGTCTACGAGGCGCCCGGAATCTATCTCACCATGCGCGGCAAGGCGCTGGACAACGGCACCGAAGGCGACGTCGTCAGCGTCATGAACGTGCAGTCGAAGCGCACGCTGTCCGGCACCGTGATCGGCCGCGGCCAGGTTTCGATCACGCCGCCGGCGTCACGCCCGGCGCAGACCAGCGATGCCACCTCCTCGCTCGGCACCACACAACCCGCGCCCGTCGCCTTAGCCACCGTCAGTTCGCCAGTCGCTCCAAAAGCCGAGTAATGTAAATGTCAGTCATCCGTCTCAACCGCATCATTCTCACGGGCGCCATGCTGTCGCTGGCCGCCTTGGCCAGCGGTTGTTCCTCGATCGACCGTCTGTCGCAGATCGGCGAAAAGCCGAAGCTGACGGAGATCGAAAACCCGACCACGCAGCCCGGCTACAAGCCGGTGCAGATGCCGATGCCGAAGTCGGAGCAGGCTTCCTACAATGCCAACTCGCTGTGGCGGAACGGCAGCCGCGCCTTCTTTAAGGACCAGCGCGCCGCCCGCATCGGCGATCTGCTAACCGTGACCGTCAACATCACCGACAAGGCCAACCTGTCCAATGAGACCCAGCGCAGCCGCACCGCCAAGGAAGACTCCGGGATTTCCGACTTCATCGGATCCCAGACGATCACGCAGCCGCTCAAGATTTTGCCCGGCAAGATCCTGACCACGGACTCGACGTCGTCGAGCGACGGCAAGGGCTCGGTCAACCGCCAGGAGTCTCTCACCACCAACGTCGCCGCCGTGGTGACGCAGGTGCTGCCGAACGGCAATCTCGTGGTCGAAGGCAAGCAGGAGATCCGCGTCAACTTCGAAATTCGCGAACTGATCGTCGCCGGCATCGTCCGCCCCGAAGACATCCAGAGCGACAACACCATCGATTCCTCCAAGATCGCGCAGGCCCGCATCGCCTATGGCGGCCGCGGCCAGATCACCGACGTGCAGCAACCCCGCTACGGCCAGCAGGTGATGGACGTGCTGCTGCCGTTCTAGTTTTTCTTAGAGCTCCCACACCTCATCGCGAACCTAGGCGCGATGAAGTGTATCAACGCGGCCTCCGCCAGCTCCCCTGGCGGAGGCCGTGGTCGTTTGGCTGAATGTCAGGAATGGAGACATCGCCGTCGCAAATCTCCAAAGGGCATCATGACCTCGGTTCAAAAATCCGGCTCTTCCTCGGTGAGCCGGTTCTGGTGACGCCAATGCTGCCATATGGCCAACCCGACCGAGGCCGCCGCCGCCAGCAGCAGCAGGCCGGAAATCGGTCGCGTCAGGAAAAGCCAGGGATTCGCGTCGGTCATGATCGCGCGCACCAGATTGATTTCGATCTGGTCGCCGAGAATTAAACCTAAGATCAGCGGCGCGAGCGGAAAGCCGAGCTTGACCAGCACGTAACCGACGACGCCGAACAGCAGCAGCACGTAGACGCTCTGCATGATATTGTTGAGCGCGTAGGCGCCGACGACGCAGAGCACGAGCACGACCGGCGCCAGCACCGCCATCCGCACCGAGGTCACGCGCAGCATCAGCGGCATCAGCACGATGCAGATCAGCAGCATGCAGGGGTGCGCCAGGATGTAGGCCGCATAGATGCCATAGGCGATATCGGGGTTTTGCGAGATGAATAGCGGTCCCGACTGAATGCCGTGGATCGTCATCGCGCCCAGCATCACGGCGGTTACGGCGTCACCGGGGATGCCGAATGCCATGATGGTCATCAGCGAGCCGCTGACATTTGCGTTGTTCGAGGCTTCCGAAGCGATGATGCCCTCGGGGTGCCCCTTGCCGAAACGATCCGGCGTTTTCGAGAACTTCTTGGCCTGGTCATAGGCCATGACGCTCGATGCGCTACCGCCGATGGCAGGCAGGATTCCGATAATCAGCCCGACGATCGTTGCCCACGCAAGCAGGAACGGCTGCTTGAAGATTTCCAGGTTCACCTTGAGGTGCGAGAAGCGCTCGAGCCTGACCCCGACCAGCGATTCCACCGCCTGGCCGCGCGGCGAATTGAGCTTCTCCAGATCGGTCATGATTTGCGCGAAAGCGAAAATGCCGATCAGCACGGGGAGGAACGGAAAGCCGCCGCCGATGAACGCCGAGCCGAAGGTAAAGCGCGGCACGCTGCCGATCGGATCGTGGCCGACCACCGTGATCAACAACCCGATGGCGGTCGAGATCAGTCCCTTGAGGAGCGAGGATTCGGTGAGACCCGCTACCATCGCCATGGCGAGCACGAACAGCGAGAAGTACTCCCATGGCCCGAATTCCAGCGCGATCGCCGCAAGCGGCCCGGTGAGGAACACCAGGAATAAGGCGCCGAGCAGGCCGCCCCAGACCGAAGCCCAGACGCCGAGCCAGATGGCACGGCCCGGCTCGCCGTTGCGCGCCATTGGAAAGCCGTCGAACGTGGTGGCGATCGAAGAAGGCGAGCCCGGGATACCAAGCAGACAGCAGGCGATGAGGCCGCCGGTCGATCCGCCGACATAGACGCCGGTCATCGCCGCAAGGCCCGCCAGCGGATCGAGCCCATAGGTGAACGGCAGCACCACGATGACCGTCATGGTGATGGTGACGCCCGGCAGCGAACCACCGATCACGCCGATGAATGTGCCGGCAAACAGCGGCAACAGATATTTCCACTGGGCGACGTTGAAGAGGCCGTTCCAGAGTAAATCGAGCATCAGAAGCCCGTCCAGGCGCCGCGTGGCAGCAGCACCAGCAGGTATCGTTCGAAGACGAAGTAGCTCACCATGGCAGTGCCGAGCGCAATCGCGGCGAGTACACCCCATTGCTGCGCCGTTCGCGGACGGTCCAAAGCGGCCTGCAGCGCGCCGACGAACAAGACCGTGGCGACGCGAAATCCCACAAGCGGCAGCAGCACCACATAGGCGCCGACGATTGCGAACGCGATCACGACCAGGCGATAATTTCGTCGTGGCGCCTCACCCGCGCCGGCTGCGGCCGCCGGGCGGCGCTTCAGGAGGTCCTGCAGAACTAATAGCGCGCTCGCGGCCGCCATGAACGACAGCACGATGGCCGGGTAAAAACCCGGCCCGACCGGAACGATCGGCAGGGACGGAAGCTGGAACGACTTGACCAGGAGGACCAGGCTGATCGCGAGCAGAATCAGCCCGGCAATTCCGTCGCGGCCGATACTCATTTCTTGATCAGGCCGAGATCGGTCATGACGACCTTGTTCTCGTTGTCGATCTTGGCGAGGAACTGCGCATAGTCATTGGCATTGAGGAATGCCACGCGGGTTCCTTGCAGCTTCATCGCCTGGGCGAAACTCGGCTCCTTGGTCGCCTTGGCGCAGCTCTCCTCGAGTTTGGCGCGCACCTGCGCGGGTGTCCCTTTGGGGACGAAGATGCCGCGCGCCACTTCGTACACGATGTTCATGCCGAGGTCCTTGAGCGTCGGCACGTCGGGCGCTTCCGGATCGCGCTTCTCGCTGGCGATCGCGATGTAGCGCAGCAGGCCGGCTTCGACCTTGCCCTTCTGCGTCAGGTTGGAGTCGGTGAGGTTGATGTGCCCGCCAAGCAGCGCGTTCATCCGCGGGGCCAGGCCGTCGTAGGACACGAACTTGAATTTCACGCCGGCCGCCTTCTCGATCATTGCCGGGAAGATGTGGCTGGTCGAGCCGAGCGTGGCGCCCACCGTGATCTCGCCCGGCCGCTTCTTGGCGTCGTCGGCGAGCTCCTGCCAGTTCTTCCAGGGCGTTTTGGAACTTGCGGTCAGCACCGAGGGCGTCGCCGAGACCAGGCAAATCGGCTCGAAGTCGGTGTATTTGACGTCACTGATGCCCGCGTAGAACGTCAGGTGAATGTAATCGTGCACCGCGTAGACCGTATAGCCGTCGGGCGCCGCAGCCTTGGCCTCGCGCGCGCCGGTAGTGCCGGACGCACCGCCGACGTTGGCAACAACCACCGGTTGGCCGATGTGCTTCTGGAGTTCGGCGGCGAACGGCCGGAAGATATTGTCGGTGTCACCGCCCGCAGCCCATGGCACGATCATCTTGATGGGGCGGTCGGGATATTGCGCCATCGCTGGAGCCGATAAGGCGGCCAGCACGCCGACCAGCGCGGCTGCGCCGACCATCGTCACGAATGTCCTTGCCATCCGTCCTCTCCCTGGTCGTTTCGTGGGCCATTCAGGCTCTCTGTCGGGACAATAACAGCCGATCCCCGCAGGGGAAAGCCCTGCGGGGATCGCATGCCCGCTACGGCCAGCAGGTGATGGACGTGCTGTGCCGTTCTGAGTCTTATCCAGAGCTCCCACACTCCATCGCAAACCTAGGCACGATGACATGTATCAACGCGGCCCTCGCCAGCTCCCATGGCGAGGACCGTGGTCATTTTTGAATGGTGCATCGCGAAAATGTATTCGCGCGGTCCGATGTCAGTTCGAACGACGACGCACATGGCGCTTGTCGATGAGCTGGGCGTTGGCGCTGAAGTTGCGATTGTCCGTGCAATAAGCCGTCCGGCCCGAAGCCTGGCACAGCGCGTTGGTCGTGAAGATACACTCGCCCGACCCGCCGCGGAAGTCGTCGCCCTGAATGCAATAAGGGTAATCCTTCGCAGAAGCCGCGCTAAGGCCGGTGAAGAAGACAACTGCCAATGTGACGAGGGCAATAAGTACTATACGCATATTACGCATGTTTCCCTGCCGCGCTAACAGGGCATTCGTAGGTCCGGGCTCAGTTTGGCAGCGTGAGGTATTTCACATTGCCAAGGTCACTGTTGGCGCCAGCACTTGTTGCGGAAGCCGTGGTCGATTTGAAAATCATCGAAAGGATGCAGCGCTGCTCAGGTTTCGTGGGCGTGTGTCGATGCGCAACCCTTCGCCTCGGAACGTTTCCCCTCCCCTCCTCGTTTTTCATCCATCAACCTCGACGGAGGGAACCATGACCCTGGAAGCAAACGAAACCGGCAACCTGATTGGTAGCGACAAGGTCGAGGGAACTGCGGTCTATGGCGCCGATCGCAACAAGATCGGTTCGATCGAGCGCGTCATGATCGACAAGAAGAGCGGCAGGGTGTCCTATGCCGTGCTCTCTTTCGGCGGCTTTCTCGGCATCGGCGACGACCATTATCCGCTGCCCTGGCAATCGCTGAAATACGATACCTCGCTCGGCGGCTACGTCACCGGCGTGACGGAAGCGCAGCTGAAGGACGCACCGCATTACCGCAACGACAACACCTGGAACTGGAGCGACCCGACCAGGGCCCGCGCCGTCAACGACTATTACGGCATCGCGATCTGATCGCGGTCACACCTTGACTTGCGAAGGGCCGCCTCGAGCGGGCCTTCTGCGAACACAGATGCGTGTGCCTGTCAGCAGAGAACTATTCCTGCTGCATTGCGTTGGGGTCTGCGGGAGCCAGAGCAATGGGAAAATTCTTCTTGATCATTATCGCCATCAGCGTCGCCGTTTTGCTGGCGATGAGCGCGTATGTCATCAGCCTGTGACGGCGATGCGCCCCGCGAGATCAAAATGGCGCGGTCGCGTCTCCTCACAAGGTCGCTCAAAAAAGGCAGGCTCCAGCGCCTCTCGGGGGGAAGATAGCGCCGAAGCCTGACAAGGTTACCGTGTGTCTAGCGACACGATTGCATAATTTTCCCGATCGAGAATCGTTCCTGCCTGGACGTCACTTCCTCATGGTTGCGACAGGAGAAGTGGCGGCGGTCCACGGCGCCCGCAGTTCCCGCGCCTTGCGTGGTGGCGTCCTTCGGCGAAAGCCTGAAGTTCCCGGTCGTCGCGCCGATCACGCGTTCTTCGTCGCGGCTCCGCCGGTCGTCGTGCTGTTGTTCATATCGTCGCCGGCGGTCGCCTTCAAAGCCGGTCCGTCGGCCCGCGAACTGCATACGCTCCTGCATCCCTCGTAAGGCGGGTGCGCCGCGAACGCACGCAAGCGCGCCGCGCGCAGTCCCTGCGAGATGACATGTTGCGAATCGTCACGAACGATGCAACGGGCGCGGCAGCGTCGGGTGTGCAAGTTTGTCGCATGGCGGTATTGCCTGAGTGCGCACAACGGCGCGCATACAAGCGGCGCTCAAACGCCTCCGCCAGAACTTCGGTCGGCAGCCATGCCCACCCAATACGATTGGTTAACGAAGCTGCCGGCGGCGACGGGGATCCGTGGTCCTGGCATCCATATTAGCGCCACGCGCCGAATCTCCTTCGAGTCCGGCCAGGTTTTCAATTAACCATTAACTCCCCGGCGACAGCGGCAAGACGAATTCGTCATCGTCTTAAGCCCGTTAAAACCACTGCACGGGGAGCGCTGGCTGATCCCGAGTACCCGTGGTGACCGGCGTGTGGCCTGCCACCAATGCACGGGGCCGAGGGTACTCGGCGGCCCGGCATTCCCTGCGCCCTCTTTCTTTTTTGATGGAACCGGTTAGCATGACCCGGGTGAAATGAGCTGCGGCAACGCGAACACACCCGTTGTCATTCGTCCGCGCCGGGCAGGCGATCGAGTACTCCAGAGACAGCAGTGATGGACACGACAGGGCGCGGCGTACTGGATACCCCGCAAGTGCGGCGTATGACCATCTCTTGTGGGGCAGCGCTTCTCCTCCTCCTCGCGATCCTCATCCCGGCCTCGCCTGCGTTCGCAGAGCCGTGCAGCAGGCCGGCAGCACGCTCCAAGATCGTCGAGACGCTCCCGCTCGCCTCGGAGCAGCGGCCGGTCAATATCACATTCCGCACCCACGCCGACGGTGTGAAACTGTCGCTTGGCCTGAAGTCGAAATATCCCGACGATATGACCATCATTCTGCAGCGTGACTTCGAGCAGTTGAATATCAAGGAAGACCGCTTCGAGGTCTTGCTGCGACTCATGGGGGCGAGGGAACGCCTCTCGGTGCCCTTCACCGCGATCAAGGCATTTTGGGACAAGTCCGACTTAAAGTGCTCGGACAGTTAAAACCTTTATTGTCTTGCAATGAGATAAAGTGGTGACCGCTTCCCGCCATCTCCTGCCTGGGAGAGAAGCCACATGTGCCACCTCTGCGATGCCCGAGAAGCCGTTACTGCACAAGCTACATCACGTCGCCGCTTTCTCGGCCTGACGGGCGGTATCGCCGCCGGGCTCGCTTTTTCGTCCGCCGCGTGGGCCAAGGATAAAAAGCCGCCGCCCAAGCCGCAAAACGTGGTCTCGCCGGATGAGGCACTCGACCGGCTGATGAAGGGCAACGCCCGTTATGTCGAAGGCATCTCACGCCGGCATGATTTCAAGCACGAGCGCGAGGCGCTGGCGGGCGGACAAAATCCCTACGCCGCCATCTTGAGCTGCGCGGATTCCCGTATTGCTCCCGAATACGCGTTCGACAGCGGTCGCGGCGATCTGTTCGTCTGCCGCGTCGCCGGCAATTTTGCCAATGACGACTCCGTGGCGAGCCTGGAATATTCGGTCGCTGTCCTCAACACCCCGCTGTTCGTGGTGCTCGGCCACGAAAGCTGCGGCGCGGTCGATGCGACGATCAAGTCGCTGAAGGACAACACTACCCTGCCCGGCCACCTGCCATCTTTGGTCGCGGCGCTGGCACCAGCGGTGAAGGCCGTTGCAGATCAGCCGGGCGACAAGCTCGTGAACGCCACTCGGCGAAACGTCAGTGATAACGTCGCCAAGCTCAAGGCCGCGGCACCGATTCTCAGTGAGGCGGTCGGGCAAGGCAAGTTGAAAATAGTCGGCGGCATCTATCGGCTCGGTGACGGCAGGGTCGAATTGCTGTCGTAGCCGGACGAGCGTTCACTCCGGCGTCGCCCGCCGTATCAGGGCGCAGAGCCCGGTCATGCGCGCGATCGGATGTTCGACGAACAGTCGGCAGGAAGCGAGCGCTCCCTTCAGCGTATCCGGCGGTGTGGCAGGTTTCAGTTGCGACGCGAGAACCGCGCCATGCGCATACCCAAGCGCGCGAGTCGAAACCGTCAACGCATTCAACCGGCCTTGCCGCTGCAGCGGCGACAGCATGGTTCGCACCAGCGCCAGGTAGGCCGGCCAGTAAGCGAGATGCCGGTACATGCTCGCGATCAGTTGCGGCTCGGTGTCTTCGCCGAAGCAATTCAATTCACCGACCAGCGCCGCCACTTCGGGATCGAGCGCATCCATCGGCGGCAACTCCGGAATTTTGGCGCCGGACGGTTTTGGTGCGGTATCGGCAGCCGTCACGCTATCAGCCGGCCGCGGCTCGTAATGTGCCAGCAGCGCCGAGAGCACGACGAGTGCGAGCGCGTTGGTATATTGATAGCTGTCGAGCACGTCACGAATGAGCGCGCGTTCGGCCTCGTCCACGCCGGCGGCAGCTAAGGTATCTGTGGAGAAGCCGGGCCAGTCAGGCAGCGCGATCGTCTGCCTGACGGCTTCGGCATGCAATGGGGCGTCGCCGAGATAAAGCGGACGGACGGTGGACCACGTCCATTCCAGCGCACCCGGCATGGTCGCAAGGTTGCGCCAGATCAGGTTGACCACGCTGGTGCCGAGAACCTTTCGAATGTCGGCATAGATGTCGGCGATTTCACCCTTGGCGTCAGATTCGAGAACCGACGGAACGCTCTCAGCCATCACACCCACCCGTCCCGGCGCGCTTCGCGCTTCGCCCACCATCTCTCAAAATCATTTATGCTGAATGGTGGGCACGCGGAGCCTGTCGTCGGGCACGCATTCGCGCGACCCGCTGGCTTTGCCCACCCCACAAATCTATGAGGCGTCACCCGAACTTCGCTTCCACCGTGCCCAACCCGTCGAGCTCCATCTTCACGCTGTCGCTCGCATCGAGCCAGACGGTTTTCACAAGACTGCCTGTGAGCACGATCTGCCCGGCATGCAGTCCCTTGCCCTCTTCGGCGAGATGATTGGCGAGCCAGGCCAGTGCGTTGTGGGGATGGCCAAGCACATCGGCGCCGGTGCCGCGCCCGGCTTCCTTGCCGTTGACGATGGCGCGGCCCTTGACCGTGAGCAGGTCCGGCGCCCTGGTGCGCGCCACTGCCTTGCCGAGCACGCAGCCAGCGGCGAAGAAATCATCGGCAACCAGCGTCGGCGCACCCATCGTCTCCCATTTGGCGTAGCGGTCGTCGACGATCTCGATCGCGGGATGGTAGGCCTCGATCGCCTCCATCATCCACTCCGCGGTGAACGGGGCTTCCGACGGCGCAAGATTGCGTGCGAGCCGCACCGCGATCTCGCATTCGACGCCGACACGGACATAATCGCCATAGCGCAGCTCGGCGCCGCTGACGTGAACGCCCTTGGCAAACACGCCACCGGCGCAGGGATGGGGGATGTCGAGATATTGCTGCATCACCGCGCTGGTGCAGCCGATCTTGTAACCGACCAGACTGCCGGTCTGCGGCAGCAGCAGGTCGTGGACCGCGCGTTGAATGCGATAGCCTTCCGCCTCATCGCCGGGCACGAGCTCAGCGGGAAGCGAGGCCAGCGGCGTGCGATTGCGGCGGGCAGTAGCGATGATCTGTGCGGCCGCAAGAATGTTGTCCATCAGCGGCGGCTTTCTGTTGCAAGGCGCAGCGCTGACCGCATGGCGGTCAGCCGCCCGTCAATGTACCCTACTCGTCCCGGTAAACCTTCTCGCGCTTCTCGTGGCGTTCCTGCGCTTCCACCGACAGCGTTGCAATCGGACGGGCCTCCAGCCGCTTGAGCGAGATCGGCTCGCCGGTCTCCTCGCAATAGCCGTAGGTGTTGTCCTCGATGCGTTGCAGCGCGGCGTCGATCTTGGAGATCAATTTGCGCTGGCGGTCGCGGGCGCGCAGTTCGATGGCGCGATCGGTTTCGGAAGAGGCGCGATCAGCCAGATCGGGATGATTGACGTTCTCTTCCTGAAGGGTTTGCAGGGTAATCTTTGATTCCCTCAGGATCTCGTCCTTCCACGCCAGCAGCTTGGCGCGAAAATAATCGCGCTGGCGGTCGTTCATGAAAGGCTCTTTTTCGGAGGGTCGATAATTCTTCAACTTTTCCAAGGCCAGCCCATCTTCACGTGCAAGGCGGGGCGGAAAATTGTCCGTCCGCGCCGGCCTTATATAGCGGCGGGTTGTGACAGACAATATCGTCCGTCCCCGTGGGAGTACCGCCCCCAAGGCCTTGCACAGGCAAAACTATCGGGGCGGCCCACTGCCTTAATATCCGACCGTAAAACGCTGGCGGATATGAGCCGGGCGTTCGATCTCATCGGCGAGTGCAATTGCGAAATCCTCGAAGGAAATCGAGCTTTTGCCGTCGGCAGCGGTCAAAAGCTGGTCGGTCCCGAGACGGAACTTGCCGGTTCGCTCGCCGGCCACAAACAGCGCCGAGGGCGACAGGAAGGTCCAGCTGAGTTCCTTCTCGGCCCGGAGCAGGTCGAGGAAGGCCGCACCCTTCTCGGCTTCCGCCTTGTATACCACGGGAAAGCCAGGGGTGGTGACCAGCCGGACACCGGGGGGCACTTCGAGGCTGCCGGCGCCGCCGACGACGAGGTAGCGGGCGACCTTCGAATCCTTGGCGGCCCCGATCAGCTTGGCCGGATCGCTGACAAGAAAGTGGACCGAACTGATCGCGACGTCGTGGCCGGCCAGCAGCCGGGCAAGGCCGGCCTGGTCCATCACGTCGCCTTTGGTCGGCGTGACGCTGGGCCCGCTTGCGATCTTGTCGGGATGGCGGGCGATGGCGGTCACGCTGTGGCCGCGGCGGGCGAGTTCGGCAGTGATGCGCGAACCGGCATTGCCGGACGCGCCGATGACGGCGATTTTCATGGAAGTCTCCCTTGCGATACGCGAATGTGGTATCCAATGGTGACTAGATAGCGAAAGGGATGTAAGTGTGAAGAGAGCACTTTTGGGTCACCTGATTACGCCGGAGTAACCGCTATGAAAGCCGCCAATTCGAAAACCCCGAACGCCTATGCGGCCGATTGCCCGACGCGCCAGATTCTCGATCGAGTCGGCGACAAATGGGCGGTGTTAATCCTGCTTCTCGTGCGCGACGAGCCGATGCGTTTCAATGCGTTACGGCGGACGATTGAAGGCATCTCGCAGAAGATGCTGAGCCAGGTTCTCAAATCGCTCGAACGCGACGGACTGATCCGGCGGCGCGCGATCGCGACTGTGCCGGTCACGGTGGAGTATTCGATCACGCCGCTCGGCGCGACGCTCGCCGGCGCCGTCGATCCGTTGCGAGAGTGGGCGGAGAATAACCTGAAGGAGGTGTTGAACGCGCAGCGCCGTTACGACGCGGCGCGCAAGGATATCGCGGCGTAAATCTTAGAACTGCCCGGCCTTTGCGAGCTCGACTTCAACCCGCAGCTCGATCTCGGACAATACCGCGTCGAGGCCGGGATCGCCGGAGGAGGATTTCAGATTGGCCGCGGCGTCGCGCAGCCGGTTCACGGTTGAAGCATCGAGATTGCCGGAGAGCAGCCCGATCTTGAGTTCGTCGAGCACGTCGAGCGCGCCCCTGCCCCGCGCCACCGAACGCTTGCGGCGCTCGGTCGGATCCTCGACGCCCTGCAGCGCGAGCAGCGCATCGATGTTGCCGGCGGCCTTGGGTGCTGCGGCCGAGCGCAACTCTTCGGGTGCAGCCGTCGTCTCCGGCAGCGAGAAGCCGGTCGAACTGGTTCGCCGCGTGTGGGTCGCGGGCGATCCAAGCGTGGTGCCGTTCGGTCCGTAGATGCGCATCGTGGTGATCTCGCCGTGAGAGTCGGGAGACCTTCGCCTTCTTATGGTTAATGATGCGTAAATGGCCCGGCAAAATCTGCCGACGTGCGGCAGTTTCGCCCTTCATGGTGAAGTCGCCGCAGCACCATGCCTCCAGCGAACATCCAGAAATATCAAGGTCTTGCATCAGAAACGCGACGTGGCACGGCGTTCGCATAGTTAATGCTGGATCGCCGTCATGGGAGTGGCGCAAGCGGTCCGGTGAAGACCTCGAGGGGAGCACAGGATGCCCGGCATCCGTTCGGCAAGACTGATTTGGGTGGCCTGCGCCGCGCTGCTGGCGCTGGCGTTAGCGCCCTCGCCTGCGGGTGCGACGTCGCGGATCAAGGATCTCGCCAATATCGAAGGCGTGCGGCAGAACCAGCTGATCGGCTATGGCCTCGTGGTCGGCCTCAACGGCACCGGCGACACGCTGAACAACATCCCATTCACCAAGCAATCGCTGCAGGCAATGCTGGAGCGCATGGGCGTCAACATCCGCGGCGCCACCATCCGCACTGGCAACGTCGCCGCCGTCATGGTCACCGGCAATCTGCCGGCGTTCGGGACTCAGGGCACGCGGATGGACGTCACGGTATCCGCGCTCGGCGACGCCAAGAACCTGCAGGGCGGCACCCTGCTCGTCACTCCCCTGCTCGGCGCCGACGGCAACGTCTATGCGGTCGCCCAGGGCTCGCTTGCGATCTCCGGCTTCCAGGCCGAAGGCGAGGCCGCCAAGATCACCCGCGGCGTGCCGACCGTCGGCCGCATCGCCAACGGCGCCATCATCGAGCGCGAGATCGAATTCGCGCTCAATCGCCTGCCCAATGTCCGGCTGGCGCTGCGCAACGCCGATTTCACCACCGCCAAGCGCATAGCGGCAGCCGTCAACGATTTCCTCGGCGTCAAGACCGCCGAGCCGATCGATCCCTCCACGGTGCAGCTCGCGATCCCCACCGAATTCAAGGGCAACGTCGTCGCTTTCCTGACCGAGATCGAGCAATTGCAGGTCGAGCCGGATCTCGCCGCCAAGATCGTCATCGACGAACGTTCCGGCATCATCGTGATGGGCCGCGACGTCCGCGTCGCCACCGTGGCGGTGGCGCAAGGTAATCTCACCGTAACGATTTCCGAAAGCCCGCAAGTCAGCCAGCCCAACCCGCTGTCGCGCGGCCGCACCGTGGTGACGCCGCGCACGGGGGTCAGCGTCAGCGAAGACGGCAAGAAATTTGCGGTCGTGAAAGACGGCGTCTCGCTGCAGCAGCTCGTCGACGGCCTCAACGGGCTTGGCATCGGCCCGCGCGACCTGATCGGCATCCTGCAGGCGATCAAGGCCGCCGGCGCGATCCAGGCCGACATCGAGGTGATGTGATGGACACGAGCCTTATCAATGGCATCGGCGCCTACACGAAGAAAAAAGCTTCGCTGATCAACGGCCGCAACGATCCGCAACTCGCCGACGCGCTGAAGAAGATTTCGCCTGAGGCGCAGAAGAAGACGCGCGCCAAGGCCCAGGAGTTCGAGGCGATGTTCCTCAACTCGATGTTTTCGCAGATGACCACCGGCGTCAAAGGCGAAGGGCCGTTCGGCGACACGACCGGCACCGGCGTCTGGCGCTCGATGCTGACGGACGAATATTCGAAATCCTTTGCCAAGTCCGGCGGCATCGGCATTTCCAACGACGTCTTCCGCTCCTTGATCCTGCAGCAAGCCAACCGCGCCGGCTGATCCAAAAGGAAAACCCGACATGAATCAGCGTCCTCAGGCCAGCCCCGCACGTTCACCGGCATCCGCACCAGCAAGAGCGATCTCCACGCCGCCGGAAGCGCGCAAGCTCGCGGAAGATCTGATGGACGTGATGACCGGCCTGCTCGGCATCATCGAGAAAGAAACCGAACTGGTTCGCGCCGGCAAAATCCCCGAAGCGATGCGGCTGGAAGAGCAGAAAGGCGAGTTGTCGGGCCGCTATATGGTGGCGGTCGAAAGCCTGAAGAACGCGCAAAAATATCTCACTCAGGTCTCGCCGGAACTGCTGACCACGCTGCGGCGCCATCACGACACCTTCCGCGCCATGCTGCAGGTCAACCTCACGGTCCTTGCGACGGCGCATGCGGTGTCCGAAGGCATCGTGCGCGGCGTCAACACCGAGATGCAGCGCAAGAACATCCCGAACACCTATACAGCCTCGGGACAGCGCGCGACGCCCGGACCACGCAACATTACGCCGCTCACGGTCAGCCGCTCGCTGTGAGCGTTCCGGTGCTTCTAAAAAATAGGAGCAATTTTAACTAAAAACTGCCGCGGATTTCAGCGCGAAATTCAGCGCATTCTCTAACATTGTATTGAGGGGTGTTGGGGCATAGTTGCGATTCGAGAGGGGTTGGGATTTGACTCGAAGCAAGCCAGGAGGCTGCCGTGAGTACAGATTTCAGCATCAAGCCGGTGGGGGCACCGGTTGCCGCGCCGATTGTGCAGCCCGTGAGCGAAGCGGCGCATAAGGCGGTGGCGACAGAACTGCCGGCGGCGCAAAGCGTCACGGCGGCAGATGCGAGCGCACGTGCGCGCGTGGAGTCAGATGCGGTCAATGCTTCCAGATCGCGTCAGGTGGTTTTCGATCGCGCAGCTGCCTCGATCGTCTACCAGGTCGTCGATACCAGGACCAGCGTGGTGGTGCAGCAGTTTCCCGATGAAGCGGTGCTGCGCCGTCGCGCCTATTTCCACGCCCTCGACCTGACCAAGGGCGCGCCGACGCGCGCTCTCGCCACCGACCGCAAGGCTTGACGCACGAACCGTCAGGCCTTGCCTGACAGGCCCGCGGCGAGGTTGCAATTGATGTCGATCAGCGACTTCAGTTTCGCCGGATCCGGGTTCAGCTGCATGTCGACCGTCTGCTTCATCACGAACACGCCGAGATTGGCGATGTTCTGACGAATTTCCAGCGGTTGCGGGTTGTCGTTGGTCTCGACCGCGCTCATGAAGATCGACCACAGCCGGCGATTGAAGAGCAGCGCGTTGTGCATGTTCTTGTCGGGGCCTGCCCAGTTGGCCTGGACATCCAGAAGCTGTCTCGCAGCCTTCAGCAGCGCCTGCGCCTCGATTTCACGGGGAGATGCCGTTGCATGTGACGTACGCGCGTAGGCCTGGGCTGCATTGGACATTCACGACCTCGATGGGAGCGGCTCGCAGGACCGCTGGGGGACTTCAAAACTGCCCAACTTTCATACAGTTCGTGCCTTTAAATGTGGTTAGCAACGGTTACCAAATGTGACGGGGTATCGGCATGTCGGGACCCTTGCTCGCGCTGCACGGCACCAAGGCTGCACGGCACCAAGAAAGAACGGCGGAGTTTCCCCCGCCGCCCCAGTGATGTTGATCGCGCCGAAGCGAAGGCCGCAACAATCAGACCCGATCGACCGGCGCCGAGTTCAGGGCGGACTGCCCGGTGGCGGGATTGGTGGTCACTGTCTTGATCGTGCCGTGGCCTTCCTTCGACATCAAGAATTTGGAGTCGCCCATCCTGAAGGCGTTGTCCTTGATCAGGATGTCCTGGTATTTGATCGGACCGTTGCCGCTCTGATATCTCACCTTCCCGCGAAATCCCTGCACGTTGGACACCGAGAAGGAAAACTTCTCGCCCGTCGAATAGGTCCCCTTCCAGGTCCCTTCCCACTGCGTGGCATCGACAGGGACATACTTCGTATGCGACGGAGGCGTCGGGGGCTTGGACGTGTAGCCGGCTGCAAGAGTGCTGAAGATATCACCCATAGCTGAACCTTCCTGCTTGATGCCCGTTGCTGTTCAGGCGCGGCCGCCGAGGCCGGCCGCGAGATTGCGGTTGATCTCGATCAGTGGCTTGATGTGCTCGACCTGCGGGCTGATCTGCAGCGCCATGGTCTGGCTCAGAACGAAGATACCGAGGTTGGCGATGTTCTGTCGCACTGCCAACGGTTGCTGGTTTTCGTCGCGCAAGACGTCGCTGAGAAAGATGGCCCATAGCTTGCGGTTGAACATCAGCGCTTCGGAGATCTGTTCGCTCGTCGCGTTTTCGTTGGTGACGATAGCCTGCAACTTGTTCGCCGCCTTCAGCAGGGCCTGGGCTTCGATATCACGGGGGGAAGAGGTGGTGTTTGCAATACGTGCGTAGGCATTGGCGGCAGCACTAGACATTCGTCACCTCAGCAACTCCTCTTCCAGTTTGATAAGCTTGCGGATTTCCTTTAACGAATTGTAGAGTTGGCCGCTTAAAATTAGCTTACTTGCGTCCTCGATCTGCGGCCTGAAGCTCGGCACCGCCTCCAGCAAATCCTTGACGAAGCCCATATAAAGCTCCTGGTACTTCGGGATGTCCTTTTCCAGGTACATCATCTGCGCGCAGAGATAGAGCCGCTTCACCGGGGAATTGGCTGTCTCCGCCGTCAGGATGTCCTTCTCGCGCAGGATCGGCGCTGCGCCATCGATCAAAAAGTGGGCTCGCGTCTCCGAATTGGTGATGACGCTTTCACCGATGATGATCCGCTCGAACGGCTTCAATTCAACCTTCAGCGCCATCGCCTTATCCCTTGCAAACCGCCGCAGCGCGGCGCGCGTGTCCGGAAACAGTTACACGAATCACCATGAACAATACCCGAACATTCGAATGCAAAACTGCATCAAAAAAAAGGCCTTTGCTTCATCAACGGAGCAAGTTTCGGGCGTCGTCCGTCGGCTCCATCGCGGTTTCAAGGAAAAGCGGCGGGGCCCTGCCCCGCCGTTTTGATGGCTCGAAACGCTTCTCCGCTTATTGCAGGAGCTTGAGCACGCTCTGCTGCGACTGGTTGGCGAGCGCGAGCGCGGAGACCGCGATCGACTGGCGGGTCGACAGCGCCTGGCTGTTGGCCGCCTCCTCGTTGGAGTCGGCCAGGGTCAGGTTGGACGAACCGGTCTGCAGCACGTTGATGATGTTCTTCGCGAAGTCCTGGCGGATCTGCACGATCGAGAGGTTGGCGCCGAACGCCGAGGCCTGCGAGCGCAGCGTGCTGCTGGCGTTGTTGAGCGCCGTCAGCACTTTGCCGGTCAACACGTTGTCGATGAAATCGGTGCCGGCGGCGAGCGGTGCAAGGCCGAGGCCATTCGGGTCGAAGGTGACCCCCGCGATCGTCAACGTCGACTTGCCGGTTTCGTTGAAGATCAGCTTCAGCGAGTTGCCGTCCAGGAGGTTGATGCCGTTGAACGATGCATCCTGCGCCGTGGTCTTGAGCTGCTGGATGACCTGGTTGTACTGGCTGACCAGCGTGGCACGCGCGGTTTGCGACACCGCGTCTGGAACCGCCGCAACGATCGCACCGCCGACGCCGCCGCCGAACGCGTTCGCGCTGATGTTGATTGCGTCCAGCGCCGTCGGCGCAGTGGGGCCCGCGGTGCTGGTGATCACCTGGCCTGCACCGTCGTTGGTGGACGTGAATGTCAGGTTATCGGCGCCTGTGATCGAGGCCGACAGGTTGACGCCCGCCACTGCCAGCGCCGTGTTGAGCTGGTCGAGAGTTTTGACGGTCGCCGCCTTGGTCGTGGGATTGAAGGCCGAGGCAGCCGTGCCGATCGTGATTGTCGCGGCGAGGCCCGCGGAATTGGTGAACGTGTAAACACCACCGTTGAGCGCGCTGGTCGTGAGGTCGGCGGCAGTCGCCGGACCTGCCGGGGCGGCCCCGGTGCCCGCACCGAGGTACTGAATGTTGGATTTCGTGCTGTAGCCTGTGGGCTGCTGCAGCGCCTGGTTGGCGATTGACTTGGCGGTATCGACCAGCTTCTGCAGCGAGGTGATGCCGGTGTTGGCGGCCTGCAGCACCTGCACGCCGTTGCCGATGCTGTCGAGCAGATTGCTGATGTCGCCGGCGCGGGCATCGAGGCCGGCCGCGGTGAAGTAGTTGGTCGGGTTGTCGAGCGCGCTGTTGACCTTCTTGCCGGTGGCGAGGCGGGTCTGCGTGGTGGCGAGCAGATCGGCGGTGCCCTGCAGCGAGAGCAGGTTCTGGCGGACTGCCGCCGTCAGGACGATATCGGACATATTCAACGCCTTCCTCAAGTGTGCGTCGCCAGCGCCTTCTCCCGCGCCGACGGGCTACATGACTTCACCCGAGTCCGTTATGAACAAAAGCCTTTAAAATGTGGTTAACCGCACCTTATCAAGCATGGTTAAAATACCCGATACGCCGCTCGCGCCCGTTTCAGGCATTGTTTCGGGCGATCTGATCCCCCTCTTGTCGCGACGGCGGCTGCCGGACCCCGGACACAAAAAAACGGCGGGGCCGAAGCCCCGCCGCCGTGATAGGTTGAATGCGTCGCCGAAATCAGCGCAGGAGCTGAAGAACGCTCTGGTTCGACTGGTTGGCGAGCGCGAGCGCGGAGACCGCGATCGACTGGCGGGTCGACAGCGCCTGGCTGTTGGCCGCTTCCTCGTTGGAATCGGCCAGGGTCAGGTTGGACGACCCGGTCTGCAGCACGTTGATGATGTTTTTCGAGAAGTCCTGACGGATCTGCACGATCGAGAGGTTGGCGCCGAAGGCCGAAGCCTGCGAACGCAGCGTGGTGCTGGCGGTGTTGAGCGCCGACAGAACCTTGTTGGTGGCGGTGTTGTCGATGAAGTCAGTGCCCACGACGGCCGAGGCCAGGCCGAGACCGTTCGGATCGAAGGTCACGCCCGCGATCGTCGAGGTCGACTTGCCGGTTTCGTTGAACACCAGCTTCAGCGTGTCGCCGTTGAGCAGGTTGACGCCGTTGAAGGACGCGTCCTGCGCCGTGGTTTTGATCTGCTCGATGATCTGGTTGTACTGGGCCACAAGACCCGCACGAGCGTTCTGCACGTTGGCGTCCGGAGCCGCCGCAACGATTGTTCCGCCGGTGACGGCTGCACCGCCAGAAATATTCACCGAACTCGAAGAACCAGCCGGTGGCGCAACATAAGCAGCACCGTTGGTGATGGTCTGCGACGCGGAATCGTTGGTCGAGGTGAAGGTCAGCTTGCCCGTGGTCGCGTCGATGCCGGCGCTCAACTGAATGCCCGAAGCCACAAGCTTCGTATTCAAGGCATCGATCGTATTGATCTGGCCGGCCGCCACTCCGAGCGTGATCGTGACGTCGTCCGAAGCATTCGCCGATGTCTTGAAAACAATGGTCTGCGCGTTAAACGAGTTCGTGCCGGCGGCTGTCAGATCGGCTGCAGTACCCAAAGTGCCCGCCGTCGGAGCGTTGCCGGTGAAGGTAGCCTTCGTGAAGCCGCCGGGCTGCTGCAGCGCCTGGTTGGCGATCGACTTGGCGGTATCGACCAGCTTTGACAGCGAGGTGATGCCGGTGTTGGCGGCCTGCAGCACCTGCACGCCGTTGCCGATGCTGTCGAGCAGGTTGCCGATGTCGCTGGCGCGGGCGTCGAGACCTGCGGCGGTGAAGAAGTTGGTGGGGTTGTCGAGCGCGCTGTTGACCTTCTTGCCCGTGGCGAGGCGGGTCTGCGTGGTCGAGAGCAGATCGGCGGTGCCCTGCAGCGAGAGCAGGTTCTGGCGAACCGAAGCCGAGAGGGTGATGTTGGAGAGAGACATGGAAACAACCTTTCTGGTGTACGCAACAGCTCAGCCTTCTTGGCCGAACCCGGGGGGCACCCTGGAAGCAAATGATCAACGAGAAATAAATTGGGACTGGCAGAAACGGGGCTACCGCGCCGGTTCCAAAATCATGGTTAAAAAGGGGTAAAGACGGCGGGAGAGATCAAATCGATGTGGCGGGCGAGTTGCCGGCCAGGTCTTAAGCGAACGTGAATCCTGCCCGTCGTTCCTGCGAACGCAGGAACCCATACGTCGCAGCCATCATTGTCGGAAAAGACAAGCCAACGACCAGCGCGCAAAACAATTGCTGCCGGTGGGTATGGGTCCCTGCGTTCGCAGGGACGACGCTGAGAGCTTGCAGGATCGCCCGGTCACCGCCCGGTGATGACGGGCGAGCGCTCTCTCACCCGTCGTTCCTGCGAACGCAGGAACCCATACGCCGCAGCCATCATTGTCGGAAAAGACAAGTCAACGACCAGCGCGCAAAACAATTGCTGCCGGTGCTATGGGTCCCTGCGTTCGCAGGGACGACGCTGAGAGTTTGAACAAATTCAAACCGGGCAGCGCGCCTTAGATGTATTTCAACAGCGTCGTCTGATACAGCATCGCCGTCGTCTGGTACGATGCGTTGAGGCTGTTCTGCACGGCGAGGAGTTTCGCCGTGACCTCCGCGTCGGTAACGCCTTCGATCGATTGCAGCATGGTCTCCGCGGTGTTCCTGGTCTGGGTCTGGCGATCGCCTGCCGACTTCATCGCGGCCTGCGCGCCGGCGAAATCCGCCGCGATATCCTGCACGCTCTGCTGGCCGGTCTGCGTCAAAAGTTTTGTCGCCACCCGCTGGTAGAGCGCGCCGATCTGGGCGCTGGCGTTCGGGTCGCCGGTCGTGGTGGTCATGGCGGCCATGGCGGCAATGGTCTGCAACTGCGCCGTCAGCGCCTGCTCGTTGGCGCGGGCGCCATATTGCACGGTGATGCTGCCGTCGACGCGTGCCACCGCGGTGCCGCGCGCGGGATCGGTGCCGGTTTCACCAGTATACCAGGAGAGCGTATTCGCAGCCGTGCCGGGCACCTGCGTCGTCGCGGTGGCGAACGGCGGACCGCCGACGCGCGGCACCGGGCTGCCGCTGAAGAATTCGCTGGACGCCTTCAGCGCGGACGCTGCGACCAGGGCGCCGTTGGCGAGGCTGCCGACGGCGGTGGTCAACGCGGCGTTGATGTTGGCGGCGGTCGCGGTCGAGTTGGCGCCGATCAGGAACTGCCCGGCCTGCGGCGGCGTCGTGGTGGTCGCGGTCAACTGCACGTTTTCCGAGGTGCCGTCCGGTAGATTGAACGCCAGCGTGATAGTGTCGCCGGTGTTCAGGTTGGTCGCGCCGAGATCGAACGACCCGGTGGCCGGCGAGCCAGTCGGCCCGGTGGTCGTGACGCTTGCGGCCGACGAGGTGATCGAGGCGAGCTTCAGGCCGAACGGACCTGTGTCCTCGGTCAATGAAATCGACGTCGCCGTCGGCGTTGCCTGTGTCAGCCGGCCGGTGCCGGAGCCGACATCGGCCTGCTTGCGTTCCGCGATCAGCTGCTTCAGGCCCGCCTGCGCGCCGACGCCGTTGAGAACGTCGTCGGTCGCCGCCGTCGCCGGCGTGTCGGTGGCGCGTCCGGAAAACAGATAGCGATCGCCCGACTGGCTGTTCAGCAGGCTCAGCATCTCGTCGAGCGAACTGCGCGCGGTGCCCTGGGCAATGGTCTGGCCGTTGCTGGTGATCTGCGTCGAGGACGTCACCGCCGCGCCCTGCACCGTGGTTCCGATCGCGATAATCCGCGTCAGTGCCGCGTTGGCGACGTTGATGCGCGTGGTGACGTTGGTCATCGTATCCGAGAACGCGTCGATGCTGCTGATCTGCGCGCGCAGCGCGACGGCAAAGCCGCGGTTGACGCCCATGCCGGCATAGGTGTTCGATTTCTTGCCGGTGGCAAGCTGGGTCTGCAGACTGTCGAACTGGCTTTGCAAGTCCAGGATTCGCGATGCCAGAATCGATGTCTTGGTGCCTACACCGCTAACCGTCATGATGACCTACTCCAAAACCGTCGCGCCAAACGCATAACGCTAGACCTGCAACAACGCGTCGAACATCTGCTTGACGGTCGACATCACCCGCGCGTTCGCCGCATATGCATTCTGCAGCGACAGCAAATGCGCCATCTCTTCGTCGATGTTGACGCCGGACTCGCTATTGAACTTCTCCTGCAGCGTGCTCAGCACCACGTCCTGACCGTCGGCGATCTGCTTGGCGGTGTCCGCCGCCTGGCCCTGGGCGCTGGCGATCTGCTGCGAAAAATTCGATAGCGTCGCCTGGAACGGTAACGTCGAGGTACCGAAGCCGGTCGACGGCGAATACAGCGACTTGCCGGCGGTGAGCTGCTGGTAAAGGAAATCCGGTCGCGTGGTGTCGCCGGACGGCGTCGTCGCGTTGTACTGCACCAGCTTCGCCGGATCACCGACGATCTGGCTGTTCACCCGGATGCGCGCCGCGAGCCCCACCGACTGCTGGCCTGCCGCGGTGATCGCGCCGGTATAAAGGCTGTTGCCGTCGGTAAACAACGGCACCTCGCCGCTGCCGCCCAGCAGCGACGATGTGGTCGACGTCACGGAGGCGGCATTCACGGTCGCGGTTCCGAAGCCGTTGTCGAGCACCCGCAGCGTCGAGCCGGTGTTGGAGAACTGCAGGCCGGCTGAGCCGAGCGCCGCGTTGAGCTGGCTTGTCACCGAAGCCATGCCGGCGGAGAAATCGATACCGATCACCTGATCGTTGGGATCGGTGGTGGCGTTGTTGGACAAGGGCAGCACCGACGGATCGTTGACCCGCACCAGCGACAGCTGATGCTGGACGTTGCTGGTATCCGTATAGGTGAGATGGATTACATTGCCGTTCTGCAGACCGGACAGATCGAGATCGAAGCCGTTCGACGCCCCCGAACTCACCGCAGTTCCCGCCGTGGTCTTGTCGGACAGCAGGCTCGACATGTTGGCGGCAAACTGGTCAAGCTGGGTTTGCGCCTGCACCAGCGTTTTATCGCGCAGCTCGAGATAGCCGGCGATGGTGCCGGAACGGATCGAATTGGTCTGAATCAGGTTGAGCGAACCACCGTTCGGGAAGTGGAGCGTGAGGGTGCCGAGGTTGCTCTTGGTCGGATCGGCGTCCCATTGGGTGTTCGGTGTCACCGTGCCTTGCGGATTGAACGACAGCGTCGAGGCCTCGGCACCGACCAGTTGCACGCCGGAATTAGTGAAGACCTGGATTTGATTGTTGCCGTTGTCGATGACGCGAATGTCCATCAGTTGCGACAACTGATCGACATACTGGTCGCGCTGGTCCCTCAGGGCTGCGGCCGCAGCATCGGTGGTGTCGCCGCTAGCAAGCTGGCCGTTGAGATTGACGATCTGCTGCATCGCCGTATTGGCGGTGTTGACCGCCGAATTGAGCCCGGATTCCGCCTGGCTGCGCAGCGACTGGATGCCGCCCGACATGCTGTTGAGCTGCTGCGACAGCGACTGCGCGGCATTGAGCACGCCGATCCGTGCCGACTGGCTGTCCGAGCTGGTCGATAGCCCCTGCACCGCGGTGACCAGTTTGTTGAACGCGGTTTCCAGCGTTCCGGTGCCGCCGGGGGTGCCATAGATCGACTGCAGGCTACTCAGGATCGAGGAGCGCAGGTCGGCGTACGACGCGCCGGACTGCTCGGTGCGGATCTGCTGCTGCAGATACAGGTCGAGTTCGCGATTGACGCCGGTGACGCTGACGCCGGCGCCGATCGAACCGGAGGACGTCTGGATCTGGTTGACGGTCTTGCGGATGTAGCCCGGCGTGTCGGAATTGGCGACGTTCGACGAGGTCAGCGACAGCGCGAGCTGGTTGGCGCGCAATCCCGACATGGCAATTGAGAGGGCTTGACTGAGACTCATGACAAACTGCTCGTTTCAATTGCCTGCCGGATCAGACCGTCCATGTGCGCGACCTATCGCAGCACGTTCAGCAGATCCTGAACCATGGAGTTGGATGTGGTGATCACCTTCGTGTTGGCCGAATAGGCCTGCTGGGTGACGATCAGCTTGGTGAACTCGTCGGCGATGTCGGTGTTGGAGTTTTCCAGCGACGAGCCGACGATCGTCCCGCCGCTGCCGTACAGCGCCTGGCCGGACTGGTCCGTCGCCTCGAACGCGCCGCCGTCGATGCGTTTGAGGAAATTGGTGCCGTTGAAGGTTGCGACCGAGATCTGCGCAAGGTCGATGTTGCGGCCGTTGGAATAGTTGCCGACCACCCGGCCGTTCTGGCCGATCGACACGGTCTGCAGCGATCCGGCCGGAAAGCCGTCCTGCTGGATCTGGTTGACCTTCACGTTGCCGTTGGCATCGGCGAACTGGGTGACGCCGCCGGCTCCGAAGTTGATCGAGATATTGCCGAGCGGCACGCCGCCGATGGTCGGCGCGGTCAGGGTGATGCCGGCGATCGCCGGCGTCATCTGGCCGTTCGGCGAGAAGGTGAAGTCGGTATTGACGTTCTGCCAGGCGAGGTCGGTGCCGGTGGCGCTGGAGTTGACTTGGTAGAACATGTTCCAGGTGTCGGTGTGGCCGGCGCCCAGCGACGAACTGTCGACCTTGGCCCAGCGCAGTTGCAGGCTGACCGGCGAGCCGGAGATGTCGTAGGCCGTCACCGCTCCGCCGCTGACGGATTCGTTGATGAAGGCCTGGAGATCGCTGCCGAGCACCTGTCCGGTGCCGGCAGTGCCGCCGCCGGTGCGCGGCACATTCACGGGCGCCGTCAGGCCGAGGGCCCCAAATGCAGTAGTATTGGTGGTAGTGATCGTGAGGTTGGCGGCAATGCCGCTATGCAGCGTGATCGCACCGCTGCTGTTGATCGTGGACGGCGTTGGCGGCGTCGTCGATGACGCACCAGTGATGCCGTCGATGGTCGAGAGCAGGTTGCCGACGGTGGCTGTCGCAAGATCGAGATAAAGATTCGGCGGCGCGCCTGGGGTGCCGCCGGCGCCCGAGTCGTAGAACTGGATGGTTGTTGAGTTCACGGTGATGGTATTGCCGGCGACGAAGTTCGTGGTGAGCGAATTCGTATTGGTGCCTCCGGCCAACAGGGTTGATGTCGAGATGGGTGTCGGCGTCGTCAGCTTGTTGTTCTTGGCGGCGCCCACGATCGTGGCGTCGCCATAAGGCGTGGCAGGCGTGCCGAGCGAACGCGGATTGCCGGACGCGAAATCCGCCGGCTGCAGCAACTCCGACCCCGGAATCGAATTGTCGTGCTTGGTGGTCAGCGGATAGCTCGCCAGGTTGGCGCGATAGCTCACCACCGATGTCGGCACCGCCGGCAGGAAGTCGTTGGCGAATTTCAGCACCTGCGGCACGCTGCCGGTCATGTTGCCGGTCGCCGGATCGATCGGAACGCCTTCGACATAATAGCCCGCGCCGTTGACCAGGTAGCCGTTCTTGTCGAGCGCAAAGTCGCCGCGGCGGGTGTAATTGTCGACGCCCGAAAATATCGGCTGGTTGTCGCTGAAGCTGCCGGGCTTCTGCACCACGAAGAAGCCGTTGCCGTTGATCGCCATGTAGGTGGAGACCGACGCGGCCTGCACGTCGCCCTGCACGGTGTTGGTCTCACGCGATGCGGTGGTGACGCTGCCGGCGAGCTGATTGTTGACGCCGGTGTCCGGGATCAGATCGAGGAAGCTGGTGTCGATCCGCTTGAAGGCGGTGGTCTGCGAGTTGGCGATGTTGCCGGAGATGTTTTCCAGCGCATAGGACTGCGCGCGCAGCCCCGCAACCGAGGTCGTAAGAGCGCCGAAGATACCCATGACATTTTCTCCAAATTCGATCCGGGCGGCTCGCCGGTGTCAAAAGAACCCAGGCCGCGTCGGGAGAAGATGTCGCAAGCGTTGTGCCAAACTACAAAATCATTATAAATCAATGGCTTAAATAAAAAGCCCCAGTCCGAAGACCGGGGCACATTTGCCGGGCGGGCAACAATTGCCGGGCAGCGCCTGTTACGAAGCCGAGGGACCGGCCGGGTGAAACACCAGCCCAAACCCGTCGATGCAATAGCGCAAACCGGTCGGCTTCGGTCCGTCGTCGAAGACATGACCCATGTGTCCGCCGCAGCGGCGGCAGTGGACTTCCGTGCGCGTCATCCCGAACGTCGTGTCCTTGGTTTCGCCAAGGGCATTGTCGAGCGGCTTCCAGAAGCTCGGCCAGCCGGTGCCGCTATCGTATTTGGTGTCCGAGGAGAACAGCGGCAGATCACAACCGGCGCAGGCAAAGATGCCCTTGCGTTTTTCCTTCAGGAGCGGGCTCGAACCCGGCCGCTCGGTGCCGTGCTTGCGCAGGATTTCATACTGCTGCGGCGTGAGCTGTGCGCGCCATTCGGCGTCGGTCTTTTCCACCTCGAATTTCTCGGCGGCTTGCGCCGGCGTGATGCGCAGCCAGCGGAAAGCGGCGAGGCCAAACAGGCCGGCCAGGGATGCGAGCAGGATACGGCGTTCGATCATGGAAATCTCCGTGCGAGGCGGGCGTAACGGTTCGCCATCAAGTACGGCCCACAGGCGCCGACGTTACACGGAACCGTCCCGGAATTTCTCACTTTCCTGCGAGGAAGCCGCTGATATCCCGCCGTCCTGCGCCGCTAGCGGTCGCGGAGGCTGCGGACGCACCGGGCGCGGCGCAGCCGGCGGACCGCGCGGCGGCCTGGTTCCGGCCTGCCGGTTGGCCTCCGCCAATCGCGCCTCGCGCACGCGTTCCCGGGCGCGGGCGCCTTCGCGGTAACGGGCCAGCGCGCCCGCCGCGGCGGAATGGCCCCGCCCCCACAGGCCGATCAGATGGCCGGCGGCGCGGCCGGTGGCGCCGCCCGCCCAGACCAGTTCGAACGGCGAGAACAGTTTCCAGCGTTCCTCGCCCCACAGGATGCTGCGCGCGATGACCTGCCCCGCCATCGCCGAGGTGTTCAGCCCATGGCGGCCGAAGCCGCTGGCGACCCACAGCCCTTTGCGCAGCTGGCCGATCTGCGGCATGCCGTGCACGGTCACCCCGACCGCGCCGCCGAACACGTCTGATATCGCGACCTTGCCGAGTTGGGGGAAGATGGTGGCAATGCGGCGCTGAATAACGGGTCCAAAGCGGCGCGGCCGCGCCTCCCAGGTGGTTTCCGGGCTCGCCCACATCAGCCGGTCGCCGTCGACGATGCGGAAATGATCGATGCCGTCACTGTCGGCCACCGACCCCTTGAAGGCGATCACCTCGCCCAACCGCTCGCCGAGCGGCTCCGTGACCGCGGCATAGCGCCAGACCGGCAGCAGCGTCTCCGACAGGCGGCGCAACGGGGCGCCGAGATGAACGTTGCCGGCCAGCACGATGTGCGATGCGCGCAGCCGCGCCGACGGCGTCACGATGCGTTTGCGAATCCCTGACGAATCGATGCTGACGACCGGCGTGTCCTCGAAGATGCGCGCGCCCGCCCGCCTCGCCTGCGCGGCAAGACCGTGGATGTATTTGCGGCCGTCGATCTGGAACGCGCGCGGATAATAGACGCCGTGGAAATAGCGTGCGGTCCCGAGCTGATCGCGGACGCGATCGACCTGCCATCCCTCGACCTCGGTCTCGAAATCCTCGCTCAGCGTCTGCAGCCGGCTGATCAGCGTTTCGCCGGCGTCGACGGTGGAGACCTCCAGCGCGCCCTCGGTCAGTGCAATTCCCGGCATCGCCTCCTCGGTGGCGGCGGCACGAACGTACTCGGCGCCCTCCTTCGACATCGCCCACAGCTCGCGCGCGTCATCGAGGCCGACGCGCTCGATCAGGTCGCCGATCGGAAGGCTGTAGCCCGGCATGACCGTGCCGAGCTGATGGCCGGACGCGTTCCAGCCGACATGCCGGCCTTCGAGCACGGCCACGCTGGCGCCGAGGCGCGCGGCCTCCAGCGCCACGGTAAGGCCGGCAAGGCCGGCTCCCACCACGCAAATGTCAACATCCAGGTCGAATGACAGACGCGAGCGAAAAGGCGCGTCGTCCTCGGGGCCGTTGGTCACACTTGTGAAAGTCTCGGGCATGGCGTTTCTTACGGACCGCTGCTGCGCTTGTCACCTTGTCGCGGACATGAGCTTGTAGATTAGTCCAGACTAAGACCGAATCGAGATCGCGATCATGCGCCGTTTGATGCTGCTGCGTCACGCCAAGACCGAACACGACGCGCCTTCGGGCCATGACCAGGACCGCCGTCTCGACGAGCGCGGCCGGCTGGATGCCGCCGCCATCGGAACCTGGATCGGCCGGCATCCGCCGCTCCCCGACGCCGTCCTGGTTTCGACCGCGGTGCGGGCGCGGCAAACCTGGGAGATCGCGCGCGATGCGATGAACGATGCAGTGCGGGAACGGCTTCCGCAGCCACAGGTCGAACTGCTCGACGAACTCTACGGCGCCGAGCCGGCGCAGCTGCTGCGGATCATCCGCATGGCCGAAGTCACCGATCCGGCGCGCTTGATGCTGATCGGCCACAATCCCGGCATGCATGAGTTGGCGCTGATGCTCGCCGGCAGCGGCGACGCGGCGGCGAAGAAATCACTCGAACACAATCTGCCAACCGCTGGCCTTGCCATCCTGGATTTTGCGGTCGGCGACTGGAGCGAAGTGGCGTTCCGCCGCGGCAAACTCGTGCGCTTCACCAGCCCGAAATTGCTGAAGCAGGCGCTGGACGATTGAGGCAGGCGGACATCCCTGCCCCGCCATGCTAAGCTGTTCACGACACGGTTTTCGAGCGAATTAAGAACAAGTTCGCGTAAAAGAAAACACGTCAAAACAAATGGCTGGAGTCCGATCCTGATAAGTCAGGACCGAACGGGCGCAAACCAGGAGGCGCAGATGTTCAAGTCGATTCTCGTTCCGATCGACCTGGCCGATACCGATCTGGCCAAGCCCGCCATCGCAACCGCCGCGACGCTGTCGCAGACCTGGAACGGCTCGGTGCGGCTGCTCAACGTATTGCCGATGACGCCGGTGATGTTGGCCGAATATGTACCGGCCGATTTCGACGCCCAGCAGCGCGCGACCTCGGAGGAAGCGCTCGCCATCGTGGCGAAGGAATCCGGCATCGAGGCGTCGCGCATCTCTACCGCAGTGCGGCAGGGCGGCATCTACCACGAAATCCTCGAAGAGGCGGCGGCGATCAAAGCCGATCTGATCGTGATGACCTCGCACCGGCCTGCGATGCGGACCTATTTCCTCGGCTCCAACGCCGGCCACGTCGTGCGCTACGCCAGGTGCTCGGTGCTGGTGGTGCGGCATTAGGCTGCCAACAGCGCGCCCAGACAAAAAACGCAAAACAACCCCATGCAAAGTACAATGGGCCCCGGCTCGCAGCGCTCACGCCGCCTGCGTCCGGGGCTCGAGATGGTCCGTCGTCACGGCCCGGCCTGATCTCATCCTGCTCTAGAGCCTTTTCCGTTCCGATAGAATCGGAACGGGGCTCTAGATTTTTGTTTTGACGCGTTTTCTTAACGCGAACCGGTTTCCACTTCGCTGGAAAACGCTCTAATTTCCGATCGTGGCGATCGTGGCCAGACTCGAGCAGGCGTCCTTCACTGCGGCGTCGAGCTCGTTCAAGGCAAACTCAAGCGTCAATGCGAAGCCGACAATCAAGGCTGCGATGAAAATTTGCTCAATCCTGCCGCGCAGCCTGATTCGCCGGTCATGCATGGGTTCTTGGATCCGTCCCACGGCCGGGAAGTTCGATAGCTTGAAAATTCTGAATGAGATCCCGATGCCGGCGGATCACTCGCGCAGCTTCCTGCTGCCTCGACTCGTGCAAGGCGGCCAGCAACCATGTCCAGATTCGGACGCCCAGCGCCGGTCGTGGATGGCTTTCGGTTGACCAAGGATTGGGTCGGTGTGCGCCGGTGACCCGCAATTTATTGACGGAATGCATCTGATGTTCCTCGACCGGCCGCGAAGCCTTTGCGCAACCATGTCACGGCGATGCCTGCGCCGCGTCGTAGGATCATAGGATTTCGCGCACTTCGTCCTGAGAAAGAGGATGGAGCGGAGCCACGCATGGGTGCGGTGGCCGTGAAAATCGACGGCCGATTACTCCGGCCGCCCCTTCCACCCATGCAGGACCAGGGCGGGAAAAGCCGTCAGCGCCAGCACGGTTCCAAGCCCGGTGGCCGGATCGCTGGAGAGGATGGCCGCGAGCGACGCGCCGCATGCCGCCCCGGCCATTTGCGAGAATCCGAACAGGGCCGCCGCGGCACCGGCCTTGTCGCCGAATGGCGATAGCGCGGCCGCACTCGAAAGCGGACTCGCGATTCCGACCCCGAACAGGAAGATCGAAGCGGCGACAAGAAACGGCACCAGCGAGTGCTTCGCGACCAGCACCGTGACAAGCAGCGCGACAGCGCCGACGACGGCCGATCCCAGGCCAAGCAGCGTCGCATGTGAGGGCCCGAACCGTGCCGACAACCTTGGCGCCAGCATGCCGGCCCCGAATATCAGGAAGACAATTGCGGCAAACAGCAGGCCGAGCGTGATCGGCGACAGTCCAAAGCCTTCGAGAAGCACGCGCGACGCGCCGGAGAAAACGGCGAACACGCCGGCCATCAGAAGGCTTGCGGTTCTGGCAGGCGCAGCAAACCGCGCGTCTCGGATCAGGCCGAGGTAGGAACCGGCAATTTTGAGCGGATGCAGGGAACTGTCGGAGGCCGCTTTGGTCTCGCCGATGAACATCGCATACGCCGCTCCGGCGCAGATGGCGACAATCGCCACAAAAGCAAATTCCGCGCGCCAACCGAAAAGACGATCAAGCGCGCTGCCGACGAGCGGCGAGAATCCCGGTGCCGCCGCAGTTGCGATCGTGATCGACGCCATTGTCTTTGCCAGCGCCTGGCCGTCGAACAGATCCCGGGCGATGGCGCGCGAGAGAACGGCCATCGTACACGCGCCGGAAGCTTGTATCGCCCGGCCGATTAGCAAGCCCAGCAGATCGCCCGCAAATGCGCACCACATCGTCCCCAGCACAAAAATGCAGAGCCCGATCAGGATTGGCATTTGCCGCCCGAACCGGTCCGACAACGGGCCGACAATCAATTGTCCCAAGGCAAAAACCGCCAGAAAAATGGTGATGGTCGAGGTGACGGCCGCGCTGGATACGCGCAGATCGGCCGCGATCGCCGGCAGCGAGGGTAGAAAAATGTTGGTCGACAGGATTCCTGTGGCGGCGAACGCACAAATTACCGCTCTGCAAGTCATTGCCGTTCGCGGCCCGGGCTTTGTTGCAGGCGCCTTGCTCGGAACGACTTCAATGCTCATGCCATGCGTGTCCCGTGCTTGCAGGTCAAAACGCAGGAGCACCGGATGTCTGATGGCCTACGCTGCCACGGCTCTCAGGCCGGACGTCTGCCATCCTGAACAATTGTCTGTGGTGTGTCGTCCTAGGAATGCCGGAGGAGGCGTTGGATCGTCAGCGTCCGGCGTGGACAAAAGCGGCTGCGCCCCGTCGCGCTCAGTCCGCTAGCGGCGTCGCATATCCCGCAACGAGCTTGACGAGATCGGCCTGCCGCGACGTACCCGTCTTTTCGAACAGGCGGGTGACATGCGTCCTGACCGTCGTCTCGGCGATGCCGAACGCGGCGGCGACTTCCGGAACGCCGCCCACCTCGACAATCGCCATCAATACGCGAAGCTCGGTGGGCGTCAGCTTGAAGGCGCTGCCGATGGCTTCAGGCGCGGAAGACACCGCCAGAGCCGCTTTGCGCACGAACAAGGCGGCAGCCGCGGTGTAGACAACTCCGGCGCGCCGCCGCGCTCCCGACGTCAATGGCAACGCATGGGCGACGTAGCGTTCACCATCCCTTCCGATCAGAGGTACGGCGATCCCCTTGACGCCGAGAGCTGCGTCGCCCTGCCCTGCGGCCGCAAAGACCTCTCGCAACGCCCGGTCGACCTGCGCGTCGCCGGCGACCAGCTGTCCGCTCACCGAACTCAGGATATCGCTTGCGCCAAGGATGGCATTGCCCGCGACATTGGCGTGAATTAGACGCCCGGTCCCGTCAACGAGATACATGCCGGCACCAAGCCCATCGAGCGCATCGACGAAGGTTGCGACTTCCGCCGCCTTGAACTCGAACATTCTGCCAATCAGCACGGCGCGCCTGACATGCGGAGCGATCAGCCTCATTTGCCGGCGTGCCTGATCATCGACCATGCCGTTTCGCTTGTGGCGGAACACTCCGAAGATGGCTGAGCTGATTACCGTCCTGTCGAGGACGACGCTCAGGAAATCAATCAGGCCCTGAGGTTCGGCCCATTGGCGATAGAAATCGGTCTGGGCATAGGCTGCGAAAGGCATCAGGTCGGTGGTCGCAATCGGCACTTCGAGGTCGCCGAGAAAGTGCCCTTCTGCGGCCGAATAGATCTGTCGAAAGAGCGCAACGGGCAACGGCCGCTCAAAGCCAACGCTGTGCGGAATCACGGCGTGCGGCACGCCGACGTCCTTGCAGAAGAGTCCGGCGCCGGAGCCGCCGACAAACAAGGCGATCGTTTCGAGGGTGCGCTGCCAAAGCGACGGCTCGATGGCGGCATCGTATATGATGCCAATCAGGTCGCTGAGCTGTTGCTGATGATCGAAAGCGCCGCGAGAGATCGATCGCAGATGTGACACTGTATTCATTCCGAAACGTCTCCAGGCGCAGGCGCTCCATGATACGCCTTCGCGTTCTTGCGATGATCCGGGCATATCGTCTCCTCAAATTATGTTGAGGCGGTCGCAGGGAATAACAGCCATCCTCCAATTGGAGGATGGCTGTTCGGGCACAAGGCCGGTCGCTGTGCCGCGGCGCATCATCAAGATCGCGCCTTGCCGGTGCGAGGTGTCCTGCGCCCCGTCAGAAGGCGACGCGAATGCCACCCCTGGCGGTCCCGATGCGGCTCTGGTCGGACATCGCAATGCCTTCCACCGCGCCGAACAGCGCGACGTTCCTGGCAGTGTGGTAGTCGAAGCCGGCGCCGAACACGGCGCCCACCGTGCTGCCTTTGCCGGGAGTCGCGAACGAAAGCCCCTGCCCGATCAGCACCGTGTTGACGGTGGCATCGCCGACGCGCTGCTGCGCGATCACGCCGCCATGCACGCTGGTCTTCAGGGTGTGGTCGCCGCCGAAGAAGGCCGTCGTCTTTGACACTTCAAGCTGGCCGCGCTCCTCGAAATTCTGCAGCGTGCGGCTGCCGACCGTCAGCCCCTGGGCCGAGCCTGCCTCGGAGTAACCATCGAAGAAGCCCGCGACATAACGCACGCGTGCCGTCGGCGTCAGCACATAGCCGTTGCCGATCTGAAAGCGAGTGCCATACGCCAGTTCCGGACTGATGAACCAGCCGTCGTATTGCGCCTTCGCCGTCTCCGCAGCACCATTGTTCAGCACCAGCCGCTCCGACTTGTTGGAGGAACTGCCGCCCTGCACGGTGAAATCGAAGAAGTGCGAGGCCCATTCGAAGCGGCTGTAGGCGCCGGCGAACAAATAATCGGTATCGACACGCTGCGAGCCGAGATCGACCGACAGCCGCCCCGAGCCGCCGCCGATGAAGGCTCCGACCAGCCAGTCCGGCCGGATCTTGCGGTCAATGCCCATGGCGCTGCTCCAGGCGGTGTTGGTGGCGCGCAAGGTGGCCGCTGTCTCGTCCTGGGTGCGCTGACCGCCGAAACTGTTGGCCCACACCGTGATCGGCGCAGCATTGCTCCAGCCGGAAACGCTGGGAGCCTTGAAGAAGCCTCCGGCATGGCCGCTGTCGGGCGCATAGGCCATCGCCATCATCGATCCGTTCGCCGACGGCGGCGCACCGTTCAGCCGGCCCTGCACCAGCGACGACACGCCGCCGGTGAAATCCATCAGTGCGCGGTCGGCCAACGCCAGCGCGGTCGGATCGAGGGTAGCGAGCGTCGCCCCGGCCGAGACCGCCGGATTGTTGTTGCCGGTGGAGAAGCTGGTGTTGAGGACACCCGTGAAATTTATGAAAGTTGGAAGCGCCACTGACGTCAGTGACGACACCCGGGTTTTGGGCGCGCTGATCGCAACATTGACGATGTCGTCGCCAAAACCCATGTCGACCACGCCGATGATGCGCGAACCGGTCCGCAATGTCAGCGTGTCGGCGGCGGGGGTCAGCTTGATCGCGGTACCGCCAGTGCCGACGATGGTACCGGAATTGTCGATGGTGCTGCCGCTGCCAAAGGAAAGGATGCCAACGTCGCCCGACACCGTGCCGGAATTGGCTATCGTGCCCCGGTCGACAAGGATGCCGCTAAGCGCTCCCGAAATGCTGCCGGAATTGGTGATGGTCGCAATGTGTGCCGCCACACCGAACCTGCCTCCCGCAATCGAGCCGGAATTGATGCCCTTGACGTTGTCGCCGAAAACAGCCGATTCGCCGCCAGACATGGCGCCCGAGTTGACGAGATCGATATTGTTCGCGCTGATCGCTCTATTGCTGCCGGAGATATTGCCGGAATTAGTGAGGTTGACGACGCTGGCCGAGAGCGCGATGTCACGCGAGACGATGCTACCGGAATTGGTGACGTCGATCCTGCCATTACCGCCGTTTCCGGCGGCGACGCCAAACACACCGCCGGAGATGATACCGCCGTTTTGCACGGTCGCGCGCGTGAAGGCGGTGATGCCGCTGTTCCCGCCCGAGATGGTGCCGGAATTCGCAACGTTGGCGACGTCGCCTCCCCGAATGCCGGTGCCGTCTACAGCCGTGGCCTCGATAGTGCCCGCGTTATCTACACTGGCGACACGGGCGGAAATGCCGAACTGCCCACCCGAGATGGTGCCAGTGAGGGCATTGGTCACATTGGCTTCGGTGGCTGATAAAATGCCAAATCCATCGGCGGCCTGCCCGAAAATGGCGCCGGAGTTCGTGACATTCAACGCCTTGAGGCTTTCGATCCCAACTGTGCCACCCGAGATAGTGCCTGCATTGGACACTTTGGCATCGTCGACAAAATGAACCCCGTTTATCCCTCCCAGGATGGTGCTGGCGCTTGTGTTCGTCACTTCGCCGTTCCCGAGAGAGACGCCCTGCCCCACCCCTGAGATGCTCCCGGAATTGGTGACGAACCCGGTAAACTGGATGAAAATGCCGTCGCTGCCTGTACCCGTTGCCAAAATGACACCGGAATTGTTCACGGTGCCGTTGATCTGGACAGAGATGCCGCCGGTAGCACCCGTGCTTGCAATGGTTCCGGAATTGTTGACGGTCCCGAGGTCACGGAAGCGCAGACCAGCATCCGCTCCCGTCACCGAGGCGCCGGCAACGATGTTATAGGTGTTGCCGTTATCGTTATTGGTGCCGTAGCCGGTGGTACCGTTGGCATTGATCGTTGTGCCGGTACAGGTGACGGTCGTGTTGTTGACCGGCGCTGGTGGGTCGCATGCAGCCTGCGCCTGCCCGACCGATGCGATCAGCGGCACCAGCGCGATTGCGTGTCGCCGTATCAAATAACTTCCGCCCGACATTCCCATCTCCAGTTTTCGCTCGATACCGTGCTGATCGTTGGGGTACCGATCGCGCACGAAATCTGCGTCCTGCGAACCTAGGAGGCGGCATTCTATTCTGGGTGGTGGGATATTTTAGCCACGCTGCACGATCGCGCGTGGCGCGGTACGCGATCCGCGCAAACATTTCGGCCCGGTCGATGGACCGGGCCGGTTGCTGTGCAGAGCGATCAGGTCAGACGCCTTACATGATCCTTCCGAAATCCGGATCGACGTTGCCGCGCACGGCCGATTCAATCCGGCTGCGTTCGATGCCGATATCGCGGAGAGCACGATCGTCCAGTTCGCTCAGGGTTTGGATGGCCTGGCGGCGCGCAAAATAGGTGACGATGCCGTTTACCCAGCTTCCGAGCAGGCGGAAAAATCCGCTCACCGAGCTCCGGGGCGCAGGTTGGCCTGCTGTCGAATAGATCGTGGTCATCGCACTTCTCCTTGCTTTCACGCGGCAAGCCGCTGCCGCCGGCGCAAACGCTTGCGAGAGCGCCTGCACCTTGATGGACCGATTGTTTGCACCCCTCTCAGTGCAATCTCTGGCTTGATGGTTCCAAAATGATCCGATACACTACTCGGTGCAAGGAAAACATTGATCTCGGTGCAATAATGTCAAAGTTCGAGTACCTGAAGCTTGCCGATACCGTCGCCGCCGAGATCGCCAATGGCGGGCTCAAACCGGGCGACCGCCTGCCGCCGCAGCGCAGCTTTGCCTATGAGCGCAAGATCGCCGTCTCCACCGCGAGCCGCGTCTACACCGAGCTGTTGCGCCGCGGCCTCGTGGTCGGCGAAGTCGGACGCGGCACCTTCGTTTCGGGCGAGACGCGCCGCGGTATCGCCGTGCCGACTGAGCCGCGCGGCGCGCGCATCGATCTCGAAGTGAACTATCCGATCCTGCCGACGCAATCGGTGATGATCGCAAGAAGCCTTGCCGGGCTGGAGCGCCCCGAAGTGCTCGATCTCGCGCTGCGGCACTCGACCACGACGGGCACACAGGCGGCACGGACCATTTCCGCCGAGTTTCTCTCCCGCGAGGACTGGACCCCGGCCGCCGATCAACTCGTGTTCACCGCGAACGGCAGGCAATGCATTGCCGCCGCCCTTGCAGCGATGGTACCGAACGGCGGCCGCTGCGGCGTCGAGGCGCTGACCTATCCCTTCATCAAGGACATCGCCGCCAGGCTCGGCGTCACGCTGGTGCCGCTTGCGATGGACGAGCACGGCGTTCGCCCGGACGCGGTGGCGAAGGCGCACCGCGAAGCGCATTTGTCCGCGCTGTACGTTCAGCCGACTATACAAAATCCGCTCGGCATGACCATGCCGCCGGCGCGCCGGGCCGATCTGCTGCGCGTCGTCGAGAAGCTCGGCCTCACAATCATCGAGGACACGGTCTATGGCTTCCTCGATGAAGAAACGCCGATGGCCGCGCTCGCGCCGGATAGCTGCATCACCCTCGACAGCCTGTCGAAGAAGGTGGCGCCCGGCCTTGCGCTCGGCTTCATCGTTTCGCCGCCGCGCCTGCGCGAACGCATCATGGCCGCGGTTCGCTCGGGCGGATGGACGGCTTCCGGATTTGCATTTGCAGCCGGACAACGGCTGATGGCGGATGGCACGGTGGCCGAACTGTCACGCCTGAAACGGATCGATGCGGCGCGGCGCCAGCAGATGGCCGCCAAATACCTCGCCGGCTTCGAGGTTCAGGCGAACATCAAATCCTACCATCTCTGGCTGACATTGCCCCAGCATTGGCGCTCGCAGACATTCGTCGCGGCCGCGGCCCGGCGCGACATCGCGCTGACCCCTTCGACCACCTTCGCCGTGAGCCCCGGCCACGCCCCCAACGCCGTCCGCCTGGCGCTCGGCGCGCCCTCTACCGAACAGCTCGATCTGGCGCTGCGCACGCTTTCGGGAATGCTGACGGCGAAAGAGGACGTCGATACGACCGAGTAGAGTTACCGATCGCGCCTTTCGCGCACCGGCCACTCCGCGATAAAGCCCCTCGCCTTGTACGGCTCGATCTTGTCCCACTCATGGAGCATGCGGCGCGAGAATTCGGCGTCGGTGTGCCACAGCGCCCGCGGCGTTTTGAAACTGTCGACCATGACCAGCATCTTCTCCACTTCCGGCCAGTGCCGGTGCAGCGTCATCGGATAGCGGCGCGCCGTCCAAGTGTTGCCGAGACAGATCACGCTGCGGATGCTGGCGAGCCCGAGCGCGCGGTCGATGATCGGCAGCGAGAAGATCACGTTCTCGCCGGTGTTCATCGCGCAATCTTCTCTCAGGATGAGGTCCGCGGGAACACCGCGCGCGACCATTGCACCGGCAATGATCTCGCATTCCGACAGATCGGATCCCGGCGTCACGCCGCCGCTCACGATCGCCCAGCGAAAAAACCCTTCGCGCCACAGCCGGCAGGCTTCATCGACGCGCTCCTCGACATCCCTGCGCGTGCCGAACACGAACAACAGGTCGGCCGGCCGCAGCGGCGTCTCGATCAGATGCTGTGCATTGATCGCGGCAATCTCGGCTTCCGTCGGCGATCGCGTCGTCGGGATTGTCACGGCCACTCGCTTCGTGTCAGGAACGCCGCACAGAGTGCCGTGCCCTGCGGTGCTTCGCGAAATCACATTTCGTGTCGCTTGATTGCGAAGCCTGTTACGGCAGCAGTGTCTCAGGAAGCGCGTCGAACGAATATCTGCGCGGCCGGTTGCGCTTGATGAAGCCGCCGATGGTCCAGGCAAACCAAATCGCCATGCCGACAAGAAACAACGCGCCGGTGAATTCGGAAGTCGCAAGCGCCCGGACGAGAAGCCCGACCATGGCGATGGCCAGCAGCGCCAGCATCACAACCGCCGTGGCATAGGTCACCGTCCCGATGCCGCCGGTCAGGGAAGCCTGGCTGCCTGTCGCCTTCATCCTTCGATGCAGCTCGGTGATGAAGACGCGGTAGCGCTGGTCCTGCGGCGTCATCAACGAGACGGTCTGCCAGGTCGTCGAAAGGATGGCGATCCGCCCCTCCCCGGCCCTTGCGATATCGGCGCGGAAGCGGCGGGATTGCATCGACATCGGCCGGTACGACAGGCGGATCGAAGCAATATCTGCATAGGGCCACACACCGGACCGGCGGCCGATCCGCCACGACAATCCGGCATCCGTCAGTTCGAATTGATACGCCGACGAGATCAGCGACGCCTTGTAGAGGTAGCTGATCGTGCGCGCGCCCTCGCCTTCCCCGGCCTGGTTCGGCAATGATGTCGGCAATCCAAAATATCCCGTGTCGTTTGAAGCCGCCTGCTTGCGCGGCGAGCCGGCTTTACCTTACAAGCGGGCCATGGCCGAGACGACTTATTTTCCGCGCCGCCTGATCCTGGCCGGCGCGATTGTTTCCGGAGTGCTGCTGGCGCTGGCCGTCCACATGCTGGGCGCACGTTACGGGCTCGATCTCGGCGGCTTGTGGCGGTCCGATACCAGCGAATTCATGCCCGCGGGTGCGGCGATTGCCTGGTGGCTGATCGCGACCGTCGGCTTTTCCGGCGGCTATTTCACCGCCAACCTGATGCACAGCGCGGCCTCGGGCCAAATTCCACAGCGGATGCGCCAGTTCCTGATCGTGGTTGGCGTGTTGATCCTCGCCGGCGCGGGACAGGCCGCCTCGGCGCCGAGCCCCGTCCCGACCATATCAGGCGTGCTGGCGGGCCTTGCGGCCTTATGCCTCGGTGCGGCAATGGCGTTCTGCGGCGCGCATTTCGCGCTGTGCAAGGCCTAGGCTATCAGGCGCTGCCGCGGCTGTATCAGCATGTTCTCCACGTCAGCGGCGGGACGCGGGCGGCTGAACAGATAGCCTTGCGCCTGCGTGCACCCCTCCTGGCGAAGGAGATCGAATTGCGCATCGGTCTCGACGCCTTCGGCCGTGGTGACGATGCCGAGGCTCTTGCCGAGGCCGGTCACCGCACGGACGATCGCCATGGAATCTTCGCGCGTTGCCAGTTCGCTGACAAACGAGCGGTCGATCTTGATCTTGTCGAACGGAAAGCTGCGCAAGTAGCTTAGCGACGAATATCCGGTTCCGAAATCGTCCAGCGAAATCTTGACGCCGAAGCCGCGAAGCTCATGCAGAACCGAAAGCGTTGCCTCGGTGTTCTGCAGCAGCACCGATTCGGTGATTTCCAGTTCGAGCCGATGCGCCGGAAGCCCAGAAGCACTCAATGCATCCTTCACCGACGCTACCAGGTTGAGATTCTTGAATTGCACCGGCGAGAGATTGACGGCGACGCCGACATCCTGCGACCAGCCGGCCGCGTCCATGCAAGCCTGGCGCAACACCCAATCGCCGAGCGGCACGATCAGGCCGGTTTCCTCCGCCAGCGGAATGAAATTGACCGGAGAGATCATGCCGCGCAGCGAATGATTCCATCGCACCAGGGCTTCGAAGGCGACCACCACGTCTTTGGCAACGTCGCGGATCGGCTGGTAATAGACCTCGAACTCTCCGCGCTGCAGCGCGGCGCGCAAGTCGAGTTCCAGCAGCCGCCGCGCCTGTGCGCGCGCGTCCATTCCGGTCTCGAAGAAGCGGTAAGTGCCGCGGCCGTCCTCCTTGGCGCGGTAGAGCGCAAGATCGGCCTTCTTGAGGAGCTCGTCGGGATTCTTGCCGTCCTCCGGCGCCAGCGAAATGCCGATGCTGACGCCGATGACGAGCTGGTGACCGGCGATCTCGTAGGGCGCGGAAACCTTCTCGACCACGTGGCTGGCGAGCATGGCGACGGCGGACGGCTCGCAATCGCTGCAGAACTGCACGATCGCGAATTCGTCGCCGCCGAGCCGCGCCACCGTGTCGTGCTCCGTCACGCATTCGCCGAGACGCCGTGCGACCTCTCTCAGCAGCGCGTCGCCGACCGGATGGCCGAGCGAATCGTTGATGTCCTTGAAGTGATCGAGATCGAGACACAGCACCGCAAGCTGATCGCTGCGCCTGACGAGCCGCAAGGCCTTTTCGAGTTGTTCGCGGAACAGCGTGCGGTTCGGCAGATTGGTCAGCGCGTCATGCCGCGCCATATGCGAGATCTGTTCCTGGACCGCCTGCCATTCGGTGATGTCCTCGAAGGTGGCGACCCATCCGCCGCCCTTCATCGGCTGATCGACGACGCGGATCGAACGTCCGTTGCGGCTCACCGTCCTGGTCACGCTGTTGCCGGCCCTGGCCTCGGCGATCACGCTGGCGACGAACTGATCTGGATCGCCATCCCAGCGGCCGAGCGCCTTCTGCTGCCGAAGCACATCGAGCAGCAAACGACCCTGAAGGTCTATACCGGTCCGTCCCATCATTTCGGCATAGCGATCATTGTACAGGAGGATGCGGCCATCCGCATCGAACATGGAAAGTCCCTGCGACATGTTGTCGAGCGCGGTGTCGAGCAGGACTTTCTGCTGATGAAGTTCGCTCTTCGCGCGGCGGTCGATCATGGACGCCAGCAGCGACAGACCGAGGAGGGCGAAAGCCGCGACCGCCGTCAGGAACGAAAGCGCGGTCGGAGAAATCGACAGCCCATCGCTACCGAGCGTCGGGTCGGGAACAAGCGTGACGGCGCCCATCGCCGTGAAATGATGCGAAACGATCGCAACCGTCAGCAGCCCGGTGGCGGCCACGGTGTGAACGGGATTGTCGCGACGCACGGCGACGAGAAGCGCCATGGCCGCAAACAGGCTGCCAAACACAATCGAGGCCGCAACGATGCCGGGCGACCATACGATGAACGCCGGAAGCTCGAGCGCCGCCATGCCGGTATAGTGCATCGCTGCGACACCGCCGCCAATGACGGCGCCACCAAGCGCAATTACCGATTGGCGCGCACTGGACAATGCAATGCAGAGGCCGATGGCGACGATGGTTATCGCGAAGACCAGCGACAACGAGGTGATGGATATGCTGTATCCGGCGTTCGCACCTGGATCGTACGCCAGCATCGCGACGAAATGGGTGGCCCAGATTCCGCAGCCGCCGACAGCCGCATCGAGGCCGATCCAAACCGCGCGCGTTCGGCCGCTTGACGCCCTGGCCCGATGAAACAGGCTGATGGCGACGGCGCTGGCGAGCCAGCAAATGGTGCCTGCCAATACGACCAGACGCCAGTCATGCTCGGTAGTGAGACAAGTTAGAACGCGGTACATTTACAGACTCCCCAGTGGCCTGTAATTGCGGTTCCATTCGTATATTTGAGGTAACCCACCGCAGCTCAGTTGCGCGGATGGTGAACAACGTTTTGAAAATTCACCGGAAGTACCCGCCGCCGATGGTTAAGTTCAGGTAGCCAACCATACCTGGACGGCTCCGGAGCACCTTTAGTGACGGCGAATTCATTTCACGAATCCGGTCTACAAATGCGTCCGTTTCAACCAAACGTTTCGCTAATGATCGAAGTATGGCTGCGATGCCGGTCTCCGCTCGCGAAATCGCCGCCCGAGAATTGCTCCCGGCGCGGCGTTTTGCCTCAACTGCGCGACGAAATCAGCTTGCGGCCCGCAGGTTGACCCTGCCTTCCGCCAATGTGGTCAGCTTCTTGTCGGCCGTCTTTTCCTCGTCGAGCGTCTTCTGCAGGATGCTGGCGCAGTCATTGCGTCCAAGCTGCCGCGCCCACGCGATCAGGCTGCCGTAGCGGGTGATCTCATAATGCTCGGCGGCCTGCGCGGCGTTGATCAGGGCTGCGTCGAGCACGGCCTTGTCAGCGACCTCACCCGCGACGTCGTCGGCTTCCTCGATGATGCCGTCGATCGCCGGGCAATCGACCGCCTTCACCTCGGCGCCGTGCATGCGGAATATCTCCTCGAGGCGTTCTACATGCGTCCTGGTTTCATCGAGATGGGTCAAAAAGCCCTGTTTGAGCAGCTTGTCGGTGGCCTTTTCGGCCATTTTTGGCAATGCTCTCACGAGCTGCTTTTCGGCATAATAGATATCCTGCAATTGATGGATGAACAGGTCGTTCATGGTCTGGATGTCTCTGGTGAAGAGTCCCATTGTGGTCATCCTTCGTTTGGGGAACATGCAGGCGCAGGCCTTTTCCCGGCCGGACGCGCGCTATTCGTGTTCGATGCTGACGGGGAGCTAACCGGCTCGCGAAAAGGATGTTCCTGAAGGCCTCGAAAACGCCGTGATGGAACGGACGGAACGGCAAAAAGAGCACGCGGAACGGACCTCGATGCGACTCAAAATCGTTAACGCGGCGACATATGTAGGGCGTATGACAAGGACGGCGAACGAAGCCAAAAGGCATGCTTGTCAAGGGCTGCACAACGGCCCGGTTTTGGCTTATGGGTTGCGCGAACGGTCCCTCTAACCGTCGACTGTCACCTGTCGTGACAGACCTTGATATTTACGTTGCCGCCCCGCCGGGAGGATGAATGCATCGGCTGCTGACCGCGCTCGGGCGTGGCTTCAAGAAGAAGATCGGCTGGAAACGGCTGGGAATCGCTGCGAGTCTACTCATCATCGGTCTTGCGATTACCCACCTGGTTCAAACCCTCAAGGGGGTCGACACCGGCGTTATCCTGACTGCGCTCACCGACATCGCCCCGCATCGGATCGCGTTGGCCGCGCTGTGCGTGGTCGGCGCGTTTTGCACGCTGACCTTCTACGATTTCTTCGCGTTGCGAACCATTGGCAAGACGCACGTGCCCTATCGCATCGCCGCGATGTCGAGCTTCACCAGCTACACCATCGGCCACAACATCGGCGCCACCGTCTTTACCGGCGGCGCGATCCGGTTCCGGATCTATTCTGACTACGGTCTGACCGCGATCGATGTCGCAAAAATCTGCTTTCTCTCCGGCCTGACCTTCTGGCTGGGCAATCTGTTTGTGCTCGGCTGCGGCATGGCCTGGCATCCCGAGGCGGCAACGGCGATGGACCTGCTGCCGCCGGCGATGAATCGGCTGATCGCGCTCGGCTGCTTGGCCGGCATCGCCGCCTATTTCGTCTGGATACTGATGGGCGAGGGTCGCCGCGAGCTCGGGCAGAACGGCTGGAAGGTCGTGTTGCCGTCTGCCCGGCTGACGCTGCTGCAAGTCGTGATCGGCGTCGTCGATCTCGGGTTCTGCGCGCTGGCGATGTATCTGTTGATGCCAACCGAGCCGCATATCGACTTCGTTTCACTGGCGGTGGTGTTCATCCTGGCAACGCTGCTCGGCTTTGCCAGTCATGCCCCCGGCAGCATCGGCGTGTTCGACGCCGCGATGCTGGTGGCGCTGCCGCAGTTCGGCAAGGAACAGCTGCTGGCGACGCTGGTGGTGTTCCGGATCCTGTATTTCCTGATTCCCTTCGGCATCTCGATCTGGATCATGGGGGCACGCGAACTCTGGCTCAGTGTGCTGCAACCCTGGCTTGAACGGCGCCGGCTCGGCGAAGCCTGCACGGCCAGGGCCCGGGTGCGACCACCGATCAAGGGCCGGCAATCCTGAGGCCGGTAACGGCGTCGTTATCTGCGCCGTCTGGTCTTTTGACGCAGAGCCGCCTCATTCTCTTATTTCTGCCTTACCGCTAACGTCAAACGACGCCATGGCTGGAATCCTCCTACGTTCAATGCTGTCGGTCGCGCTGGTTGCCGGCGCGCTGGCCGGCATCTTCACGTCGGCTGCGGAAGCCCAGACCGCGGGCGGCTATGGGCCGCTGCAGATTTCCTGGGAGGTGCGCAACCGCTTCCGCCTGTTCCGCGAGGAGCGGGATTTCCTGCTGCACGCCGAAAGCGGCCGCGGCCGCAGCGTGCTGGCTTCGGAGCAGGTGCTGGAGATCCAGAGCGACGGCCGCGGCTGGGCGCGCAACACGGTGAACAGGCTCTGCATCGATCTCGCCGGCCGCGTCAATGAGCCCTGCACGCGCGACAACGTCAAGGAAAGCTATCTGACCCCGATCGATCATCCGGTCGTGATCCGGCTGACCGGCCCGGTGCCGGTCGGCGCCACCTGCGCCTGGACGGTGGACGATGGCGACGGCCCGCAAACCTCCACCTTCGACTGCGCCGAACCGGTCAACCTCCGGGTCCGCTACGGCCGCACCACGGTGGTGACCGCCGACGTGTCCAGCTCGGATGGCAGTCAGCGCGTGTTCACCGAGATCGCGGTGCGCGACATCTTCATCGCCGGCCTCGGCGACAGCGTCGCCTCCGGCGAGGGCAATCCGGACCGGCCGGTTGCGCTGGCCGATGAAGGCTTTTGCTTCCGCTCCTATCTCGGAACGGCAGCCGCGCAATATTACCGGCCGAGCCGCGCGGGCTATAAAGGCGGACGCGCCTGCGAGGCGCCCGACACGCTGCCGGTCTGGCAGCGCCAGAGCGCGCTCTGGTTCAATCCCGCCTGCCACCGTTCGCTCTACAGCTATCAGACCCGGACCGCACTGGCGCTCGCCGTGCGATATCCGCACATCGCGGTGACCTATTTGCCGCTGGCCTGCACCGGCGCCACCATTTCCGACGGGCTGTTCGGTTCGCAACGCGCCCGCGACTGCCTGCCGTCGAAATCGGGCGGTGCGTGCCAGGGCACCGTCAACGGGCAACTGGCCGAACTGCGCGATGCCCTCACCGCCGCGAAACGCCGGCAACCGGATCGCAACCTCGACCTGGTGCTGCTGTCGGTCGGAGCCAACGACATCTATTTCTCCGGCCTCGTCGCCGACGTGATCGTGGATACGGCGACCGAACGCGTGCTGTTTCGGCGCAGCGGCGTGATGGCCTCGGTGGACGACGCACGCAGTGCGATGACGCGCGACCTGCCGCAGGGCTTCGCAAAACTGCGCGAAGCGCTGAAGCCGCTGGTCGGCGGCGACCTGTCGCGGGTGGTCTATACCTCCTACGCCAATCCGACGCTGTCGAATGGCGGCGCGCCATGCCCCGGCGGACGCGCCGGCTTCGACATTCATCCCTCCTTCAACGCCCAGCCGCAGCGGCTGGCCGCCGTATCGAACTTCGTCGAAAGCGAATTCCTGCCGCAGTTGAGAGGGCTGGCGCTGTGCGAGGGCGGCATCCTGTGCCGCAATCCGCGCACCGACCGCATGACCTTCGTCGACAACCATCAGACCAGCTTTGCCAACCACGGCTTCTGCGCACGCGCCGAAAGCGATCCCGAATTCGACCGCCAGTGCTTCTCGGCGACCGGCGACAGCTTCGATCCCGATATCGTCTCGGCCGCCAGCCAGCCGATGCTGTGCGGCCGCAGCGCCGGCGAGTACCGCGCCTATCTGCCGCGCGCGCGCTGGATCCGCGATGCCAATGACAGCTACTTCGCAGCGATGACCTACCCGCAAGGCCTGCCGACGTCGCAGCAGCCCTCCGATATCCACGACGCGACCTGGGGCGTGCTGTCGGCAGTCTATGGCGGCGCGGTGCATCCGAGCGCCGAGGGCCACGCCGCGATGGCCGATGCCGCCGTGCCGGCCGCTGCCGCCGTACTGCAGCTCGATGCGGGGGTGCCTGAAGTCACGTCGCAGCCGGCGCCGCCGATACCGGTTGCGCCGGGCGCGCCGCGACCACCAGGTAGAACCGGCGGATTGAACTAACGCGCAGGTGCAGGAACTTGTGCCGGCGCAGTGGTCTTCTTGGGCGCTGCGGGGGCTTTTGCGGCACCGGCAGGTGGCTTCATCGCCGCGGCCTGCGCCGGCAGATATTTTGCGATGATCGCGGGATCGACCTGCGCCAGCGCCGTATCAGGCAGGCGGGTCCAGACCTCATCCCTGCCTAGCAGCGAAATGCCGAGATAGCCGCGCATCGTCAACGTCTGCCCATCGGGACTGAGCGTCATCTTGGCTTTGTAGATCTTGCCATCGCGCGGATCGAGCACATTGCCGTTCTCGTATTTCAATCCGTCACGCTTCATCTCCCGGATGAACGAGAGCCCGAGCCACGGCGCATCCTTGCGATCGTCAGTGCATTTCGAGCAAGTGGGATTGGGAGCATCGCCGGGTTCGGAAAAGAGCTTGGCGAACACGCCCTCGAAGGCGCCATTGCGGTCTACGACGAGGAACCATCCGACCGGCTTGCCCTTCTCGACCTTCTCCCACAGCCCGGCAGCCGAAAGTTCCGCCGGCTGCGCGGCGAGTTCACCGGCAAACGCGAGCCCGAACACGATCGGAAGTATCAGTTGAAATCCGGCCAGCTTGCGCATCGTCATCACCTGGTCAATCCTCTAAATGAATGACCGCAGACTAAGGCCATTTCGCGGACGGTTCCAGTAACGATCGCCGCGCGCTCCGGCAAAGCACCGCGAGCCCAACTGTCATTTTTTGGGTATCAGTTGACCCCGAGCTTCTTCTGCAGGCTCGACGACGAGGTGGTGTACTGGAACACCAGCCGCTTGTCCGGATAGACGTAGCGGTGCGCCTTCTGCGCCATCAGCGCACCTTCGTGGAAGCCGGACAGGATCAACTTGAGCTTGCCGGGATAGGTGTTGATGTCGCCGATCGCGAAGATACCGGGAACATTGGTCTCGAACGCCGCGGTGTCGACCGGCACCAGATTGTTCTCGAGTGCGACGCCCCAGTTCGCCACCGGGCCGAGCTTCATGGTCAGCCCGAAGAACGGCAGCATCGTATCGCAGTCGATCTTCGAGATCGCGTTGTCGTTGCCCTTCATCATCGCGGCGGACAGCTTGCCGCCCTCGCCTTCCAGCGACGTCACCTGACCGATCTTCAGATCCATTTTTCCGCCAGCCACCAGCGCGCGCATCTGCTCGACACTGTGGGGCGCGGCGCGGAAATCGTCGCGCCGGTGCAGCAGCGTCACGCGCCTGGCGATCGGATGCAGGTTGAGCGTCCAGTCGAGCGCGGAATCGCCGCCGCCGACGATCAGGATGCTCTTGTCGCGGAACTGCTCCATCTTGCGCACGGCATAGAACACCGAGGTGCCTTCATAGGCCTCGATGCCCGGCACCGGCGGACGCTTCGGCTGGAACGAGCCGCCGCCCGCTGATATCACCACCACCTTGCACTCGAACACCTGGCCGGCATCGGTCGTCACGCGGAAGCCGGGATCGCCGATCTTCTCGATCGTCTCCACCATTTCGTTGAGATGGAAGGTCGGATGAAACGGCTTGATCTGTTCGAGCAGCGCCTCCGTCAGGCCCTGGCCGGTGACGAAGGGAATGCCGGGAATGTCGTAGATCGGTTTTTCCGGATAGAGTTCGGCGCACTGGCCGCCGATCTTGTCGAGGATGTCGACCAGATGCGCCTTCATGTCCAACAGGCCCAGTTCGAAGACGGCAAACAGGCCGCACGGACCCGCACCAATAATCAGCACATCGGTTTTGATCGCTTCGCTCATATCAGCTTCTTTTCGGTTGAACCTGGCGGGAAGGCCGCACCTGTCTAGCCAACCCGGGGCTGACAGGAAAGCCATAATATGGCGTTCGTGATGGCGGCAACCCCTTGCCGTCATTCGACAAGTGGGCTGTAAGGGAACGAGATTTTCGGAGATGACCCCGTGAACGCCCCCTTGCGTCCCGACGCGACCCCGCGCCTGGAGGATTTTCCCTATCGCCTGTCGGACAACGTGAGGTTTGCCGACCTCGATCCCAACCAGCACGTCAACAACGCGGTTTACGCCACCTATTTCGAAACCGGCCGCGTCACGCTGATAAAGGACCGCAGCTACGGGCTGATGCCGGACGGCGTCACCTGGATCATGGTCCGCCTCGACATGCATTTCCGCGCCGAATTGCGCTGGCCCGGTACGATCGAAATGGGACTTGGCGTCGTGAAGTTCGGCCGGACTTCCGTCACCTTCGATCAGGTGGTGTTCTCCGAAGGCACATGCGTAGCGTCAGCACAATCGGTATCGGTGCTGCTCGACGAAGCCACGCGCAAGCCTAAGCCATTGACGCCGGATATCCTGGCGAATTTTCAGCGCTGGATTCGCCACGGAGCAAAACCCGCATGACGCGCGCGGCGATGTTGGCGACACTGATCGTCTGCATCGCGATGCAACCTGCCGCGCCTCGCCGCCGCGATCAACTTCGCCGGTGGCCGCGGTTCGCGCGCCGACAATGACGTCTGCGATGAGGATGCGCTGGTCCGCGCTTTCGCCACGTTGGGCAAGACGTCACGGATTCCGACGCTGTGGATCTACGCGCAGAACGACAAGTTCTTCGGGCCCGAACTGGTGCGCCGATTGCGCGACGCCTTTACCGGCGCCGGCGGCCGAGCCCAATTCGTCGATTTCCCGCCGCACGGCGATGACGGCCATTCTCTGTTTTCGCGTGGGATGCCGCTGTGGACGCCGGTAGTGGATGACTTCCTGCGCGATCAAAATCTGGGAACGCGCGATATCGCCGCGATGCCGGCGCCATCGCCGCTGCAGCCGCCGCCGCAATTGCGCGACAAGGGGCGCGCGGGATTTGCCGATTCTCTCTCGGCGAGCCCGCACAGGGCCTTTGCCGTCTCGCCAAAGGGAGCTTTCGCTTTTCGCAGCGGGCGCCGGTCGACGCGCGAAGCGGCGGAGGCTGCCCTCACCGCCTGCGCGGAATACGCACCCGATTGCACGCTATATGCGGTCGACGACCATCTCGCCGACACGGCCAACGCCGGATCGCGCTGAATGTTTTGCGGACTTCAGGCCTGCCGTTCCGGCGTTGACACCACGAGGCCGTCGAGGTCGTCGCTCACCTTGATCTGGCACGACAGGCGCGAGTTCGGCCGCACGTCGAAACCGAAATCCAGCATGTCTTCTTCCATCGGGGTCGGAGCGCCGACCTTCTCGCGCCAGGCCTCGTCAACATAGACGTGGCAGGTCGCGCAGGCGCAGGCGCCGCCGCATTCGGCTTCGATGCCCGGAATGGCGTTGCGAATCGCGGCTTCCATCACGGTCGCGCCGTTCTCGACATCAATGGTTCGTTTTTCGCCGGTATGGTCGACAAAGTGGATTTTGGCCATGATCGCTCGTGCTGCCGGAATATGTAAGGATGGTCCCGGCAGTCCTATAACGGGTCGATCCGCACAGCGCCAGCGGTCGGGACGAAAACCTTAAGAGCAGCATTTTATCGGGATTTTGGCCGATACGGACCGCTTTCCGCTCAGGAACGGCGCAGAACCGCCTCGATCGCTGCCCTCGCCTCTGCAACCGCCTCGCCGAGTTCGGCGAGCGCAGCGGACGCATCGATGCCCCTGGCGATGGCCGCCTCCAGCCGGGCTGCGGCATCGGCAACCGCAAAAGCGCCGATCGCGCGGGCCGACCCTTTGAGCGTGTGCGCCAGCGCGCTGGCATCCGCAGGTATGGCAGCGAGCGTGTGCATAAGGGTTGCCGATTGGGCCGAGAACATCGTCAACACCTCCTGCTCGATGGCAGCGTCGCCGAGCGTCATGCGTTGCAGATGGTCGAAATCGATCGGCCCGTCGCCAGGAGCCAGCGGTGGCGATGGCATCCATTCTATCCGTTCGAGATGAAGCGGCATGGCCTAAAGTCCGGATCGCCCCGCCGCACTGATTCTCGGGAGGGGCATCCCGGTCAGCCAACCACAGCAACGGTTAACGGAACGTTCCCGGAATTCGCCCCAACTTAGCCTTGTTTTAGCCGATAATCCGCCTCGATCGACGATCCGGTTCCAGAAATTTGTGTATCCTTAAGGCCTTAAGGAACAAAGCTGTTAACGATGATTAACAATGTCTTAATCGCGGCCATTTCATTCGTATCGCTCAACCAATAGGATGTTTGCGGATGTATGCGGACAAGCTGCCGGCGGGCGGGCTTGCGGTCCGCGGGGGTTATGAATCCGGCTTCGAGCTTGCGGGGGCTTTTTGCAAGAACGGCTGGGTGCATAAAAGTTAGAGGGCTCAGACTGAACATGGCGAACAATCCCAAGAAGGTCAAAGATCCCACTGAAGTCGCGCTCTCCGCAATTCAGGAAGCGCTCAACATCGGCGATACGACCGTCGACACCAGCCGAAATTCGCTCGGCAACGAGCTCGCCCCTCAGACCAGTCCGTCGGCCCCGCCGCCCTATTCCGATATGTCTTTTGACACGCGCGGAAGCGCCGAGCGTCCGGGGTTCGATCCGATCGAGGAGCCGCGCAGTCCCCGTCGCGCCGCCAATGACGATCGCGAAACCATCGGACAGATTCTGCAGGCGATCCAGAAGGGCAGCCCTGCCCGCAGCGTCTACACGCTCGCCTCCGTGTTTGGCGGAGTCTGGGTGATCGGTTGCGGCCTGCTGACCGTCAGCTTCCTGCCTGCGCTGCAGGCGGCGATCGGACAGAGCGGCGGCGTGCTGGTGCTCGCCGGCCTCGCCGCGTTGTTCTTTGCGCCGGTGCTGTTGTTCTATTTCCTCGCCAGCCTCGCCTGGCGCGGCCAGGAAATGCGGATGATCGCGCAGTCGATGGCGCAGGTCGCGATCCGCTTCTCCGAGCCCGAGGGAGCCGCCGCCGATTCGATGGTGACCGTAGGGCAGGCGATTCGCCGCGAAGTCGCCGCGATGGGCGACGGCGTCGAGCGCGCGATCGCGCGCGCCGGCGAACTGGAAACGCTCGTCGCCAATGAAGTCGCGGCCCTCGAGCGCGCCTATAGTGACAACGAGGTGCGGATTCGCGCACTGCTGCAGGATATCGCCCATCAGCGTGACAATCTGGTCGGCCAGGCCGAGCAGGTTCGCAGCGCCATTTCCGGCGTCCAGATCGACCTGCGCCACGATATCGCGCTGATCTCGGACGCCATCGCCTCGCGCGTCGACGAGGTCGCGAAAAGCATCACCGGCGCGCTGGAAGAGCGCGGCCAGCACATCACGAGCGCGCTGAGCCATGCCGGCGACAACATGATCCTCGCGCTCGGCGAGCGCGGCGGCGACCTGCTCGACCGCCTCGAGGAAGCCAGCGCCGAGACCACGCGCGCCGTGCTCGACGCCTCCGAGCGGCTGACCACCAGCCTCAACTTCAAGACCGGCCACGTCCATGACGAGTTCGTCGATCTCGCCGATCGTGTCCACGAGATGCTGAACGAACGCATCGACCGCATCACCGGCGAATTCGAGCAGCGCTCCTCGACCATTGTCGACGGCATCTCCGACCGCACCGAGCAGGTCCACGACTCCTTGAAGAACTCCTCCGACTCGTTGCTGCTCGAACTCGAACTGCGCTCGGGCGATCTCGTCAGCAAGATCGACGATGCCGGCAACCGCCTCGCGAGCCGCATCCTCACCTCCGGCGACAAGGCCAGCGACGCGCTCGACGTGACCGTGAACACGCTGGTCGCCAAGGTGATCAGCCAGACCGAAAACGCCCACGACAGCCTCGCGCTGCAGATGAGCGCCTTCGACGAACTGGTGAAGAACCAGGGCGGCGAGCTTGCGGAAAAGTTCGCCCGCGACAGCGGCACGCTCGGCGCGCTGATCACCCGCCATATCTCCGAGTTCGATCGCACCGTCAAAACCTTCGGCGGCGAGATCGTCGAGCGCATGGGCGCGCGCACCCAGGAGATCAGCGACAGCCTGAAGAATTACGTCGACACTTTCGACACCCGCATGGTCTCGAACAGCGGCGAGATCACCGCCTCCCTCGATCAGCGCCTGCTGCAGTTCGAAACCACGCTCGGCACCCGCGTCAGCAACCTCGATACTTCGCTCGAAAACAAGCTCAAATGGTTCGATGAGACCGTCGACGGCCGTCTGCAATCACTGGAGACGACGTTCGACAGCCGCGCCAGGTCCGTCACCGAGACCATCGACAACCGTCTCAGCACCCTGACGGGCTCGCTAACCGACGGCGCGGCGCAGGCGATCCAGTCGATTGACCAGCGGCTCAGCCTGCTCACCTCCTCGCTGACCGAGGGCACCGCGCAGGCGATTGCAGCGGTCGACCATCGTATTGCCAATGTCACCGAAACCCTCGACGGTCGCTGCGCCTATCTGACCGACACCATCCAGGCGCGGTTCCAGGAAATTCATCAGGGCATTGAGACGCGGGTTGGCGACATCGCCAGTGGACTTGAGACGCGGGTCGGCGGCATCGCCAGCGGCATGGAGACGCGTGTCGGCGCCATCGCCACTGACATCGATACCCGCGTTACGCAGTTCGAGGATCTGCTCGGTTCGCGCATCGAGGCCGTGGCCGGCCGGATCGAAAGCAGCGGCCGTCAGGCCAGCGAAGATCTGATGTCGCGCGCCGAAATGCTGTCCTCCGGCATCAAGTCGCATGTCGAGGACGCCGAGCGTTCGCTGACCAACCTCGTGGTCAATACCGCCGAGACCATCCAGACCGGCGCGCGCACCGCCCAGCAGGCGCTGCTGACGGTTTCCTCCGATGTCGGCGCACAACTCAAACTGACGTCGGCCGAGGTCGAAGCTTCCCTTGCCGCCGTCGGCACCGGCGCGGCCACCTCGATCCTCGCCAGCGCCCAGGAAGCCCAGACCACGCTGGTGTCGGCCTCCTCCGAAGCTGCCTCGCAGATCAAATCTCTCGCCGCCGACGTTGAGCGCACCCTCTCGGCCGCCGGCGACGCCACGGCCGCGTCGGTTCTCGCTGGCGCGCGCGAGGCGCAGACCACGCTGGTGACCGCATCCGCAGACGCGGCAAACCACGTCAAGTCGCTCGCCGCCGACGTCGAGCGTTCGCTGTCGATCGCAGGAACTGCGACTGCCGAGGCCGTCACCGCAGGCGCCCGCGAAGCACAGAGCACGCTGGTCGCCGCCTCTACCGAGGCCGCCACTCAGGTCAAGTCGCTCGCGGCCGACGTGCAGCGTTCGCTCTCGATCGCCGGAACGGCGACCGCCGAGGCGATCACGGCAGGCGCCCGCGAGGCCCAGAGCACCCTCATGAACACGTCCGCCGAAGCATCGAGCCAGGTCAAGTCGCTCGCCGCCGACGTGGAGCGTTCGCTCTCGATGGCCGGCAACGCTACCGCCGAGTCGATCACGACGGGCGCGCGCGAAGCGCAGAACACGCTGATCACGGCGTCGACCGAGGCCGCCAACCACGTCAAGTCGCTGGCGATCGATGTCGAACGCACGCTGACCGCGGTTGGTGCCGAAACCGCCTCCTCCATTCTCGGCACCGCGCGCGAAGCCCAGAGCTCGCTTTCCGCGACCTCCGCCGACGCCGCGAACCAGATCAAGGCCATCGCCGCCGACATGGAGCGTTCGCTCGGCGTCGTCACCGCCAGCACGACCGACACCATCCAGACCACCGCGCAGAACGCGCAGAGCGCCCTGATCGCCGCCACCAACGAGGTCAGTACCAAGGTCAAATCGACCTCGGCCGATATCGAGCGCTCGGTGCTTGCCGCGAGCAGCAATTTCGGCTCGACGATGACCGGCAAGACCGACGAAATCGTCACCTACGTTCAGCAGCAGACCGACCGTCTGGCGCAGATCGTCGACAGCCGCCGCGGTTCGCTGGTCGAGGCGCTCAGCACCAGGACCACGCAACTGACGACCGACATCGACCGCGTCACCGCCGACGCCCTGAAATCGATCGAGACCCGCGGCCAGGCCTTCTCGCAATCGATGTCGACCCACGGCTCGGAAGTCGCGCGCACGATCACGTCCGCGGGCGACATGGCCACCGGCGCGGTGGCAAAGTCGCTGAAGGATCTCGAGCAGTCGTCGCGTTCGGCCATCGACCAGTCGCGTCAGGTCTCGATCGCCGCCGTCACCGAAATGCAGGAGACCAGCAAGATCCTGCGCACCGATACGGTGGCGCTGTTCGAACGGCTGCGTGAAGGCAACATCCTGCTGCAGGAAGTGCTGACCGGCGCCCACGACAATCTCAACTCGCTGGAGCGCGCGCTGGTGACCCGCGTGGCCGACTTCGTGTCCGCCATGAACGACGTCACCGCCCGCAACGGGGTCGCCACGCAGACCCTGGAAGACCAGCTCACCGTCTTCAACAGCAAGACCACGAAGGCGCTGGAGGATCTCGGCTCACTGTCGAGCGAGTTCGAGAAGCACGGCAAGGAGCTGGTCGAGGCAGCCGGCGTGGTCGAACAGGCCAACCGTTCCACCACGACCTCGGTCGCCGACCGCAAGTCGCAGCTCGAATCGCTGGTGACCACCATCGACCTGCGCACCACCGACCTCGACCAGCGCCTGTCGCGCTTCACCGGCCTGCTCGACGAATCGCTCGCCGCGGCCGAAGAGCGCGCCCGCGATATCGCGCGCGTGGTCGCGGAAACCGCGGGCGCCGGATCGGCCGCGATCAGCCGCCAGTTCGAAGCGGTGCGCGCGGCGGCCGAAAACGAGCGGCAGCAGACCCTCCATGCGATGAACGACCTCTACCAGCAGAGCAACCACGAGACGGATGCGATGTTCAAGGAGTCGACCGAGAAGTTCGGTGCGATGGTGCAGTCCATGAAGCAGATGGCCGCCGAAATGCATAACGAACTCGAGGCGACCCGCAACGAGCTGCGCCGCGGCGTGCTCGAGATGCCGCAGGAGGCCGCCGACAACACGGCGCAGATGCGCAAGGTGATCGTCGATCAGATCGAGGCGCTCGCCGAACTCAACCGGATCGTCGCCCATCATGGCCGCGGCCTCGACGTCGTGACCTCCGGCCGTGCCAGCGTGCAGCGCCAGGAAGAACCCGTAGCGATGGCCGCCGGCGGCCGCAACGAGGTGCGCATGCGCGACGCCGGCAGCGCATCGACGCTGCCGCCGCCGGACCTCGGCGTGCCGGCCGCGCGCCGCGCCGAAGCCCCGCCGGTCTCGCCGGCAGGCGGTCAGGACGGATGGCTGTCCGACCTGCTCCACCGCACCGATGCAGGCGCGGGACAGGCTCCCCGTGGCCGCGCGCCGCAGACCCCCGCCAATCCGCTGGAGTCGCTGTCGCTCGACATCGGCCGGCTGATGGATCGCAACCTCGCTTCCGAAATGTGGGACCGCTATCAGCGCGGCGAGAGCAAGGCGTTCAGCAAGCGGCTCTACACGCCGGCAGGCCAGAAGGCGTTCGACGAAGTCGCCCGCAAATACCGCGCCGACCGCGGTTTCAAGCAGACGGTCGACCGCTATATCGCCGAGTTCGAACGGCTGCTCGACGAAGTCGCGCGCGAGGATCGTGGACCGCAGGCGCTGCGCGGCCACCTCACCTCGGAGACCGGCCTCGTCTACACGTTGCTCGCGCACGCGGCGGGGCGGCTGGGGTAAGCCGCGAATAGCGCGTGGCGAATGGAAAACGGAGGCCTCGCGGCCTCCGTTTTGTTTTCGGAGATCCGTTGTTCCCACCAACGTCGGCCCTTCGCCTTCCAGATGCGCGTCTTGCAAACAACCTCATATCTGGCTATATTACCGGATACATCGACATGGGAAGCCTCAGATGGCCGACACCGCTCAGAAGCGAGCGCTCCGGAATTATCGAACGCGGTTGGTAAAGCGAGGCATGGCGCGATTTGAGGTTCTTGGCCTCGACGCCGACCGCGACCTGATTCGATCGCTAGCGAGGCGCCTTGCGGAGAACGATCCCGATGCCGTGCGGATTCGGGCGGCCGTGAGCCAAACGATCGCGGGCGAACCGCCAGGGAAAGGTGGCATCCTTGCCGCGTTGCGCCGTTCGCCGCTGGTCGGAGCCGATCTCAATCTCGCGCGTTCGCACGATACCGGTCGCAAGGTCGACTTGTGACACGCTACCTGCTCGACACGAGTATCATCAGCAACGTTACACAGCCGGATCCTTCAACGTCGCTGCTGGCATGGATGTCGGAACAGGTTGACACTGAGCTGTTCATCTCCGCACTGACTGTCGCGGAAATTCAGCGCGGGCTGCTGCAGAAGCCTGCCGGAAAGAAACGCGCTGTCCTGGAAGCCTGGTTCGCCGGTCCGGAAGGACCGCAAGCCCTGTTCGCTGGCCGCGTACTCGCCTTCGACGAGAAAGCGGCCCTGATCTGGGCGCGGCTGATGGCCGATGGAAGAGCCAAAGGGCGGCCACGCAGTGCGCTCGACATGATCGTGGCCGCGACGGCGGAGGCAAACAGTTGCGTGGTCGCGACCGACAATGAAAAGGACTTTGCCGGATTGAAGTTCATAAACCCGCTTCGAGCCCAAGGGAAGCGGTGACTGCGTTTGGCGCTCGAGGAGACGGCCTACTGCCGCTTCTGCCCGCTCGGCTGCCTCGGCGGAGCTGCCGCGGTCGGCCTCGGGGCGGCCGCGCTTGATTCCGCCGGCGCGGCGTTGTTGCTTCCGCCGAATATCACCCGGCTCGGATTACGATCGAAATTGTTCACGGCGCGGCTGATGTCGGAGAGGGTGCGGCGGCCATCGGCCATCAGCGCGCCCGATCGCTTGTCGAAATCCTCGGCGAGTTCGCGGATCGACTTCACCATCAGATTCAATTCGCCGCCGGCGGCGCCGCCCGCGATCGTGTTCAGCCCGAGCATCAGACTGTCGGCTTTGCCCATCACGCCATCGACCCGGAGCATGACATTGTCGATCTTCTCGGAGTTGCGCGCGAGCGCGGCGGTGAAGGTTTCGAGATTCCGCAGCGAGTTCTTCACGGATTCCTGGTTGTCGGCGACAAGCCGGTTGACGTTCTGCAGCGTGGCGCGGATCGACTCGGTCACGTCCTGTAGCGCGCTCGGATCGGCCGTCAGCATCGGCACGCCGTCCTCGTCGAGCGGCACGGCAGCCGCATTTTCCTCGCCGCCCTTCAGCGAAATCGCCGCGACGCCGGTTAGTCCCTGGAATTCGAGGCCGACGAGCGTGTCCTTGCGGATCGGGGCGTTGTTCTCAACCATCGCGAGTGCGACCACGCGCCGCGGGTTGTCGAGCTTAACAGATACAACCTCCCCTATCCGGATACCGTTAAAATTGACGCTGCCGCCATTGCGCAGGCCGGACGCCGGGCCTTCGAACACGATGCGGATCGGGCTGCGCTGCTTGGTGGCGTGCAGGCTCTGAAACCACAGCACGAAGCCGAATGCGGCGGCGATCACCGCCAGCGTGAAGGCCCCGATCAGGACGTAATTCGCCCGCGTTTCCATAACTCAAGGTACTCCGGAACCTGGGTCTGTTCAGCCTCGCCGATCAGACCCGTCGTTTATCGCTTGTTTGAGCATGATCTCATCAAAAACCGGTGCGCACTTCGTGATCATGCTCTCTAGCCCATGACCTTCTAGCCAATGACCGCGCGGGCGCGCTTGCCGTGGAAATATTGCCTCAGCCAGGGATGCTGCGAGGCCTGCATGTCGGCAATCGATCCTGCTGCAATGATCTTACCGTTCCCTAAAACCGCGATGCGGTCGCAGGCCGTATAAAGGCTGTCGAGGTCATGGGTTACCATGAAAACGGTCAGGCCCAAAGTACGCTGCAGGGTGCGCACCAGTTCGTCGAAATCCCCGGCGCCGATCGGATCGAGCCCCGAGGTCGGCTCGTCCAGGAACACCAGTTCGGGATCGAGCGCGAGCGCGCGCGCCAGCGCAACGCGCTTGATCATGCCGCCGGAGAGTTCGGACGGATAGCGGTCGGCGACCTCGGGCCGCAGGCCCACCATGCCAAGCTTGGCCACCATGATCTCGTCGAGCAGTCGCTGCGAGACCTTGAGATATTCGCGCACCGGAAACTGGATGTTCTGGCGTACCGTGAGCGACGAAAACAGCGCGCCCTGCTGAAACAGGATACCCCAGCGGCGCTCGACGCTGCGGCGCTCCGCGGCACTCGCCGCGTCCAGGTCGACGCCGAACACCTCGATACGTCCGGCGATTTTCGGCACGAGGCCGATGATGGTCCGCGTCAGCACCGATTTTCCAGCGCCCGAGGGGCCGACGAAGCCCAAAATCTCGCCGCGCTTGACGTCAAGGTTGAGCCCGTCGAGCACGCGTGTCTTGCCGAACTGCACGGTGATGTCGCGGACCCGGATGATGGCGTCGGAAATTTCGCCCGCCATGGTCACATTCCGATCGATGCGAAGAAGATCGCGAACACGCCGTCCATCACGATCACGAAGAAGATCCCCTTCACCACCGAGGATGTCGTGTGCTGCCCGAGCGACTCGGCGCTGCCCTGCACGGCCAGTCCCTCGACGCATGCGACGATGCCGATGACGGCCGCCATGACCGGAGCCTTGATGATGCCGACGATGAAATGGTCGATCGAGATGGCGTCGCGCAGCCGCAGCAGGAAAGCTTCCGGTTCGACGCCGCCATAGAGCCACGCTACCAGCCCGCCGCCGTAAAGCGCCGCCATCGCACCCAGAAACGCCAGGATCGGCAGCGCCAGCACCAGCGCCAGCATCCGCGGCAGGATCAGAACCTCGACCGGGTCAAAACCCATGGTGCGCAGCGCGTCGATCTCCTCGCGCATCTTCATCGAGCCGAGTTCGGCGGTGTAGGCCGAGCCCGAGCGGCCCGCCACCATGATCGCCACCAGCAGCACGCCGATCTCGCGCAGCACCAGCACGCCCAGCATGTCGACCACAAAAATGTCGGCGCCGAACTTGCGGAAATGGAAGATGCCCTGCTGCGAAATGATGCAACCGATCAAAAATGTGATCAGCACCACGATCGGGACCGCGCGCCAGCACACCTGCTCCAGATGATGGATGGTCGAGGTCAGGCGGAAGCCGCGGGGCCGAATGAGGACGTGGGCGGCCGCGGCGAGCACCGCGCCCAGCATGTCGATCAGCCCGATCAGGGTGCCGCCGACGCCGGCCACGCTGCGGCCGATCTGCTCCAGCATGCCCGTGATCGTCACGCGGTCGGTTTCGACGATCGGCTCGGCCTTCACGCGGCGTACCTCGTCGACCAGGCTCGCATAATTGGCCGAGAGCCCGGCGATCTGGGTCTCGACACCGCCCTTGGTCAGGCTTCGGCGCAGCCGCTCGATCAGCCAGGCCCCGAACGTGTCGAGCTTCGACACCTGGGAGACGTCGATAAAGATGTCGGGCCGGGTGCCGCGGAGCTTCTCGGCGTCGGCGACCATTCGTTCCAGCACCGGCGCAAAGCGGGCCGTCCACGAGCCGGTCGCGCACAGCGCCAGCGCGTTGCCCCTGGCTATCCGCTCCAATGTCGGGTTGCCGCTCACGATGCCCACCCTTCGGTCGATACGCGCCCCCTGAAAAACGTCAGGTTCCGCACACCGCTTGCCTTGTAGAATCTGTCCCTAACCAGCCATAGTTGGGTGCAGCGAGCAAGCTTGCGGTTCAGAAAATTGCCAGATTTTAAAATGACTTCCAGCCTTTCCCGAAAGCTTGCCGCCAGCATCGAACGCTGGCCGATCGCAGGCTCCTTCACCATCAGCCGGGGCGCCAAGATCGAGGCCATCACGGTTGTCGCCACGGTCAGCCATGACGGCGAGAGCGGCCGCGGCGAATGCGTGCCCTACCCTCGTTATGGCGAGACCCCGGAAGCAACACTTGAAGCGCTTGACGCGATGCAGGAACCGCTTGCCAAGGGACTGGACCGAACGGCCCTGCAGGCGGCGATGCCCGCCGGCGCCGCCCGCAACGCGTTGGATTGTGCACTATTGGACCTCGAGGCCAAGCGCAGCGGCCAGCGGGTCTGGACCCTGCTCGGCCGGCCCGCGCCGCGCTCCTGCACCACCGCTTTCACGATCTCGCTCGGCAGCCCGGAAGCCATGGCGTCAGCCACCGCGAAGGTCGCGCACCGGCCGCTCTTGAAGATCAAGCTCGGCGGCGACGGCGATGACGCGCGGATATCAGCGGTACGCAAGGCGGCCCCGGAATCCGAACTGATCGTGGATGCCAACGAAGCCTGGACGCCGGACAATCTCGAATACAATCTGGCCGCCTGCGCCAATGCCGGCGTGACGCTGGTCGAGCAGCCGCTGCCGGCCGGGCGAGATGAGGCGCTGGCGCGCATCAAGCGAAGGGTCGCGGTCTGCGCCGACGAAAGCGTGCATGACCGCGCCTCCCTCGAAGGCCTTCGCGCGCGCTACGACGCCGTCAACATCAAGCTCGACAAGACCGGCGGGCTGACGGAGGCACTCGCCATGGCCGATGCCGCCCAGGCGCTCGGCTTTGACATCATGATCGGCTGCATGGTCGCGACATCGCTGGCGATGGCGCCGGCCATGCTGCTGGCGCAACAGGCCAGATTCGTCGATCTCGACGGTCCGCTGTTGCTGGCGCGCGACCGCGACGAAGGACTGCGCTACGACGGCAGCCTGGTCTATCCGCCGGAAGCCGCCTTGTGGGGATGACGCGAGAGCCGGTCCCGCGCAAGCCAGACCACCAGCCCGCCCAGGGCGGCCATGACAGCCATCACGTAATAGATACCCTGGCCCCAGGTCCCGTAGATCGTGCCTGACGCGATCGACGCGAGGCCCGCTACGATGCCGCCGCAGGCGGTCAGATAACCTTGCGCGCGCGCCATCACGTGGCCGGGCACGTGATGCAGCATCAATCCCATGATGCCGACCTGCGTCAGCCCGAAGCTCAGTGCATGCGCGAGCTGGACGATGGCGAGAACAGCCAGCGGCGGATCCTGCGCCGTTATCGCCCAGCGCGCGGCCGCGCTCAGGGCCGCGATCATCACCAGCATCGACGGTTGCAGGCTGAAGCGCGGCGACAGCGCGAACAGCACGATCTCGGCAATCACGCCCAGGACCCACAGAACTGCAATCGTCAGTCCGTCGAACCCCGCTTGTTGCCAGGCAATCGACGCGAAAATGTAATAGGCGGCATGGCTGCCCTGGATCAGCGCCGACGCCACGATGATCGCGATAAAACCGCCGTCGCGCAGCAACGCGCCCGCGCTGCCGGTGCCCGGGCGGGCCGTCCGGGTGTCGTCCAGCGGCTGCAGCGCGAGGCTGGCCAGCGCCCCGAGCGCGGCAGAGCCTGCGATGATCCAGATCAGGTTTCGGGCGGCGATGAGGTCGAGCAGCACCCCACAGACCAGCGCGCCGAGGACGAAGGCGGCCGAGCCCCACAGCCGCAACGGTCCGTAGTTGAGGCCATAGCGCTTCACCCCCCGCAACGCATAGCCATCCGTCAGCGGCACCATCGGCGTCCACAGGCAGCAGGTCAGGGCGTAGATCAGGAACACCAGCACCGGCAGATGCTGGGTGCCCAGGATGAAAAAGCCTAGGGCGGTGGCAAAGGCGGTCACGATGATCGCCCCGCGCAAGGCCTGGCGCCGTTCCGCAAGGCCCGTCACCAGCGGTAGCACCGTAAACCGGGTCACCGGGGGGACAGCCGTGATCAGCCCTATCCAAAACGCATCAATGCCGACCGCCTTCAACCAGACCGTGAAAAACGGCAGGTGGGTGCCGGTCATGCCGAACAGCGTGCCGTAAAATAGCGCCATCCGCGTCGCGAAACGCCTGGATGCACCTTGAGATGCGATGGGGATTTGTGATTCGCTCTGCATCAATTCAATTGCGATTCGGGCAATATCGTGTTGTTTCGTTATCGCAATGCGCGCTGATTTGCGCGAAGAGTTTGACATGGCCGACGAAGCATTCGCCCTTTCGCCGATCTCAGCACGCGCCACGCTGCCGAGGGAGGAGGATTATGCCGCGATCGCCGAAGCCTTTATGGAGACTTCGCGGGGCCGCTGGTTCCTGACCGAATACGCCAAGCGCAACCGCAACGCCGACACCCGCATGGTGCTGGATGCGGTGGCGCGGATCGAGCAAAGCCTCACCGCCCAGCGGGAAGAGAACCTTGAGCGGGAGGCAAGCCTCCAGCGGGAGGAAGGCCTTTCGGCGCAGCAGGCCGCGGAGGCCGTCGCCGCGGCGGCCGCGGCGCAAGAGCGCCTGACCGAGGCGCTCGCCGCCATCCGCAGTTCGGTCGAGGCCGCCGAGGAATCGGCGGTGGAAGCGCTCGACAGCCTCGCGCTGGAACAGCGGCTGGCGCCGGTCCGCAAGGGCGCGCGGGTGCTGCGGGAAATCGCCTGGCGGTTGCGCGAAATCGGCAATGACGGGCGGATCTGCGACCTGATCGATTCGCAGGTCACCGTCATCGAAAAGGGCACCGACCAGTTCTCCTCCGAGGAGGCGCGAGCGGCGCTGCGTGCGGCCTTTGCTGCCCTGCAGGGCCGGCTTGTGGAATTCGGCGACGACGACCGCTCCTCACTGGTTGCCGAGACCGAAACGGCGGCGCCCTCCTCGGCCGACCCGGAAATGGCCGCGGCGGCGGAGACGGCCGAAGCAACTTTGGCACAGCAAGCTGCCGAGGCACCGTCTGCTTCGCGGGCCAAGCCCGCCGAGGCCATGCTTGCGGCGGTGGAAGCCGTGCTGACGCAAACGGAAACGCCGCCGGCCGCCGCAGCCGAGGAAGCCGCGCTCCAACAAGCCGCGGTCCAGAACGCCGGCCCCCAAGACGCTGACCTCCAAGACGCCGACCTCCAAGACCCCGACCTCCAAGACGCTGATGCCCAGGACGAGGCGGTCCTCGACATGATCGCGATGGAGATGGGCGCGCCGGATCCGATCAGCGACGACGAGATCGCCGAAGCGGTAGCCGAGCAAGTCCGCCTGGCGGAGCCTGCGCCAATAGCTCCCGCGATCATCGCGAAAGCGCCCGAACCAGTCGCCGTGCCGGCGCTGCCGCCGGTTCAACGGGTGGTTCAGGTGGTTCAGCCACCCCCGCCGCCCGCCGCCGTACCTGTGCCACCTGCGCCTATGGAAGTGTCACTCGGCTCGACCATCATCGCGAGCGGCATGCTGCGAAAGCCCGTCACCGCGGCCAACGACCCGCTGGCGCCGATCCGGCGCATGAGCCAGGCCGAGAAGATCGCGTTCTTTTCGTAAAAGGCCCGCTGCTTGTAAAAGACCCTGTGCGTCGCCGCTCGAAGCGCTCCGGCTTCCACGACGCGCCCGCAGCATTTTGTTGCATCTGCGAATAGTTCGCTTTCCGGTTGCTTCACACCTTCACCGACGCCAAGCTGGCGCGATTGTCTTCGCAAGCGGAGATCGCCGTGAAAACCAGGATCATCGTCAATCCGATGGCGAACAAGGGCGGTTGCGGCAAGCGCTGGCCGCAGATTCGTGCCGGACTCGAAAAGCATCTCGGCCCGATCGATGACGACGACATCACGATGACCCGCGCGCCCAATCACGCGACGAAGCTGGCGCGGGAAGCGGTCGATGCCGGTTGCCGGCGCCTGATTTCCGTCGGCGGCGACGGCACCTTCAGCGAGATGATGAACGGCGTGATCTCGGACGACCGGCTGATTGCCCCCGATCTGGTGCTGGCGCAACTGCCGGCCGGCACATCGAATGAACTCTGCCGCTCGTTCGGTCAGCTCTCGCTCGGCGAGGCCTGCAAGGCGATCGCCATGGGGCACACGCGCGACGTCGATGTGTTCCGCGCCGACGCCAAGGGCTATGGCGGCGGACAGGTGACGCGCTACGGCTTCGTGCTCGCCATCGTCGGCGCCGCGGCCACGATCTCCTGGCGCGCGCAACGTGTGCCGCTCTTGAAGCGGCTCGGCCCGATCAGCTATGTCCTGATGACGGCGTTCACATCGCTGACTTACAACCCCCGCAACTACCGCATCAGGATCGACGACGAAGCCGAGCAGAGCCTGCCGATGTGGTCGCTGATGCTGTGCAGCTTCGACGGCGCGGGTGAAGGCCTGATGCTCGCGCCCGGTGCCGACCCCGGCGACCGCAAGCTCGACCTGATCCTGGTCGGCGACATCGGACATTGGGAAACCCTGACCAGGATCGTCCCCAAACTCGGCGACGGCAGCTATCTGGCGCACCCGAAAGTCTCGCGGCGCCACGCCAGCCGGATCAGCATCGACAGCGACACCATGGTGCGCGCCGACGTCGACGGCGAGAGCATCGGGCAGTTGCCGATGTCGGTGACGATGCTGCCATTCCACCTCAAGGTCGCCGCGGTCAATCGGCAGTAGGGCGGCGTTTCAGTCGCACCTCACTTATGTCCGCGGGTGAACCACCAACACCGGCACGCTCCCGTCCACCAGGATCTCCGACGTTTGACTCCCCAGTATCAGCTTCCTGAGGCCGCGACGCCCGTGCGAGGCCATGACAATCAGGTCGCAGCCTCTGGACTTTGCTGTTTCGATAATCGCAGTGGCCGGGTGCGCGTTTGGTACATGCAAGAATTCAGCGGATATCCCAATCTCCTCCGCCATCGCCCGAGCTTCGTCAAGCAGTTTGCCCGCCTGTTCCTCGCAGGCTGCATCAAAGCGATCAAACTCTTCCTGGGAGGGCATCCATCCCGAGGCATGTCCGCTGCCGTAGTAGATCGGCAGCGGTTCCGTTACGGTGATAACGGTCGCCTTCGCATTCAAGGCCTTTGCTAAAGCCATCCCATGCTTGACGCCTTGTCTCGCGACATCCGACCCATCCGTGCTCAAGAGAATGTTGGCATACATTTGAGGGCTCCTGTGCTCGTCGAACGTTTTCCCTAACAAGTGATGGCTAGACATCGATCAAGCCGCGCTCACAATCCCGGCGGATGAGCCACGTCCAGTTTAGCATGCTGTCGGCGACGTTGTGTCGAGCGGCCCACTCATTCACGGACAAACCAGTACCGGGGTTTTCGCCTGCGTCAGCACCTTGTTTGTCACGCTGCCGATCAAAAGCATGGAAAGTCCGCTGCGACCATGCGATGACATGACGATGAGATCGCAGCCCTTGTCCTCGGCTGCTGCGATGATGGCTTGATGGGGTTGTCCGCTCTCCGCTTGAATCGTCTCGCAGGGAACACCCGCCTTCTTGGCCGCGTTTGCCGCGCGATCCAATACGCTTGTCGCCTGTTCCTTGCGCAGCTCAACATAGGTTGCGACTGCTTCAAGCATTCGTCCCGTCAGTTCTGAAAACGGCTCCACAACGAAGATCACGGATACCTTGGCTCCAAGGGATTTCGCGAGCGCCAACCCGTGCGTCACCCCACGCTCCGCCAGCTCAGATCCATCTGTCGGAATGAGAATATGCCGGTACATGCTTCACCTCCCGTCTTAGAGATAGGCTGATGAGTCCGTGCGCTAGTTCGGCCTGCCGCCTGTAACCAGGTTCTTGTGAATCTTCCCGTCCTTCATGATGACGAGGAAATTCCTGGCCGGATCCTCGATCAGCTTGATGTTCTCGATTGGATTGCCGTCCACCAGCAGCAGGTCAGCCAGCGCGCCCTCTTCGACCACGCCGAGCTTTCCCGGATAGGGATTGCGCTTACCGGACAGTGCCAGCAATTCGCCGTTCGTCCCCGTCGCCATGGCGAGTGCTTCGACGGGGGTATACCAACGGACAAGCGAGGCCAGAATTGCCCCCTGGCGCTGGGCCAGCGCGGGGGAGAACAGAACATCGGTGCCCCACGCCGTCTTGAGCTTGTACTTCTTCGCAAACTCGTATGCCTTGCCTATGCCCGGCCAGACCTCATCCGCCTTGGCTCGCTCGACTGAGCCCTCGGGAAGGCCTTGCCTCAACTCCTCGGGGAGCGGCTGCAAGCTCAGCCAAACGCCCTTCTCGGCGATCAGCTTGGCGGTCGCGTCGTCCATGAGGAACCCGTGCTCGATACACTTCACGCCGGCGGCAATAGCCCGCTGGGTCGCAGCCGGCGTAAAGGCATGCGCGACAACGTATGTGCCCCAATTCTCGGCCGCTTCGACCGCGGCTCGCAATTCGGGCTCGGTGAAGGTGACGGCGTCGATCGGACTGAAGGGCGATGACACCCCGCCGCCCGCCGTCAACTTGATCTGGGAAGCCCCCTGCATGAGCTGCTCGCGCACGCGCACGCGCACCTCGTCGGGACTATCCGCGACCATACTGCCGCCGACCTGCTCCATGCGGGCGAGCATGCCGCCGATCGTTCTTGGCAGCTCGGAACGCTGCCGGAAGTCGCCATGGCCGCTGGTGACCGTGATCATGGCGCCGGACGGGTAGATGCGAGGACCGGGGACGAGGCCATCATCAATGGCTTGCTTGAGCCCAAAGCTTGGCCCGCCCACGTCGCGAACAGTGGTGAAACCCCGCATGAGCGTGTCCGTCGCTTCCGCAGCCGCAAGAAGATTGTTGTAGCCGACGTCGCCCGCTATGGCGGCCGCCGGCGTTGGGCGGATCAACATCGCGTGCCAATGCGCGTCGATCAGGCCGGGCATCAGCACGCGTCCTCCGCCCTCGATGACGACCGTTTGCGCGGCGTCCGCCGTGATCGCTGCGGGCGAGATTTTCGCGATCTTGTTGTCCCTGACCAGGACATTGGACGAGGCTGAAAGCGTGCCGCTCCTGCCGTCGAAGATGCGTACGTTTTGAAACAGGACCGCCGCGCCTTGCTGGGCTTGCGCAGGGAGCAGTGCCGCGGTGAGATTTAAGGCCGCGGCGACTGCCAGGATTTTGACGACTCCGGACCATTCGCTTAAGGGCACGTAAGACCTCCCTCCGAGTACGCACGGCTGGGCACGAAGCAACTACATCCACCGCTAGGCGCTGCTCGCTGTCCTCGTCGTCGGCAGCCACGCGTAAGCCAGCCACCCGATCCCGTGGGATATCAGGTCGACGCCGAGCACGAATCCAAGGACCCACAATCCAGTCATCGGGAATCCCGTCAGGATCACGAGACCGGCCAAGACGCCGAATATTCCCGAAAGTAGCATGATCCAGCCCGCCTGTCGCCAGTGGCTGATGCCGAGCAGGATGCGAACGAAACCCGAAATCAGCAGCACCATGCCGAGGATGTAGGTGAGGATCAGCGCGCTGGCGACCGGCTGGCCCACCAGTACGATGCCGAATGCCATGTACAGGATTCCGAGAAGCACTTGCCAGACGAACCCTCCCCATCCCTTGGTCCAGAAGGCGTGGATGACCTCGAAGGCGCCCGCGATGATGGCGACCCAGCCGATGAAGACGGTGCTGATAAGGGTGACGAGCATGATGTCGCCGAGAACCAGGATTCCGGCTCCGATCATCACGAGCCCAAGCAGCACACAAATCCAGAACGGCGGCGCAGGCAGACTGCCGACGCCCATGCGCGAACTGCTGTCATATGTCGTCATGTCATTCTCCTCACCTCAGGTCTCACCGACCTCTAGTTCCGTTATTTCCATCGCCAGCCACACCGGCGACGGCCGCGATGCCACCAGCAGACCCAACGGCGACGACGACGATGGCGGCGATGCCAATGAGGGGGAGGCCGCGATGGCCGCGTGGGCGGCCGTCCAGGCGGCCGCGTGCCAGGGCCTTGAGTCTCCAGCTTGAATTCTCCGGCGTCCTTTCCGGGATCTTTCTGCATCGCGAGCGGTATCGCCTCGGCCACATCAGGTAGCAGGCTTGCGCCCAGGCCGACGGTCACGGCACCACACATCAGGGTCCGGAGCGCAGTGCGACGGTCGATTGCATCCATTGTTGTTCTCCTTCTTGGGACGCCCCTTTCCCCGCTTGCTCACTGATCAGCTCGACCTCAATCGGCTACCCGGCGCATCGCTCGGAATCTCACCCGGCAGGTAGTTCGGAAGCCGGCCCGCCGGGATGATCGCCAACAGCGCAAGGCCGGCCATGATCAGGAGCCCGATCTTCAGGGCACGCAACCGCGCCTCGGTGTTCACGCGCACGGCTTCCTCGACCTGCTGCGGCGAGGCGGTCGTACTTTCCATCACGCTGCGCAGCCGGTCGTTGCTGACGAAGGTGATGTTGTCGAGATCGACCTGGCTCTGGATTTCCTTTGGCAGCACCGGGTTCGCCGCGATGCTGGTCAGCGCGATCGAGCTCAGCAGGCCGACGAGAAGCGCACCTGCCAGCGCCGTTCCGACCGCCGCGGCAAGATTTTGCGTGGTGCCCCGCAGCGACCCGACGTCGCCCGCGAGTTCCTTTGGCGAGGCGGTGACCAGCACGTTGAACAGCAACGTCACCAGCGAACCCTGGCCAATGCCGAACAGAACCAGGCCGAGAATCACAGGGACCTCGCTCCAGTCGTTGCGCACGACAAAGGCGAGCCACACCAGGCCTATGGTGCACAGCATGAAGCCATAGCGGCCGATCTGCCGCGGCGTCAGCCGGTCATAGACGTTGACGATCAGCATCGCCGTGAAGAACACCGTCAGATTGAACGGCATCATCGCAATCGCGGTCGCCAGCGGCGAACGGCCCTGGACGATCTGGATATACAGCGGCACCGAGAAATTCAGCGCCGCCTCCAGCGCGACCACGGCAAACAGCGCGTAGACCGCACTGCGCTCTTCCGGCGAGTCGATCACCTGAAGCGCGAGCAGCGGCGTCTTCCCCGCCGCCTGCCGCCGGTGCGTCCACGTCAGGAACGCCTGCCCGAGCACGACACCGAGAATGATCATGACCGGCGCCGGCGAAAGGCCGAGCAGATCGAACGGCGCATTGGCGGTCGCCAGCGCAAGGCCCCAGCCGTTCAGGTTGTTGAAACCGAAACTGATGAGGATGATGGCAGAGGCGGCCAGCACGACACCGAAGATATCAATCTGCACGTCGGGGCGGCCGTAATCGCGCTTGAGACGGAAACTCAACAGGAAAACGATGGCGGAAACCGCGATCAGGATTCCGAACGCCGGGCGCCAGCCGATATAGGTGCCGAGCACGCCGCCGATGATGAACGCCAGCACGCCGGCCGCCGCCCGTGCGGAGCCGAGCGCGCCAACGGCCGTCGCCTGCTGCCGCCCCGTGTAGTTCTCGGCGATCAGCGCCACCAGCGACGGCACGATGACCGCCCCCGCCGCGCCGCAAAGCGCCTGCGCAACGATCATCAGCGTTGCGGTGGGACTGAAGGTCATCAATATCTGCGATGCGCAGAACAGGCCGACGGCAAAACGAAAAACCTGCAGCGCGCCGAACCGTTGCGCTAGCTTGGCGCCGAGCATGACGAAGCCGGCCACCAGCATCGAATAGGCCACGATGCCGGTGGCGACCGTGGTCGGCGGCACCCCGAAACTCTTGACCATCCCGCCGAGCGCGACCGGCAGCGAGGCGACGTTAAAGGACATGATCATCTGGCCGAGCGCGATCGCAATCATCGGCACCCATGACTCCCGCGCCCGTTCCCGGATTGCTCCGATCGACATCGAGTGCGTCGCCATGGCGTTCTCCCGAATTGCTCGGCTTTCGGATCGACCGAGCCACAAGCTCGATCGAGCCGCTCTTTGCCTCTGCGTCAGTTTTCCGGTTGCGACACGAACAAATCCATTCCCAGCCGCTGCGACAGGAATTTTGCCGCCAGTTGTCCCTTCACGCTGTTGCCGGCCGCATCGAGCGGCGGCGCGAAAGTGCCGAAGCCGCCTTTGCCCGGAGAAACCGCGACGATGCCGCCGCCGATCCCGCTCTTGCCGGGCAGGCCGATGTCGTAAAGCCAGTCGCCCGAGGTCTCGTACAATCCCGCGGTAATCATCGCAGTGAGCGCATAGTGGCAAACCGAAGCGTCAACCACGCGCTGCCGGGTAACAGGATTGACGCCACCGTCCGCCAGCGTCGCCCCCATCACCGCCAGATCTCTGGCGCTCACGTTCAGCGAACACTGCCTGGTGTAGAGATCGGTCGCCTGCTTGGGGTCACAATAGATGCGGTCGTAGCTCTGCAGCAGCCGGGCGATACTGCGGTTGCGGTAGTTCGTCTGCGACGCCGAGGCGTAAACCTCCTCATTGAGCGCGAGCTTGCGACCCGCAAAGCGCGACAGCCCGTCGTGAATGAATTGCCATTGACCTTCCGCTGTCAGGCCCGGCACAAGACTCGTGGTCGCGATCGCACCCGCATTCACCATCGGATTGGTCCGGCCACCGCCCTGCTCGACGGCGGCGAGCGAGTTGAACGGCAATCCTGTGGCGTTCGCGCCCAGTCTTGCGCGTGCCTCCTCGGGGCCGACCGTCTCGCAAACCAGCGCGAACACGAACGGCTTCGACACGCTCATGATCGAGAATTTGAATTCGGTGTCTCCGGCCTCATAGATGCGACCGCTGGTGCCGGCCACACAGATCCCGAACAGTTCTCTCGGAACCCTGGCAAGCGCCGGATAGACTTGTGAATTGCGCCCTTCGGCATTCGACTTGAAACGCCGGTGGGCATCGGACACCAGCCTCTGTACCATCTCGGGCTCGGGCAGATGTCCCGTCGAGACGTATGGCCGCTCTGTTTGCACTGCGGTCGAAGGAAAGTCCATTGGACTCCTCCCGGCGGCTGAAACGATCTACCTGAGGATCGCCGAGCCGTTCAGCAACACGGATTGCGCGCCGAAAAGCGGCCTCCATCGACCGCTTCAGCTTCTTGTGACCTGCAATGAGCGTAGTGTTCGAAGGTGCATCGAGTCAATCACACAACCTTAAAGTAGGTTTGCGGCGAGTGTGTTCCGCTACAAAATTTTGTGACAAATCGCGCGACGCTGACGATGATGTCATCGACAAACCTCGGCGAATTAGCAACCAATTTGACCGAGCGCTGTCATGGTTTGATGAGCGCGATCAGCGAACCGTGATCCGTTCGCCCGCAGGTTGTGATAGCGTGGGACTTGTGCCGTACACGGCTACCGAGCGACCTGCAACGCGCCGCTGATAAACGGCTCTGCGGGATCATCCTCGCCGCCGGCGGACTGGCCGGCAGCGCCGCTGCGCGGCGGAGGAGCGTTGATCCGTCAACGCCCCGTTCGGCCTGCAGCAGGTCCATCACATCAAGCTGGAGGACACGGAGATGTCAGATCTGATCGCCATCATCTATCCATCCGAGGCAAAGGCCGAGGAAGTGCGGCAACGCCTGTTCAAACTGCAGAAGGAATATCTGATCTCGATCAGCGATGCCGTGATTGCCGTGAAGACGGAGGCCGGCCCCGTCAAGCTGAACCAGCTCGTCAACACGACGGCCATAGGAGCCGTATCGGGCAGTTTCTGGGGACTTCTGATCGGCGTGATCTTCCTCAATCCCATCCTTGGTGTTGCGCTCGGCGCGGCTTCGGGCGCGCTCGGCGGTGCCCTGTCGGACTACGGCATCGATGACGCCTTCATGAAGGAGCTCTCAACAAGCATGCAACCCGGCAACGCGGCGCTGTTCGTACTCATCAAGAACATGACGCCGGACAAGGTATTGCGGGAAATTCAGGACGCCGGCGGCACCGTGCTCAAGACGTCGCTGGATGACAGCAAGGAACAGAAGCTTCGCGACGCGCTCGCGAAAGCGAGCACCGGGCAGCCGGCGCCAAAAACGAATGCCGCTTAGCCCGCGGCAGCCAATTGAAGGATCAGCCGGTTGCGACTGTGGCGGCGTAGCCGGCTGCCTCTCGGAGTACGCTCGGTAAGGACGGCTGTCACATGCGCGCCGTGAGAGAAGCAAAGGCGCGTGTAGCCGAAACAACGAGTGTCCGAAGCGGAGCCCGTGATGACGAGGTCGACCGCGGAACGCGGCTCAACCAGCACCAAAGACCGCATGCTGATCGATCCGCGCGATGGCGACATCGAAGACGATGCGGCAAGTCCCGGACAGCGGTCGCTGCTCGCGATCGCCGGAACCCTGCTCGTCGAAATCAGCCTGCCGAAATTGCTGTTCGCCTGGACGGTATTGCTGCTGCTGCCGGCCGTGCTGCTCGGCCTTGCGCCGCTGCTGGCGTCCGCCTGGTTTTCGAAATTGTCGGAACGTCTTGCCGCATTGACTGAAATCGGTGCGGCCGTCGCGCTGATCGCGGTTCTTGCGCTGGGGTGGATCGGATGGCGGCCGCTGTTTCGAATTGCCGAGACCAGTTTCTGGTCGCTCAACGCCCTCCTGGTCCAGCCCGGCTACGCGTTCGGACGCGAAGCGTTGCGGCATCTGACGGAACTGGTCGGAGGCAAAAACCTGACCACCGCCGGCCGGGCGCGCCTGCGCAGCGCCAACTCGGTTGGCTCCGGCATCATGCTATCCGCATGCGCCGTGGCGATCGCGATGCTGGCCTGGCCTGCCTCGCGCTGGACCGGCAACTGGAGCGACATCGCCCTGCTGCATCGCCTCGTCGTGCCGATGCTTGCGAATGCCGTCGTGCTGGTGTCGGTATATCTGGCGATCGCATCGCTGGTCTGGGGCTTTGCCGACGCCAGCATGCCTCAACCGCTCGACCTTGCCGCGTTCGATGCTGCCTCGGCCGAAAGCCGGCGCTGGCGCATCGCGCATCTATCGGACCTTCACGTGATCGGCGAACAATATGGCTTTCGCATCGAAAGCGGACGCGCCGGCCCGCGCGGCAATGACCGGCTCGATCGGATCCTGGCGCATCTCGCCGCCATTCACGCGATCGATCCGCTCGACCACGTGCTGGTCAGCGGCGATATGACGGACGCCGGCCGCGCCGGCGAATGGGCCGCATTCCTCGACGCACTGGCGCATCATCCGGAGCTCGCGGCGCGGATGATCCTGTTGCCCGGCAATCACGACGTCAACATCGTCGACCGCGCGAATCCGGCCCGGCTCGACCTGCCGTTCAGCACCGGCAAGCTGTTGCGGCAAATTCGGACGCTGTCGGCGCTCGCCGCCGTGCAAGGCGATCGCGTGCACGTCGTCGACGCCGAGGGAAAGCCGATCGCTACGCTGCAGGCGACGCTGGCTCCGCACCGCGATGCGATCGTAGCCGTTGCCAAGCGCGGCGGCCTGCGCCGCGCGGCGGCACTGCGCGGGCTGTTCGATGACCAGTTTCCGATGATCGTGCCGCCCGACACCGACGAGGGTCTCGGAATAGCCATCCTGAACTCCAACGCAGAAACCCACTTTTCATACACCAACGCACTCGGACTGGTGTCCGTCGAACAGACACGCCGCGTCGAGGCGGCGGCCCGACACTATCCGAGGGCACGGTGGATCGTCGCGATGCATCATCATGTGGTCGAGTATCCCATGCCGGTAAAGGCGTTTTCCGAACGCATCGGAACCGCATTGATCAACGGCAACTGGTTCGTGCGCAGGCTGGACGCATTGGCCGATCGCGCCATCGTGATGCACGGCCACCGTCATCTCGACTGGATCGGCGCGTGCGGCCGCTTGAAAATCATCTCCGCTCCGTCGCCGGTAATGAATGCGACTGATGATGCGACGACGTATTTCTACATTCACACCCTGGCGGCTGGCCCGGATGGGCGGCTGGATCTGCTGTCACCGGAGCGCGTGGAGATTGCCGGCGCGACAGCGAGCTAGATTTTACCGGGCTTCGCCGGGTCGGGCCCGCCAAGCAGATCGGCGATCCAGCGGCTTGATGGATGGGCGGCGCAAAAAGTAAGTATCGCGAGCGCGATCGGCACGCCAATGAAGGTCCCGAACAGGCCCCACAGGAAAGTCCAGAAGAAGATCGAAAACAGCACGACGACAGGCGAAATCGACAGCATGGTGCCGGCGACGCGTGGCTCGATGTAGCTGCCGACCGCGAACTGGATGATGTTCAGGCAAACGAAGACGCCGAGCACCGCCGGCCAGCTTTCGAATTGCGTCATCGCCAGCAAGGTCGGAAACAACGTCGCGACGAACGGCCCGATGAACGGGATATAGTTGAGCACGAAGGCGATCACGCCCCACTCGAATGCGAATGGCAGTCCGGTAATCGCCGCGAAAGCGCCGACCAGCACGCCGGTCACCGCGCTCATCTTCGTCCGTACCAGCAAGTACCTTCGAAATTTCGTCGCGGTCGCCGCGCTGCCGTCGAGCAGCACTTGGGCCGCGGTACGATTATCCAGCCGCTCGATCTTCTGCCTGACATTGTCGACTTCGAGAAGTCCGAGCATGACGTAAACGAGCGCAATCACCCAGAAGGTCAGCGTGGTATTGACGCGCCCGGTGACATACTGCGTCGCGCGCAAGAGCCAGCCTACGTTGAAATGTTCGGCCCAAAGCCCTGCGACCGAAACGCCGTGGCCGTCCAGCCAAGTCACCATCGTCGAATAAAGGGCCTGGTAGCGCGGCAGATCCGCGACCAGCGATCGTCCGACGCGACCAAATCCCCAGGCCGCGAGAGAGGCAAAGCCGAGACAGATCGCCACCGTGACGACGACGGTGATCGCCAGCGCGACAAGCTTCGGCATCCACGACTGCAACCGCTTCTGGACCGGCCACACGATGGCGATGATGAAAATGGCCGCCGCAAGCGGCGCGAACACATTGCTCGCCTGAGCCGCAGCCGCGATGACCAGCACCGCCGCGATGATTCCGGTTGCGATCGTTAGCCCGAAGCTTACCCCATGTTGGGTTCCTTCGACCTTCCAGCAACCCGAGATTGTCAGCTGTCTTGAACCGCGGCAAGAGCCGGCCGCCTCCGGCAGCAAGCGTGACCGCCGTCACGTACCGCAAGGGTAAAGCGGCCTAGCGTCCCCACAGCAAATCTCGCCACGAGATTCACGTGAGGAAGCCGCCATGTCCCGTTTCAAGTCATTGCTGTTATCTGCCAGCGTGCTGGCAGGCCTGCTGGGCTTCGCCGGCGCCTCTTTCGCCGAAGCCCCCAACGCCGACATCCGCAACGGCATGCAAACGCCACCGGCGGTGGACCAGCGCATCGCGCTGGTGATCGGCAATTCGAATTACCAGACCGCGCCAAAGCTCGCCAATCCCGGCAACGACGCGCAATCGATGGCGCAGCTTTTGAACTCGGCGGGCTTCGAGGTGACGCAGGCGACCGACCTGACGCGCAGCGACATGGTCAAGGTCGTGCAGGACTTCTCCGCCAGGGTCGCCGAGCGCGGCCCCGGCGCCGTCGCCATGATCTATTATGCCGGCCACGGCGTGCAGGTGGCGGGCGAGAACTATCTGCTCCCGGTCGATGCAAAAATCTCTTCGCCGTCCGATCTCGACCGCAATTCGCTGCGACTGGTCGATCTGATGGGCACGCTGGAATCGATCCAGAGCCGGATGCGTATCGTCGTACTCGACGCCTGCCGCAACAATCCGTTCCCGGAGGTCAATGACACCGGGCGGGGCCTTGCCATCGTCGATGCGCCGAACGGCTCGATCGTCGGCTACTCGACCGCGCCGGGCATGGAGGCGCAGGACGGCGACGGCAACCACAGCCCGTATACGTCGGCTTTCCTGAATGTCGCACGCGAACCGAACCTGCCGATCGAGCAATTGTTCAAGCGCGTCCGGCTCGAAGTGAACAGCGCGACCAAGGGCCGTCAGACGCCGTGGGAAAGCTCGTCGCTGACCTCCGATTTCTATTTCTTCGGCGATACGGCGGTTGCCGCAGGCCGCTCGCCGGATCGCCGTCCGATCATGCAGGCTGCAGCTAATCTGCCGTCGCGTTCGGTGCGCCAGGCCTACGACTACGTGCTGTCCGAAGGCTCGCCCGAGTATTATGAGGAGTTCATCCGGCTCTACCCGCATGACCCGCTGTGCGACCACATCCGCGTGCTGCTTGGCAACCTGCAGGTGGCAAAGGCGTGGCACAAGGCGGTGCTCGCGAACTCGCCCTTCGCCTACAAGACGTTCCATGACAATTATTCCAACAGCCAGTACGCCAAGTCTGCATTGAAGCTGCAGGGTGCGCCGAAGGCGGTGCATCTGATGCAGTTCACGCATCTGGCGAAGCAGTCGCCGTCCTTCAAGTCGGGGAACTTCGGCCACGCGCCGACGCTGGGCATCTCCAAGGGCAATCTTGGCGCCCAGGCTCATATACCCTCGCCATCGAAGATCGTTACGCTGCCCGCCAAGGGCGGGATCACCCCTGCCAATATTGGTAACAACGGCAAAGTGGGTAAGGTCACGACCTTGCCTGGCAAGATCAACACCAATCCCGTCAACACCGGCAAGGTCGCGAAATTGCCCGGCAGGTTCAACAACAATTCGGCACGGCTCACCAACAGGCCGATGGTCAACACCGCGCCGCGTCGTTTCAACAGCCGTATGGGCGGAGGCTTCAGCCAGCGCGTCGCCGCAAGCCCGTCGCGCAATTCATTCGCCCGCAGTTCGTTCGGTGGCAGTTCGTTCGGTGGCAGTTCGTTCGGCGGCCGTTCGTTTGGCGGCGGCGGCTTCGGACGGCGCTGACGGGAGAGCTTCGTACAAACACGAAACCGGGCAGAGCACACGCTCTGCCCGGTTCCGTTTGAGACGGGATGATCAGGCGACCAGCTTGGCGAACAGGTCCGCGTCGACATTGCCGCCGGAGAGCACGATGACGACGTTCTTGCCCCTCGCATCGATGCGACCGGCCAACAGCGCGGCGAGGCCGACGGCGCCGCCCGGCTCGACCACAAGCTTCAATTCCCGATAGGCATAGGCGACCGCCGCGCCGACTTCCTCGTCGGAGGCGATCACGCCATTCGCCAGCAGCTTGCTGTTGATCGAGAAGGTGAGTTCGCCCGGCATCGCCGCCATCAGCGCATCGCAGATGGTGCGGCCGGCGGCATGATGGGCCTCGCGGTGGCCGGCGCGCAGCGACAGGCCATGATCGTCATAGTCCTTGGGTTCGGCGACGATCACCTGCGCTTGCGGAAATTTTGCCTTCACCGCCGTCGCAACGCCGGCGATCAGCCCGCCGCCCGAGGCCGGTGCCACCACGATATCGGGGACGAGCCCGAGCGCCGTCATGTCTTCGGCGATCTCACGGCCCGCGGTGCCTTGTCCGGCAATCACGAAGGGATCGTCATAGGGGCGCACCAGCGTCGCGCCGCGCTTCGCAGCAATGCCGTTGGCGATCGCTTCGCGGTCTTCCTTGTCGCGGTCGTAGAGCACCACCTCGGCGCCGTAGCCCTTGGTGCGCTCGCGCTTGGTGACGGGAGAGTCCGCGGGCATCACGATGGTGGCCTGCATGCTGAGGATCTGCGCCGCCGCCGCCACGCCCTGGGCGTGGTTGCCGGAAGAGAACGCGACCACCCCGCCGCCGCGCTTGTCCTGCGGGATCGAGGCCAGCTTGTTGAAGGCGCCGCGGAACTTGAACGATCCGGTCCGCTGCAGCATTTCGGGCTTCAGAAACACCTTGGTCCCGACGCGTTCATTGAGAACGGGGAACGACAACAGCGGCGTCCGCACCGCAAAGGGCGCGACCACCTTGGCGGCGGCCTCGATATCGGCCGCGCCAATAGGTGGATTTTGGATAGATTCTGGCATCCGCAATTTGTATCGCGGTCGCCGACGGGCGGGCAAGACGATTTACCGTGAATTCAGGCGTTACCCGTGAACTCAGGCGGCGAAATGCGGATCTTCCGTGCCAAATTCGGCCACCTCGCCTTCCGGCAGGACCGGGCGGGTGGTCAGGGCATGCTCGACAAAGACCCGCGCGGAGGCCTGCCAGCTGTAGCCGGTAGCGAATTCGACGCAATCTTGCCGCGAAACCTGCAGCGCCTCCAGGCAGGCCGCGCGCAGGTCGTCGTCCAGGACGCCGACCGGCGCCGAGCCGATCACGTCGCGTGGACCGGTGACCGGAAAGGCGGCAACCGGCAGGCCACTGGCCAGCGCCTCCAGCAGCACCAGGCCAAACGTGTCGGTCTTGCTGGGAAATACGAAAATGTCCGACGCCGCGTAGATTTCAGCCAGTTCCTCGCCGTGCCTGGCGCCCAGGAACACGGCGTCCGGATATTTCCGCTCCAACGCCGCTCGGGCCGGCCCATCGCCGACGACGAGCTTGGTGCCGGGCAGATCGAGGTCGAGGAAGGCTTCGAGATTCTTTTCGACTGCGAGGCGCCCGACGCTGAGATATACCGGCATCGGCAGGCAGAGATCGACGCTGCGCGGATGAAACAGCGAGGTATCGACACCACGCGACCACAGCACCACGTTGCGAAAGCCGCGCATGCGCAATTCGGCCGCCAGCGCCGGCGTAGCCGCCATCACCGCCTGGCTCGGCCGATGGAAGGCGCGCAGCACTCGCCAAACCCAGGCTTCCGGTATCGGCGAACGCGCCGAAACATATTCAGGAAAGCGGGTGTGAAAGCTGGTGGTGAACGGCACGCCGCGCTTGCGGCAATAGCGCCGCACCAATAGCCCGATCGGGCCCTCGGTCGCGATATGAATGCTGTCGGGCTTTGCCGCCTCGATCAGTTTTGCGATTTTTGCCGGATATGGCAGCGCCAGCCGCAGATCGGGATAGCTCGGCATCGCAAAAGTGCGAAACGATTGCGGCGTCAGGAAGCTCACCTCGACGCCAAATCCCTTGGCCGCCTCTGCCATCATGGTCAGCGTGCGAACCACCCCGTTGACCTGCGGATGCCACGCATCGGTCGCGACCAGGATATGCATCATGCGGCGCGCGCCGCGACGCGGGGAACCGGCACCGTCCTTCGCAGTGGATCGGTCCAGGTGATGATCTCGAACCGGCCGTCCTCATGCTCGGCGAGCGCAGTGCAGCTTTCCACCCAGTCACCGCAATTCATGTAGCGGATGCCATGCTCGTCGCGGATGGTGGCGTAGTGGATGTGGCCGCAGATCACGCCGTCGGCGCCGTGCCGCCGCGCCTCGCCGGCCAGGGTCTTTTCGAACGCGCCGATATAGTTCACGGCGTTCTTGACCTTCAGCTTCGCCCATTGCGACAGCGACCAATAGGGCACGCCGAACATGCGCCGGAAGAAATTGACGAGGCGGTTCATCTGAATGGCGAAGTCATAAGCCTTGTCGCCGAGATGGGCGAGCCAGCGTGCGTTCTGCACCACGAGATCGAAGATGTCGCCGTGGATGATGAGGTAGCGCTTGCCGTCGGCGCCCTCGTGAATGGTGTTCTCCACCACGTCGATGCCGCCGAAATGCGTGCCGTAATAATTGCGCAGGAACTCGTCGTGATTGCCGGGCACGTAGATGACCTTGGCGCCCTTGCGCGCCTTGCGCAGCATCTTCTGCACGAAGTCGTTGTGCGATTGCGGCCAGTACCAGCTCGACTTCAGCGCCCAGCCATCGACGATATCGCCGACGAGATAGATGGTGTCGGCGTCATGGCTCTTGAGGAAATCCAGCAATCGATCGGCTTGCGAGCCGCGGGCTCCGAGATGAACATCGGAGATAAACAAGGTCCGAAAGCGCCGTTCCGGGCTTTCTTCACTCAAGGAGTCACTACCCATACCTGTCCCCTGACAGATTTCTGTGACAGGGCGATGACTGTTCACGCCGCGATATTTCCGCGAGAATCACTGCCGCGCCCCACAACTTGCGGATAGCAGCGCGATGCGACAGGCAGGCGACAGTGGAGAGGCAATACGTAGCCCGGATGGAGCCAACGGGGCGCGCATTCGCGCGACCCGTTGGCTCCATCCGGGCTACGCTTGCTTCAATAAAACTTGTGAAAATGATGGATCGGGCCGTGGCCGTGCCCGACGGTGAAACGATCCGCCTCCGCAATCGCAGCGCTGACCCAGGCCTTGGCGTTGCGCACGGCGCTGTCCATGCCCTCGCCTTTCGCGAGCTCCGCGGCAATCGCCGAGGAGAGCGAGCAGCCGGTGCCGTGGGTATTTTTTGTGGCGATGCGCGGCGCGGCGAGTGCGGTGACACCGGAGGAATCGACCAGGTAATCGATGCTCTCGGCGCCCTCCCCGTGGCCGCCCTTGATCAGCACCGCCTTGCAACCGAGCGCCAGCAATCGCCTGCCTTGTTTCTCGACGGCGGCTTCGTCCGCCGCCACGCCTTCGTCGAGCAGCGCTGCGGCTTCCGGCAGATTGGGCGTGATCACCGACGCCAGCGGAATGAGCCTGGTCCGCAACGCGTCGACGGCTTCGGTCGCGAGCAGCCGGTCGCCCGAAGTTGCGACCATCACGGGATCGAGCACGACATGCTTCGGCGCCCAGCGCTTGAGCCCCGCGACGATGGCGTCGATCACCGGCGGGTGCGCCACCATGCCGATCTTGACCGCGCCGACGTCGAGATCTGAAAACACCGCGTCGATCTGCGCGGTCACGAACTCCGCCGGCACCTGGTGGATGCCGCTGACGCCCGTGGTGTTCTGCGCGGTCAGCGCCGTGATCACGGAGGCGCCGTAGACGCCGAGCGCGGCAAACGTCTTGAGGTCGGCCTGGATGCCCGCTCCTCCAGAGGAATCCGAGCCGGCGATGGTGAGCGCGATCGGCGTCGTCATCGCAAGCCTCGCGCAAATCGTGTGGTGAGGGCCATGAATTGTCCTACCGCGGCAGGGCACGGGCGGCAAGCTGGCTTGCCATCCCCGGCGGTTTTTGGCCTATTGGGGCCAACATTTTTGGAGACGACAGCAATGGTTCCCTTCTTCGTCCAGTTCAAATGCAAGCTCGGCCAGTCCTATGCCGTCGCCAATGCGCTCGCGGAGGCCGAGATCGCCTCGGAGATCTATTCCACCGCCGGCGATTACGATCTGCTGGTCAAATTCTACGTCGATAACGACACCGACATCGGCCATTTCGTCAACGAGAAGGTGCAGGTGATTCCGGGCATCCAGGACACCCACACCATCATCACCTTCAAGGCGTTCGGCACCGGCTAGCAACGGCGGCCCTGCCCGCCATCGACGTCGACTTCGCCCGGCGCGGCCACGCCCGCGGGCCTCTGGGAGTGCCCGTCCTGTCCGATACATCAGTTACTTTTGACCGGTTGAAGGCCTTCATCGAGCAGGCGCTCACCGCGGTGGGCTTGCCGGACGCCGATGCTGCAACGGTCGCGGCCCTGATGGCGGAGGCCGACCTGCAGGGATCGGACGGGCACGGCGTCAGCCGGTTGCCGCAATATGTCAGGCGGATCAAGGCCGGCGGCTTCAACGTCCGGCCCAACATCCATGTCGTGCACGAGCACGCCGGCACCGCCGTCCTGAACGGCGACAATGGCATGGGCCACCTCGTGATGAAACGCGCGGCCGGGATGGCGATCGAAAAGGCGCGCAGCACCGGAATAGGCTGGGTCAACTCGCAGTTCAGCAACCATGCCGGCCCCGCCTCACTCTACGCCACGATGCCGCTCGCCCATGACATGATCGGGCTCTACTTCGCGGTCGGCAACGCCAATCACCTTCCGGCCTGGGGCGGCCTCGACATGCTGCTGTCGACCAATCCGATCGCAGCCGCCATTCCGGCCGGCGACGAAAACCCGATCGTGCTCGACATGGCGACCACGGTCGCCGCCTACGGGAAAGTGAAAACCAAGGCGCTGCGCGGCGAGACCATGCCGGAGGGCTGGATGATCGATCGCGAAGGCAAGCCGCTGACCGACCCGAAACGCGCCGACGAAGGCATGCTGCTGCCGCTCGGCGGCATGGAGGCCGGATACAAGGGCTACGGCCTTGCGATGATCATCGGCCTGCTCGCAGGCACGCTCGGCGGCGCCGCGATGGGCCGCGACGTGATCGACTTCAATCACGACGACGACAGCGTCACCAACACCGGACAGGCGGTCGCCGCCATCAACATCGCAGCCTTCGGTGACATTGCCGTCTTCAAGCGAAGCGTCGATGCGCTGGTGCGCGATTTCCGCAACAGCCGGCGCATGCCGGGCGTGGACCGCATCTGGGTGCCCGGCGAACGCAGCCATGAAACGCGCCTCAGGCGGACCAGCCTTGGCATTCCCATAGCGCCTGCGCTGCTGCGCGGGCTGGACCAGGTCGCCGACGATCTTGGGATTGCGCGGCTCTAGGCCGCGTCCTGCGGCTGTGATGGCGGCCGGGGGTGGAGGCCGCCGCATCCGTCTGCTGCCGCCGATGAAGCCGCCTCGCGGGCGGTACCCATTAACCATCCCAGCGGATTTGCATGCTTTTGCCATAAGAGCATCATTCTACCGCCTTGATATTTTTGATTACCTAAGGCGTCGTCAATCGGAGGGCTCCGCGGCGGGGGACGTTCCGAGGGGGAAATAGTCGCGAGTACCACCATGAGGACGCTATACGATTTGCTCGGGGCGCTTCCGAGTGATGACGCCGAGGGCTTGCGGACCGCGTTCCGCAAGGCTGCGAAGGCGACACATCCCGATATCAATCCCGACAATCCCGATGCTGCCCTGAGGTTCAGGGAGCTGGTGCGCGCCTATGACATCCTGACCGATGCCGAGCAGCGCGAGACCTACGATGAACTGCTCGCCATTGCGCTTCAGCCGCCGGCCACGAAGGCCGTGCAGACCTACGAGACCGTGCGCAAGGTTGCCTCCAACACGATGGCGGCAACGGTCATTTCGGCGGTGCTGGTCGGAGGCTACGTCCTGTTCGGACTGTTTTCAACGCCACCCGGCGCAGCGGAAATCACGACCGACAGGACCATCGGCGAAGCGCAAGTCGTCGCAGCGCTGCATCCTGACGTCACCGCTTCGGATGAACCGCCCGTCCAGCGCGAGGGGGACGTATCGACCGTCGGTGCCATCGGGACATCGGCGGTTGCGCCCGCGGCGAAAGAGGCAAACGTCACGGCCATCGGCCGTTTCGAACAGGTCCCGGGATTCGTCTCATACAATCTCGCGATTCAATATTATCCGCGCTTCGCAACCGCCAATTTCGACCGCGGCATCGTTCTGTATCGCGTCGGCGATTTCGACCCGTTCGCCGCTATCGCTCCACCCAAGCCGGCCACGGACTTGAGGCGGGCAAAGATCGCCATGCCTGCGACCGCCACACCTGCGCCGCGCAAGCCGCTGATGATCGTGCCTCCTATTGCGTCCCCTGCGCCGCCAGAGAGGCGAATGCCGATCACCGCGGCCTTGACGCCCTGAGCGCAGGCGCAACGCGCCGGTCATGACTTCTCGGCGTCCTTTGCCTTCCTGGGCCGCGGCGGTCCCTCGACCGGCGGCAGCGACTTCAGGTATTCTGCGATGGCGGCGCGATCCTCCGGCGGCAATTGCGAAATGTTTCTGATCACCCGCGCCATCGATCCACCGGCGGTGTCGCCGTCAGGCGTTTGCCCGGTTTCGAGGAAGTAGGCGATGTCCTTCGCGCTCCACTCGTCCAATCGCTTCTGGGTGATGTTGGGCACCCAGCCCTCGCCCTCCGGATTGGGCCCGCCTGCGAAGCGTTGCGCCTCGACGATACCGCCGAGGAAGTTGCGCGGGCTGTGGCACTCGGCGCAATGGCCCGGACCGTTGACGAGATAAGCGCCGCGATTCCATGACGCCGAATGTGAAGCGTCCGCCGTGTAAGGCTTGCCGTCCATGAACAGCCATTTCCAGACGCCGACATTGCGACGGATGTTGAACGGAAACGGCACGTCGTGGTCGCGCGGCTCGCCGGCAACCGGCGCAAGCGTCTTCAGGTAGGCGAAGAGGTCGCGGATGTCCTCGACCGTCGCATGCTGGTAGGACGCATATGGAAAGGCCGGAAAATAATGCTGGCCGTCCGGCGATGTCCCCTTGAGCACAGCCGTCACGAAATCCGCTTCGCTCCACCGGCCAATACCGTATGTGGGATCGGACGAGATGTTGGGAACGTAAAACGTCCCGAACGGTGAAGGCATTGCAAGCCCGCCGCCGAGCTTCAGCCGATCGGGCTGGTTGGGAACGGCGTGGCAGGAGGAACAGCCCCCGGCATTGAACGTTGTGAGGCCGTTGGCGAGGTTCGGCGTGCGAGGAGAAAGCGAGGCCGGGGCAACGACTGCCGGGATCGTCAGCCACCAGAAGATTCCAGCGCCGGCGGCGCCAACCAGGATCAAGCCAAGGAGAATTCGTCGCAGCATTTGCCGATCCGTCATCAAGCTTCGCAATTCAACGACCAGTATGAACGCACTTTGCGCCATAGGCTTCCACGAAATTTTCAGACGTTGTTGTCGTTTCGGGAATAAATTCGTGAAGTCGTTGTTTTGAGGCTGACACGGCCGTTTGATGTCAACAGGGAGAAACACCATGTCGAACAAGACCATGCTTGTCACGCTTGCGCTGGGGGCAGCGATTGCTTTTGCCGGACCCGCGTCCGCCGACAAGATGAAGGCGACCCTCGACGGCAAGTCCCAGGTGCCGCCCAACACCAGCGCGGCCACCGGCACCGCCGACATCGACTACGATCCCGCCAGCAAGAAGCTGAGCTGGAAGCTTTCCTATTCCGGTCTGTCGGGTCCTGCTACCGCCGCGCATTTCCACGGCCCAGCCGAAGCCGGCAAGAACGCCGGCGTCGCGGTCGCTATCCCGAACGCGACGTCGAGCCCGGTCGAGGGCAGCGCGACGCTGACCGATGCGCAGGCCGCGGACCTCGTGGCCGGCAAGTACTACGTCAACATTCACACCGCAGCCAATCCGGGCGGCGAAATCCGCGGCCAGGTAACCAAATAAATCAAGTCACCAGGTAAATTTGGTGACGAAGCAGGTAAGTTCGAACACGAGTAAACAAGAACAAGAAAAGGCTAACACAAAAGGGGCGGACGCTTCGCGGCGTCCGCCCCTTTTTAGGCCAGAGCATGATCGGGAAAAATGCGTAACTGTTTTCCCTCGCGACAAACGCGGAAACGCGTTTGCGCGGAGATCATGCTCAAAGTTAGAATGCGATCAGCCCTTCTTGATCCGGAATGTCTCGTGGCAGCCACCGCACTGCTTGCCGATGACGGGCAGTTCCGCCTTTAGCGTGTCGAGATTCTTGACCTTGCCTTGGGCATCGGCGACGACCTTGGCGAAGCTCTTAATTTGGGACTCGAAGCCGGCCTTGTCATCCCAGATTTTCGGCGAGGGATCGTAATCACCCTCCAGCTTAATACCTTTCATGCTCGCGGGGAACAGCGTCGGAAGGTTCTTGGCGGTGTCTTCGAACTGGGCCAGCGCGGCATTGACAGTCGCCTGATCGTAGGGCTTTTCGCCCTTGACCATCGCCGACAACGCGCCGGCGTTCTTGCCATTGTCCTTCATCATGGCCTGGGTCCGCTTGACCTGATCCTGCTGTGCAACGACCGCACCGGCACTGAATGCAAGCACAGCTGCGACGACGATGATCCGCTTCATTGGCTAAATCCCCCTTCAATTCGGGTTTGTACCGGTCCCAAAGGTGGTGCGGACTGGTTGTTTGTAAACACCGCATGCGGCGCATCATTCCGCATGCGACAAAATATCAGAGATTATGCAGCTTCTGTGCCTCACGGATTGCGATCCAGACCCGCTCGGCCGTGGCCGGCATGTCGATGTGATCGATCTTGTACTCGCGCCACAGGCCCTCGATGATCGCATTGACCACCGCGGGACAGGAGCCGATCGCACCGGCCTCGCCCGCGCCCTTGACGCCTAGCGGGTTGGTCGTGCACGGCACGTTGTGGGTTTCGAAATGGAATGACGGGCCGTCGGATGCGCGCGGCACCGCATAGTCCATGAAGGTGCCGGTGACGAGCTGGCCGTCAGTCGCGCTATAGACCGCCTGCTCCATCAATGCCTGGCCGATCCCCTGCATCGCGCCGCCATGCACCTGGCCGGCGAGCAGCAGCGGATTGAGCGTCACGCCGAAATCGTCGACGATGACATAGTTGATGATCTTGATGATGCCGGTGGCGGGATCGATCTCGACTTCGGCGAGATGCGTGCCATTCGGATAGGTGCCATCGGCCTGCGCGAAGGTCGCACTCGCATTCAGTTTCGAGGGATCGACGCCCGGACGTTTTGCAAGATCCGCGAAGCTGATCGAGCGATCGGTGCCGGCGATGCGCACGAGGCCATTGCTGATCTCGAGGTCGCCCGCGCTGGTCTCCAGCACTTCGGCGGCGATCTCCTTCAGCTTGCCGCCGAGGTCGCGGGTGGCACGCTCGACGCTGACGCCGCCGGTCGGGATCGACGCCGAGCCGCCGGTGCCGAGACCGGTGGCGATCTTGTCGGTGTCGCCCTGCAGGATGTGGACGCGCTCCGGCGGCACTCCGAACTGCTCGGCGACGAGTTGCGCGTAAGCGGTCTGGTGGCCCTGCCCGCTCGACTGGGTGCCGATCAGGATAGAGATGTCGCCATTGGGATCGAGCGCGACATTGGCGGTCTCCTCGCCCATGGTGCCGCAGACCTCGACATAACAGGCCATGCCGATGCCGCGCATCAGGCCGGCCTTCTTCGCCGCCTTGGCGCGCTTGGGAAACTCCTTCCAGTTGGCGACTTCCATCGCGCGCTTCATATGCGCAGTGAAGTCGCCGGAATCGTAGACCTTTCCGGTCGCGGTCTTGTAGGGCATCGCCTTCGGCGGAATGAAATTCTTGCGCCGGATCGCATCCGGCGTCATGCCGAGCTTACGCGCCGCCGCATCGACCAGCCGTTCGACCACATACGCAGCTTCAGGCCGCCCGGCGCCGCGATAGGCATCGACCGGCACGGTGTTGGTGAACACGGTGCGGACGCGGCAATGGAAGGCCTGGATGTCGTAGAGCCCGGGCAGCATGCCGGCGCCGCCATGCGGGATGTAAGGCCCGAAGGTCGAGAGATAGGCGCCCATGTCGCCCATCAGGTCGACGTCCATCCCTAAGAACTTGCCGTCCTCGGCCAGCGCCATCTTTGCGGTGGTGACGTTGTCGCGGCCCTGCGCGTCGCCGATGAAGTGATCGGAGCGGTCGGCGGTCCATTTGATGGTCTTGCGCAGCTTTTTCGCGGCGACTGAAATCAGGGCGTATTCGCGGTAAGGGAATAGTTTCGTGCCGAAGCCGCCGCCGACGTCGGGGCAGATCACCCGCATCTTCTCCATCGGCATCTTCAGCACCATGCCGCACAGGATTTCGCGCAGGCGATGGCTGCCCTGGCTGCCGATGGTCAACGTCAGGTGATCGCGCTTGGCGTCGTATTCGGCGACGGCTGCGCGCGTTTCCATGAAGTTGGTGATGACGCGCGGGTTGACGATCGATACCTCGGCGACCGCATGCGCCTTGGCAAAGGCGGCCTCAGCCGCCTTCTTGTCGCCGATCGACACGTCGAACAGCACGTTGCCGGGCTTGTCGGGCCAGACCTGCGGCGCGCCCTGCTTGACGGCGTTGACGACGCCCACCACCGAAGGAAGCGGCGTCCATTTGACGTCGATCGCCTCGATCGCATCGCGGGCCTGGTCGATGCTATCGGCGACCACGAAGGCCACGGCGTCGCCGACATGGCGCACCTCGTCCTTGGCGAGGATCGGGTATGGCGGGCCGGTGAAGGGATCGGTTTCCAGGTTGAACAGGCACGGCAGGTCGCCGAGATCGCCGACCTCGGCCGCGGTCAGAATCAACGACACGCCCGGCATCCCGCGGGCCTTGGTGACGTTGATGGTAAATTTCGCATGCGCATGCGGCGAGCGCAGCATCAGCGCATGCATCGCGGGCTGTGGCGAATGGTCGTCGGTATAGCGGCCCTTGCCGCGAATCAGCGCGTCATCTTCCTTGCGGAGAACGCTTTGACCGACGCCGAATTTGATGGGAGCTGCCATCGTATCTCCAATTGTCCTGGAGCACGATGACGCCTCTTCGAACCGTCATCCGCCCCATCTTTTTGTTTGAGCATGGCCCTTTCGGAAAACCGGTACCCACTTTTCCGGGCCATGCTCTAGAAGCGTTCCATATTGCAGCGGTTCGCGCGTCAGCGCAAACCGCTTTCGCCCAGCCGGCCACGGCACCGGCGTCACGGAATCGGCGCGCACCGCAATTCTTTTCGCGCTTGCACAACAAAAAAAGCCCCGGGCGATGCCGGGGCTTTGATTTGACGGGAGGAAGATAACGCCGGGATCAATACTTCGCGATCACCGGGCCGCCGAAGGTGTAGTTCAGGCCGACCCGCAGGACGTGGTCGTGGAAACGCGTATCCACGTTTGCGCTAATGAGGCTGCCCGGCGCGAGCGTGAAGGTCCCGGCGCGGAAGCTGTCGAAATCCATGTAGAGGTATTCGAGCTTGGCGCTCCAGTTGTTGGTGATCTTGCCTTCGACACCGGCGCCGACTGTCCAGCCTAAACGCACGTCGCTATTTGAGGCGACCGAAGCGACCGCAATGCCGGCAGGCGTAACGCCAGCCAACGCGCCGGTGGTCTTGATCGAGCCATAGGCCAGACCGCCCGTGCCGTAGAACAGGACCCTCGGGGTCGCGAGAATACCGACGCGGCCGCGCACCGTGCCGAACCATTCGAGGTGCGAGTCGACGGCGAGGCTGGTGCCAGTCACGCCCGCAGGCAGGAACGTCAGGCCGGGAAGGCACGGACCGCCGATGAGCGTCGCGGCGCAGCTAAAAACTCCGCGTCCCTTCTCGTCCGACCACTGCGCGTCAGCCTCCAGACCGAACACCCAGTTGCTGCTCTGCCAGTTGTAGCCGATCTGACCACCGGCAATGGCGCCGTTCATGTCATAGCCGGCGCCGAGGATCGAGCCGGCTGGCGGCACGATCGGCACCCCGGTCAGCGTGTTGAAATAGGAAACGTCGGAATTGCCGCGGCCCCAGCTATAGCCGGCGTTACCGCCAATATAGAAGCCGGTCCAGTTCCAGACCTCGACCATGGCCGGCGGTGCCTTGGTGTAGCGCGGAGCCAAGTCCGCTGCGGATGCTATCGAAGTTGCAGCCACAATAGCCAGTGCCGAAGCTGCGATTGCCTTGAAGGCTGAAACGCCCATGGAAGCCCCTCTCTGAAAAACCGTTAATTAAATCCGGGATCAACCTAACGCGGAGTCGCTACACAATCATGTACGGATCGGCCGCAAATGGCGCTTTTCGGGAACTTGTTGCAAAAATGCCCGAATACGGCCACAACACGCCCCAATCAAAAATTTTCTTTTTATTTACAATCAGCTACGGGCGGATGTCCGGTCGCGCAGCAGCGAGAATAGCCACCCCCTGCCAAACAGCAGCAGGATCAAGACGCCGTACACAAAGGCACCCGCCACAATCAGCAGCAGCAACGCGGTCTCATCCCGGAAGGTGTGCATCTGCGCGAAATAGAAGCTGGCGAATCGCGCGATGGCCCAAAGTGCGGCGGCGAGCAGAACACCGGCCGCCGCGAACTTGGCGAGTGAAATCATCCAGGCGCGATCGAGTTCGAGGTAACCTGCCCGCACCGCGAAGAAGAGCACCAGCAACAGATTGACCCATGCCCCGGTGGCGGTGGCGAGCGCCAGGCCGATTTGCGCCAGCGCGCCCATCAACGCGACCTTCAGCGCCACGTTGACAGCCACACCGGTCAGCGCCGCCTTGACCGGCGTCGCGGTGTCGTGGCGGGCGTAGAAGGTCGCGACCGCGCTGCGGATTGTCACGAACGGAATGAGTCCGATCGCGTAAGCGGCCAGCGTGGCACCCGCGGCCACGGCATCCGCCTTCGAGAACGCGCCGCGCGCAAACATCGCGCGCATGATGACGTCAGGCACGGTCAGAAAGGCAGCGACGAACGGCACCGAAAACAACAGCGAGAATTCGAACGCCCGCCGCTGCGCGGCCGACGCACCGGTGACATCGTTTGCGGTGAGGCGCCGCGACATTTCCGGCAGCAGCACGGTGCCGATCGCGATCCCGATCACGCCGATCGGCAACTGGTTGAGACGGTCGGCGTAATACAGCGCCGAAAGCGCGCCCGCCGGCAGAAAGGTTGCGATGATGGTGTCGGCGAACAACGCGATCTGCGTTCCCATCGAGCCGATGGTCGCGGGGCCCAGCGCGCGAAAGAACGCGCGGACATCATTGTCGAGCTTGAACACCGCGAATTTGGGCAGGATGCCGGTCTTTGCCGCGTCACCGGCCAGCAACATGAATTCGAGGATGCCGGCGATCAATACGCCCCACGCGGCGGCGTAGCCCGCGCCCGGAAAGAACGCGGCCAGCGCCAGCGTCGCCATCATCGACAGATTGAGAAAGATCGGCGCGGCAGCAGCACTTGCGAAGCGGTGCATCACGTTGAGCATGCCGCCGTACAACGTCACCAGCGTGATCAGCAGCAGATACGGAAATGTGATCCGCGTCAGTGAGATCGCGAGTTCGCCGCGCGCCGGGTCATCCTTGAACCCCGGCGCGAGGATGGCGATCACCTCCGGCATGAACCACCAGGCCGCGACGAGCAGAATCACCTGGACGGCAAACAGCAGCGTGAAGACGCGATCGGCGAACAGCTTTGCCGACGCTTCACTCTTGCCGTGCAGATGCGCATAGGCCGGCACGAAGGCGGCGTTGAAGGCGCCCTCGGCGAAGATCGCGCGAAAATGATTGGGCAGCCGCAGCGCCACGAAGAACGCATCCGCGACGGGACCAGCGCCGAGAATGGCGGCGAGCATGATATCGCGCGCGAATCCGGTCAGCCGCGAAAGCAGCGTGTAACCGCCGACGGTGAAGATGCGTCCGAGCATGCGCCGCTTCTAGCGCATATTCGCCAAACCGTGAAATCAGGCAGAAAGCGCGCCGCGCACCGCCTCGATCACGCGATCCTGCGTCGCCTCGTCGAGATAGGCGTGAATCGGCAGGCTGATAACATCGTCCGAAAGCTTTTCGCTCACCGGCAGCCCGCCATCCGCCACCGGGAAACTCTTGTACGCGGTCTGCTGATGCATCGATTTCGTGTAGTAGACCATCGTCGGAACGCCCTGCGCCCTCAGCGCTGCCGCAAAACCGTCGCGATCGGTCCCCTTGGGCAGGCGGATGGTGTACTGCGCCCAGATCGAAGTGCATCCGGGAGCCAGCCGCGGCACGGTCACGAAGTTGCCGAGACCGCGCGAATAGCGTTCCGCCACGCGGTTGCGCGCCGCGATCTCGTCCTCGAAAATCTTCAACTTCTCGATCAGCACCGCCGCCTGCATGGTATCGAGCCGTCCGGTCAAGCCAAGGCGCACGTTGTCGTATTTGTCGGAGCCCTGGCCGTGAACGCGGATGCTGCGCAGCGTCTCGGCAAGCTTGTCATCATCGGTAAAGATGGCGCCACCATCGCCGAAGCAGCCGAGCGGCTTTGTCGGGAAGAAGCTGGTCGCGGTCGCAAGTCCCAAAGAGCCGATCCGGCGACCCTTGTAGCTTGCGCCAAAACCCTGGGCTGCGTCATCGAGCACGAACAGGCCCTCGGCCTGCGCGACCTCGGCGATCGCATCGTGATCGGCGCTTTGGCCAAACAGGTCGACCGGGATCACGGCCCGGGGCTTCAGGCCGCGCTGCTTCGCCGTCGCGATGCCACGCCGGAGCGAACCTGCATCCATGTTGTAGGTCGCTTCGTCGACATCGACGAATACCGGCGTCGCGCCGGTCAGCGCCACGGCTTCGCCGGTCGCGCAGAACGTGAACGATGGACACAGGACGGCGTCCCCCGGGCCGACTTCCCTGGCCATCAAGACCATCAGAAGCGCGTCGGTGCCGCTCGCGCAGCTCACGACATGCTTGGCGCCGCAGAAATCCGCCAACGCCTTCTCCAGCACGGCCACTTCCGGACCATTGATGAAGAGGCAATGGCTGGTCACACGCGAGAGCGCCTCATCAATCGATGTGCCGAGCCGCCGGCGCTGCGAGCCGAGGTCATAGAAGGGAACGGGTTCTGGACGCATGTGCTGGTTCATGTGGCCTTGCTGGAATCGGAATGGAGGTTTAGCCGGCGATGCGGCGCGGACCCTTGCGCGCGGCAGAGGCCGCGGGCTTGGCGGGCTGCTCGAGGCAGCGGATCGCGATTTCGAGACTGGCGACGCCCTCGTCGCCGGAAACCGCCGGCAAATTGCCGGTGCGGACGGCATCGAGGAATGCGATCAGCTCGGCGCGCAGCGGTTCGTCGTGGCCGACCGGCAGATGGCGCATCGAATAGCTGCCGTCGGGCTTGAAGCCGAAGCATTCTGTCACCTGGCGCGTCAACAGATCGCCCATCACATATTTGCCGCGCGTCGCGACCGTGACGCTGCGCGCCTTGAACGGTGTCAGCCAGTTGGTGTTGATATGGGCGAGCACGCCCGAGGCGGTGCGGAACTGTAATAGCGCGATATCCTCGCGCTCGGCGACTGCGCTGGAAAGCTGCGGCTGCACCTCGACGATATCGGATTCGGTGAACCAGCGGATCAGGTCGATATCGTGCACGGCCAGATCGATCACGACGCCGACATTGGACATGCGCGGCGGGAACGGCCCGACGCGGGTGATGCCGATGGAGAGAATATCCTCGCCCGCGATCGCCTGCTTGATCGCGGCGACCGCCGGATTGAAGCGCTCGACATGGCCGACCATCAGCGTCACGCCGGCGCTGCGCGCCGCATTGACGATGTCCTGCCCCTCCTCCACCGTCGAGGCGACCGGCTTCTCGACCAGGATGTGGATGTTGCGTGTGATGCAGGCCAGCGCAATCTCGTGATGGAGATGGGTCGGCGCCGCGATCGTGATGGCGTCGACGCCTTCGTCGAACAGCTCCTCAAGATCGGCGAACGCCCGGCAACCGACCAGCGCAATGGCCCGCGCGCGGTGTTCCGGCAACGGATCGACGATGCCGACCAGCGTCACATCAGGTAGACCTGCCAGCACGCGGGCATGGTTGCTGCCCATCACGCCCGCGCCGACCACGCCGACGCGCAGGCCGCGTTTTGCATCGGTCTTCGCATCAGATGCGGACCCTTTGGAACTCATGATTTTGTCGACCCCAAGACAGACTTTAAGCAGATTTCTGCGCCGGTAGTGTCCCCGGCGGTTCTCTAGCACGGCCGTCATAGATGTGGCGAACGCGATCGACGGTTTTCGGACACGTTTTGATTCAAACAATTACAGCCGCCGACCCGGTAAAATTACGGCTCGCTCAACTGCGCTTGTAGTCGTCCTCGATGCGGATGATATCGTCCTCGCCGAAATAGCTGCCGGTCTGGACCTCGATCAGTTCGAGCTGGATCTTGCCCGGATTCTCCAGCCGGTGCACCGCGCCGATCGGGATGTAGATCGATTCGTTCTCGTGCACGGTTTTGATCAGTTCGTTGACGGTGACCTGCGCCGTTCCGCGTACCACGACCCAGTGCTCGGCGCGGTGGTGGTGCTTCTGCAGCGAAAGCCGCCCGCCCGGCTTGACGATGATGCGCTTGACCTGATGACGGTCGCCATTGTCGACCGACTGATAGGATCCCCAGGGCCTGTGCACCCTGATATGATCCTCGGTCACCTGCGGCGCCACCGTCTTCAGCTTCGCGACCAGCCGCTTCAGCCCGTTGGCGTCCTGTTGCCTGGAGACCAGCACGGCGTCCTGGGTCGCGACCACCACGAGGTCGTCGACGCCTTCGAGCGCGACCAGCGCGCGGTCGGTCGATACGTTGCAATTGCGGGAATCCTCGAACACCGCCACGCCCCGCGCCGCGTTGCCCTCGCCGTCCTTGCCGGACAATTCCCACACCGCATGCCAGGAGCCGACATCGGACCAGCCGCACGCGACCGGCACGACCGCGGCGCGCGCGGTCTTTTCCATGACCGCGTAATCGATCGAGATCGACTTCGCCGATCCGAACGCGGTTTCGTCGAGCTTGACGAATCCGAGGTCGGTGCCCGCTTTCGTCACCGCATCGGTGACGGCCTGGACGCTTTCCGCATCGACCTTGCGATATTCGTCCGTCAGGACGGCGGCGCGGAACATGAAGTTGCCGCTGTTCCAGAGATAGCCGGCCTCGACATAACCCGCAGCCGTTGCCGGGTCCGGCTTCTCGACAAACTTCGCGACCCCACGGACCTTGCCGGAAATGACCTCGCCGGGATTGATGTAGCCATATTCCGTGGCGGCGCGTTCGGGCTGCACGCCGAACGTCACGATGTGCCCGGCTTCCGCCGCCGCCAGTCCCTCGCGGCAGGCGGCGCGGAAAGCGGGCGTGTCGGAAACCACGTGATCGGCGGCCAGCGCCAGCACGATCGCATCCTTGTCGCGCGCCTCTGCAAAGGCGGCGCCGGCCGCGATCGCGGGCCCGGAATCGCGCCGCATCGGCTCGAGCAACACGTCGGCTTCCAGCCCGATCTCCGCCAGTTGCTCGAGCACCATGAAGCGATAGGCGTTGTTGGTGATGATGACGGGCCGTTCGAACAAATCAGCGTCGGAGACCCGCAACAGCGTGTCCTGGAACGTCGAGCGCGCGCCGAACAAGGACAGGAACTGCTTGGGGTGGACCTCGCGCGAGGCCGGCCACAGCCGCGTTCCCGCGCCGCCGCACATGATCAGGGGAATAATTCGTCGGTTCATCGGCGTCTCAAATCCTGTAGTGGTCACGATACCAGGCGACAAAATCAGCAAGCCCGTCCTCGATCGAGGTCTGCGGCCTGAAGCCGGTGTCGCGCATCAGTTCCGCGACATCGGCGAAGGTCTCGGTCACGTCGCCGGGCTGCATCGGCAGCATCTCCTTGACCGCCGCACGGCCCAATTCCCGCTCCAGGACTGATACCACATGGGTCAGTTCTTCCGGATGATTATTGCCGACATTGTAAACCCGTGCCGGCGCCCCGGCGCCCTCGCCGCCGTCACGCGGGGCCTGGTCGACCAGTTGCAATACGACGCGCGTCACATCGTCGATATGGGTAAAATCGCGACGCATCCTGCCGTGGTTAAAGAGCCTGATCGGGGTCCCTTCCACGATCGCTTTGGTAAACAGGAAAATCGCCATATCGGGCCGTCCCCACGGCCCGTAGATGGTAAAGAACCGCAGGCCCGTCACCGGAAGCCGGTACAGATGGCTGTAGGAATGCGCGATCAGCTCATTGGCCTTCTTTGTGGCGGCGTAGAGGCTGACCGGATGGTCGGTTTTGTCGTCCACCGAAAACGGTAGTTTCGTATTGGCGCCGTATACCGACGACGAAGATGCATAGACCAGGTGGCCGCAGCCATGATGCCGGCACCCCTCCAGCACATTGACGAAGCCTTCGAGATTGGCGTCGACATAGGCGTGCGGATGATCGATCGAATAACGCACGCCGGCCTGCGCCGCGAGATGCACCACCTTGGCAAAGCGGTGTCCGGCGAACAGGCGCTCCATCGATGCGCGGTCGGCGAGATCGATCTGCTCGAACGCAAAGCCCTGCTCCCCGCGCAGTATGTCCAGCCGCGCGCGTTTCAGCGCCGGATCGTAATAATCGTTGAGACTATCGAGGCCGACCACGGCGCGGCCTTCGGCGAGCAGCCGGCGAGCGACGTGGAAGCCGATGAAGCCCGCCGCGCCCGTTACTAATATAGGTTGATCCGACATCGTATCCCTGGAAGGCACCGCTCAAAGGCTGGAAATCTCTCTCCAGGCTTCTTTACCTGCGTTGCCGAGGCCACCGCAACTCTGTCAGCCCCCGCTATTGCCAGATCGGTCCGAAAACCATACCAAGGCGCCGAATTGCATCGCTTTGCACCCTCTTCTCAAACCCAGCACAGACGAGATGCGCCGTATCCTGCTTTCGACGTTGAAGATACTGGTTTCGGCGGCGCTCCTGTATTTCTCGCTGCGCAAGGTCGACCTTGCCGAACTCGTCGCTCGCATCGACGTTTCCAGCCTGGGCTGGATCGGCGTGGCGATTGCCGTGACGTTCCTGCAGATATTCATCGGCGTCCTGCGATGGCGCGAGATCAGCGCGGAGTGCGGGGCGCCGCTGCCGACCAGGCAGGCGATGCGCTTCAACGTGATCGGAACCTTCTTCAACCAGACGCTGCCCTCCTCGATCGGCGGTGACGCGGTCAGGCTGTGGCTGGTGGCCCGCAACGGCGCCGGCTGGCGGGCCGCGACCTATTCCATCTTCGTCGATCGCGCCATCGGCCTGATCGCGCTCGCAGTGGTGATTGTCGCGAGCCTGCCCTGGAGCTACCGCCTGATCACCGATCCGCACGGCAGGTCGGCCTTGCTTTTCGTCGATTTCGCAGCCCTTGGCGGCGGCCTCGGATTTCTGCTGCTTGGCCGGCTGCCATGGCCGTGGCTGAAGCACTGGTGGGGCACTCACCACATCCATGCCTGTTCTGTCATCGCCAATCGCGTGCTGTTCAGCCGCGTTCACGGCCCGAAAGTCGCGGTGCTTTCCTTGCTGGTGCATGTGCTTGCCGTCGTCATCGCCTGGTGCGTGGTGCAATCGATCGCAGCCCCCATTCTGTTCAGCCAGATTTTCCAGCTCGTTCCGCCCGTCATGCTGATCACCATGCTGCCGATCTCGATTGCCGGCTGGGGCGTCCGCGAGGCCACCATGGGGCTGGCGTTTGGTTATGCCGGCCTGATGGCCAACGAGGGTGTCAATATCTCCCTGCTCTATGGCGCGGTATCCTTCATCGTCGGCGCGATCGGCGGGCTGGTCTGGATATTGAGCGCCGAGAAGGCCGCGCAGGGCACGGTGCCCATCGAAGTTCCCAAATAATCTTTTGAGCAACTTTCCACGCGGATAGAATGGCCAGTTCGCAACTACTGCTGTCGTTGGCCGCCGCAGCGCCGGCGGCGCTGTTGTCGGGCGTCCTGATATGGGCGATCCGGCCGATGCTGGTGCGAATAGCGCTGGCAAGGCCGAATGCGCGCTCTTCCCATCGGGTTCCGACGCCGCAGGGCGCGGGCATCGCGGTGATCGCGGCCACGCTGATCGCGGCCGTCACGGTCATCGCATTTGCCGGCACAGCGGAGATCAAAATTCCCGTCGCGGTATTCGGCGCGACGCTGTTCATCGCGGGCGTGGGCTTTGCCGACGACGTCCATTCCATCCCGGTGGTGCCGCGGCTGCTGCTGCAGGGATTAGCCGTCGCGGCGGTGATCCTTGCCGCGCCCGAAAGCTTGCGGATCGTTCCGGCCTGCCCGCTCTGGCTCGAGCGCGGCCTGTTGTTGCTCGCAGGCCTGTGGTTCGTGAACCTCGTCAACTTCATGGACGGGCTGGACCTGATGACGGCAGCCGAGATCGTGCCCATCACCGGCGCGTTCGTTCTGCTCGGCTGGCTCGCCGAACTTCCCGCGCCCGCGACGGTCGCCGCTGCGGCGCTGTTCGGGGCGATGCTCGGCTTTGCGCCTTTCAACCGGCCGGTGGCGAAAATCTTTCTCGGCGACGTCGGCAGCCTGCCGATCGGGCTATTGGCCGGCTGGTGTCTGCTGCAGCTCGCCTGGCATCAGCAGATTGCGGCGGCGCTGCTGTTGCCGCTTTATTATCTCACTGACGCCACCGTCACGCTCCTGCGGCGCATCATCAGGCGCGAACCGTTCTGGGCGGCGCATCGCACCCACTTCTATCAGCGCGCCACCGACAACGGCTTTCCGGTGTGGCGCGTGGTGAGCGAGGTGTTCGCCCTCAACGTCCTGCTCGCTGCGCTGGCGATCGGCTCGGTCATGACCTCTTCTTCGGCCATCGCCAGCCTGCTTTTCGTCATCGGCGGCATCGCCACGGCGCTGCTGATGTACCGCTTCTCACGCCGGCAACCCGGCTAATCCGGCTTCTTTCGCAAAAGCTCGCGGATCAGGCTGCAATAGTCGGTCATGGCGATCTCAAAATCGAATCGCCCTGCGATTTCGGCCGCGCGCTCGGCCCGCTGCGGATCCTTGGCGCCGGCGGCACGACTGATCGTTTTCGCGAGCTCATCGGCTCTGCCGGGTTCGACGACCCAGCCGACATCGTGTTCGGTCACCGTCAACGCCGCCTCGGCGCCCACTTCGGAAACCAGGATCACCGGGCGGCCGATCGCCAGCAGATTATAGAACCGGCTGGGCACCGATACACCGGCGACGTTCCTGCGGTAGGGTATGATCCAGACATCGGCGGCAGAAAGAAACGTCTCCAGCCGGTCGTCCTCGACGCGATCGACCAGCGTGACGTTCGGAAGCCTTGCCTCGGACTGCATCTCGCGCAACTGATCGAATCCGATCCCCCAGCCCGACAGCAGGAAATGAATATCCCTGCTCTCACGTAGCAGGCGCGCAGCCTCGAATACGATGACGGGATCGTGGGTAAAGCCGAGATTGCCTGACAGACCGACGACGAAGCGGGCGGAAAGCGGACGGCGATAGGGATTATCAGGATCGACCGCGCGAACGCCGCGCGCGAGCGTCGCCCAGTTCGGAATGAAATGGATCTTGTCGCTTGTCACTCCGCCATAGCGCAGCAGCAGCTTTTCGGTGTCGCGGCCGATGATGACGACGGCGTCGAGCGCGCGAAACATCAACGCGTTCAGGCCGCGCATCGCACTTGCCGGCAACGAATGCGGCTTCAGGAGACCTGCCATGATGAGGACGTCGGGATAGAGATCGTGCATGATCAGCACCGACCTCGCGCCCCTCAGTTTCGCGGCAGCGGCAAACGCGTAAGGCAGCAGGAAGGGTGCGGGCACCGTGAGCGCGACGTCGCCGCGGCGCAATTTCACCAATAGCGCTGCGAACATCCGGATCGTGAACAGCAGTTCGGCCAGAGCGCGCTTGAGCAATGCAGCCTTGCCGGGCATCCAATTCCTGACTTCGACGACCGCAGGCTTGCCGGTGGCCGCTTTGGCGGCGGAGCCTGCCGTTCCCGACAGCACCAGGACTTCGGCTTCCCGCGCCACGCGTTCCGAAATCGCCGCCATGATCGCCGCCGTCGTGCTCGGATCCGGCGGATAATGCTGGCTGACGACGACGACTTTTCCGGACTTCTGCATCATGGCTTTCGAAACGGCCCGCAACCGCCGGCGGACACCGAAAAAAGATCAGGCGGCGTTCGAGCCGAACTCGGGCACGGCATCCTTGAGCACCGCGCGGATGGTGGAACGGTCATCCCGCGCAATCGCCTCCTCAAGCGCCGCAAGCCATTTGCGCAACGTCTGCATCGGCGGCTCGTTCGGCTTGGCCGCCATGATGCCGGCGACCCCGATCTCTACCGGAGGCTCCTCGCTGGCGAACAGGATCTCGTTCAGCCGCTCGCCCGGCCGCATGCCGGTGAATACCACCTCGATATCGATGCCGGGTTCGAGGCCGGACAGGCGGATCATCCGCTCGGCCAACTCCACGATCTTGACCGGCTGTCCCATGTTGAGGACGTAGACGGAAACATCGGGCCGCGCCGGCGTCAGCGCGTGGGTGGCCGCCGTCAGCACGAGATCGCAGGCTTCGCGGATGGTCATGAAGTAGCGGACCATGTCCGGATGCGTCACCGTGACCGGGCCACCGGCCTCGATCTGCACCTTGAATTTCGGCACCACCGATCCGTTGGAGGCCAGCACGTTGCCGAACCGCACCGAGATCAACCGCATGTGCGGCTTGCCCTCCGATTGCGTCATCAGGTCATGGTCGAGCGCCTGGCAATACATTTCGGCAAAGCGCTTGGTCAGGCCCAGCATCGAGACCGGCTCGATCGCCTTGTCGGTCGAGATCATCACCATTGCTTCGGCGCCCGCCGCAAGCGCCGCGTCGGCGACGTTGACGGAACCGAAGATGTTGGTCTTGACGCCCTCGCTCCAGTCGCGTTCGAGGATCGGCACATGCTTCAGGGCGGCGGCATGGAACACGATGTCGGGCTTGAACTCCTTCATCAGGTTCATGATCCGGTCACGATCGCGGATATCGGCGATTCGGCCCTCGATCACGGCATTGGTTCCGTGCGCGGTCAGCGCCTCCGTCACCGCGTAGAGCGCGGGTTCCGAGTGCTCGATCACCAATAGCCGCGCGGCGCCGAAGGTTGCGACGCGGTCGCAAATCTCCGAACCGATCGAGCCGCCGCCGCCGGTGACGATCACCGCCTTGCCCTTCACCAGCGCTTCGAGCCGCGCGTAGTCGATCTTCTCGCTCGGCCGCAGCAGCAGGTCTTCGACGGCGACATTGGTCAGCCTCGGCACGTCGCCGCTTTCGAGCGACGGCAGGCGGCTGACGAACAGGCCGAGCCGCTTGGCCCGCATCAGGACCGCTTCGGGGTGCGCCTCGGGTTCGAACGCCGACGGGGTCATGACGACCCGCGAAATCGGCTTTCCGCGTCCGGCATAATCGCGCACCACGTCCTCGACATCGTCGAGCCCGCCGAGCACCGGCACGTTGCGGATCGACTGGCCGCGGTCCGCGGCCGACGGCGACAGCACGCCGACCGGCCAAAGCTGCTTGACTGCACCGCTCTCGATCGCGCGCAACAGCACCTCCGCATCGGCGGCGCGGCCGATCAACAGCGTCGACGACGCGCCTTCGGTCCGGGCATGGCGGCGAACGCGCGAGTAGCGGAAATAGCGATAGCCGAAACGGAGCGCGCTCAGCGCGAACACCTGGAGAAACCAGTAGAGCACGATGGTGATGCGGCCGAACAGCACCGGCGCCTTGGCGTTCGATGCCGTGAAAATGAAGGCATAGTCGAGCACGATGAGCGCTACCGTCAGAATACTCGCCACGCGCATGATGTTCAGCGCATCGGGGAGCGAAATGAAACGCCATTTCGTCGTCGTCAGGTTGAAGACGTAGCAGATCACGATGCTGAAAAGGATGAAGAGGGGCAGAATGCGCAGCAATAGCGGCAGCCGGGCATAGAAGGCCTCGCCTCCCTCGAAGCGCAAATAGAAGCTTGCGAGCAGCGCAAACGCGGTCGCCAGCGCATCATGCGCTGCGATCAGGTAATTGCGACGGGTCAGTTGCGAAAGATGCGTCATTCCGATTGCCGGCGGAGGAAACGATGGGGGATTCTCAGGGCGTTCCGCGCCCGCTGATATCTTATCTCAGGCGTGCATGCCAGCGATCATGGCCGGGTTGTTCCGGAAGATTCCGCATCCCCTGACCTGGCGCGCAGCACCATGCCTCCGGCTATACCGACGCCCAGCACATACATCCAGCCTTCATGAAAATCGAATAGATGCGAGTTGAACAGCGAACTGAACATGTTCTGCAGCACCACCATCAGCCCGATCCAGGCCGCCAGCCCCTCGCCGCGAAACAGCGAGAAATGCGAAAGCCACATCGCGTACAGGATCACGACCCCGACCGTGCCCCACTGGACCGCGACGTTGAGGGTCTGGTTGTGCGGGTTCCCGATCACCTGCCCCTGCGCCAGTATCGCAGGTCCGGTCGCCGCCGCCTCGAACAGTCCTCGCGTCGATCCCGTGCCGTGGCCGATGACCGGCGCCTCGGCAAAGAAGCGCAGCGACTTCTCCCAGAATTCGAGCCGCAGCCCGATCGACGTCGGCTGATTGAACTCCTTGTAGACCCGGTAATCCCGCGCGAACTTGTCCGTCGTCGCCTGCAGTTGAGGCGATACCGTCCAGGCCAGCGCGCCGAATACGGCGGCGACAACCAACAGCATGACGTTGGTTCGCCATTTCAGGTGCGCCATCGCGAACACGGCGAGCATCACCGGCAGCGTCACCAGTGCCGTACGCGACACGACAACGAATACCATGTTGACGACGAAGTTCGCCGCAACAAGCGCCAGCAACAGCGCTTGCCGGACTTTCCCGTCTCGCAGCAGCGTGATGATGGGGAAAGCGAGCACGACCGCGCACAACACGAATTCCTGACTCTGGGCGATATAGTTCTTGACGAAGATGCCGTGCCCTGTCGGCTCGCCGGGAGCCTTCAGCGAGAGGCTGGGATCAAACGCGACTATCCAGGACGCGACCGTCAGCAGCGTGCAGGACGCCAGGAACGCGATGAATACCCACATGCCGCGCGTCGAGCGCTCGAAATGATAGAACAGGAACGGCAATACGAGCAGCTTCGTCGCGGGGCTCAAGGCATAAGTGCGCGCGCTCCAAGGCGCGTCCGACCACAGGGTTCCCATTGCGGCCAATGCCACCAGTGCAATCGGAAGCACACAGATCGGGCGCTTCAACGAATGCAGGAACGGCCGCAATTCCAGCGTGGTGGCAAGGGCCGCAAGCCACAGCACCATGCCGATGCCGACGCCGCTGGTCGACCACGGCAAAAGCACCGCAACCAGGACCGCGATGAGATCGACGTTCCGCATCCGTGCCGCCGGATCGTGCCGGGCCGAAAGCCACGAAACCATCGAGCCGCACGAGCTCATCGTGTTGCGCAGGCGATCTGCGGCCGTCATCGCGACATCACCGGAGCCGCAGGCAGCCCGCGTTGCTTGGCCGCGCGCGTCATACCGCCAGCAACCCCGACGCCTAGTACGTACATCCATCCCTCATGAAAATCGAAGAGGTGCGAGTTGAACAGCGAGGTGAAGATATTCTGCACGACGACAAGCAATCCGATCCAGGCGACGAGACCCTCGCCACGAAATAGCAGCAGATGCACCAGCCACATCGCATACAACAGGATGACCCCCAACATACCCCACTGCACCGCAACATTCAACGTCTGGTTGTGCGGATTGCTAATAATATCGCCCTGGAGCGGATCGGAGTGACCGTTCGCCGCCCGCTCGTAGAGTCCGCGCAGCGAGCCCGTCCCGTGACCAATGACCGGCGCCTCCGAAATGAACTGCAGGGATTTTTGCCAGAACTCGAGCCGAAGCCCGATCGACGTCACACGCTGTTCGGTCTTGTAGAGCTGATAGTCCCTCAGAAATCTCTTGGGACCCCAGCGCAAGTCGGTCGTGGTAACCCAAAGCAGGCCGACCAAGGCGATCATCACGCCGATGATGATCAAGCTGGTTCGCGGCCTCAGATGAACCAGCGCAAACACCGCCAACATGACCGGCATCGTAACGATCGCCGTCCGCGAAGTGACAATGAACGCCATGGTGTCAATAAAACAGACCGAGATCAGCCCCAGCAACAGAGATTGCCAGAATTTTCCCGCCCGCACGAGGCGCAGGAACGGATAGACCAATGCCACCGCGCACAGCGCAAATTCCTGGCTTTGGTCGATGTAGTTTTTGACGAATACGCCTCGCGCGTCATTTTGGCTCGGCTTGAGCGAAAGACTGGGATCGTATGCAACGAGCCACGACACCACCATCAGCAGCGCGCAGGACACCAGGAATGCGACGAAGACCCACATCCCGCGCGACGACCGTTCAAAATGATAGAACAGCCCCGGCAGCACCAGCAGCTTGAGGGTGGGAGCTATGGCGTAAAGCCGCGCGCCCCATGCCGCGTCCGACCAGAGCGTGCCGACAAGAGCGAGACCAACCAGCGCAAACGGCAGGTAGCAGATCGGCTGTTTCAGCAAGCGCCCGTAGGCCCGCCAGTCCATCACCAACGCCACGGCGCCGAGCCAGCAGGGCACGAAGATCGCCACCAGCGTCGTCGACCAGGGCAATGTGAACGCGGCCAGAATTGCAAAAACATCCGCGATCGTCATCCACAGCGCCCGGTCTCGCCAAGACCGCCGCACCAGCGACATCGGTGGAGCCGCAGCGCTCAGGCTCACGCCTTGCCTCCGCGCGCGCGGTCGACCAGCGACGTCGTACTGTGGCCCGCCAGAATGTCGACGAGCACGACCTCGCCGCCGGCAGCCTCGACGATCTCGTGGCCGACGACCTGCTCGCGGGTATAGTCGCCGCCCTTGACCAGCACGCTCGGCCGCACTTTCGCGATCAGTTCGATCGGCGTGTCTTCCTCGAAGATCGCGACGAGATCGACCGCCTCTAGCGCCGCCAGCACTTCGGCGCGCGCCTGCTCGTCCTGAACCGGACGCCCCTCGCCCTTCAGCCGTTTCGTCGAGGCATCGCTGTTGAGCCCGACGATCAGCCGGTCGCAGGCGCGGCGCGCGGCCGTCAGCACCTTGACGTGGCCGGGATGCAGGATGTCGAAGCAGCCATTGGTGAAGCCGATACGCAATCCCTGCCGGCGCCATTCCGCCAGATGTGCATCGAGATCGCCGCCAGCAGGCACGATCTTCTCTTCGGCCGCCAGCGACGCATGCGGCAGGATCTTCCGCCGCAGTTCCGCCGGCGTCACGGTCGCGGTGCCCTTCTTGCCGACCGCAACTGCAGCTGCCGCATTCGCCATCCGCAGCGCCGTCTCCCAGTCGGCGCCGGCCGCAAGCGAAAGCGCCAGCACGGCGGCGACCGTGTCGCCCGCGCCCGAGACGTCGCGCACCTTGACCGGCAACGCCGGCACGTGGATCGCCTCGCCGCCGCGCGCCACCAGCGTCATGCCGTGTTCGCTCTGCGTCACCAGCATCGCCTCGCAATCGGCGAGAACCATCGCATCCTGCGCCGCGCCGGCAATGTTCAGGTCGGTATCGGCTCGGCTGCGGGTGGCTTCCGCAAATTCCTTGCGGTTGGGCGTCAAGAGCGTGGCACCGCGATAGATCGCGAAATTGGCGCTCTTGGGGTCGACGATCACGCGCTTGCCGAGCTTCTTCGCGGCGTCGATGATGTTGCGGATGACGCGCGCCGTCAGCACGCCCTTGGCGTAGTCGGATAGCAGCACGATATCGGCGCGCGCGATCTGCGGCAAGATCGCGTCGATCAGCTTTTGCTCCACATCCGCCGAGGCCGGAACGGCCTGCTCCCAATCCGCGCGCAGCATGTGGGTGGAAAAATGCTCGGAGACGAAGCGCACCTTGCGCGTCGTCGGGCGGGAAGAATCGGAGACCAGCACGGCCTCGATCAACTTCTCCCGCGCCAGATCGGCCTTCAGCTTCGCGCCCGCCTCGTCCTCGCCGACCAGGCCTGCGAAGATGCAGCGCGCGCCGAGAGCGGCGATGTTGCGCGCGACATTGCCGGCGCCGCCGATATTGGTCTCGCTGCGCTGGACCGCAATCACGGGCGCCGGTGCCTCCGGCGAAACGCGCGACACCTCGCCATAGACGAATTCGTCGAGCATGAGGTCGCCGACGCAGAGCACGGTCTGACGCGGGATCGCCTGGCTCAGGGCTTCAAAATCGAACATCTGTGTACCTGGTGCCCATCAGCGAAAGCGATCGGTGCGATCGAGGAAACCCTTCACGTAACGCTCGACCGCGTCTTCCAGCGCGGTGAAGCCGCCATTATAGCCGGCGCGCAGCAACCGATCGACTTCGCTCTGGGTGAAGTATTGATAGCTGCCGCGGATCGCTTCGGGCATGTCGATATACTGGATGTTCGGCGTGGCGCCGAGCGCCGCATAGGCCGACAGCATCAGGTCGCGAAAGCTGCGCGCGGTGCCGGTGCCGACATTGAAGATGCCGCTGACGCCTGATGTCGCCAACAGCCACATCGTCACGCGTACGACGTCGTCGACATAGATGAAGTCGCGCCGCTGGTCGCCGTCGGCGATGCCTTCGCGGTGCGACTTGAACAATTGCACGGGGCGCCCGGCCTTGACGTCGTCGAAGCGCCGCGCCAGCACGCTCATCATCGTGCCCTTGTGATATTCGTTGGGGCCGAACACGTTGAAAAACTTCAACCCGGCCCATTGCGGCGGCAGCCGTTCGCCGCGCGCGGCGCGTTCAGCCACCGCCATGTCGAACAGATGCTTGCTCCAGCCGTAGAGGTTCATCGGCCGCAGCTTCTTCAGGGCGTCCATGGATTGGTCGTCGCTGAAGCCTTCGCTGCCGTCGCCATAGGTCGCCGCCGAGGACGCGTAGATCAGCGGCGTGGCGTTCGCCGTGCACCAGTCCAGGAGCCGCATCGACAGCCGGAAGTTGGTCTCGATCACCAGATCGCCGTCGGTCGCCGTGGTCTCGGAGATGGCGCCGAGATGAATGACGGCCTCCAGCCGGCGGCCCTTCAGCCAGTCCATCAGTTCCGAGGGCGGCACGACATCGGCGAGCCGGCGCTTGGCCAGATTGCGCCATTTGCCGTCCTGGCCGAGCACATCGCATACGGCCACGTCCCGGCCGGCGTCATTCAACGCAGCCACGACGTTCGATCCGATAAAACCGGCGCCCCCGGTCACCAGCAACATGCCATCCCCTGCCATGATTGTTCGGGCAAAGCTTTGCCCCACTCCCGCGCGGCAGGCAACTCAAAGCGTTTTCAAGCGAAGTGGCGTCCGGTTCGCGTTAGGAAAGCGCGTCAAACCAAAAGGATAGGACCTCGGTTCTGATTTCATCAGAACCGAGATCGAGCTTGTTTGGGGCGGTGGAAGGCGGATCGTTCGACTTTACCTGCCCTTGCAGAGCGGTTACCTCCCGGAGCCGGAATCGCCCTGGGCGTCGAACGTAAGATATGAACATTAATTCACTTTATGGGATCGAGACGGAGGATGCCGCCGACACGCGGCCGATCCTGATCGTGCCCTATATGTGGATCGGCGATTTCGTCCGCGGCCACACGGTCGTGCGTGTCCTCAAAGACCGCTGGCCGAACCGGCCGGTCGATCTGCTGGTGACCTCGCTCTGCGCGCCCTTGGTCGACTACATGCCGGGTGTTCGCGCCGGGATCGTCTGGGACCTGCCCCGCGGCCGGCTGGCGGTAGCCAAGCAGTGGGGGCTGGCCACCGAGCTGCGCTCCCGGGGTTATGGAACCGCCCTCGTCCTGCCTCGCACCTGGAAAGCCGCGATTGCGCCGACGCTGGCCGGGATCCCCGAGCGCGTCGGCTTTTTCGGCGAGGCAAGATTTGGGCTGATCAACCGGATGCGCTGGGGCGAAAAAGCCCTGCCTCGCTTCATCGACAAGAATGCCGCGCTGGCGCTGCCTGCCGGTGCGCCGCTGCCGGGCGAATGGCCGGTGCCGCAACTCTTTGTGCCGCCGGAGGAAATCGCGCGCTGGCGGCAGGCCAACGACCTCGGCATGGGTCCGGCGGTCGCGCTCGCCCCTGGGTCCGTCGGCGCCTCCAAGCGCTGGACCTATTACCCCGGCGCCGCACGGCTCCTGGTCGAGCGCGGGCTCGACGTCTGGGTGGTCGGCGGCCCCGGCGAGAAGGCGCTGGCGCAGGAGATCGTTGCCGCCGGCCGCGGCAAGGTCCGCGACCTCACCGGGTCAGACCTGCGCAACGGCATCCTGGCGATGGCGGCGGCCGGCGTCGCCATCTCGAACGATTCCGGCCTGATGCACATCGCGGCGGCGATCGGCACGCCGACCATGGGCATTTTCGGCCCCACCAGTCCCTATCTGTGGGCGCCGCTGAACGGTCTTGCCGCGACGGTTGTTCAGACCAAGGCGGTGCTGCCCTGCCAGCCCTGCCAACGCACCGTCTGCACCATGAACGATCACCGCTGCATGCGCGACATCGATCCCTCCTACGTGGCCGACGTGGCGCAGCGCCTGCTGGTGACTCACACCAGAGCGCGATAGACCGCGGCGATTGCGTTCGTCTCTACAGCACACGCTTCCCTGCACTGACCATTGCCAAGCTTGCGCCGCCGCACAGCTATCTCTACCAAGGCCAACAATTGCAACACCGTGTGTGCGTCTTGAGCCAAGACATTATCGCAAACCATCTGCAACACTCGTTAACCGCGCTTGAGCGTGCGGCGCGAGACGCGGCGTTGCTCGCCACCGCGCACAGGGTCGCGGCGACGATCGTCGACGCACTGCGCTCCGGCAACAGGCTGCTGATCATCGGCAATGGCGGCAGCGCCGCGGATGCCCAGCATATCGCCGCTGAAATAATGGGCCGTTACAAGAAAGAGCGACCCGCCTATGCCGCGGTGGCTTTGACTACAGATACTTCTGCGCTGACCGCGATTGGCAATGACTACAGCTTCGAGCGGGTGTTCGCCCGTCAGGTCGAAGGCCTGGGAATGCGCGGCGACGTACTAATGGCCCTATCCACCTCGGGTCGTTCGCGGAACATTCTGGCGGCGCTGCGCATGGCACGTGAACGCGGTCTCGTAACTATCGGCTTCACCGGGAGCAACGGCGAAGCGTTGCGTACGGCCTGCGATCACCTGCTGGTCGTGCCGAGCGACGACACGCCGGTCATCCAGCAAATCTATATGGCGTATGCCCACGGCATCTGCGACGAGATCGAGCAGGGCATGATGCGCGAGGCCGCCAAAGAATGATCGGGGTACTCCTACCGCTTCGCTCAACCACGATGGAGACGGCGCAGCATGTTTTCGCTTCTCAGCCGAGCGTACGATAGACCGCGGCGATCGCGTTCGCTTCCGCCTCGAGGCTGAATTTCTGCAGCACACGCGCGCGCGCATGTTCGCCCATCGCGATTGCCGATGCCGGATCGCGCATCAACGGCTCCAGCGCCGCGACCAGCGCCTCGGTATCCCCCGGCGGCGTCAGCACGCCGGTCACGCCATCCTCGACCACGAATTCGGCGGCGCCTGCGCGCGACGCCACCAGCGCCGCACCTGAGGACATCGCCTCGATCAGCGTCAGGCCAAAGCCTTCATTGCGCGAGGTGAAGGCGTAGATCGTCAGCCGCTGATACCAGCGCTGCACTTCCGCGATTTCGAGCTCGCCCGTGATGACGATGCGCGATTGCAGCCCAGCCGCCTCGATCTGCTGCTTCAGACCGTTGGCAAAGCCCTGCTGCTCCGGCACCACCGCGCCGACGATGACAGCGGTGAAATCGGGATAACGCGGCAGCAGCCGGCACATCGCCTCGACAAAGACGTCCGTGCCCTTTTGCGCGCGCACCCGGCCAAAGCAGCCGATCGCGTAACGCCCCGGCAGTTTGGCTTCCGCAAACGCTGTCGCGCGATCGGCCGGCGGTGCGTAGCTATCGGTATCGACGCCATGCATCACCACAACAGCCTTGCGCTTGAGAAACGACGCCGAGAGTTCGGAAGTGGCAATCACCGCATCCATCTGCCGGATCAGCCAGCGCGTCAGCCGCTTGTGATGCCGCTGCGCCGCCGAGGTGAAGACGAGTTTCAGCGGCCAGCCGAGCGCGCGCAGCAATAGCCCCGCGATCATTTCGTCGTTACGGCGAGCGTGCCAGATCAGGGAGTTGCGGTGCCGCCGGAGTTTCAACAGATCCGCAAAACCCATCCGCGCGATGCCGTCGGGCGCATGCGGCCCGAGCCACGCCGCGCGGTACATTGTGGCAAGCTTCGGCGCCACCATCCGGTTGGTCGCGGTGACGCCCGAATAGCGCCTGTGCAGATTCGGCACGATCAGTTGCAGATCACTGGCCAAATTGTTCTCGATCGGCACGTCCGGCTCCATTTCAGCCAGTTCCTATACGCAACATTAAGCATAGTGGCCAGTTCGCCCGTGCCGAAACCCACTCTTCACCGCAGCCCCGCTAGCATCGCCGCCCATAGAGCGCGACCAGCATAACGTGGAAACCGGTTTTGCGTCCGGGCGCGCCAAATTCAAGAGCGAGAGGTGGCCCATGACCGTGCTCGTCACAGGTGGCGCCGGCTATATCGGAAGTCACACGGTTCATGCGCTGGTGGATGCCGGCGAAAGCGTCGTCGTGATCGACAATTTGTCCACCGGATTCTCCGCCTTCCTGCCGGAAGGCGTGCCGCTGTTCATCGGCGACGCCGGCGATGAAAATCTCGTCGCAGGCGTGATCGCCCAGCACGGCATCGAGAGCATCATTCATTTCGCCGGCTCCATCGTGGTGCCGGAATCCGTGCGCGATCCGCTTGGCTATTATCGCAACAACACCATGACGACCCGCAGCCTCTTGAATGCCGCGGTCAAGGGCAGCGTCAACCGCTTCATCTTTTCGTCGACGGCTGCCGTCTACGGCAATCCGGACCAGGTGCCGGTGCCGGAACATGCGCCGACGCGGCCGGCGTCGCCCTACGGCTCTTCCAAGCTGATGACGGAAATCATGCTGCACGATGTCGCTTCCGCCCATGGCATGAACTATGTCGTGCTGCGCTACTTCAACGTCGCCGGCGCCGATCCTTTGGGCCGCTGCGGCCTCGCCACCGTCGGCGCCACACATCTGCTCAAGATCGCGGTCGAAGCCGCGACTGGCCAGCGCGCCAAGATCGACGTGTACGGCACTGACTACCCGACGCCGGACGGAAGCTGCATCCGCGATTTCATCCATGTCAGCGATCTCGCGCAAGCCCATCGCGCCGCGCTGGCCTATTTGCGCGACGGCAAAAGCTCGATCACGCTGAACTGCGGTTACGGCCGCGGCTACTCCGTGCTCGAAACCATTGAAGCCGTCCGCCGCGTCTCCGGGCGCAATTTCGCCGTTTCATATGCGCCGCGCCGTCCCGGCGACATCGTGACGATGGTCGCTGACGTCAGCCGCATTCATGCGACGCTGGACTGGACGCCGCAATTCGACAATCTCGAGACCATCGCCTCCCACGCGCTGGCCTGGGAACAGAAGCTGTTCCACGACCGCGGCGGCCTTCCGCAGCATGCGGAATCAGCCTGAAATCAAGCGCTTATTTGGCTTGAAAAAGCCCCGCCAAGCAGGCAAGGACTAACCCGCAGCAGCCCTGACGCGCCGGCTACGAAGCGCCGTCAATGGAACGCGGATGACCGAACTTCCAAGCAAACCGACCAGAAAAATTACCGACGATCCCTATGGCGCGGCGATCCTGATTCGCCGCCTCGTCATGGAACAGGGTTTTGTCTATTGGCGGCGCTATCTGACCGCGTTCGCGCTGATGGGCGTGTCCGCCGGCGCCACGGCGGGCTCCGCCTATATTTTGGGCCAGGTGATCAATCAGGCCTATATCGACAAGAACGTCGTTGGCATCGCCATCCTCTCCGGCGTCACGGTGGTGCTGCTGTTCATCAAGGGTCTGGCGACCTACGGCCACACCGTGATCCTGTCGAAGATCAGCAACGCCATCCTCGCCAACAACCAGCGGCGGCTGTTTGCCAAGCTGATGAGCGAAAGCATCGGATTCTATTCCGCGCGGCATTCTTCTGAATTTTTGGCGCGGATGACGTCGGGCGCAAAATCCATCACCGACGTGCTGACGCTGTTGATCAACGCGGTCGGACGCGACGTGCTGCTGCTGGTCAGCCTGATATTCGTGATGGTGACGCAGGATCCGGTGCTGTCGTTTATCGGCCTCGTGGTGGTGCCGCCAGCGATGCTGATCCTGCGCAAGCTGATCAAGCGCATCAAGGGCCTCGCCCACAACCAGTTCACCGGCAGCGCCGACATCATGGAGACCATGCAGGAATCGCTGCAGGGCATTCGCACGGTGAAGGCTTTCACGCTGGAAGCGACCATGCAGCGGCGGATCGACGAGAATATCGCGGTCGTCGAGAAGAACGCCAACAAGATGGCGCGGGTCTCCAATCGCTCCAACCCGCTGATGGAAATGCTCGGCGGCTTTGCGGTCGCCGGCTGCCTCCTTTATGGCGGCTACAGCGTGGTGGCGCTCGGCGCCACGCCCGGACAGTTTTTCTCCTTCATGACCGCGTTCCTGCTGGCGACCGAGCCGGCCAAGCGGCTGGCGCGGCTCAACATCGACCTCAACAGCCAGTTGGTCGGCGCGCGCATGCTGCTCGAGATCGTCGACAGCCCGGCGAGCGAGCCCGCCGACAACGACAAGCCGGCGCTCAAACTCTCGAACGCGCGGGTCGAGTTCCGCGATGTCAATTTCGCCTACCGCCCGGACGAGCCGGTGCTGAAGGCCATGAGCTTCATCGCCGAGCCCGGCAAGACCACCGCTTTGGTCGGCCCGTCGGGCGGCGGCAAGTCCACGGTGCTGGCGCTGTTGCTGCGGCTCTATGAGGTGAAGCAGGGCGAGATCCTGATCGACGGCCAGAACATATCCGCCGTATCGCGGCATTCGCTGCGCACCCAGACCGGCTATGTCGGGCAGGACGTCTACCTGTTCCGCGATACGATCGGCGCCAACATCGCCTTCGGCAAGGAAGGCGCCACGCAGGACGAGATCGTGGCGGCGGCGAAAGCGGCCTGCGCGCACGATTTCATCATGGGCTTTCCACTTGGCTACGACACGCCCGTCGGCGAGCACGGCACGCAGCTATCCGGCGGCCAGCGCCAGCGCATCGCAGTCGCCCGTGCGCTGCTCAAGAACGCGCCGATCATCCTGCTCGACGAGGCAACTGCCGCGCTGGACTCCGAGTCCGAAAAAGCCGTGCAGGAAGCGATCGAGCATCTCTGCCAGAACCGCACCACCATCGTGATCGCCCACCGGCTGCACACCATCATGCACGCCGACGCCATTCTGGTGGTCGAGGGCGGGGAGATCGTCGAGCGTGGCCTGCATGACGATTTGCTGCGGCGCGGCGGCCGCTACGCCTCGTTTTTCCGCCTGCAACAGCGCGACGCCGGCCATCCCGGTCTGGCGCCGGTCGGCGCAACCGCGTAAAAGCTGGAGCATGATCCGGAAAAGTGGGTACCGGTTTTCCGAAAAGATCATGCTCAAATAAAAGATGAGCCCGGATTTCCTACTGTAACCCGTTGAGACCCCTTCATGAACGCAGCCTCCTACGTCATTCCCGCAGCCCCGCAGCCTTCGCTTCCCGTCGTCGGCGAGGCCGGCTCCTACCCCGTCCGCCGCATCTGGTGCGTCGGGCGCAACTATCTCGAGCACATCCGCGAGATGGGCAATGACGAGCGCGCGCCGCCGTTCTTCTTCGCCAAGCACGCCGACATGCTGGTGCCCGACGGCGCCACGATCCCCTATCCGCCGCTGACCAAGGATCTGCATCACGAGGTCGAACTGATCGTCGCGATGAAGAGCGGCGGCCTCAACATCTCGGCCGACAAGGCGCTCGACCATGTCTATGGCTATGCCGTCGGCATCGACCTCACCCGCCGCGACCTGCAGATCGCCTCGCGCAAGAAGGAGCGGCCGTGGGAAGTTGGCAAGTCGTTCGACTATTCCGCGCCATGCTCCGCGATCCAGCCGGCCGCCAAGATCGGCCATCCCACCAAGGGCAAGATCTGGCTGACGGTGAACGGCACCGAAACCCAAAAAGGTGATCTGACCGAACTGATCTGGAACGTGCCGGAGATCATCTGGCAGCTCTCGCAACAGGTAAAACTCGCCGCCGGCGACATCATCATGACGGGCACGCCGGCCGGCGTCTCCCAGCTCAACCCCGGCGACAAGATCGAGTGCGGCGTCGACGGCGTCGGCACGCTGAAGGTCGCGATCGGCAAGCCGGAATAGGCTGAACCGAAAGCCATCGCGAAATGCAAAGCCCCGGATCTGATCCGGGGCTTTTCTTATTGGTGCACAGGATGGGTGGAGCGAAGCGATACCCATCACCTCCTGACGGCAATTGCTGATGGCTTGAGCTCCTTGCCAAGCGCATCGCCGTTGCGGGTCCCTGGTCCAGCCCGACAGCCGCTGCCTTCCGGTTGCAAGATCCGCAAAACTGACACAGACTCCGGATATTGTCGGGAGCATAACGGCGAATGTCGGATCGGAGGACACATCCATGATCAAGGTAAGCGTTATGTATCCCAATACGCCCGGCGGGCGCTTCGATCACGATTACTACCGCGACAAGCATATGCCGCTCGTGAAAGCGCGCATGGGCGATGCGTGCAGGTCCTACACCGTCGACAAGGGCATGGCCGGTGGCGCACCCGGCGCCCCCGCAACCTATGTCGGGATGTGTCACATCTTCTGCGACTCGGTCGAGGCCTTCCAGGCCGGCTTCGGGCCTCACGCCAAGGAGATCATGGCCGACATCCCGAACTATACCGACCAGTCTCCGGTCATCCAGATCAGCGAAGTCGTCGTCGGTTGACAACCCGGCAGAAGCAGCCCGGATGAGCCATCGGACGCGCAATCGTGCGCCCGGTGGCTGATGCGGGCTACTTGCTGAAAGAGCACACGACCATGCCGGGCGAAGGCAATCTCAAGACACTGCTACAAAACATGAAGCCCGAGATGCAGGAAGGCATTTTCGTTTTTTGCAGCATTCCGGAAGACGAGGAAATTCCAGCCACGCTCAGGCCGGTGCACATCTTCCGTGAACGCGAAGGAACGGCTTTCATCGTACGGCGCGAGGAAGCCGAAGCTGCAGGGCTCCCCCATCAATTTGCATCGCGAATGATCACGCTGACCGTTCATTCCTCGCTTGAAGCAGTCGGCTTTCTGGCGGCAATCACCGGTCTATTGGCGGACGCCGGCATAAGCGTGAATGCCGTATCGGCCTTCTATCACGACCATCTATTTGTGCCGGAGCACAGAGCCAGCGAAGCGCTGCATCTTCTGCAAAACATGCATGATCAGACGTAGCAAAATCCTCACTGCGGGCTGATTTGCTTCGCGCACAAGCGCAACTTTGTGCAGCACCTGCGACACGATGGGCAAATCGCTTAAGACCTGTCCAGCCCTTCCCGCAAAAATATTCCGCTTTCGTTCTCACCCAAATCACCGGCATAACTCCGCCCGTCTCACGGCAGATGAGGGGCGTTGGCCATCGTCACGAACGTGCGGTGAGATGCGATGGACGCGAGAGCTGCGACTGACGTGTGCGGCTCAAGCGTACGGCGAAGTCGTGTGGTTCGGGCGTCGCGGTGCTGGCGCTAAGTTGGCGGGAAGTGTCCCGCTGGCAACGGAGGCAAAAGAGCCGTTCTCCGGGAAGAGCACGAAGTAAGCCGTAAAGCCATTGCGCAGGGAAGGCCGGAATGCTCCCGCTGCCCTGTATGCTCGTGTGCAGTTTTGTTTGCGCAAATCGCACGCGAGACCGCGGGTGCAGCAAGCACCCGGTCTTCCCTGCGCCCTCTAAATTCTGGAGGGCAAACGAAGATGCAAACCTCGGGTACATCGTGCCGCGAGACCGCGAAGTCATATTCAGTTCGTAGCCCGGATGTCGCGAGAATGTCGATGTACATGCGATGTCCGAATAGAGCCGAAGCCCTCACCGCGTCATTGCGAGCGCAGCGAAGCAATCCACCTCTCCGCTTGCCGCGCTATGGATTGCTTCGCGGAGCCTGTCATCCGGCGGCGCTTCGCGCCGACCGGGTGGCTCGCAATGACGGTGACCAGCGTCATCACCCGCCTTGTGCGCAATTGCGTGCAGGGGCAGGCGATCCAGCATTCCAGAGACAGCAGTGATAGAATCGATAAGCCGCAGCGTACTGGATATCTCGCCGCGCGGGCTATGATGATCGTTGCTGCGTCCAGAATTTCACACGATGTGCCAGCCGCTCGGCAGCGAGCCTGCCGCGGCCACGGTGTGCGCCGTGCCCGGCTGGGCGTTATCCCAGATCGACACGGCGCCATTGTCGTCGCGCCAGAGGATGTCGTCATGGCCGTTAGCGTCAAAATCGCCGATGCCGCCGACATGCGTGCTGTTCGGCACAACGCCCGGATTGGAAATCCAGTGGGCGCTGCCGATCTGGCCGTTATCCCAAAGCGCGATGGTGCCATTGTCGTTGCGCCAGAGAATGTCGTCGCGGCCATTGCCGTCGAAGTCGCCGGCGCTGACAATGTGCCAGTTCGACGGCATGCCGCTGGCAATGATATGCGCGCCGCCGATCTGGCCGTTGTCCCAGATCGAAACCATGCCGCTGTCGTTGTACCAGAGGATGTCATCGCGGCCGTTGCCGTCGAAATCGCCGGTAGTAACGATATGCCAGCTCGACGCCACGACACCCGGATCGGAAATCCAGTGTCCGCCGGAGATTTGGCCGTTATCCCAGACCGACACCGTACCGTTGCTGTTCTGCCAGAGAATGTCGTCACGACCATTGCCGTCGAAGTCGCCGGTGCCGACGATTTGCCAGGCGGTCGGAACGGCGCCGGCAGCGGACATGGTTTGCGCAGCGCTGGCCTGGCCGTTGCTCCAGATCGTGACGGCCCCGTTGTCGTCGCGCCACAGGATGTCACCCCTGCCATTGCCGTCGAAGTCGCCCACGCCGACGATGTGAGAACTGCTCGGAACCGCGCCGGCGCCCGCAATGGAGTGCGCGCTGCTCATCTGACCACTGTCCCAGATCGCCAGCGAGCCGTCGTCATTCTGCCAGAGAATATCGCCATGGCCGTCGGCGTTGTAATCGACGATCGACAAGATCGGCCCCACCACGGTCGGCGCAGCAGTGACAGACCCGGTGAAATCGCTGACGCTCAGCGTCATGCTGCCGGTGAGGTCGACGGCGAAGTCGGCGAACCGGTCGCCGTTGGTGTCGCCCTGCAGAACGGTAACGCCGCGCGAGGAATCATAGAAGTAGTCGAGCGCGCCCGCGGTGCCGTCGAATGCGCCCGAGCCCAGAAAGTGGAACGTATCGAGGGCCGCCGTCGAAGCGATGGCGTCGATTCCGGAAATATCGATATGGTCGGTACCCCGGATGAAATCGGAGATCCGGTCATGCTGGCCGCTCGCGGCCGAACTGTCGCCGGCGGCAAACACGAACGTATCGGCGCTATCGCCGCCGATGAGCACGTCGACGCCGGTCCCGCCTGTCAGGATGTCGTTGCCGCCGCCTCCGGAAAGCGTATCGTTGCCTCCGCCGCCATAGAGCGCGTTGGCGATGACGTTACCGATCAGGCTGTCGTTGCCGGAGCCGCCTATGGCGTTGTCGATATAGGACCGCGCATCATTGTTGTACAAATAGGCGTTGAAGATGTTGCCCTGCGCGTAGTGCCCGTTTCCGAGATAAGCGAGCTGCGTGGACGAGGTGACCGACGAGGCGCCGGGGTTGAGGTTGATCGACACCCCGCCCGAGTAGTTCGACAGATCGTAGGTATCGATGCCGTTACCGTCCCAGACCGTCTCGAAGATGCGGTTGGAAGAGCCGCCGGACCCGCCGCCGGGCGCGAGCTGCGCCACGCCGTTGATGAACATCTGTCCGGTGCTGGCGCTCCAGGAGTACACCGTGTTTTCGCTGTGGGTGCTGAAATTGGCGCCATAGAGCGTCTGCAGGGCGAGAATATCGTTCGCCATGTAGGTCTGCGGAAAGCCGTACGCCTCGTTGGTATAGCCCGTCAGCGGACCACCGACGTAGCTGCGGTAGCTCATGATGGAGAATTCGGAATCGTCGTGCGCAGCCGGCACCGCGACATTGGCGACGCCGCCGGTCTCCTGGCTGTGCTTCAGGCCGACCGCGTGTCCGAGTTCGTGCAGCGCGGTCGCGAAGTAGTAGTTGCCGAGCGCCGCGAGCGAATAGTTGTAACCGGTTCCGAACCAGACGTCGCCGCCGGCCGGCACGTTGGCCGGATAATACGCGTAGGAGGTTGGATTGGCGGCCGGCGACTGGGCGACCATGATGTCGGCGCCGTTGGTCCCCGCGTACTGGATATTGGCGTTGGTGTAGCTATTGATCAGCGCAACGGCGTAGGTGGTGGCCTGCTGCATCTGGACGGGCGCGGAGGAGAAGCCCGACGTCAAAGGCTCGTTGTTGCCGTAATAGCTCGCGGCATAGTCGCTCGGCGAATCCGGGAAGCTGTAGGTAATCGTGCCGGTCCATTTGGTGTTGCCAAGCAGGCCGTCGATTTCCGGATTGTTCGTCGCACTGGCGTAGGTTGCGGTAGCCAAGTCGAATCTCCTTAGACGCGATGGTCGCATCAATCGCGCTCGGGATCAAACACCGGACCACCGAGTTTCTAGAGGCATCTTAACGTAAGGCTTAGCTGTTTCAAATTGGTTACCGCTTCCTTAAGCTTGCCGTCCGGCTCCCAAATCCGGAATCGGCGCTATTATCGGGGGAGGCCTGATGAAGCGAACGCATCGAAATCGCAGGATCGGCGTGGCACTCGCGATCGCATTGCTGCTGCCGGACGCCGATTGTCTCGTCATCGAAAGGGGTAGCGCATTGTCAAAGACCGCGAACGCAGGCGATGGCCAGCAGGTTCCCTCGCGCACCACGCCGCCCGCCCGGGACCCCCAATTGGCCGTTCAGGAGGAATATCAACTGGCCCGGCAGCGCGGCACCGCACAGGCGCTGGAGCTTTTCATCGCACGGCACCCCGATAGCCCGCTCGCGGAAAAGGCGCGCGCCGACCTCGCCGCGACGAAGCGGTAGACGATCGGGCAGAACCGCCTAGCTCCGGGCCAACGCCTGCAGGCCCTTGAAGGTCAGGCGCTTGGGGTCCCTCACGCCGGCCAGATAGAATTTTCGGATGAAGGCTACGGCCGCTTCGCGGTCGCAATCGGTCAGCGCCACGATGGCATCGACGGCTATTCGCTGGGCGTCCATGGGCTTCCTCGTGCTGTCAGGGGCCACCAGCCACGCAGCGTATAGGGACGCCGGTTAATCCGGCGTTAACCGTGAGGGAACCTTGAACGATTCGCGCTTCCCTACGTATACGCGAAATAACGCATGGGGCGTCGGGACGCACCTCGCGCGGTGGAACCGCTCACGAATACTGCATCACCCCGTCGTCGACCTTGCCGTAGCGCAGGGTGACGATGTCGAGCGCATAATTCTGATACAGCCGCCACGGCCGCTTCGAGCCCTGCTTGGGCAGTTTCGCAATCGATCGCTGCACGTAACCGGAGGAGAAATCCAGCGACGGCAGTTCGGTGACGTCAGGATCGACATTATGCGGCATGCACTGCTTGTAGCCGTTGCGGTCCATGTAATTGATCAGCCGGCAGACATATTCGCAGGTCAGATCGCATTTCAGCGTCCACGACGCGTTGGTGTAGCCGAACGCGGAGGCCATGTTCGGAATGTCCGAATACATCATGCCCTTGTAGTTCAGCGTTCGCGCGAAATCGACCGTGCGGCCGTCGACGCTGACCTCGAGGCCGCCGAGCACCTGCAGGTTCAGCCCGGTCGCGGTGACAATGATGTCGGCCTCGAGCTCGCTGCCGTCCTTCAGCTTGATGCCGCCCTTGGTGAAGCTGTCGATCTCATGGGTGACGACGGAGGCGCGCTTGTCCCGGATCGACTTGAACAGGTCACCGTCAGGCACCAGGCACAGCCGCTGCTCCCACGGATTGTAGCGCGGCGTGAAATGCTTGGCGACGTCGTATTCCGGCCCCAGCGCCATCTTGACGCCACCGAGAATCAACTGCTTGGCGCGATCGGGCTTGCGGCGGCAGAGCTGGAAGAAATACATGCCGAACAGCACGTTGCGCCAGCGGATCATGTGATAGGCGAGTTTCGCGGAGAGATTCCGGCGCAGCTTGTTGGCGAGCGCATCCTCCGCCGGCCGCGCCACCACGTAAGTCGGCGAGCGCTGCAGCATGGTGACATGCGCCGCGGTCTTAGCCATTTCGGGCACCAGCGTCACGGCGGTGGCACCCGAGCCGATCACCACCACGCGCTTGCCCGCATAGTCGAGGTCTTCAGGCCATTTCTGCGGATGCACGATCCGGCCTTCGAAGTCAGCCGTGCCGGAAAATTCCGGCGTGTAGCCTTCCTCGTATTTGTAATAGCCCGAGCACATGAACAGGAAATTGCAGGTGAAGCGCACGATTTCGGTCGCGCCCTCACCCACCGTGCGCTCGGCCTCCACGGTCCAGCGCGCATCCGGCGACGACCACGACGCGCGTTTGACGCGATGGTGGAAGCGAATCTTCCTGTCGATGCCGTTGTCTACAGCGGTCTCGCAGACATAATTCAGTATCCGCGGCCCGTCCGCAATCGCCTTCGGCTCGGTCCACGGTTTGAACGAATAGCCGAGCGTATACATGTCCGAGTCGGAGCGGATGCCAGGATAGCGAAACAGATCCCAGGTGCCGCCGATGCAGTCGCGTCCCTCGAGGATGACGTAGCTCTTGCCCGGGCATTTCTCCTGCAGGTGATAGCCCGCGCCGATGCCGGACAGGCCGGCACCGACGATCAGCACGTCGAAATGTTCAGTTGCCTCGGTCATAGCGCTCTCCCTGCTGCCCGATCTAATGGGCAGCAGAGAGGAATTGCAACTCGCATTGTCAGGTCGCCGCGGCGATACAGGCTGTATCGGAATTTACGATTGAATCTCAACGATCACGGGTTGTGCGGCCAACCAGCAAAAAGCCCCGGATCGCTCCGGGGCTTGCTGAGGCTCTGGCATTTACGTCAGGACGACACCTGCAGCGGCGCACCCTGCCTGAAATCAATACCGGTAATGATCCGACTTGAACGGGCCTTCCGGCTTGACGCCGATATATTCGGCCTGGTCCTTGCGCAGCTCGGTCAGCTTGACGCCGATCTTGGCGAGATGCAGCCGGGCCACCTTCTCGTCCAGCGTCTTCGGCAGCACGTAGACCTTCTTCTCGTACTTGCCGTCCTTGTTGTTGGCCCAGAGCTCGATCTGCGCCAGCGTCTGGTTGGTGAACGACGCCGACATCACGAAGGACGGATGGCCCATGGCGTTGCCGAGGTTCACCAGGCGGCCTTCCGACAGCAGGATGATGCGGTGCTTGTCGGGGAATTCGATCTCGTCGACCTGCGGCTTGATGTTGGTCCACTTCAGGTTACGGAGCCCTGCGATCTGGATCTCGTTGTCGAAGTGACCGATGTTGCAAACGATGGCGCGATCCTTCATCGCGCGCATGTGGTCGATGGTGATGATGTCCTTGTTGCCGGTCGCGGTGACGAAGATGTCGGCGCGCGGGGCGGCGTCTTCCATGGTCACGACTTCATAGCCTTCCATCGCCGCCTGCAGCGCGCAGATCGGATCGACTTCGGAAACCATGACACGGCAGCCGGCCTGGCGCAGCGAGGCGGCCGAGCCCTTGCCGACGTCGCCGAAGCCCGCAACCATCGCGGTCTTGCCGGACATCATCACGTCGGTGCCGCGGCGGATGCCGTCGACCAGCGATTCACGGCAACCATAGAGGTTGTCGAATTTCGACTTGGTGACGCTGTCGTTGACGTTGATGGCGGGGAACAGCAGCTTGCCTTCCTTCTCCATATTGTAGAGCCGGTGCACGCCCGTGGTGGTCTCTTCGGAAACGCCTTTGATGTTCTTGGCGATCTCGGCGAAGTAGCCCTTCGGCTTTTCCTTCAGGAGCTTCTTGATCAGCGCGAAGAACACTTCCTCTTCTTCCGATTCCGGCTTGTCGAGGAACTTGACGTCGCCGTTCTCGGCGCGCAGGCCGTGATGCACCAGCATGGTGGCGTCGCCGCCGTCATCGAGGATCATGTTGGGCGTGCCGCCGCCGTGCCAGTCGAACAGCTTTGCGGTGTAGTCCCAGTATTCGGCGAGCGTTTCGCCCTTCACCGCGAACACCGGAATGCCGGCGGCGGCGATGGCGGCTGCCGCATGGTCCTGCGTCGAATAGATGTTGCACGACACCCAGCGGATATCGGCGCCGAGGGCCGCCAGCGTCTCGATCAAGACCGCGGTCTGGATCGTCATGTGCAGGGAGCCGGCGATGCGAGCGCCCTTCAACGGCTGCTTCGGGCCGTATTCCTCGCGGGTCGCCATCAGGCCGGGCATTTCGGTCTCGGCCAGCGAGATTTCCTTGCGGCCGAATTCGGCGAGCGAGATGTCCTTGACGATGTAGTCGGTAAAGGCGGGCTTGGTGGGGGCGTTCATGAGAGCTTCCTGTTGTTGAGCTCGTCATTCCGGGTCGCCCAAAAGAGGCGAACCCGGAATCTCGACATGATGGAGGGGGATTCCGGGTTCGCTCGCAGTCGCGAGCGCCCCGGAATGACGCAAGAACTAAAGCGCGCGCTTGAGCGGTTCGACCAAGTCGGTCTTCTCCCAGGAGAAGCCGCCTTCATTGTCCGGCGTGCGGCCGAAATGGCCGTAGGCCGAGGTACGCGCGTAGATCGGCCGGTTGAGATCGAGATGGGTGCGGATGCCGCGCGGCGTCAAATCCATCGCCTGCGCAGCCGCCTTCTCGAGCTTGTCCTCCGGCACCTTTCCGGTGCCATGGGTATCGATATAGATCGACAGCGGCCGCGCCACGCCGATCGCGTAGGCGAGCTGCAGCGTGCAACGATCGGCAAGACCGGCGGCGACGATGTTCTTGGCGACATAGCGTGCGGCATAGGCGGCGGAACGATCGACCTTGGTCGGGTCCTTGCCGGAGAACGCGCCGCCGCCATGCGGGGCCGCGCCGCCATAGGTATCGACAATGATCTTGCGGCCGGTGAGGCCGGAGTCACCGTCGGGGCCGCCGATGTAGAACTTTCCGGTGGGATTGATGTGCCAGATGGTCTTGCCGTTGATCCAGTCCTTCGGCAGCGCCTCGCGCACATAGGGCTCGATAATGTCGCGAACCTGATTGGAGGTCAGGTCCTCGACCAGATGCTGGTGCGAGACCACGATCTCGCGGACGCCGACAGGCTTGCCATTCTCGTACTGTACGGTGACCTGGCTCTTGGAGTCCGGACCCAGCACCTTTTCGCGGCCGGAGTGGCGGGCTTCGGAAATCAGCCGCAGGATCTTGTGGGCATAGAAGATCGGCGCCGGCATCAGATCCGGCGTCTCGTTGGTAGCGTAGCCGAACATGATGCCCTGATCGCCCGCGCCCTCTTCCTGATTGCTGGGCTGCTTGGCGTCGACGCCCTGCGCGATGTCAGCGGACTGCGGATGCAACAGGATTTCAATGTCGGCGGTCTTCCAGTGAAAACCTTCCTGCTCGTAGCCGATGTCCTTGATCGCCTCGCGCACGGTGTTTTCGATCTGCTCATTGGTGACCGAATCCGGGCCGCGGGTTTCGCCGGCGATCACCACCTTGTTGGTGGTGGCGAGCGTTTCGCAGGCCGCGCGGATCGCCCACGGATCGATGCCCGCCTTCGGACCTTCGCGGTAAAACAGGTCGACGATCTCGTCGGAAATCCGGTCGCAAACCTTGTCGGGATGACCCTCGGAAACCGACTCGCTGGTGAACAGATAGGACGCGCGCATCAACAACCCCTTGTTCCCGCCGAATGCCGGCGGCTGTTTGTGATCTATCCTGGAATGTCAGTCGCGACGGCGCGAAATGACGTAGGATTCGTCGTAAAACCAAAGCCCATTATGCTTGCGCAAAACCTCTCTGGTGGCATCGAGGGTTCGGCTGTTTTCTGTCATTTCCGTCAACCGGTCGTCTTCGATCTGGGCGACATACACCGCCGCATTCCACGCTGCAAAGGCCGTCGAGGTTCCGATCTGGCCGGTGACCTCGTTGGGCAGCGCTTCCATATCATAACGGAAGATGGAACGGTTATCGGCGTAGGCATTAAAGTTAAGGTCGCGCCCGGCCGATCCCAGCTCGTATTTCACCGCGCGCAATAGCTCATGACGGCTCACGGCGAAAGGATTTTCTCCCGGCCAGACCGATTGGATGATTTCCAGGCCCGGATCCTGCCCATGGGAGTGAATTCCGATCAAACGCCCCCCTGCCCGCAGAGCCCGGGCCAGCGGCGCGATGATCCGCTTGGCGCGGAAATTCACAGAGGATTTCGCCCGATAGGGCTGGGACGCGATCACAAGGTCGAAATTGGCCTCGGTCCGGCCCGCCCGGGGGATGATCGAATCAAGCAGGAACCGGTGGTCCTCCCGGTATACGACCAGCGCCACCGGGCGTTCATAGATCGGCATGCCCGATTTGGGGCTGATGTTGGCCCGCCAGTTTTGTTCCAGAAACGGCCCCAATTCGGCGATCTGTGTCTCGAATTCGCCCGAGGAGGCCCCCCGCAGGGCGACCTCGTGCCAGATCATTCCGGCGGCGGCCGCGGGAGAGGCCGGCGTCAGCCAGGGTGCCTCGGCATAATGCATGTTGGTCAGGACGACGACGGTCGCCGGGTGCTCGAACAGCCGGTCCGGCACCTTGTCGAGCGTCAGGCGGACGTCCTCGAGGCTCAACTCCTTGCCGGCGATGTAGAACGGCATGTGGGGGAAGCGGCCGTGCATCGAGCGCATCACCCGCGCCAGCACCGTGCCGTCGCCAACACCGGCGTCGAATACCCGCAGCGCCGGCGGGCGCGGGTGCAGGCTGGAAAGCTCCAGCGCCACCCGCTCGGCAATCACCCGCTTCTCGCTGCAGGTATGGACGAACAGCAGGTATTTCTGGCGGTTCTCGAAAAAGCGGAAATTGCCCCGCGGATCACGCTTCTCCGGCGGCACCTCGAGCCCGCGCGGCGGCGGGAGGGTGCCGGTGGACGCCGCGATATAGGCCTGGATGCGATCCAGCGTATCGATGGTGATGCGTTTGCCCTCGCGCAGCCGATGAACCAGCTTGCCGTCGTTGACCGACCGGCGGCCAAACGTCGTCTCCGCCATGTCGGAGTGGCGGCAGAAGTCGGTGATCTGGCTGAGAATTTGATCGTTCTTCATTAGGCGGGAGTATTGGGAAATATCGGTGGGCAACACGAAGTGACGGCAGCATCCTACCACGCCCTGCCCACCAAAAGAAACCCCCTACTGTCGGCGGCCGACAATGTAGCGCGGCCGGCCTTGAACCCCCGCTCCGCGGGGAGCAACAAAGCGCTATCCGCTATTCGCGACCGCCAATCACGGGGACCTGATGCGCCGCGCAATCCTGACACTTACCCTGCTCGCCGCGCTTTGGCCGGCGCCCTCCCTCGCCCAATCGCGCGCGCAACTTGGGCCGCTCTGCTCCACCGACACCACGCCGGCCGATCAGCAGATCAACGCCTGCAACAAGATCATCGCGCTGAAAGTGTTTACCGGCGAGAACCTCGCGACCATCTATTTCTGGCGCGCGGTCGGCTGGAACAAGAAAGGCGATTACACGCAGGTGATCGCGGACGCCGGCGAGGCGATCCGCCTGCACGCAAGCGTCGCCGCCTACAATCTGCGTGGCTCGGCCTATTACGACAAGGGCGACTACGACATCGCGATATCAGATTTCAACGACGCGCTGCGGATCGGGCCGCCGAGCGGCATCATCTTTCACAACCGCGGCAACGCCTGGCGCTCCAAGGGCGAATACGCCAAGGCGATCGCCGACTACGATCAAGCGATCAAGCTCGGCCCGCCGTCGGCCTTTTCCTGGCAGAACCGCGGTACCTCGAAACGCGCGCTCGGCGATCTCGATGGCGCGCTGGCCGACATCAACGAGGCGATCCGGCTCGACCCGGAATTGCCGCAGCCGTTGACCAGCCGCGCGGTGATCTGGCGCGCCAAGGGCGATCTCGATCGCGCCATCGCCGATACGACCGAAGCGATCCGGCTCGCCAAGGCCAAGGCGCCAGTCAATATCATGACGCCGCCCGGCAGTGTTCTGATCTCGGCCTATAGCCATCGCGCGCTCGCCTATGAGGCCAAGGGCGATTTCGACCGCGCCAGGCAGGATTACGCCGCGGCGCTCGAAGGCAAGCCCTCCGACGCCGGCAGCAAGGCAAACCAGGCCACCGCAAAGGTTCGCCTGTCGCTATTGTCAGAGACGGTGCCGCCGGCGCCGCGAAATACACCTGCAGCACCGGCGCCGTCCGCCAGCAAAGCCGCGCCGGCTTCGCCGGTGGGCGCAGCGAGCCCGCACCCCGCAGCCGAGCAGCGCCAGCGCGCAGAGACCGGCAGGGAAACCAGCAGGCGCGTTGCGCTGGTGATCGGCAACGGCGCCTATGCGCGTGTCAGGGCGCTACCCAATCCGACCAACGATGCGCGCGCGATGGCAAAAAGCCTGCGCGACATCGGATTCGTGGTGACCGAAGGCGCCGACCTCGACCGCACGGCGATGCAGGCGACCATCCGCGACTTCCTGCGCTATGCCGCACGGGCGCAGGTGGCGGTGGTCTACTACGCCGGTCACGGCGTACAGATCGACGGCCGCAATTACCTGGCGCCGATCGATATCCAGTTTCAGGCCGGCAGCGGCATGACGGAAGCGATGATGGACATGGATACCATCATGGCCGGCCTCGACGACCAGGTCCGGACCAACATCCTGATCCTCGATGCCTGCCGCAACAACCCGATGGCGCCGAAGCTGGCTTCTGCCGGCCCGGCCCGTGACATCGAGGCCGGATCGGGACTCGCCGTGCCGGCCGCCCTCGGCGCCGGTGCGACGTTAGGTGCGGGCACGCTGATCGCATTCGCAACGGCGCCCGGACAGGTCGCGCTCGACGGCGAAGGCGCCAACAGCCCGTTCTCGGCCGCGCTGACGCGCCACATCGGCACGCCGGGGTTAGAGGTGCAGCAGATGCTGACGCGGGTCCGCGCGGAGGTCGTCGCCGCAACCAAAGGCAAGCAGGTGCCGTGGTCGAATTCGTCGCTGCTGGGTGAGGTTTATCTGGCGGAGAAGTGAGATTGCCTCAGGCCTGAGGTGCGCCTTCCGAACTCAAGTTAGACATCGCGTGTGGTTCGAAAAGTGCCATAGGCGGACGTTCGTCGCGCAAGAAATTACGGTTCTCCAAGCGAAGTTGCGATTGCTTTGCAAACCTTACGGCTCGTCTCTTGAAAGAGCTTGAGGGCACCTGTCGGGTGACGCTTCTTCAGCGTAATGGCCGCTATTGGCCCGCCCTCTCCCAGATCGACGTCGAGCGCGCGCAACCAGGTGCCGTTACCCTGGTGCCGGAGGATATACGTTGGCAGCACCGAGATGAAATCTCCTGATGCCAGTAGGTCTACCCTCATATGGATCGAGATCGTGGTGACGATAGAACGTGGCAGTTCGAGATTCTTGCGGCGGAACACATCGGCTACGATGCGCCCCAGATACGAGTCCGGCGGTGACAGCGTCCACCGTTCTCCCATCAAGTCTTTCAAGTTCAGCTTTTTCCGCTTCACCAGCGGATTGTTTTTGTTGGCGAGGACCGTGAGCGGTGAATGGAACAGGACCTCGAAAGAAAGATCATCCGGGGTTGTTTCCGGATTCCACCGTGTCAGCACAACGTCAAGTTCGCGGTCGCGCAACTGACGGAGCGTCGTCGTCGCATCGCTGATCGTAACCTGATAGGTGATCCGAGGATACTCCGAAGATAGTTGCGCAATGATCTCGGAGACGACAACCGTTAGGGGGTCGGCTATTCCAATTCTCAGATTGCCGCGGGTGGGGTCCGCAAGCGCCTCGATGTCTTTCAAGCCCTCCCGGAGCTCATCAAAGATAACGCGACCACGCGCCACCAGAATGCGTCCGCTCTCTGTCAGTTCGACACCTCGCGAACCGCGCTCAAGCAGCGATGCTCCGACCACATGCTCCATGTCCGCAATTGCCTTCGAGATCGCCGGTTGCGACAGGGCTAACAAATTTGCGGCCTTGGCCATGCTGCCGACTTCCGCGATCGTTTGAAGCGTGTGGAGGTCCTTCAGCCTCAGGCGGCGCCCGATCCGGTCATCCCACACCATGACATTCCCTAGAGTTATAGCCCGATAGCCAAATACGACTTCTCTTTATAGCAGTTTTAGGTGATCGTGTCGTCGTGGATCCGGCCGGAGCCTACATCGCTCAACCTAATTGCGGGAGGGTTCAATGCGCTCGCTTCTACGTAGTGTTATCCTGGCCGGACTGGCGTCGATGGCTTTCCCGGCCGCGGGCTGCTTCGCTGCCGAGCAGGCTCTCAAGATCGTCTTTCCCTTCTCGGCTGGCGGCTCGGCCGACGCCGTCTCGCGGCTGGTCGCCGAGCATCTGCAAAACTCCCTCGGCAGGCCTGTTATCGTTGAGAACAAGGTCGGTGCCAGCGGCCGCATCGGCGCGCTGGCCGTGAAAGATGCGCCGCCCGACGGATCAACGCTTTTGTTTGCAGGTTCATCCCAATTGACCTTGCAACCGCACCTCTACCCGGATCTCGGCTACGATCCGGCGGCCGACTTTGTTCCGATCTCCCAGGTTGTCAGGTTTGATCAGGCGCTGGCGATCAGCAGCAACGTCCCGGCCCAATCGGTCAAGGAGCTTCTGGTTTGGCTCAAGGCCAACCCCGACAAGGCGATATATGGCTCGCCAGGGGCCGGCACTTTCCCTCATTTCGCGGGCATGGAGTTTGGCCGGCTCGGCGGCCTTGATTTTCGCCACGTCGCCTATCGCGGAACGCCGGCAGCCCTTCCGGACCTGTTGTCGGGCCGGATCGCGGTATTTGTATCATCGCCCGCAGAATTGATCGAACTCCACAAAAGCGGCAGCATCCGCATCCTGGCGACGACGGGCAGCTCACGATCCATGATCTTGCCGGATGTCCCAACGCTCAGGGAAAACGGTATCGACGTTGAAGTGCCGGGATGGTTTGCGTTCTACGCCCCGGCGCGCACGCCCGCTGAACTCATCGAGCGGCTGCAAAATGAGATCATCGCGATAATACGTCTCCCGGACGTACACACGAAAATCCTCGCGGTCGGATTTGAACCGACCGCGACGACGTCGGCTGAGCTCAAAAAGATTCAACTCGCCGATTTCGAGCGCTGGGGGCCGATTGTCAAGGCATCCGGATACAAATCGCAGCAGTAGTTTACACGTCGGACTGAGCGAGGACTACATGCCACTCCAACCACGGGCTCAAGCTGCGGCTGCACTTCGTCAGATCGCGTTCGGCTTGCGTGCGTCGCAGGCCCTTTACGTTGCAGCCAAGCTGAATGTTGCGGATCATTTGGCACAGGGGCCTCTGGATGCCGAAGAGCTGTCGAAAGCCACGGAGGTAGATGCGGCTGCGCTTGGCCGCGTGATGCGGGCTCTGTGTTCGCTCGATGTGTTTGCCGAGTCCCCTACGGGTAGGTTTTCACTGAATTCCACGGCTGAGCTGCTGCGCAGCGACGTTCCGGGTTCATACCGGGCAGCTGTGCTATTCTCTGTGGGTGAGGTGCGCTGGAGCTGTTGGTCCGATCTGCTCGGGACGGTGCGCGCCGGCGGCGGTGGAGCCGAGCGAACTCTCGGAATGAGCCTGTTCGACTTCTATGCCGCTCACCCGGAAGAATCGGAAATTCACGATCAGGCAATGCGGGCCACATCTGCTGCACAGGTAACAGCAATTGTTGGCGCTTTTGATTTCTCACAGGCCGGTGTCGTAGTCGATGTTGGAGGTGGCACGGGCGAATTGCTGGCGGCAGTGCTAACGGCCAATTCCTTGCTGAGAGGAATCCTATTCGATCTGCCGCATGTGGTTGCGCATGCGCGAAGTGTCTTCACCGACAATGGGGTGATGGATCGGGCACAGACCATGGGTGGTAGTTTTTTCGAGAGTGTTCCTGCTGGGGGCAACACTTACCTCTTGAAAACGGTGATCCACGATTGGGACGACATGCGCGCAACGGCGATCCTTGCCAACTGCAGGAGGGCCATGACCGCCGGAGCTAAGCTGCTAATTATCGAGCGAGAGCTGCCCGAGGTCGGAGAGCCCGGGCAAACGGCCGAAGCGCTTTTGCTTGACCTCGAGATGTTGGTGATGACGCCGGGAGGTCGGGAGCGTACTCGCAGCGAATTTGCAAGGCTCCTGTCCGAGACTCAATTCAAGCTCGCGAGGGTTGTACCGACCACGTCTCCAGTTAGCATTTTTGAGGCCGACGCAGTCTAGACACCCTGACAATCTCGTTGCAAACCTCGCGCGTTACATACGGCGAGATCGCGAAGCCATGCCGTGGTCGAACTCGTCGCTGCCCGGCGAGGTCTATCTGGCGGAGAAGTGATCAGGCCGCACGCGCCACATAAGTCTTCGCCGCCTGCGCGATCCGCTGTGCCTCGATGCCGATTTCGCGCAACTGCCCGGTCGGCACCGTGATCTGGCCGCAGAAGTAGAGTCCCGGCGCATTGGTCGCCCCGCCCGTGACCAGCGGCATGCCATGGTCATCGAACACGCCCTCGACATCAGGCACCAGCCGGCGCAGATCGGGACGGAAGCCGGTTGCGAGAATGACGGCGTGGAATTCCTCGGCGCTTGCATCGGTGAATACGGCACCGTTGGCCGTGAAGTGATCGACACCGCCGCGCACCTTGATCGCGCCGTCCCTGATTTTGGCGAGCGTGCCGATATCGATCAGAGGCACGCGTCCGTCCTCTTCGATCATCTGGCGCGGTCCCTTCGCGGCACGCCGCAGCCCGAGCTTCTCGAAATTTCCCACCGCCAGCCGCAGCACCGGCGCATTGATAAAATCGACGAGACGCGCGGGCAGCCGCCGGTACAGGATCGCCCACGACAGAATCGGAAAGCCGAGCAGATCGCGCGGAATGATCTGGACCGGACTGCGAACGGCCAAGGCGACATCGACGCCGCTGTTGGCGAGATCGAGCGCGATCTCGCCGCCGGAATTGCCGAAGCCGATGACGAGCACGCGCTGGCCGGAATACGTCTCGGGATTTCGATAGCGGCTGCTATGAATAACGGCGCCCGAATAGATATCCAATCCCGGCCAGGACGGACGGTGGGGCGCGTCCGCAATGCCGGTCGCCACCACCACGACCGGCGCCGAAATCGCATCAAGTGACGTGTCGGCAAGCCATCGCGCGCCATCACGCCGCAGCCGCGCCACCTTGGTGTTGAAAACCGGCTTGATCTGAAAGCGGGCGGCGTAGCTTTCGAGGTAGGAGACCATCTGCGCTCGCGACGGATAGGCCGGATAGTCCGGCGGCATCGGCATCCCGGGCAGGCCGGAATGGTTGCGGTCGGTGTGCAGGTGAAGCCGGTCGTAATGCCGCCGCCATACCGCGCCGACCTGGCCGGCCTTCTCCAGCACCATGACGTCAAGCCCCGCCGCGCGCATCGTCACGGCGCAAGCCAGCCCCGCGGGGCCCGCACCGATAATGATGACGTCACGGGTTGGCGTTACGAAATCCCTCCCGCCGTCGCGCAACGATGGAGAAGCGCTTACTTCCCCCACACCTCGTTCGCGACTTCCACCGCTAGGCTGAGCTTGGCCCATTGCTCTTCCTCGGACAGGATGTTGCCTTCCTCGGTCGAGGCAAATCCGCATTGCGGCGACACTGCGAGCTGGTCGAGCGGCGCGAATTTGGCGGCCTCTTCGAGGCGGCGCTTGATGTCGTCCTTCTTCTCCAGTTCGCCGAATTTCGACGTAATGACGCCGACCACGACCACCTTGTTGCCCTTCGGCAAATAGCGCAGCGGCTCGAAGCCACCGGCGCGGTCGGAATCATATTCGAGGAAATAGCCGTCGTAATTGGTGCCGGCCAGCATGGTCTCGGCCACCGGCTCGTAGCCGCCGGACGAGATCCAGGTCGAGCGGAAATTGCCGCGGCAGACATGCGTGGTGACCACCATGTCGGCCGGACGCTCGGCCAGCGCATAATTGATGACGCGCGCGTAGATTTCCTGCAGGCCATCGGGATTGTCGCCGCGCTCGCGCGCCTTCTGCAACTCTTCCTGCGAGCAGAGATAGGCCCACACGGTGTCGTCGAACTGCAGGTAGCGGCAGCCGGCGTCGTAGAATGCCTTCACCGCCTTGCGATAGGTCTTGCCGAGATCGAGAAAGAACTCCTCCAGATCAGGATAGACCTCCTTCGAGATCGACTTGCGGCCGCCACGGAAATGCAGCACGGCGGGCGACGGGATCGTCATCTTCGCCGTGACGTGCGCGGTGTCGGCATGCTTCTTCAGGAAGCGGAAATGATCCAGCATCGGATGGTCGTCCGGGAAATCGAGCTTGCCGATCACGCGGACGGCGTCATGGCGGGTCTCGACGCCCGCGAACTGAATACCGGTCTCGGGGTGGAAGAGCTCGCAGCCGGTGAGCTTGGCCAGAAAATCGAAATGCCACCAGGAGCGGCGGAACTCGCCGTCGGTCGCGAGCTTCAGGCCGATGGAAGCCTGCTTGTGCACGACCTTTTCGATCTCGAGGTCCTCGGCCTTGCGCAAATCCTCCGCCGTGATCTCGCCCTTCTCCAGCTTGGCACGCGCTTCCTTGATGCGCGGTGGCCGCAACAGGCTGCCGACCTCGTCGGCGCGGAACGGGGGCTTTGTTCTCTGCATGGTCTTCACTCCCTAAATCTAGTGCGCGGCGGCGCCGGCGACGCCGAGATAGCGTTCGAGCACCGCGGGATCGGCCTTCAACGCGTGGCTTGGCGCATCATGCACGATTGCGCCGCGTTCCAATATCACAACCCGATCGGCCAGCCCCAGAATCTTTTGCGCATTCTGCTCGACGATGATCGAACAGATGCCCCCCGAACGGGTGATGGTGCCGAGCGCCCGGAGCAGTTCCTCGACAATGATCGGCGCCAGGCCCTCGGTCGGCTCGTCGAGCAGCAAAACCTTGGGATTGAGGGTCAGCGCGCGGCCGATCGCCAGCATCTGCTGCTCGCCGCCGGAGAGCTGGTTGCCGAAATTGCTGCGGCGTTCCTTCAGCCGCGGAAACATTTCGTAAACCTTGTCCACGGTCCAGGGGCCGGGCTGGGCCACCGCGGTCATGTTTTCCTCGACCGTCAGCGAGCGGAAAATATTGCGCTCCTGCGGCACCCAGCCGATCCCCGCCCGCGCCCGCTGGTCCGGCCGCATCGCCGTGATGTCCACCCCGCCAAGCGCAAGGTTTCCGCCGAAGCGGCGGGTGATGCCGACGATCGAATTGATCAGCGTGGTTTTGCCGGTGCCGTTGCGGCCGAGCAGCGCCAGCACCTGGCCTTCGCCCAGCGTCAGCGACATCGAGGGCAGCACGACCGCCTCGCCGTAGCCGGCGCGCAAGGCATCGATGGCGAGAAGATCAGACATCGGCGGCCTCACCGAGATAGACCGCCTTAACCTGCGGATCCCTGGCCACCTCGTCGGGCGGTCCCTCCACCAGCATGGCGCCGTTGACGAGGACGGAAATGCGGTCGGCGAACGAGAACACCAGATCCATGTCGTGTTCGATCAGCAGCACGGTGACGTCGCGCGGCAGCGCGGCGACCGCCGCCAGGATATCGTGGCGTTCGCTCTCGGGTACGCCGGCGGCGGGCTCGTCGAGCAGCAGCACGCGGGGCTTGGTCGCGATCGCGACCGCGATTTCGAGCAGACGCTGTTTGCCGTAAGGAAGCGTCGCGGTCAGTTCGTTCATCACGTCGAGCAGATGAAAGCGCCCGAGCGTTTCTGCTATCTCCTCGTTGACATCGGCGCGCGTGCCCATCCGCCGCCACCAGTCGCCGCCGCGGCCGAGCCGTTCTGAAACCGCAAGCCCGATCGTCTCGAGTGGGGTCAGGTCGGCATAGAGCTGATTGATCTGGAAGGTGCGCGACAGCCCGCGCAGCACCCGGGCGTGGACCGGCAGATCGGTGATGTCGTTGCCTTCGAGCAGGATCCGCCCTCCATTGGGCTTGAGCACGCCAGTCAGGAGATTGATGACGGTGGTCTTGCCGGCGCCGTTCGGCCCGATCAGGGCGTGGCGGGCGCCCTGCTCCACCTGCAGCGACAGATCGCGCGTAACCTTCAAGCCGCCGAAGGATTTCTCCAGTCCCTTGGTTTCCAGCGCGATCGTCATGGCGCATCGCTTTCGGGAACGGCCACGACGGCCTTGCGGCCGAAGACCTGGCGGATCAACAGGTTCGGTCCCCAAAGCACCCAGCGATGGATGCGCTCGCGGCCCACCAGCACGATCACGACCAGAACGAGCCCGATCCAGAACATCCAGTATTGCGGCGTAATGGTCTGGAACAGCTCCTGCAGCATCTTGAACACGACCGCGCCGATCAGCCCGCCATAGAGATAGCCGGTGCCGCCGATGACGAGCACCAGCATCAGATCGGCTGAGCGCTCGAACGCGAACACGTCGAGCGAGGCCAATGCCGTGGTCTGGGTAAACAGCGCCCCTGCGATGCCGGCATAGAACGCCGCCACTGTATAGATTGCGATCAGGCGGCGGTTGACGGGTACGCCGATCGCGGACGCCCGCAGCGGATTGTTCTTGATCGCGCGCAGCGACAGGCCGAACGGTGAGTTCACGATCCGCCGCGCCAGCAGAAACAGCAGGAACAGCACGATCAGCGAGTAGAAGAAGCCGGTCTTGCCGAACATGTCGAACGCAAACAGGCCGAGGATCGGCTGCATCTCGATGCCCTGCAGCCCGTCGGTGCCGCCGGTGATGTTGGAGAACCGTTCCGCCAGCGCCTCCAGCAGCAGCGCGATGCCAAGCGTCACCATCAGCCGGGTCAGGTCGACGCCGCGGATGACGAGGAAACTCGTGAGAAAGCCGAGCACGGTCGCGATCAGGCCGGCCGCGACAAGCGCGATCACCGGCTCGTTGATGATGCCGTGCAGAGCCAATAGCCCCGCCGAATAGGCCCCGACGCCGAAGAAGGCGGCGTGCCCCAGCGAGACGATGCCGGCATAGCCGAGGATCAGATCGAGCGACAGCGTGAACAACGCCAGCCGCACGATGTCGGTCATGATCAGATAGCGGGAGGGAAACAGGAACGCGCAGGATGCCGCGAGAATCCAGAATGCGATTTCGGCGGGGCGCCAGCGGGCGCGGGCGATGGCATGGGATGAGACGTCGGTTACTGCGGTCATCGCGGGCTCATCGCGTGGCGGTGCGGCCGAACAGGCCGTTCGGACGCCAGATCAGGATCACGATCATGATGGTGTAGATGACGAACGGGCCCATCTTGGGCACGTAGTACTTGCCGGCGACGTCGCCGATGCCGAGCAATAGCGACGCGAGGAACGGCCCGGTGATGCTGGAGGAGCCGCCGACGGTGACCACGATCAAAAAGTAGATCATGAATTTTAGCGGAAAATACGGATCAAGCCCGAGGATCTCGGCGCTGAGCGCCCCGCCGAGGCCGGCAAGGCCGCAGCCGAAAGCGAAGGTGAAGGCAAAGACCTGCGGCACGTTGATGCCGAGGCCGCTTGCCGCGCGGGGATCGTCGACGGCCGCGCGCAGGCGGCTGCCGAAGCGGGTCTTCGCCAGGATCAATTGCAGCGCCACTGTGAGCAGGCCGCAGATCACGATGATCATCAGCCGGTAGCGGCCGATGCCGACGCCGAAGAAATCAAACTGGCCCTCGAGCGCCGCCGGCAGCTTGATGAAGATCCGCGACGATCCCATGATGTAGTCGACCGCCGCCACCGACATAAAGGTCAGGCCGATCGTGAACAGCACCTGATCGAGATGGCTGCGGGTGTAGAGGTGGCGGTAGAGCGTTCGCTCCAATAACACACCTATCGCGGCGGCCGAGACAAAGGCGAGCGGAAGCGCCGTGAAGAACGGCCAGCCGGAATTGTTGACCAATACCGCGCAGATATAGCCGCCGGTCATGGCGAAGGCGCCATGGGCAAGGTTGACGAAATTCATCAGCCCCAGCGTCACCGCCAGCCCGCAAGCGAGCACGAACAGCAGCATGCCGTAGGCGACACCGTCGAACAGGATGGTGAAGAGCGTGGTCATGGATAAGGTTGAGCCTCTACGTGGGACTCGTCATTCCGGGATGGTCCGAAGGACCAGACCCCAGGTGCGCAATTGCGCACCGGGGAATCTCGAGATCCTCAGGTGCGCAATTGCGCACCATAGTTCGCGCTGACGCACGCCCCGGGATGACGGCTTCGCCGTCACTTCTTCGTCTTGCCGGAATCCTTCACCGCCTCGAAGGTCGCGAATTCGACGTTGTAGAGTTCGCCGTCGACCTTCTCGACCTTGCGGATGTAGATGTTCTGCACGATGTCGCGGGTTTCCGGATCGATCGAGATCGGGCCGCGCGGGCTTTCCCACTTCATGCCCTTCATCGCCGCGATCAGCGCATCGCCGTCGGTCTTGCCGCCGGTCTTCTTTAGCGCCTCGTAGATCAGGCGGATGCCGTCATAGCCGCCGACCGCCATGAAGCCCGGGCGCGAGCCGAAGGCCTTCTTGTAGGCGGCGACGAATTCCTTATTTGCCGCCGAGGGATGCGCCGCAGAATAGAGATGCGCGGTGACGGTGCCGAGCGCCGCATCGCCCATGCCGTTGAGCAGATCGTCGTCCATCACGTCGCCGGGACCGATCACCTTGATGCCCGACTTGTCGAGCCCGCGCTCGGCATACTGCTTCATGAAGTTGCCGCCCTGTCCCGCCGGCACGAACACGAACACGGCGTCAGGCTTGGAATCCTTCATGCGCTGCAGGAACGGAGCAAAATCAGGGTTTTGCAGCGGCACCTTCACCTCTTCCACGATCTCGCCGCCACCGGCGGTGAAGTTCTGCTTGAAGAAGTTCAAGGCGTCGTTGCCGGGCGCATAGTCGGAGGTCAGCGTCGCCACCTTCTTGATGCCGTTCTTGGCGGCCCAGTCACCGATGATGGTCGACGACTGCGCCAGCGTGAAGGAGGTGCGCACGATATAGGGCGAACGCTCGGTGATGATCGAGGTGCCCGCCGCCATCACGATTTCCGGAACCTTGGCCTGCGTCGCCAGCGGCGCCGCCGCGAGTGCAGCGGGCGTCACGCCAAAACCCGCGATGAAATTGACCTTGTCGTTGACGATCAGTTCCTGCGCGAGGCGCTTGGTGTTGTCGGGAACCGCCGCGTCGTCCTTCAGGATGACTTCGATCTTCTTGCCGGCGACGGTATCGCCGTTCTGCTGCATGTAGAGCTTGACCGCGTTGTCGATCTGCTTGCCGGTCGATGCCTGGCCGCCGGTCATCGGCAGGATCAGGCCGATCTTGACGGTCTCCTGGGCGTGAGCCGGCGCGAACGCCAGCATTGCCGCGACGGCGCCTGTGGCCAGCAACATGTGACTGCGAATAGACATGAACATTTCCCCCTGATCGGCCTTGTGTCCTCGAACCGAGTCCCCGGCCCTTGATCTCCACCATAACCCAGATTTTTCGGCCGGGTAGCGCGGCAACATGGCGTCCTTGGCCGCCCTTTTGTCAATCGGACCATTGGCGAGCCGCGGCGAAAGTTGCCGGGGCAACGGGAACTGTCGTGAAAATACGCGACGGTATTATAATATGATCCGATATTGCTGCCCGACGTCTCCCAAGCGCGATCACCTCTTTGTACGATTGTACAAATGAAATGGTCCTGTCAACAAAGAAGCGGCCTTGCTGGCTTCCTGAAGGGCAGCGCCGCCCTAAATCCATCATCCTTAAAGGGTCAGACTGTACCTTCTGCCAATGCCGACCAGCGCGCGCCATATTGTCACGATCATCACCGTTGCCCTCGCGGGCTGCGGCATGGTCGGTTGCGGAACGATCAACGAGAAGCTGGCCGCCGGAGTGAGCGACGCCATTCCGGCGGCGATCGGCGGCATGCCCGCGGACGCGCCGCCGCGTCCCGGGACCGCGAAATACGACGAGTACATGCGGGAGCGCGAGCGAAAGCGCCTGCTGCCGGCATCCGAACGGGGCGAGGAAGCAAAGCCCGCGCCCTCATCGCAGGACGCAGCTCGCTAATCCATGAACACTACGGTCTTGCGGCCATTGAGGATCACGCGATCCTCGAGATGATGGCGCATGGCGCGCGCCAGCACGCGGCGCTCGATGTCGCGGCCCTTGCGCGAGAGATCTTCCGGCGTATCGCGGTGGCTGATGCGCTCGACGTCCTGGTCGATGATCGGGCCTTCGTCGAGGTCGCGCGTGACGTAATGCGCGGTGGCGCCGATCAGCTTGACGCCGCGCTCATGCGCCTGGTGATAGGGCCGCGCGCCCTTGAAGCCCGGCAGGAACGAGTGGTGGATGTTGATACAGCGCCCCGACAATTTTGCCGACATCTCGTCCGACAGTATCTGCATGTAGCGCGCCAGCACCACGAGATCGGTCTTGGTGTCCTGAACCAGTTTCCAAACCGCCTCTTCCTGCTCGCGCCTGGTTTCCTTCGTCACCGGCATGTAGTGGAACGGGATCTCGCCGAAATCGAGATTGCCGTAGGTCTCGCGCGGGTGGTTGGAAACAACAGCGGTTGGGATCATCTCGAGTTCGCCGGTGCGCCAGCGATAGAGGATATCGACCAAGCAATGATCGGACTTGGAGACCAGCAGCATCACCCGGCGGCGGCTGGCGCGGTCGCGCATTTGCCAGTCCATGGCAAAGCGGTCGGCGATCGCGGTGAAGCCGGTTTGCAGGGCCGTCAATTCGACCGCGAGATCGGCCGCGGTGAACACCACCCGCATGAAGAATTTTCCGGTTTCGATGTCGTCGAACTGCTGGGCGTCCAGGATGTTCTGTCCGTTATGGGCGAGAAAGGTCGACACCGCGGAAACGATGCCGGGGCGATCCGGGCAGGACAGGGTCAGGACGAACTGGTGATCGGGCATGGCGAAGCTGACTACAATTCAGGCAAAAGGGTGAAGCTGCGATGGCGGCCCTGCTCTATCACCGCGCATACGCTTGCGCCAATCCCGAAACCGGGGGCAGGATGAACAAAGCGCGAAGCAAAAGCGTTGGAGCGAGATCATGGCAGACAGATTGAACGGTTACCGCATCCTGATCCTGGAAACGCGCGAGGAAGCGCAGTTTTCCCGCCTGCTCACCGAGCAGGGCGCCGACGTGCTGCAATGTCCGATGTTCACCATCCACGACGCGCCGGACCCGGCGCCGGTCGAAGCCTGGATCGGGCGGTGCATTGAAAGGCCCTTCGACGACGTCGTGCTGATGACGGGCGAAGGCCTGCGCCGGCTGATGAAGGTCGTCCGGCGCATGGGCGTCGAACAGGAATTCATTGCCGCCCTCAGCAACGCACGCAAATTCGCCCGTGGCCCCAAGCCGGGCAAGGCGCTGCGCGAAATCGGGCTGGAACCGCAGATGACGACGGAAAAGCCGACCTCCGAAGGCGTCGCCGAGATGCTGTCGCGCCTCGATCTTGGCGGCCATCGCCTCGGCCTGCAGCTCTACCCGGACAAGGATCACAGCGTCCTGATCGGCGCGATCAAGGCGCAAGGCGCCGAGGTCGATACCGTGCTGCCCTATGTCTATGATGCGCAGGCCGCCGACGCCAACATCATCGCCGCGATCGACGAGATGGCGGCAGGCCGCATCGACGCGATCGCGCTGACCAATCTCGGCCAGGTGCGCCGTCTCATCGAGGTGGCGCGGGCGCGCGGTTGCGAGGATCGGCTGCGCGACGGGCTCGACCGCACGCCAATCGCCTCGGTCGGACCGGCGGTATCCGATGAACTCAAATCCCACGGCCTGCGCACCGATATCTATCCGGCGGAGGACGCCTTCTTCATGCGGCCGCTGATCTCGGCGATGGCGGCGGCGCTCGGCAAAAATCCGCCGCGCACGGTGGCGAGAAGCTAGGACTTGTCTTCCAGGTGCAAACTGGTCTCACTCGCGCTATAGACAGCTAGCGGGACTTAACGCAATTTGGACGGACCGATGCCTGAAAAGATCCGTATAGCGCTCGATTGCATGGGCGGGGATTTTGGGGCGCCCGTTGCTTTAGCTGGAGCGGAGCTGTCACTTAAGCGCTTGTCAAATGTGGAATTCTTGGCGTTCGGCGACCTTGCTACGGTAGAACCGCTGATAACAACGCGACCACAGCTTCATCGCCTTACGCGGATCGTACATTCCGAAGTTGTCATCAGGATGGACCAGAAACCGGCCGAGGCTCTCCGTCATGGTCGCTCAAAATCCTCAATGGCGCTCGCAATCGACGCGATCAAAAGAAAGGAAGCAGATTTTGCGATCTCGGCCGGAAACACGGGAGCGCTGATGGCGTTGGCCAAAATCAAACTTCGCACAACGGATGGCATCGCCAGGCCGGCGCTGGCCGCATTGTGGCCTTCCCTAAAAGGGGAAACTGTCGTTCTCGATCTCGGCGCTTCCATCGGAGCTGACGCCGAGCATCTCTTCAATCTTGCGGTTATGGGCGGTGCCATGGCTCGCACGGCGCTGAAGATCGATAGGCCGACCGTCGGGATGTTGGGTTCCTACTTCAGCCAGTTCGACCGGCAGCACCACGCGTACGCCGCGGATCAATTGTTGCGGGATACTCAACTACCGGGTCTAAACTACATCGGCTTTGTTGAGGGTTGTGATATCGGGTCAGGTCGAGTTGATGTCGTCGTGACCGAAGCGTTTGCTGGGAATGTTGCACTGAAGTCAGCGGAGGGAACAGCACGTTTGATCCAGAAGTCCTTGCAAGGTGCAATGCGATCATCATGGAGCTCGCGTGTCGGCTACCTATTGGCAAGAGGTAGCTTTTCAATGCTGCGAACCAAGCTGCGTCCTCCAAACGGGGCTATGTTTCTCGGATTGAATGGTACCGTGATCAAGAGCCATGGGAGCGCAGATGCCGCAAGCTTCGCTGACGCGATCGCTTTCGGTTGCAAGATGGTGCGTGCTGGGGTGCATTCGAGTATTCAGCAGTTAATCCAACCGGTACCGGTCTAAATGCTTACCAAGCCAACTCATATTATACGGTTCGAGTTGCTAAGCCCGAGGAGCATAGTGAGCTACCGCGTAGAATGGCCTCAACGAGACGAATGAAGGGCTCGCTTGCCCCCGTTCGTGAGTCCGAAGGTGGCCCAAATGCGAAGTGGCGCAACGTCCGACTCTAGTCCGGAATGCGCACCAAAGCAGACCTTCTCCGACCACTGAATTTATCGGTTCATGCCCTAATCCACCTTGGCGCCGGCGAACTTGACCACCTTGCTCCATTTCTCGGTTTCGTCCGCCACCAGCTTGCCGAAGTCGGAGGCCGAACCCGGCAACAGGATCGCGCCGATCTCGGCGAAGCGAGCCTTGGCCTTCGGATCGGCGAGGATTTCATTGACGGCCTTGTTGAGCCGGTCGACGATTTCAGGCGGCGTGCCTTTCGGCGCCGCGAGGCCATACCAGGCGCTGGCCTCGTAGCCGGGCAGGAAATCGGCGACCGGCGGCAAATCCGGCAGCACTTCCGATCGTGTCGTGCTGGTGATCGCAAGGCCGCGCAGCTTGCCGGATTTGACGTGCTCGGCGCAGGTCGGAAGATTGTCGAACATCACCTGCATCTGCCCGGAAAGCATGTCGGTAAGCGCCGGCGCGCCGCCACGGTAGGGCACATGCTGCATGTTGATCCCGGTCAGCATCTTGAACAGTTCGCCTGACATGTGGATCGTCGATCCGTTGCCTGATGACGCCATGTTGAGCTTGCCCGGGTTGGCCTTGGCGTAGGCGATCAATTCGGGGATCGACTTGATCGGCAAAGAGGGATGGACGACCACGACGTTGGGAAAGCGAATGATGCCCGCGATCGGCTCCATCTCCTTCATGAAATCGAAGGGCAGCTTGTCGTAAAGCGTGGCATTGATGGCGTTAGCCGGCGCGACCAGCAGCAGCGTGTAGCCATCAGGCGTGGCGCGCAGCACGGACTCGGTGGCGATATTGGTGCCGCCGCCCGGCCGGTTTTCGATGACGAAGGACTGTCCGAGCTTTTCCGACAGCCACTGCCCCATCAGCCGCGCCGTGAGGTCCGCCGAGCCGCCCGGCGTATAGCCGATGACGAGGCGAACCGGCCGCGCGGGATAGGCCTGCGCGCTCGCGTTTCCAGATGCGAACGGAAGCGCAGCCGCACCGGCTGCGAGTTGCAGGAATTGACGACGCTGAAATTTCATTATGCTTCCTCCGACGCACTGGCGGTTCTTGTGACCACCTGGGTGCGCGCATCCTATCCGCGGGGCGTCGTGAAGCCGACAGATATTCTCAGCCGGAACGCGGAAGGTTCACCGCGTCACTTCGTCTCGCTGAGGAACGCCTGATAGGCGAGCCCGATGCCCTCCTCGAGCGAGGTGCTGGCGCGCCAGCCAAGCTTGGCCAGCCGGCTGACGTCCAGTAGCTTGCGTGGGGTGCCGTCGGGCCGGGACGTGTCGAAGCCGATCTCGCCGGTATAGCCGACGGTCGCCGCGACCACGCGGGCGAATTCGGCGATCGTGATGTCCTCGCCGGTGCCGATATTGACCAGTCCATCGCCGGAGTAGGTCTTCATCAAATGGATGCAGGCGTCCGCCAGATCGTCGACATAGAGGAATTCGCGCCGCGGCGTGCCGGTGCCCCAGACCACGACCTCGCTGGCGCCAGACATCTTGGCCTCGTGGAAACGGCGGATCAGGGCGGCCACGACGTGGCTGTATTCGGGATGATAGTTGTCGCCGCGGCCGTAAAGATTGGTCGGCATCACATTGATGAAGTCGGCGCCGTATTGGCTGCGATAGGCCTCCACCATCTTGATCCCGGCGATTTTGGCAATTGCATAAGGCTCGTTGGTCGGCTCCAGCGGGCCGGTCAGCATCGAGTCCTCGCGCAACGGCTGCGGCGCCAGCTTGGGGTAGATGCAGGACGAGCCCAGGAACATCAGCTTCTCGGCGCCATGGACGTGCGCCGCATGGATCACGTTCGTCGCAATCGCCAGATTGTCGTAGAGGAATTCGGCGCGCAGCGTGTTGTTGGCGACGATGCCGCCGACTTTCGCCGCCGCCAGAAACACCACCTGCGGGCGCTTGGCGGCGAACCAGCGGTTGACCGCGGCCTGGTCGCGCAGATCGGCGTCGTCCCTTGTCGCCGTCAGCAGTTTGACGTTTTCCCCCGCCAGCCGGCGCACCAGCGCCGAGCCGACCATGCCGCGATGCCCGGCGACGTAGACGGTCTTGCCTTTCAGCTCAAACGGAAGGCTTGCCATTGGCGACCTCCCGCCTTGCGTCAGCGAGATCGCTTGCGACCATTTCCTTGACCAGCTGGGCGAACGACGTCCTGGGCTGCCAGCCGAGCTTCTCGCGCGCCTTGCTGGCATCGCCGATCAGAAGATCGACCTCGGTCGGCCGGAAGTAGACCGGATCGATCCTGACCACGGTCTTGCCGGACTTGCCGTCGATGCCGGTCTCGTCGACACCCTGGCCGCGCCATTCGATGCGGCGGCCGACTTCGGCGAATGCGAGTTCGACAAATTCGCGCACCGAACGGGTCTCGCCGGTCGCCAGCACGAAATCATCGGGCGCATCCGCCTGCAAGATCCGGTGCATGCCCTCGACATAATCCCGCGCGTGGCCCCAGTCGCGCTTGGCTTCGAGATTGCCGAGATAGAGCGCCTCTTCCAGGCCAGTCTCGATGCGGGCAACGCTGCGCGTGATCTTGCGGGTGACAAAGGTCTCGCCGCGGATCGGGCTCTCATGGTTGAACAGGATGCCGTTACTGGCAAACATGCCGTAGGCCTCGCGGTAATTGACCGTGATCCAGTAGCCGTACAGCTTGGCGACGCCGTAGGGCGAGCGCGGGTAGAACGGCGTGGTCTCCTTCTGCGGCACCTCCTGGACCAGGCCGTACAGTTCCGAGGTCGAGGCCTGATAGAACCGCGTCTCCTTCTCCATGCCGAGAATCCGGATCGCCTCCAGCAGCCGCAGCACGCCGATGGCGTCGGCATTGGCGGTGTATTCCGGGCTTTCGAAGCTGACGCCGACATGGCTCTGGGCGGCGAGGTTGTAGATCTCGGTCGGCCTGATCTGCTGCATCAGCCGGATCAAATTGGTCGAGTCGGTCATGTCGCCGTAGTGCAGCAGGAACGGCACGTTGCGGGAATGCGGATCCTGGTAGAGGTGATCGATACGGGCGGTGTTGAACGAGGACGACCGCCGCTTGACGCCGTGGACGGTGTAGCCAAGGCCGAGCAGATATTCGGCAAGATAGGCGCCGTCCTGGCCGGTGACGCCGGTGATCAGCGCCACGCGCCGCTGTGAATTCTGAGCCGCCATATCGTCTCCAAATGCGTCCTCGCGCAGGCCATAGCATTCGACCCCCGCCGAGTCTATCGCCAAAGCCCTTTGGAATCAGCCTCTTAGGTGCCTATTCGCCATGGTGACGCAAGCGTTCGAGTTCGATGATGGTGACGCCGCCATATTCGAGCCGCAGCAAGCCTTCCTTCTCCAGCCGCTTCAGGCACTGGTTGGCATTCTGCCGCGAAATACCCGAAAGCGCTCCGATTTCTTCCTGCGTGATCTCGAGATGGCGCGTCATGTCCGGATAGAGAATCGGATTGAACAGCGAGGCGATGGAGCGCGCGACGCGGCCGGTGGCGTCGAGCGTGCGGCCATGTTCCACCGCTCCGATGAACTGGCCGAGCCGCTCATTGAGCTGCCGGACCAGAAAGCGGTTGAACGCGACGCTGTTCTCGAACAGCCAGAAGAAGGTGTTGCGATCCATCAGCGCTAGCCTGGTATCGCGCAACGCGACGACGTCGTAACGGCGCGGCTCGCTCTTCAGCACCGAGCCCTCGCCGAACCAGGCGCCCGCCGTGAGGCCAGCGAACGTCGCAGCCTTGCCCCCGCTCGACACGGTACTCATCCGGGCAAGGCCGGTGACGATGCCGGTCCAATAGTCGAAGCGATCGCCGCGCATGAAGATATGCTCGTTGGCGCGGTAAGATTTCTCGACGATGCCGGCACGGGCGGCCTCGATTTCCCGCTCGTTCAGTTCGCGCGACCAGGCCGCGATGCGCTTGAGGTAATCCGCAGCAATCATGATCGCATCGACCGTCGCGTCCCCATTCGATTTTCGTGCTGCACTGCAACAGGAGTGCCATCAGGCGAAATTTCCCGACCAATTGTCAGGCAAAAGACATTTCAAACTATCGCATTGCCCTAAGGAGAGCCACCTCGATACGCGCCGCCCATGGCGCGGCGGGGTGCGACGCTACCGCGCGTGATGCGGGCATCGGCCGCTACCGATAGTCGGATGGCTTGCCCCTCACCGCCGATGTAGGATCGCGCATTGCAAACGATAGATAAAGAGCGCTGCTCAAGCGCCGTATCTGGAGGGAATGAGTGGCTTACACGTTGGAAGTGCGCGGGGTGTCTCTGCGCTTCGGTGGCGTCCGTGCCCTGACCGAAGTCTCCTTCGGCGTGAACGAGGGCGAATTGTTCTCGATCATCGGCCCGAACGGCGCCGGCAAGACCTCCATCGTCAATTGCATTTCCGGCCGCTACAAGCCGACCGAAGGCCAGCTGTTCTACCGCGGCAAGGACATCACCGGCCTCAATCCGAATGCGCGGCCCCGGCTGGGCATCGGCCGGACCTTCCAGAACCTGGCGCTGTTCCACCATATGAGCGTGCTCGACAACATCATGGTCGGGCGGCACCACCTGCTGAAGAACAATTTCATCACGGGTTCGCTGTACTGGCTGACCGGCGCCAGGCGCGAGGAACTCGAGCATCGCCGCAAGGTGGAGGAGATCATCGATTTCCTCGACCTGCAGTCGGTGCGCAAGGCCACCGCCGGCACCCTGCCCTACGGCCTGCGCAAGCGCGTCGAGCTCGCCCGCGCCATGGCGCTGGAACCGCAGCTGATTCTGCTCGACGAGCCGATGGCCGGCATGAACTTCGAGGAAAAGGAGGACATGGCGCGCTACATCGTCGATCTCAACGAAGAGTTCGGCATGACCGTCATGATGATCGAGCACGACATGGGCGTGGTGATGGACATCTCCCACCGCGTCATGGTGCTGGATTTCGGCCGCAAGATCGCCGAGGGCGACCCGGCGTCCGTGCTCGCCGATCCCCATGTGAAGCGCGCCTATCTCGGCGAAGAGGATGAGGTCCTGGTCGATCCCGACGATACGCCGGCGCCACGGGAGAGCGCGGCATGATGGACTACGCCGGACGCGCCGCCCAGGCCGATACCTTTCCAAAGCTGTTGCGCCTCAATGCCAAGGAGCACGGCCGCGAGATTGCGTTGCGCGAAAAGGATCTCGGGTTGTGGCGCGTCTTCACCTGGAACGACTACCAGACGCGTGTGCATGATTTCGCGCTCGGCATGATCGAACTGGGTCTTGGGAACGGCGACGTTATCGGCATCATCGGCGACAACCGCCCGGACTGGGTGGCGGCGGAAATCGCAACGCATGCCATCGGCGCCATGAGCCTCGGCCTTTATCGCGACGTGCTGGACGAGGAAGCAGCGTATTTGCTCAGCTATGGCGACGCGAAACTGGTGTTCGCCGAAGACGAGGAGCAGGTCGACAAGCTGCTCGCGCTCGCCGACCGTGCCCCCAACCTCAAGCACATCATCTATTCCGATCCGCGCGGCATGCGGAAATATGACGATCCGCGCCTGATGGAAGCCGAGAAACTCGCCACGATGGGGCGCGACCGCGCCGCGCGCGAGCCCGGTCTCTATGACCGCCTCGTCGATGCGACCCAGGGCGAGGACGTCGCCATCCTCTGCACCACTTCGGGCACGACGGCGAATCCCAAGCTGGCGATGCTGGCGGCTGGACGCGTGCTGCGACATTGCGCGACCTATCTGGCGTTCGATCCGAAGGGGCCGGACGACGAATATGTCTCGGTGCTGCCGCTGCCGTGGATCATGGAACAGGTCTACGCGCTCGGCAAAGGGCTGCTCTGCCGGATGAAGGTCAACTTCGTCGAAGAGCCCGAGACCATGATGCACGATTTCCGCGAGATCGCGCCGACCTTCGTGCTGTTCGCGCCGCGGCTCTGGGAATCGATCGCCGCCGACGTGCGCGCCGGCGTGATGGACTCGTCGCCGCTGAAACAGAAGCTATTCGACGTCGGCATGAAGACGGGGCTTTCGGCGCTGGCCCAGGGCAAGCGATCGATGTTGGCCGACCAGTTGCTGTTCCGCGCGCTGCGCGACCGCCTCGGCTTCACGCGGCTGCGTTCGGCCGCGACGGGCGGCGCCGCGCTCGGGCCGGATACTTTCAAATTCTTCCAGGCGATGGGCGTGCCGTTGCGCACGCTCTACGGCCAGACCGAAATGTTGGGGGCCTACACACTTCATCCCTTTGGCAAGGTCGATCCGGATACGACGGGCGTGCCGATGGCCGACGACATCGAGCTCCGCGTCGACAACCCCGACATCAACGGCGTCGGCGAAATCGTCGTGCGGCATCCCAACATGTTCCTCGGCTACTACAAGAATCCGGAAGCCTCGGCCGCCGACATGAAAGACGGCTGGATGCATTCCGGCGACGCCGGCTATTTCAACAACGACAAGCAGCTCGTCGTCATCGACCGCATCAAGGATCTCGCCGAGACCTCGCGCGGCGAGCGCTTCTCGCCGCAATATCTGGAGAACAAGCTGAAGTTCTCGCCCTACATCGCCGAGACGGTCGTGCTCGGCGCCGGCCGCGATACGCTGGCGGCAATGATCTGCATCCGTTACTCGATCATCTCGAAATGGGCGGAGAAGAACCGCATCTCGTTCACGACCTATACCGACCTCTCCTCGCGCCCCGAGGTCTACGCGCTGTTGCGCAAGGAGGTCGAGGGCGTCAACGCCACGCTGCCGCCGGCACAACGCATCTCGCGCTTCCTGCTGCTCTACAAGGAACTCGACGCCGACGACGGCGAGCTGACCCGCACCCGAAAGGTCCGCCGCAGCGTCATCAACGAGAAATACGCCGACATCATCGACGCGATCTACGGCGGCAAGAGCGACATTCCCGTCGACACCGTGATCCGCTTCCAGGACGGCACCACCCAGCGCATCCGCACCACGCTCCGGGTGGTCGATCTCGGCCATGATGCGCCGATGGCGGAGGCCGCGGAATGATGGCGATGTCTGCCAGCAGCGCCGCAAAATTGATCGTCATGCGCGGGCTTGACCCGCGCATCCATCATCTTTCGAAGAAGCGCTTTTTTAAGCAATGGATCGCCGGGTCAAGCCCGGCGATGACAGCTTGTACGTCCGGTGACTTCGCATGAACACCCAGCTTCTGATCCAACTCCTGGTCAACGGCCTCGTGGTCGGCACGCTCTATGGCGTGGTCGCGATGTCGTTCGTGCTGATCTACAAGGCGACGCAGGTCGTGAACTTCGCGCAAGGCGAATTGCTGCTGGTCGGCGCCTGGGTGTGCTGGTGGCTGCTCACCAAGTATCAGGTGCCGTTCTATCTGGGCATGCCGATCACGCTGGTCTTCATGTTCCTGTTCGGCATCGCGATCCAGATCGTCATCCTGCGCCCGATGATCGGGGAACCGATCATTTCCGTGATCATGGTGACGATCGCGCTGTCGACGGTATTTGCCGCGCTGATGAAGTGGATATTCGGCGTCAATTTGCAGCCGTTCCCGCGCATCTTCCAGACCCAGAACGTCAACATCCTCGGACTGCAGGTGCAGACCGTCTATCTGATGAGTCTTGCGGTCTCGGTGGCGATGATGATCGGTATGGCGTGGTTCTTCCGCCTTTCCAAATACGGTCTCGCCATGCGCGCCACCGCGTTCAACCAGCAGGTTGCACAGTCGCTCGGCATCTCCGTGAAAAGCGTATTTGCGATGGCCTGGGCGATCTCGGCGACCGTCTCCGCCGTCGCCGGCGTGGTGGTGGCCGTCGTCAACGGCGTCTCGGCCGGGCTTTCCGCCTATGGCGTCAAGGTGTTTCCGGCGGCGATTTTGGGCGGCCTCGACAGCGTCGGCGGCGCCGTGCTCGGCGGCATCATCATCGGGCTGCTGGAAAACTTCGCGCATTTTCTCGACAGCGAATATCTGCACTGGGGCAATCTCTACGAGATCGCGCCGTTCTATGCGCTCATCATTATCCTGATGATCAAGCCCTACGGCCTGTTCGGCACCAAAGACATCGAGCGGGTGTAATCAATCATGGCAGGCCAGACCCTCATTCCCGCCGGCGATTTCCGCACCAGCTATGCGGCGGATACCACCGTGTTTCCGACCGCGACCAGCCGCAACGCCATGATCGCGGGCATCGTCCTGGTCTGCTTTGCGCCACACGTCGTCAACGAATACATCCTCAGTCTCCTGATCCAGATCGGCATCTTCGGCATCGCCGCCCTTGGGCTGAACATCGTCGTCGGCTTCACCGGCCAGATCTCGATCGGCCACGCCGCCTTCTTCGGCTTCGGCGCCTTTACCTCGGCCTATCTCTCGAACCGGTTCGGCATTCCCGTCTTCTTCTGCATCCCGCTTGCAGGCGTCGTGACGGCCGCAGTCGGCCTGATCTTCGGCCTGCCCGCCGCGCGGCTGAAAGGGCTTTATCTCGCGATCGCGACGCTGGCGGCGCAGTACATCCTGCTCGACTTCTTTGCCCGCGCCGAATGGTTCACCGGCGGCAGCGTTCCGGCCAGCGCCGAACCGTTCTCGATCTTCGGCTACACGCTGCGCGGCGACAAACAGTATTTCTATGTCGTGCTGGCCTATGTCGTCGTCTGCTATCTCCTGGTCACCAACCTGATCCGCTCGCGCGACGGACGCGCATTGATCGCGGTGCGCGACCATTATCTGTCCGCCGAGATCATGGGCATCAACCTGACCAAATACCGGACGCTGTCGTTCGGGCTTGCGGCCTTCTTTGCCGGCGTCGGCGGCGCGCTCTACGCGCATTACAATCAAGTGGTCTCCAACGAAGGCTTCGGCATCGACCGCTCGATCATCTTCCTGGCGATGATCATCATCGGCGGGCTCGGCTCGATCATGGGCACGCTGATGGGAACCGCCTTCATGGTGCTGCTGCCTGAATCGATGGAATGGCTCAGCGTCGCACTGCGCGGCAGTCCGATCGACCAGTTCCTGGGATTGAAGAACAACATCGCTTTCCTGCGCGAGATGGCGATCGGAATCATCATCATCGTCTTTCTGGTGTTCGAACCGGACGGACTCGCGCATCGCTGGCGGCAGATCAAGGCATATTGGAAACTCTACCCGTTCTCGCATTGAGGTCGGAACGGGACGGACAACAAGAAGACCTCGAGAAATAACCGGAGGATTAGTCCATGACGATGAAGACTCTACTGAGCACCGCCTCGCTGGCGCTCCTGCTGGCGAGCGCCGCAACGACGTCGCAGGCCCAGGTCGCGCTGGGGCATCTCACCGACTATTCGGGCCCCACCTCGGACGTCGGAACGCCGTTCGGACAGGGTGTCGCGGACACCTATGCGTGGATCAACAAGAGCGGCGGCATCAACGGCGCCAAGGTCAACCTCGATACCGTCGACTACGGCTACCAGGTGCCGCGCGCGATCGCCCAGTACAAGAAGTGGTCCGGCTCCGACAAGGTCGCCGCCATTCTCGGCTGGGGCACCGCCGACACCGAAGCGCTGACGGGATTCCTGGCCCAGGACAAGATCCCGGATATCTCGGCATCCTATGCCGCGGCGCTCTCCGACCCGACCGGCGCCGGCGGCAAGGCCAAGCCTGCCCCCTACAACTTCTTCTACGGTCCAAGCTACTCGGACGCGGTTCGCGGCATGCTGACCTGGGCCGCCGAGGACTGGAAGTCCAAGGGCAAGCCCGGCAAGCCGAAGTTCGTTCATATGGGCGCCAACCACCCCTACCCGAACGCGCCGAAGGCCGCCGGTGAAGCCATTGCCGCCGAACTCGGCTTCGAACTGCTGCCGCCGATCGTGTTCGCCTTGACGCCCGGCGATTACAGCGCGCAGTGCCTGACCCTGAAGAGCTCGGGCGCGAACTACGCCTATCTCGGCAACACCGCCGGCTCGAACATCTCCGTGCTCAACGCCTGCAAGGCCGCCGGCGTCGACGTGCAGTTCCTCGGCAACGTCTGGGGCATGGACGAGAACGCCGCCAAGGCTGCTGGTGCCGCCGCCGACGGCGTGGTGTTCCCGCTGCGCACCGCCGTGGCGTGGGGCGGCAGCGCTCCCGGCATGAAGACCTTCATGGAAATCTCCAAGATGTCGGATGCGGCCGGTACCGCCTACCGTCCGGTGCATTACATTGCCGGCGTCTGCACCGCGCTCTACATGAAGGAAGCCGTCGAATGGGCTGCCAAGAACGGCGGCGCCACCGGCGAGAACGTCAAGAAAGGCTTCTATCAGAAGAAGGATTGGGTGCCCGCCGGCGGCGAAGGCATCTGCAATCCCTCGACCTTCACCGAGACGGATCACCGCGGCACGCTCAAGGTTGATCTCTATCGCATGAAGGTCGCAGGCGCGACCGACGCCCCGCTCAACGATCTCGTCAAGAACGGCGGCATCAAGATGGAGAAGGTGAAGACGATCGACCTGCCGCGCAAGCCCGAGTGGCTCGGCTGGTAGGTTAGGCGTGCCTACAGGCGCCTCAACGCTCAACTGTCGTCCCCCGCCTTGTGCGCAATTGCGCACTGGGGCGGGGGATCCAGTACGCCGCAGCGTCTCGGTCGATCGCAGACGCCTCTGGAATACCGGGTCACCCACTTTCGCGGGTGACGACACCGAGAGGTCAACATGACTGAAGTAACCGAAATCGACCGCCCTCCGACGGCCACGACGCCTGCTGCCGCCCCACTCCTCAGCGTCCGCAACATCGAGGTGGTCTACGACAAGGTCATCCTGGTGCTGCGCGGCCTCAGCCTCGACGTGCCGAAGGGCGCGATTGTCGCCCTGCTCGGCGCCAACGGCGCCGGCAAGTCGACAACGCTGAAGGCGATCTCAGGGCTTCTCAAGACCGAGGACGGCGAAGTCATCCGCGGCGAGATCGTCTTCGATGGCGAGCGCATCGACGGCATCGATCCCGACAAGATCGTCCGCCGCGGCATCTTTCAGGTGATGGAGGGCCGCCGCATCATATCCGACATGACCTCGATCGAGAATTTGAAGCTCGGCGCCTTTACCCGCAGCGACAATGAGGTCGGCGCCGATATCGACATGGTGTTCAAATATTTCCCGCGCCTGAAGGAGCGCACCGGGCTTGCCGGCTATCTCTCCGGCGGCGAGCAGCAAATGCTGGCGATCGGCCGCGCGCTGATGGCGCGGCCCAAGATGATCCTGATGGACGAGCCGTCGATGGGCCTGTCCCCGCTCCTGGTCAAGGAAGTTTTTGGGATCATCAAGGCAATCAACCGCGACCTCGGCGTCACCATCCTTCTGGTGGAGCAGAATGCGCGCGCGGCGCTTTCGGTCGCGAGCCACGGCTACATCATGGAACAGGGCAAGGTGGTGCTCGACGGCACCGCCGACGAATTGCGCGACAACGAGGACGTCAAGGAATTCTACCTCGGCGGCGCCGGCGACCAGCGCAAGAGCTTCAAGAACCTGAAAAGCTTCAAGCGGCGAAAGCGGTGGCTGTGACCGCCACCACTCATCATTTAGCCGATCACCTGCTCTGCTTCCGCAACTGCGCAAAGAACATGATAGAACGAAGACGCAGGGATGGTGGCGACCAGCGAGTTGCCGGCGCGATCGAATTGGTCGTACCAGCCGCCCGCGACGGGATGGCTCAGATAATGCCGTTCGAGCCGCACCAATGCCGCGCGCGCTTCGTCGGCGGCTCCCGCCTCGCCCGCTTCAGCCTGCGCGATCCACGCCTTGGCGATTTCGGTCTGCGGCCACAGCCGGCGTGTATGCCGCCTGATGTTGCCGCCCGCGTCGCCCTCGTCGATCAGGCAACCGGTCGCCTCGTCGCGATAGCGCAGCGCCGACGCCAGCAGTTCGCCGCGGTAGCGGCCGGTCGGGCAGCCGGTGATGCGTTCAAAGCCCTTCAAGAGCCACGCCCACTCCGCCTGGTGTCCGGGCTCGACGCTGACGGGCTCGATCTTCGAGAAGTCTTCCTCAAAGTACTCGCCAAGCACCTGCCGCTGCTTGTCGTAGAGGTTGGCCAGAAACAGGCTGAAGAAATTCCCGGCCCTGTTCTGGAACACGATGTCGTGCGTCGCGTCGAACGCCGCGATCATCGCTTCGAACAGATGCATGTGAGGGTTCTGCCGTCGCGGCAGCGACACCGGCAATCCTTCGTGAACCCCGCCGTGCGGCGAGCGCAACTGCGTCTCGACGAAATGGCACAGCGTGTCGATCTCGGCGCGGACCTGCGCATCGCGATCGAGTCCATGGACGGTTGCAAGGGCGAGCAGGACAAAGGCGTGATCGTAGGAATCGCGCAACGGGTCCAGCACAGCACCATCCGGCGTCAGCGTGTGGACAAAGCCCGGTCTGCCATCGGGAGCTTTCGCCTTCGCCAGCAGGTGCTCCAGCCCCTTCAGCGCGATCGCGCGGCCGTCGGGATACCAGCCCATTTGTGCCGCCTTGGCGTAGCAATAGATCTGGCGCGCCTGCACGAACACCCGGCGCGGTGCCGAGGCATCGGCGCGGCCTTCCACATCGAGCCGATCGATAAAGCCGCCCGCTACGTCGTCCCAGCCTTCGATCGACCACAGCGGCAGGCAATGGTCGATCATGCGAAGCTTCAGCCTCGCGACGATATCGGCCGAATCCAGCATATCTGCCGCCGCAGCGGTATCTCTTTCAGCCATTGCGTTCCCTGGAACATCAACACCGGTAGAAGCCGTCTGATAGCACGCCAGAGGCGGCACGCAATCGACCCTAAACTGGGGAATTCGTCATGACGGATCATTACGACGCCCTCGAAACGCGCGAGCCGGCGAAACGCGAGGCGGAGCTGTTTTCCCGGCTTCCGGACATCCTGCGCAAGGCGCTGGCCGCGCCGGCCTATGCCGGCCGGCTGAAGGGCATCGATCCGGCCGGCGTGACCAGCCGCGCGGCGCTTGCTGAGTTACCGGTGTTGCGCAAATCGGAACTCCCTGCCCTGCACAAGGCCGCGCCCCCCTTCGGCGGTTTCGTGGCCGGGCCGTTGGGATCGTTCGGGCGGCTGTTCACCTCGCCCGGGCCGATCTTCGAGCCCGAGCCCGTTCACGCCGACCCCTGGCGCGGCGCGCGAGCGTTGTTTGCGGCCGGCTTCCGGCCCGGCGACGTCGTGCTCAACACCTTCAGCTACCATCTGACGCCCGGCGGCTTCATCTTCGACGCCTCGGCGCGGGCGCTGGGCTGCGCGGTGATCCCGGCCGGCCCCGGCAATACCGAACAGCAGTTCGAACTGATCGAGGCCTATCGCCCGGTCGGCTACAGCGGCACGCCGGATTTCCTCAAGATCCTGCTCGACGCTGCCGCCAGCGCCGGGCGCGACGTCTCCTCGATCAAGCGCGCGCTGGTATCCGGCGCGGCATTTCCGAAATCGCTGCAGGACGAAGTGAAGTCGCGCGGCATCGACGCCTATCAGGCGTTCGGCACCGCCGACCTCGGCCTGGTCGCCTTCGAGACGCCGGCGCGCGAGGGCATGGTCGTCAACGAGGACCTGATCATGGAAATCGTGCGTCCCGGCACCGGCGATCCCGTCGCGCCCGGCGACGTCGGCGAAATCGTCGTTACTTCGCTCGACCCGCAGCATCCCTGGATCCGGCTCGCGCTCGGGGACCTCACGGCGGCACTGCCGGGCGCAAGTCCGTGCGGACGCACCAACATGCGCATCAAGGGCTGGATGGGACGCGCTGACCAGACCACCAAGGTCAAGGGCATGTTCGTACGCCCCGAGCAGATCGCCGAGATCGGCAAGCGCCATCCCGAACTCGGACGGCTACGCCTCGTCGTCACGCGATCCGGCGAGAGCGATCTGATGACGCTGAAGGCGGAGACGGCGGCCGCTGGTGCGATGCTGCAGAGCGAACTCGCGGCGACGCTGCGAGCAGTGACCAAACTCGGCGGCAATGTCGAACTGGTCGCCGCCGGATCACTGCCGAACGACGGCAAGGTGATCGCGGACGAGCGCTGAGCCATCGTTCAGAGCTCGCTCCAAAGCGCGTGCTTATTTCGATTCGCCGGCCGTTGCAGTTTCAGCCTTCGGCTCCGGTGTAGCCTTCGGCGCAGTCATTGGCGGTGCCAGTCGCTTGATCAATTCCACCGGAATCACCGCCGGGCCGGCCCCGGAGCCACTCAACGCGGCGCCTGGCGTCGGGAACACGGAAGGCGCCCGCGGTGCCACCGGCACAGTATCTGCTACCGATGAGGTCGACGCCGTCGAGTTCGACGGCTGCGTAGGCACGATCCATGTAACCACTTTCTCGCGCACCAATTCGTCCTGTTCCGGATACCACATGTCGTCCGGGCTTGCGCTGTTGACGCGCTCGACAAAACTCCTGCTCAGACCGAAGGTCCGCAAGCGCGCCTCCTCCTCCGCGATCGCGATTTTTCGATCGCTGGCCGTCATGCCGCGAAAGCTCGGCTGATGAAAACCGAGACTTGCCCCATCGAGCAGGAAGCGCTCCTTGCCGCCAAGGAACACTACGGTGCAGGCGGAAAGGCACTCTTCCACGACATACGTCGCCAGCCCGCGCCTCTTCACGATGTCCGACATCCTCTGCGCCTCCCGGATACGGCCGCCAACCGAAGCGAGCCTCACCGTCGTCACGCCCTTATTCTCGTCGAGGAGACTTTCGAACTCCTTGGCAAGGCCGAACGTGATGCCGCCGTAAAACTCCAGCATCCGGCCATCGGCCAGCAGGTTGAATTCGTGCGGACCGAAGGCGACGTCTCCGGTAGCCATTTCATAAGTGTCGACGATCTGTGGTCCAACCACGAACACCCAACCATAGGCCAGCTGGAGCGCGGCAAGCGCAACCGCGGCTTTCGCCGCGCCGCCCCAGAATGACCGGCCACTCCGCTTGTAGCGTGTTGCCGCGCGCCACACCCCTACCACCTGCCATATCGCAAGCAGCGAAATGACAAGACAGCTTGTTTGCAACGCTATCAGCCACGGGACCGGTTGCTCTTCGCCATAGATGGTGAACGCCACCACGAGCGCGCCGCTCGCCATGCCGATGACTGCGCTAAGGACGACGCCGTTCGCCCAATATGAAACGGGCAACGAAAGCTCGCCGCGCCAGTGCCGTACGAAGTAATTGCCCGTCCTTGGTTCCGGTAGTGCGGGCGGATGTGTGAGGGCGGCTTCAGCACGCACAGCCGGTAGCGCGCTGGCGGGACTCGGTATCAGCGTTCGGTCCTTGTCGAGGCGCAGCACGCGGGTCATCGCCCAACGGTCGTACCAGGCGTCCCGTCGACAGACAATTGCATACACAGCTATCGGCACGGCCATCAGCAGACTGGCCCCCGGCATTGCCAGAAGGGCCGATCCCGACAGGGAAGCGACCGCTTGCTCGCCCGTCATAACGCGCTGGAGCAGCGACCAGATGACCAGAGGCACCAGCGGCAGCGCCTGCGCGGCGTAACGCCGGGCAGCCGCACCGATCGGCAGCGGAGACTGCGCTTCGATAACGCCCGACAGGCGCACGCGACAAATCCTCCGGCCGAGCGTGCCGCGGCCGCGGTCGAACCAGAAGCGCAAGGCGAACAGGAAAGGTAGCACCAGGCTGTCAAGCGTCGGGGCATTGAAAGGCTTGCCCTCTGCGTCGAGCAGACGGACAATGTTCGTCCTTGCACTCGCGGTTGCTTCGTTCTGCGGAATTCTTGTGACCGTGAGAATGCGCGCCGAAGTCATGCCGAAGAAACCATACCGGCAATCGGTGATCCAACCGACGGCATAATCCGCGGGCAGCGATGGACCTTTAGGTATCGCATTGACCGCACTACAGCTGGGTGCAACGCCGCTGACGAACTGCGCCCGCCCGCCGGTCAACGGAAACAGAACAAACGCGATAAGCTGCAGAATCGCTGCCGCAACAACGAAATCAATCAATAGAGCCAGCGCGCGAGGCCAGAAGCGGCCACGCTCGAAGTCGATCATGTGTGGTAGTTCTTCCAACCCAGACCCGTATTCGTGCAGTCGAGAACGGGTGTCTCGCCACCGGCACAAGGTTACACATTGCCCCGGTTTGGTTGCGGCGACAAGGCGCCACAACTAACTTCGCGGCATGATTGCATCGCGCATCAGCCACACGCGCAGTCAAGTGGTGCCCAGCGGCCGCCTAAAACCTGCGAACGAGATCAATCACCTCGTCCTGCTGCTCGCGGCTGATCTCCGCGAACATCGGCAAAGACAAAATTCTACCCTGATCGCCGAATGCATTTGGAAACTGCTCGGGACGATGTCCGAACCGCGCATAGGCAGCTAGGAACGGAAGCCCCGTCGGATAATTGATCGCGGTCTGCACGCCGTTGGCGTTCAGGTGCGCGACCAGCGCGTCGCGGCGCGGGTGCCTGATCGTGTATAGGTGATAGACGTGGGTGCGATCGGGCGCGACCTCTGGCACGACCACGTCCTCTATCTGGTTGAGGCCGGCGTCGTAGATCTTGGCGGCGTCCTGGCGCGCCTTGGTCCACTGGGCCAGATGCGGCAGTTTGGCCGACAGGATCGCCGCCTGCATGCCATCGAGCCGGCTGTTGATGCCTTCGATATGATGCTGGTGCTTCACCAGCCCGCCGTGCCGCGCCAGCATGGTCATGTGTTCGGCCAGTGCGTCATTGCTGGTCACGACGGCACCCGCATCGCCCATCGCGCCGAGATTCTTGCCGGGATAGAACGAATAGGTCGCGGCTGCGCCGAAGGTGCCGACCTGCTGGCCTTTATAGCGGGCCAGATGCGCCTGCGCGCAATCCTCGATCACCCAGAGCTTGTGCTTGCGCGCGATCGCCATGATCGCGTCCATGTCCGCCGGCTGTCCGTACAGATGCACCGGAATGATGCCGACGGTGCGTGGCGTGATCGCGGCCTCGATCGCCGCCGGATCGATGGTGAACGTCGCGCCATCGGTATCGCAGAAGACCACGGTGGCGCCGGCGTGCGTAATCATCGCCGAAGTGCTGATCCAGGAATGCGCCGTGGTGATGACCTCGTCACCCGGCTTGACCTTCAGCGCGGCCATCGCGAGATATAGCGCATCGGTGCCGTTGGCGCAGGAGACGCAATGCTTGACGTCGACGGCCGCGGCGAACTCCCGTTCGAAGGCATCGACATAGGATCCGCGAATGAAAGCGTTGTCGCGGATGACGGAGGCAATCGCGCCGTCGATCTCGCTCTTGATGGTCTGATACTGCAGTTGCAGATCAGCAAAAGGCACCGGCATCGGTCGTCTTCCCTACTTGTCCGCCAGCAGTCGGCGTGCCGGATTGCCCGCATATGTCCCCGACGCCGTGATGTCCCTGGTTACCACCGCACCCGCGCCGATGACAACGTCGTCGGCGATCCTGACCGGCATGATCGTGACGTTGGAGCCGATCGAGACGCGGTTGCCGATCACGGTCTCGCGCCACAGGTCCCTGTTGCCACGGGCGGGGCCGCCGGTCGAGAACGTATCGTTCACGAACATCACGCCATGGCCGACAAAGCAGTCTTCGCCGATGGTGACGAGTTCGCAGATAAAGGCGTGCGACTGCACCCGCGTGCGGGCGCCGATCACGACGCCTTTCTGGATTTCGGTGAATGGCCCGACAAAGCAGTCGTCGCCGATCTTGCAGCCGTAGAGATTGCACGGCTCGACGATTTTGACGCCTGTGCCGAAATCAACGTCACGCACGCCGGCCTGATGTATTTCGGGCCGGTTCACGAGACGACACCAAGCCGGCCGAGCCGCGGCGCGAAGCGAAGCGGCACCTCGGCGCCGGTCTCGATCGATTCGTAGAGCGCGGAAATCAGTTCCAGGCTCTTGCGTCCTTCCAGACCGTCGACCAGCGCCGAACGCTGGTTCACCAAGCAGTCGATCACGTGCTGGTAGTAGGCCTGATGGCCGAAGCCGTAGACATTCGGCGGATTGACGGAAAATTTCTCGACCACGTCCTTGTCCGACGGAAGCTCTTCGACAAAGCGCCAGTGCCGGATCTTGTTGACGGCGAAGCCCGCAATTTCGACGGTTCCCTTTTCTCCGAGAATCGAAAGCGAGCCTTCGAGGTCGGCAGGACGCGCAGCTGTCGTCGCCTCGATTATCCCGAGCGCGCCGTTGCGGAACTTCAGCGTGGCGACCGCCGTGTCTTCCGCTTCGATCTTTGCCAGCGCCGTCACGGCGCGGGCATGAACGCTGACGACATCGCCGAAGAACCATTCCAGCATGTCGACGTGGTGGCTGGCCTGGTTGGAGAGCACGCCGCCGTCATAGGCCCAGGTGCCGCGCCAGGCATCCTGATCGTAATAGGCCTGGTCGCGGCACCAGCGGACGCGGACCGTGCCGAGAATCAGGCGGCCGAAGCGGCCGGCCTCCAGCGCCTCCCGCGCCTTCACCACGGGAACGTTGAAGCGATTCTGCTTGACGACGAAAAGCTTGACGCCGGCCTCGTCGCAGGCGCGGATCATGTCGTCGGCATCCTGCAGCCGCAACGCCATCGGCTTCTCGACGATGGCATGCTTTCCGGCCTTCGCACAGGCGATGACATGGGCGGGATGCAGTCCGCTCGGCGTCAGCACCGTCACGGCATCGATGTCCTTCCGGGCGAGGAACTCGTCGATGTCATAGCTGGCAGGCACCCCGAACTTCGACGCGATCGCGTCGGCGCGGTTGCGAACGGTGTCACAAACGGCAACGAGCCGGGCTCCGTCGATATGATTGCCGCCCAGAAGTTCCGAGTGGCGCTTTGCGATACGCCCGCATCCGAGCAGGCCTATTCTGATCATGGGAAGCCTTGTTCCGTTAGCCGTCAGAACAGACGTTAGCCGCCTGATCGACCGCAGCCAACCCTTCCAAGCGGCGTAGCCCCCACGACTCTCGCCGGGGCCGCCGGATTTTCATCGGCCCGAAGGCATTGACAATAACCTCGAAGACTGCACGAGGTAGCGGCCCCGCCAATGGCGGGATTTCAACCCTCGGCGGATGGGTTAAATGGCTCGAAGGGATTCCTGTACCCAAGCGCTGCCCGATTGGCGCCGTATCCCCTTGCTCACACAGGAGGGGTTCCGCTAACCCTCGGTTGCACCTATGCGATTAGCTGGCCTATATTGGAATTCAGCGACGGCCGATTTCAAAAGCCAGCCTTTTCAGGTTAGATGCAACAGGAAATTCAGCGGCGAAAAGGCGTCCAAGGGCCGATGAATTCACGCCCCATACCTGCTTGCGACGGAGCCGGTGCGCAGTCGAGCACCGTGTCGGACCTGCAGGGCAGCCGCGACAACAAGAAAACCAGGGTGCTCGTAACCGGCGCCGACGGGTTTGTCGGACGTCATCTGGTTCCGTATCTTGTCGCGCAGGGATACAGCGTGATCGCGGCATCGAGGGCGGTGACCGCCTTCGACAATCCGGACGTGACCGCCGTTCCGCTTGCGGATCTCTCGCGGCTGTTCGACTGGCAACCTCTGCTGGACCAATGCGACGCCGTCGTTCATCTTGCAGGCATTGCTCACAAATACGCCGGCGACGATCTTTATGATCGCGTGAATCATCGCGCGACCTCGGCGCTGGCACGGGCGATATCGCGCGGCGCGACCAAGCATCTGGTGTTCATTTCCTCGATCGCTGCCCAGTCCGGCTCTTATGCGGATCATAACCTCACCGAAGATGATTTTCCGACGCCGAACAATGCCTATGGACGATCCAAATTTGCCGCCGAACAGGCGATACGCGCGGCCGGCGTTTCGTTTACGATCCTGCGTCCCGTCGTGATCTACGGCGAAGGCGAGAAGTGGAAACTTCGCGACCGTCCACCGGCTTTCGCGCCTGCCGATTCCGCTTCCCTTCGGGGCGCTGTCTGCGCAGCGATCGGTGCTGTCGATCCAGAATTTCACCTCGGCCGTTGCAATCGCGCTAAGCAATCCCCGTGCGCAGGGAGAAACTTTCATCGTGTCCGACCCGGCACCCGTCACGGTCGCAGATCTCATCGCGCGTCACCGTGCGAGCTGCGGCAGACCAGCCTGGCTGATGCCGGTGCCTCAAAGCTGGATCAAGCTGACACTCCAGGCCACCGGCCAGGGTGCGATGTGGGAGCGGATCGGGCAGCCCCTGGTCGCTCCACCGAGTAAGCTGCTTGCGATCGGCTGGAAGCCATCCTGAACGACCGGCGGCGCTAACCGTTGGCGGTTGGATGCGTCAACCGCAGCGGATTTTTCGGCCGGTGGTGAGCGTCGTGAGTATCAACACTGTATCGAGCTTCCAGGGCGCAGCCCGGGCGCAGAGTTGCTGGTCGCTCAACGGTTCGGAATGGGCGTCCTTGTAATCGGTAAAGCCATAATACGGCTCCTTCGGACATTTCAGCGCCGGCGGGTTCAGTCCTTTCAGCATGGGCGCGCCGAGGATCGCAGGGACGAAAAGCGGATCCTGACGGCACTCCACGGCGATGGTCCAGAAAGGTACGTTGTCGGGCGGTACGAATACTGCCGTACGGTGCGACTGCGTGATCCCCATTGCCAGCAATGTCTCTCTAGCCTGCCCGCCTGGAGTACGGTTCATGTCGCTCGCCAGCGCATAGCGGGCCGGATGCCCCGGTGTCAAAAGTTCGATGAGGCGTTGCCTGGTTGTCGTCTCGGCGCCTGCGCTTTCACCGGAAACCACGCGGGCCCGCGCCTGAACCTCCGCGAACAGAGCACCCAACCTGTATGCGCTTTGCCGCTTTTCCTGCGTCGCAAGCGCGACGAGCAGCAGCGCACCAACAACAAAGCCCGGCATACCCGGGTTGGGAAAAAGTTTTTCGAAATGAGTGCCGCCGTAGGCGCAGACGAATACGATTGCCGTCCAGGTCCCGACATTGACGAAGTAATAGTCGGATCCACCGGGGACATTGATCAGCAGAACGGGGACCACGCTGGCGATCGCCATCATGGCAACCGCTTCGGCGCATCTTTGGTCCCGCGGCGTTCCACCCCGCCATACCTGAAACGCAACATAAAGCAGCGCAAGGTTTGCCGCGATGTTCGGCAAGGCGCCGCGCGGATGCTCGCGGATAAAGCCGAGCGGTTCGAGCGCCTCCAGCAGCATTCGCGCACCGGGGGTGATGATCGCGATTGCAAGGATCACAAGCAGGAGGAGTGGCGCAGCCAGCTTGATCAGGCCCAGCGGCGTCATGCCCATTCGCCGCCACAACAGGAATCCGGTGCCACCTGCGAGAACGGCGCCGACAGAAATCTTCGAAAGCAGAATCAGCAGGCCTGCAACGCCGAGCGCTGCGAACTGCAGGCTGAGGCGATGGCGCCGCTCGGTATCGGCGATCTCCGCCAGCAGCGGCAGCGTCAGTAGAAACAGGATCATCGCGAGGAAATAGGACTCCGAGACCAGATAGGACGTCCATCCCCACAGGTCGGCCACAAACAGCAGCAGCAGCGAACCCAGCGTGATCAGGGCACCATTGGCGGGGCCTTCTTCCGATCGGCGAAACAAGTGGATAGCCAGCGATAGGCTGAACAGGAGCATCGGAATGGCGATGACTTGCCCACCGATATAGTAACCTTCCAGGGTCGACACGCCGAGCCAAAGACTGACGCAACCGAGCCAAATGTGAGACAGAACGTGGTACTTGGTCGGCACGAGTCCATCGAGGCCCGTGCTCAGCACGCCATACTTGACGAGCATGTTGGCGATCGAGGCATGAAAGATAGTGTCGAGCTGGTGGATGCCCGTCTGCGCCAGTTCAGGCGTGAGGACCGAGCCAAAGGCGCGGGAATTGATCACCAGGAAATAGCCGAAACCTGCGAGGCAGCCGCAGGCTATGGCGAACACCCACCTGCTCGCGGGCGCGGCGCGTGCGGCGGACGCGGTCTGCACGATACCAGCGGCCAGGAGCCCAACAAGCAGCGGATAGGTGACGACGTCAGCCAGCAGCCCGTTCAGCCAGGCAAGGCATGGCAAGAAAATCACCGCCACCGTCGAAATCAGCAGCGCGCTATACGCTCCCCCGCGTTCCACATGGCGGACGGTAAACAACGTGGCGCAGGCGACGACGGCGCATGGTAACAGGGCCGCCTTGACGAAAACAAACCAGTGCGGACTTCCCATCGGCCAGCGCACAATGGCCACCATTGCCGCCGTTACAGCCGTCATCGTCCAGCAGAAGATGGCCGCGAAATAGATCGGGCTTGGTCGGCGGGCGGCAAGCTGCGCCATTGGACCGCGCACCGATTCAGCCGACCAAGACTGAGAGAGTTGTTCAGTTGCTTGCACGGATCGAACCTATGTTTTGCCCCGGGGCCTGACCATCGCCCTGCCCCAAAAATACCCTCGCCATCCACGAAAATATCCCGATCTGTTCATCGGGCCTCAGAGCCGGTCAGGCCCGGCCGCACGGCGGCACCTTGTGAATTGCCGGCAAGCGCGGCGGTCAATCCGATCTTGTCGGCGAAATCCTTTTTCGTTTGCAAGAGCAGATTACGTCGGATGTGGCCTTGATCCCGATAAAGAAACTCGCCGTTCAGGGCGAGCTCGCAGGCGTCATTCCGGCACATTTTCTCGGTTGGAATCACGGCTGCGGCGTTGGGAAACGACTTTGCAACTTCGATCAACATCGCGTCTGTCGGTGCGGTTCTTCGCTTGATGGCATCGGCATCGGAAGGCCGGACTGTAGAGACGCAGGCTCGTCTGAGGAGATTTGTGCTCTCACGCGCGGCGCACTCCACGATCTCCAGCGGCAGGGGCGGTACCATTCCCATCAGGAAGAAGCGCCTGCCCGGGGCTGAGGTTTCCTTGATGAGCTTCATCATTGCGTCCGTCATTGCTGGCAGTCCATCCGGGGAATGTCCTTGAATGCGCCAAGGCAGCTCCATCCAATTGGCTGTAAGAACCACTTGGGTGATCGAGGCATCTTCCTTGAGAAGTTTGACGCCGTTCGAATGGAAAAGCCGGCAACGATCGGCATAGGTTGGATCGGGCGTGGCGAGGAACAATTCATCGCCGAGCACTGCCGAACAGCCGGCAAACACCAGAAAAGACCGCTCGGGGTCAGCATTTATCGCATCGAAGATCGGTGCAAAATGCTGCGCGTGGCTGTCGCCCCAGATCACGGTCTTGCGCTTTGCGGTCTGCCAGGGAGCCCCGAACACGCAATACGCGCCCGGAATTACATCGAGCCGTTGCTCTTTACAGGGCCATTCCCACATAACCTCCAGGCTGCGCATCGCTTGCGCCTGGGGTGAGAGTCGCTGCGGCAACCCGTCTGCGCTATCCACATACATCGACGCGCAGAAAATCGTCGCGATGCAGGCCAATCCGGCCGACACCGTGCGCTGCGCGTTCCAGCGGGGCTTGCGCAACGGCTGCTCGACGAAGCGATACGAAAGGGTCGCCAGGACAATTGAAACGACTGCAAGCGCGGCTGCCTCGGCGGCGTCCGGCTGACCGTTGTTGATATAGATCCGGAAATACACCCAGACCGGCCAGTGCCACAGATAAAGGCTGTAGGAGATCAGCCCGACCGGCGCGAGCCATCCAAGGAGCCGTCCCGAGATCGTGCTTTGCGCGCGCGGCCAGATCACCAGTGCAGCGCCAATGCAGGGATAGAGGGCGAACTGTCCGGGAAACTTTCCGGGCGAAAGGGTAAATCCAATTCCGATCAACACGAGCCCCACTACGGCGGTGATCTCGCCGACGCCACGGGACAGCGGAGGCAGGAAGACCAGCAGCGCTCCGAGCGCAAGCTCCCATGCCCTCGGCAAAGCCATGTAGAAGGCGGCCTTCGGCTCAAACTGAAAATAGATGATGCTGCCGATGCATGCGACGAGCACGATCGCGGCGAGCGTCGCGGCCACGGCAATTCGCGACCCCGCAGCAGCGAGAGCCAGCAACAGCAGCGGCCACACCAGGTAGAATTGTTCCTCAACCGCAAGCGACCAGGTATGCAGCAGCGGCATCAGGTCTGCGGCTTGGTCGAAGTAACCGGTGTGGGTGTGAAAAAAGATGTTCGATACGCCAAACGCGGCAGCAGCGGTGCTGTTGGCGAGCGCAGCATAGTCGCCGGGGGAAAGCATCAGCCGACCAGCCAGGAGAACTGCGGCCAGCATCGTCAGCAGCGCCGGCAGAATGCGTCGCATCCGACGGTCGTAAAAGCTCAGCACCGAGAACGTACCCGATGCGATCTCGGCTGCCAGAACCTGCGTGATCAGGAAGCCGCTGATGACGAAGAACACGTCAACGCCAGTAAATCCGCCCCGGATCGGCCCGCCGTAATGGAAAGCGAACACCGAAAGAACAGCAACGGCACGCAACCCATCAATGTCGGCGCGATAACCGGGCTTAGTTGAGAGTTCCATCCCCGAACGACCTTGCCCCTTCAGTTCTCGCGGGGCATAGCATCGCGACCCACCCAGAACAAGGGCGGAACATCGGCGTCCGCCCTCCCACAAAAATCTCGCGTTAAACCTCTTCTGGGCCAGTCAAGCGCATCTGGCTTGATCGCCGCGGCACGCAGATTGAAAACACAAACGAGAAACATACGGCAGAACAGCCTAAGAATGCGCAGCCGTGATCAAGCCTGACGAGAAGCGCCTGAACGCTATTGGCTTTCTATGATTGATGACGCGGTCCAGTTCGCAGGTGAGTTCGAAAGGGCCTTCGCCGACGGCATCGAAATCCAGCCGTGCAGTGCCGCGCGGCTTCAGCCTCGCCGAATGCACGACTGCACCCACCGGGCCAGACAAGGTAAGGTCGACATTGGTCGTCACTCGGCTGGAGTTCATCAAGAAGTAGCTGACCCCGACCAGATTCAGAGACGCGTCGCCCTCCAACAAAGCTGAGCGGCGAGGGAATTTGGATTTCAGCGGCGGAATACGATCCATATATTTGTGCGAGTGGGTAATCTGAGGCGCCGCCTGTTCACTCCGGGGCAGGAAGATCGTCATGAACTGGGGAGAGGTCATTCCCAGAAAGTCGATTCCGGCCGGCGAACTGTAATGGCAGGTCACGACAAACATTCCGTGCTCGTCAGGCTCGCGCCCCAACAATTTCGAAATCGGCTCTTGGAGTGTTTCGAAGTGCTTCACTCTGTGCTCGCAGGAGCCGACCAGCTTGCCATTGCGGTCAAACACCCGGACTCCGTAGATGATGTCGATATTGGTATCGGGCGCGAGGAAGCTCAAATGGTGTGGAATGCTGATAATCGTGTCAAAATCAGCGTCGTGCCGATAGAGCTGGACCATGTTCTGCCGGATCGGCGATCCAAACAGCGCGGGACGGGCTTTCTTCAACCTCATTTGAACAGCATCGGCCGCTCGGCCGGCGCGGGCAATCATCGCGGGGACAAGGCGAATCATAGTCTGAGGTCTCCAAACGCCGCCTTTTGGAAACGCGCGCGCAGATTGGGATTGAACGGCGCCTCGGTAAAATACATCGGGGGAAGCGAGTGCTCGATGCCGAGAGCTCCGCTTTGGAGATTCTGGAAGACCGTGAAAATAGCAAACTGACTTGCTCCGCCCCGGATGCGCAGGGACAGGCCCTGGTCGAGCCGAGCTCCATGTGTCCGGGCTAGATCGCGAACGGGAAGCAGGAAAGTTGAGTTGAACCCGATGTCAACTTCGGTCACGGCCAGAACCTCCGACCTGAGGTTTCTGATCTCGACCTGCAGTTTGTTTGGACCTGGCGGCAAATCGCCCTCTCCGACCAGGTTCGTAAAGACAACGAAGGTTTCGAAATGCTCGAACAGCACGTTGTAGTGCGCCTGGTGCAGAATCGGCGAAAACTTGAAACCGGCATCGCGGAGCGGAACGAGGCTGGTCAGGACGGCGGTTTGCTGCTGGCCGTTTCGGAACAGCAATTCCCCCTCGAGCTCGGAAGCAGTCTCGCCCTCCAGTTCGACCGTGTGAAGTTCATTGGCCGAAACCGGCAGATTCCCAACCCATTGCGAGCGCCAAATCCGATTGATCTCGGAGGGCTGTGTCTCCCAGGTGGATGCAAGCGAGCCGTTCTGAAATGTCCTCACGCGAATCGTCTTGGCCTTGGTCTTCACGGCAAAGCCGGGCTCGTGCCCGATCGAGACGAGTGATGGAACGAGTAGTCGCTTTTGCGCCAAATGGCTCTCCCGCCGGCCGTGTGTCCTGAGCTTGGAAAAGCATAGATCACAACCGAACAGTGAACAACCGCCGGCCTGCGATCCACCAAAACCAATGCCGGTTTCCAGGACCAGCCGGCGTGCTACCGTTGTCCTCGGCGCCCCTTGGGACAAAACGAACCAATTCCGGCTTCATGAGCGGCCGGCGCGCGATCGCGCGCATTGCAGAAATGGAGCCCCTGGAGGGGCTAGCAGACAGCAAAATCGGCCGGAATTCACCCCTCCATGGGAGCCTTGCACGATCTGTCCCCCTGCCGTATCTACGGTTCGAAAATTGAGGCGTTTCCGGGCCAAAACCGGAACCGGTTGCCGCTTTGGACCCGCCAAATTGCCAGACAAGAGCCACCTTACCATCGCCGAGAGCGACACGATCGAGCAGGCATTCCAGCGGCTCAATGCCAACATGCTCGGGATACTGTTTGCCCGTGACGCCGAGGGGCGTGTGATCGGCGCCGTCACGGATGGCGACATCCGCCGGCGGCTGCTGACGGGCATATCGATCCAGGGCGAGGTCGCAAGCTGCATCAACCGCAACTTCGTGTGGGCGCGCGCCGGGGCGCCGCGCGAACAGATCCTCAAGCTGCTCGACCAGCGGGTCCATGTCGTCCCGATCCTCGACGCCGACGGGCGGCTTGTGGACGTGTTCAGCCGCGATCTGTTCAATCTCGGCCAAGAGAGCGAAGTATTCGCCCGCGCCCGCTCGCCGGTTCGCATCAGTTTCTCCGGCGGCGGCACCGACCTCACGCATTACTTCGTCGACAATGACGGCGGCTCCGTCATCAATGCGACCATTGCGATGTACGCGCATGCGACGCTGCGCCGGCGCAACGACAACCGGATCAGAATCTACTCGCATGATTTTCGCTGCACGGCCGAAGCCGAAAATCTCGCCAGCCTCGGCAGCGAAGGCGAGCTGGCGCTAATCAAATCGGTCGTGCGCCTGATCCAGCCGGCCTACGGTTTCGATCTCGACGTCTCGGCCGATTTTCCTGTTGGCTCCGGCCTCGGCGGTTCGGCGGTGGTGTCGTCTGCCATCATCGGCTGCTTCAACGAATTCCGCTCCGATCGATGGGACCGCCACGAGATCGCGGAAATGGCGTTTCAGGCCGAGCGGCTGATGCTGAACATCCCCGGCGGCTGGCAGGACCAGTACGCCACCGTGTTCGGCGGCTTCAATCACATGGAGTTTTCGTCCGAGCAGAATACGATCGTTCCGCTTCGCCTCGAGCCCAATATCGTCGCCGAGCTCGAGGAGAGTCTGGTACTTTGTTACACCGGCTCCAGCCATGATTCCGGTTCGATTCACCGTGACCAGAAGCAACAGCACGAGACTTGCGACGCCGTCGCGGCCGCAGCCAAGCAAAAGGAAGTGACGCGCGAGATCCGGCATCATCTGCTGCGCGGTCAGCTTCTGGAATGCGGTCGCCTGATTGACGAGGCATGGCACGCCAAGCGCCGCCTGAGTTCGCTGATCAGTTCTGACGAACTCGATGCGATCTATGATCTTGCGAAAGCCAATGGCGCGGTCGGCGGCAAGCTGTTGGGCGCCGGCGGCGGCGGCTATTTCATCTTCTTCGTCCGTCCGTTCCAGCGCTATCCGCTGATTGCGGCGCTGGAGCAGAAAGGCCTGTCCTGCTCCCGCATCGCGTTCGAGGAAAATGGCCTGCGGACCTGGAAATCGCGCATTCCCGGAGCGCCGGCCAAGGGCGGCGGTACCGCATAAAGAAGAGCGGCGGCGCCGCATAAAACTGGATACCGAGAAGGTTCATGAACTCAACCAACCAGGCGGCACCAATCCGGATCGGCAATCGTTCGATCGGCGGCGGCCAGCCGTGCTATGTCATTGCCGAAGTCGGCAACAACCATAACGGCGATTTCGACCGCGCCATAGCACTGGTGGATGCTGCGGTAGCAGCCGGCGCGGATTGCGCAAAATTCCAGATGCGCAAGCTGGATGAGGTCTACCGCGCCTCTAGCCTTTCCGGAAAGGACGACGACCTCGCCGTAGAATACACCCTCGACCTGTTGCGCCGCTTCGAGCTGACCACCGAGCAGCAGCGCCGCGTGGCGGCCTATTGCGCCTCAAAGAACATTCAGTACCTCTGCACGCCCTGGGACGCATCGAGCGTCGCGACGCTGGAGACGTTCGCCGTTCAGGCCTACAAGGTCGCCTCCGCCGACCTGACCAACCTGCCCCTGCTGGCAAAGCTGGCCGCGACTGGCAAGGCGCTGATCGTCTCGACCGGCATGAGCACGTCGGAGGAAATTCGGGCCGCGGCGAAATTCCTCGACGACCGCTCGGCGCCTTACGTGCTGCTGCATTGCCAGAGCACCTACCCCGCCGCGCTTCACAATATTCATCTGCGCTTCATGGAGACGTTGCGGGAGATCCATCCCTTCGTCGGCTATTCCGGTCACGAGCGCGGCATCGCGGTTTCGATCGGCGCGGTCGCGATGGGCGCGGCGGTGATCGAGCGCCACATCACGCTCGATCGCGAAATGGAAGGCCCGGATCACGCGGCAAGCCTCGAGCCGGAAGAATTCAAGGCGCTGGTGTCGGGCATTCGCGAAGTGGAGACCGCGCGTGGTGAAAGATTGGCGGAACGCGCGCTCAGCCAGGGCGAGCTGATCAATCGCGAGAATCTCGCCAAGAGCCTGGTGGCGGCCCGCGACATTGCGGCCGGCACTGTTGTCGCCGAGAGCGACGTCGCCGTCAAAAGCCCGGGCCAGGGCCTGTCGCCGCTGAAAATGCCGGCCCTGATCGGCCGGCGCCTCACCCGCGCGATGGCGAGAGACGACTATTTCTTTCAGAGCGACCTCGACAATGGTGCGGCAACGGCGCGCCGCTATCGTTTCGACCGGCCCTGGGGTGTGCCGGTCCGCTATCACGACACGCAGCGGTTTCTGGAAATCTGCCAGCCCGATATCATCGAATTCCATCTCAGCTACAGCGACATGGAGCGCGATCCGGGCGCGTACCTGTCCGGCACTTACGATCTCGGCTTTGTGGTGCACGCGCCAGAGCTGTTTGCCGGCAGCAAGCTGATGGACCTGGCGACGTCAGACGAAGGGTTGCGCCGCTATTCGCTGGAGCAGACGCAGGCCGTTATCGACATCACGCGCGGATTGAAGAAGTTCTTTCCCAAGACCGAACGTCCGCCGATCGTCGCCAATATTGGCGGCTTCACCATGGACGAGCCGTTGTCTGCGGAACGGAAGGCGGAGTGCTACCGCATCTTCGCAGCCAGTCTCGCGGAACTCGATCTCGACGGCGTCGAATTGATTCCGCAGACCATGGCGCCGTTCCCCTGGCATTTCGGCGGGCAGCGTCACCAGAACATCTTCATTTTCCCGGAAGAATCCGCCGCGTTCTGCGCCAGGCATAATCTGCGAATGTGCGTCGATATCTCGCACACCAAACTTGCCGCCAACCATTTCGGCTTCGATTTCAGCGAGGGCCTCGCGCAGCTCGGCCCGCATACCGCCCATCTGCATTTCGGCGACGCCAAGGGCCTCGACGGCGAAGGCCTGCAGATCGGCGAAGGCGAGATCGACTTCGATCAGATCGGCGCCGTGCTGCGCAAGCACGCTCCCGACGCCTCGTTCATCCCCGAAATATGGCAGGGCCACAAGAACATGGGCGAAGGCTTCTGGACCGCGCTCGAGCGTCTCGAGGGCCGCATATGACGAGGGTTACGCCCGGGCGAACGCTGGCCGTTGTCGCTGCGCGTGGCGGCTCCAAGGGCATTCCACACAAGAACCTGATCGACCTGTGCGGCAAGCCGCTGATTGCCTGGACCGTCATGCAGGCCGCCGCCGCGCGCGGCGTCGACGTCGTCGCGGTTTCTTCCGACAGCGACCAGATCCTCGAGGCCGCGGAGGCCGCCGGCGCGGTCGGTGTCCGGCGCCCGAAAGACATCTCCGGCGATCTCGCCTCGTCGGAGTCAGCGTGGCTCCACGCGCTGGAGCACCTCGATGGCAAGCTTGGCCCGTTCGGAAGGGTCGTCGCGCTGCAGGCAACGTCGCCGATCCGGGAATCCAGTGACATCGAACAGGCGCTCGCGACGTTCGAGCGCGAGGAACTCGACAGCCTGCTCTCGGTCTGCGAGGTCGAGGATTATTTCAACTGGCGCATCGGCGCCGATGGGCCCGAACCGATCAACTACGATTTCCGCAATCGGCGGATGCGGCAGCAGATCGAAAAGCGGTATTTGGAGAACGGCTCGTTCTACGTTCTAATTCCCTCGCTGCTGCGCGAACACAACAACCGGCTCGGCGGCAAGATCGGAATGCATCTGATGGAGCGGCACAAAATGTTCCAGATCGATCGCCCGGAAGACATCAAGCTTTGTGCGGCCATCATGCGCAGCTACGGCTATGCATAATCCCGCATCCTTTTCGCTCGAAGGAAAGACCGCCGTCGTCACCGGCGCTTCGCGCGGCATTGGGGCCGCCATCGCGAGCGGCCTGCAGGCGAGCGGCGCAAAAGTGTTCGGCCTCAGCCGGAGCGGCACGGCGCCTTCGCATGTCACGGCGGTCAAATGCGATCTGGCTGATGACGCCGCCATCGGGTCTGTATTCGATAACCTCGCGAAAACCGGAGAACGGCTCGACGTGCTGGTCAATGCGGCGGCCATCAGCCTTCCCGTCTCCGCGACGATGAGCGAACTGCAGAGATTCCGCGACACGCTGGCGGTCGACCTGAGCGGCGTCTACGCGACGATCCTTGCGGCCTATCCGCTGCTGAAGAAGGCGGGCGGCGGCTCGATCATCAACGTCACCAGCATCAACTCGGTGCGCGGCTTTCCCGGAAATCCCGGCTATGTCGCGGCCAAGGCCGGTCTTGCCGGCCTCACGCGCGCGCTTGCCGCGGACTATGCGCGCGACGGTATTCGCGTCAACGCACTCGCGCCCGGCTATGTCGCGACCGAGATGACGGCAAAAAGCTTTGCCGATCCTGCGATGCACGAGGATCGTCGCCGCCACACCATGCTCGGCCGCTGGGGCAACCCGGACGATCTGGCCGGCGCCGCGGTTTTTCTGGCGTCGTCCGCTTCGGCCTATGTGACCGGCCAGGAATTGTTCGTCGATGGCGGCTGGACCACGAAAGGCCTCGCGATCAGCGAGGGTGACAAGCCGTGACGACAACGCTCGAACGCATCGGGTTCATGCAGGGACGGCTGTCGGCCATGGTCGACGGCAAGATCCAGGCGTTCCCGTGGAACGAATGGCGTGAGGAATTTCCGCGCGCACAGGCGCTCGGCCTGACCCGTGTCGAATGGACCATCGACCAGGACGGCCTGCGCGAAAACCCGCTCAACACCGCCGCCGGCCAGCAGGAAATCCTCGATCTCTCGCGCCGCCACGCGCTCAGGCCCGCGAGCCTCACCGGCGATTGCTTCATGCAGGCGCCGTTCTGGAAGACGGACGGTGAGACGCAGAAATCGCTGGTCGACGATCTCGATCTGGTGCTCGCTTCCTGCAGTACGCTTGGCATCGAATTCGTCGTGATTCCACTGGTCGACAACGGCAGGATCGAGAACGCCGCGCAGACGGAGACCCTGCTGCGCGTTCTGCTCGATCGCGCCGCCTCGCTGTCGAGGCAAGGCGTCAGAATCGTTTTCGAATCCGACCTGCCGCCTGCCCCGCTGGCGCAGTTCATCGACAAATTCCCGCGCGAGGTGTTTGGCATCAATTACGACAGCGGCAACAGCGCCGCGCTCGGCTACGATTCCGCCGAGGAGATTCCGGCCTACGCCCCGCGCATTCTCAATGTGCATGTGAAGGACCGGCTGCTTGGCGGCACCACCGTGCCGCTCGGAACGGGTGCTGCGGATCTCGCCAAGACCATCCGACTGATCGAGCAGTCCGGCTATCACGGACAATATATTCTGCAGACGGCGCGCGCTGCCGACGGCGACCATGCCGGCGCGCTGGCACGATATCGCGACATGACGGTGCGCTGGATCGAGGACGCCAGGCGATGAAACTCGAGATCGAGGACCGGGTCGCATTGGTGGTCGGCGCCAGCCGCGGCATCGGCTTTGCGATTGCCGACACACTTGCCGCCGAAGGCGCCAAGGTGGCCATGGCGGCGCGCGGCCTCGACGGGATCAAATCGGCTGCGGACAAAATCGGCCGCGGCGCCTCGTGCCATGCCGCCGACGTCACCAACCCCGCCGCCGCGCTGGCGCTGGTGGACGATGTCGAAAAGCAGTGCGGCAGGATCGACATTCTCGTCTGCAACGTCGGCAGCGGCACCTCCGTGCCTCCGGGCAAGGAAACCGCGGCCGAGTGGTCGCGGGTGATGGATCTCAACCTGTTCGCCACGACCAATATGATCGAAGCCGCGAGACCGCTGATGAGCCGCAGCAGCGGCGATCGCGCGATCGTCTGCGTGTCGTCGATCTGCGGGCTCGCAGCGCTAGGCGCGCCCGTGACCTATTCGGCGGCCAAGGCGGCCTTGAACGCGACCGTGCGCGGCCTGGCCCGGCCGCTGGCGCTCGAAGGCATCCGCATCAACGCTGTTGCGCCCGGCAATATCCTTAGCGCCGACGGCACCTGGGCGCGCAAGATCGCCGAAAACAAAGCCGCCGTGGACGAGATGCTCGTTCGCGACGTTCCGCTGTGCCGGCTCGGCAGACCCGAAGAGGTTGCAGACATTGTCGCCTTTCTCGCCTCCCCCCGCGCAGCGTTCATCACGGGCACCGTGATCGTTGCCGACGGCGGACAATTGCGTGCTTGAACAGGAGCGCTCCATGACCGCCCTCTCCGCTCGATACGACCTCACGGGACGCACCGCGCTCGTCACCGGCGCCGGCGGATTGCTGGGACGTCAGCACGTCGCCGCCCTGGTCGATGCGGGCGCGCGCGTCGTCGTCAGCGACATCGGACTGGCGCAGGCCGATGCGACCATCACCGCGGTGAAGGAAATCGCGCCCGGAGCCGGCATGGTTCCGATCGTGATCGACGTGACATCGCAGGCATCGGTCGGCGCAGCCGGCGAGGATCTCGCCGGACGCGGCATCGCCGTCGATATCCTCGTCAACAACGCCGCGATCGATCCCAAGGTCACCTCGACCCCGGGCGTGATGCATTCGTCGCGCTTCGAGGCCTTTCCGGTTCCGCAGTGGCAGACGGAAATCGCGGTGGGATTAACCGGTGCGATGCTGTGCTCGCAAGTTTTCGGCGGCGCCATGGCCAGGCGCGGCCGCGGCGTGATCCTCAACATCGCGTCCGATCTCGGCGTGATCGCGCCCGATCAGCGGCTCTACCGGCAGCCCAGCATCACGCGAGACGAAGAACAGCCGGTCAAACCGGTCACATATTCCGTCATCAAGCATGGCTTGATAGGGCTGACCAAGTATCTCGCAACCTACTGGGCGGACCAGGGCGTCCGGGTCAACGCGATCTCGCCCGGCGGCGTCTTCAACAATCAGGATCCGGCGTTCGTTGAACGGCTGACGCGCCTCATCCCGATGGGACGGATGGCCCGGGTCGACGAATACTGCGCCGCCGTCCAGTTCCTCTGCTCGGACGCATCGAGTTACATGACCGGCCAGAATATGGTCATGGACGGAGGCAGGAGCGTATGGTAACCACCGCGCGTTCCCCTTATTTTCATGCAATGACGAGCCGGCGCAGAAGCAATCATGTTTAACGACAAGTCCATTCTGATTACCGGCGGCACTGGTTCGTTTGGGCGTAAATACGTCGGCAATCTCCTGAAGAACTTCAAGCCTCGCCGTCTCGTGATCTACTCGCGCGACGAATTGAAGCAATACGAGATGCAGCAGGAGTTCGACCAATCGCCGATGCGCTACTTCATCGGCGACGTGCGCGATGGCGAGCGCCTTCGTACGGCCATGAAGGGCATCGACTTCGTGATTCATGCAGCCGCCCTGAAGCAGGTGCCCGCTGCCGAATACAATCCGATGGAATGCATCAAGACCAACATCCACGGCGCCGAGAACGTGATTCAGGCGTCGCTGGAGGCCAACGTCGAGAAGGTCATCGCGCTGTCAACCGACAAGGCCGCGCAGCCCATCAACCTGTACGGCGCCACCAAGCTCGCCTCCGACAAACTGTTCATCGCGGCGAACAACATGGCGGGCGGGCATCGGACGGCCTTCGGCGTCGTGCGCTACGGCAACGTGGTCGGCTCCCGCGGCTCGATCGTGCCGCTGTTCAACAAGCTGCTGGCGGAAGGCACAGATCACCTGCCGATCACCGACCCCCGCATGACCCGGTTCTGGATAACGCTTCAGCAGGGCGTCGACTTCGTCAACAGGAGCTTCGAGCGCATGTCGGGCGGCGAGATTTTCGTTCCGATGATCCCGTCCGTGCGTATTCCCGATCTCGCAGCAGCCATGGCGCCGGACCTTCCGACCAGGGTGATCGGCATCCGTCCTGGCGAAAAGCTGCACGAGATCATGTGCCCGACCGATGATTCGCATTTGACCCTGCGCTTCCACGATCATTTTGTGATCAAGCCGACCATCAAGTTTTTCCGCAAAGACGTCGATTATGTTACCAACCAAATCGGCGAACATGGAGAACCGGTATCGGACGGATTCGAGTATAATTCCGGCCGGAACGATCACTTTCTCAATGTATCCGAAATCAGGGAATTCAACCGAATTGCGGTCCAATGATCCCCTATGGACGTCAGGACATTTCGGCAGAGGACATTGACGCAGTCACCGAGGTGCTGCGCTCGGACTGGCTGACGCAGGGACAGGCCGGCCCCCGGTTCGAGCAGGCAATGGCCGCCTATTGCGGCAGCCGCAGCGCGATTGCGGTATCCAATGCGACGGCCGCCCTGCACATCGCCTGCATCGCGCTCGATCTCGGCCCCGGCGACGCGCTCTGGACCAGCCCGAACACCTTTGTGGCATCGGCCAATTGCGCGCTGTATTGCGGCGCCGACGTCGACTTCGTCGACATCGATCCGCGCACCTACAATATGAGCGTCTCAGCGCTGGCCGAGAAGCTCGAAGCCGCGGCATCGCAGGGCCGATTGCCGAAGATCGTCGTACCCGTGCATTTCGCCGGCCAGTCCTGCGAAATGCGGGAAATCCGCGCGTTGGCCGACCGCTACGGCTTTCGCATCGTCGAGGATGCCTCGCACGCAGTCGGCGGCGAATATCTCGGACGCAAGGTCGGCTCCTGCGACTACGGCGACGCCACGATCTTCAGCTTCCACCCGGTCAAGATCATCACGACCGGCGAAGGCGGCATGGCCCTGACCAACGATCCGAAGCTCGCCGAGCGCCTTTCCTATCTGCGCACGCACGGGATCATCCGCCCGGCACAGCGGCCTGAAGAACCGCAGGGCGCGTCGCGGATCGCCGAGGAGCGGGCCAACGAAGAACGAGATGGCCCGTGGATGTACGAGCAGATCGAGCTTGGCCTGAATTATCGCATGACCGACATTCAGTCGGCGCTCGGCACCAGCCAACTCGCGCGGCTCGACCCCTTTGTCGCGCGCCGGCGCGAGCTTGCCGCCCGCTACGACACCCTGCTGGCAAAGCTGCCGGTGGCGTGCCCGTGGCAGCACCCCGACACCAATTCGGCCTGGCATCTCTACGTCATTCGCCTGCACCGCAACGAGATCAGGCTCAGCCGGCGTCAGGTGTTCGACGCCCTGCGCGCAGCCGGGATCGGCGTTAATGTGCACTACATTCCCGTGCATACACAGCCTTATTACCGGAAGCTCGGTTTCCAGACCGGCATGTTCCCCGAGGCCGAGAGTTACTACGAGGACGCGATTACACTGCCGCTGTTTTCGCGCATGACAAATGACGAACAGGACACCGTCGTCGCGGCGCTGCGGAAGATCCTCGCGTGAAGATCGCCGTCATCCCGGCGCGAGGCGGCAGCAGGCGGATCCCGCGCAAGAACATCCGCATGTTCTGCGGCAAGCCGATCATTGCCTATTCGATCGCCGCGGCAAAGCAGACCGGACTGTTCGATCAGGTCGTCGTCTCGACCGATGACGAGGAGATCGCCTCCGTCGCGCGCGAATTCGGTGCCTCGACGCCCTTCATCCGGCCGAAGGAAATTGCCGACGACTTCACCGGCACCAACGCCGTCGTGAAGCATGCGGTGGCCTGGTTTAACTCGCAGTCAAACGACGTCACGCATGCGTGCTGTCTCTACGCCACCGCGCCGCTGGTGCAGGCGCGATTCATCACCGAAGGTTACGAGACCCTCGCCCGCTCGGAAGCCGCCTTCGCGTTTTCCGTCACCAGTTACGCTTTTCCGATCCAGCGCGCCGTGCGCATCACGCCGCAGGGCCGGGTGGACGCGATCTATCCGGAACACCGCATGACGCGGTCGCAGGATCTGGAGCACACCTATCACGATGCCGGCCAGTTCTATTGGGGAACAGCGCGCGCCTTTCTGGAGGACATGCCGCTGTTCGCGCCGCATTCGATCGGCGTGATCCTGCCGCGGCATCTGGTGCAGGATATCGATACGCTCGAAGACTGGGACCGGGCCGAGCTGATGTACCGCGCCATCAACCGCGCTTAAGGCCCGATCAAGCCCGAGTTCGCTCCGAGCAGCGGCCGAATGAACGACAAGAGATCGCCGCCCTTGAAAAGATGCCCTGCGATCCCGGCGGCTGCAGCCGCCTGGAGGTCGTGGGGCATATCGCCGACGAGAAGACTGGATTCCTTACGCACCGGCCAGCCTTTGAGGCAATCGAGGATCATGCCCGGCGCCGGCTTGCGTCGGTCGCTTGCCTGCCGCCACTCCGCGACGACGCCCTCCTCGTGATAGGGGCAGTATTGAAATTCATCGATATGCGCGCCGATTTCAGCGAGATCCCGGCTGATCCAGTCGTGCAGCGTCTGAATGGCCTCGATCCCGTAATAGCCGCGCGCGACGCCGGCCTGATTGGTGACCACGAAGGTCAGATAGCCGCGATCGTTGCAGAGCTTGATGGCCTCGCGCGCACCGGCGACCCACTCGAAATCCTCGACCTTGTGGACATAGGCCTTGTCGATATTGAGGACTCCGTCCCGGTCGAAGAAAACGGCAGAACGCCGCACGCGCTCGGGAAGTTCGGTCTGCGCGCGTTCGAAGTCGGCGGGCACACCGATGTCGATGAAAAACCCGTCATATAAATTTGCCCGCAACTGCCCTTTTTCGGCAAGGCGCCGGAAAGACCGCCTGTTCGAGCGAACAGGGCAGATCGTCGATGAAAGATAGAATTTCCCGGTCGACGCAATAGACGCCCGAGTTGATGGGCCCGTTCGGCTGCGCCCCCGCCGGCAGGAACGTCTTGATGAAATCCTTATCGAGCAGGACGCGGCCGTAGCGGTCGCCGGCATGATCCTTTTTCAACGCCACGCGTACGATCGCGGGCGATTGCGCCGTCGCGGCAAGATCGAGAATGTTGAAATCGAAAAAGGAGTCGCCGTTGAGAAGCAGGAATTTGTCATCCAGCCTGGCCGCGGCGTGCTTCAACGCCCCGCCGGTACCCAATTGTGCCGGCTCGGACACCACCGAGACGGCGGCGCCACGCCAGCGCCGGCCGCCATAGCGATCGACCACCTGCCCGGCCTGATGGCCGGCCAGCAGCACGATGTCCTGAATGGTCGGATAGCGCGACAGCTCGTCGAGGATGTAATCCAGGAAAGGCTTGCCCGCCACCTCCAGCAGCGGCTTCGGGACCAGCCGCGTCATCTCGCCCAGCCGGGTACCAAGTCCACCGACCAGAATGACGGCCTGCTTCAGCACAACACCGCCTCGACGAAGCCGCATGGTGTCAATGCCGGCAGCGGCGCCTGAACCTTCCAGCGGCGCCCCATCAATCCCGCCGCCGCGGTCCGATCGCGTTCGAGACAAATCCGCCGTTCGCGACGCGTCGTGCCCTCCGTCTCGACGGCCATGAAACTATCAGAGTGATGCATCGAAATTTTACCGTCGAAACAAGCGAAATCTCCGCAAAAAATGTGTTTCTTGCGGAAGGCAGCTAAGCACAATCTGACGCAGCCCGTAAATCCTCCGAATGCCCGCTGTCCTCCGCAGAAATTTCGAAACGAAGGTCGTAACAGGCGGCTCGCAGCGCGATTCAATCCGGACGAGCGGCTTTCGATTCGCGAAGCATCGCGCGGAAGAGAAATATCAGGAACACCACCGCTCCGGCAATAATTGCAATCGTAGCGGGTCTGGCGTGCGCGAATCCCGACGATACGTAAAGCTCGTCGAGAGGAGCTGTCGGATAGGTTCTCCATCCGCCAAGTCTTGCCGACAGTGCATTCCGCTCGGAGCGAGCTGCAGCCAGCCTCTGTTCGTTGCGCGAAACGAGATCGGACAGCCACACTCTCCGCAGCGCTACCAACACGGGATCGCCAGACGCTGCCTTTGCATCTTCCTTTGTCAGGACCGCCAATGAGTCCCTGGTCTCCAGCAGGCTGGAGATCGTGGCGTCATAGGTCGCAAGCTGTTCCTTGATATTAGTCTCCAGCGGTCCCTGGATCTTGCGCTGCTCTTCGTTCAGCAGAGCTACCGCAACAGCCACGATGTCGCGCGCCTGCTGGGCGGTGGTTGCCTGCACGCTCACGCCGACCGTGTCGGCGGCGGTATCTTGCCTTGCGGTCAAACTGCCAAAGATCAGTTGCGCAGGCCGGGCCCCTTCGGCGGCGGGAAAATTCATCCCCTGGACCACATGCTGTTTGAACGCGAGGGAATTTATTCGGGAAACCGCGCTCGTCAGGCTGATGGCTTCCCCGCCATCCACTCTTCCGATTCGAATACTTGCCTGGGCCGTATAGACGGTCGGCAACTGCAAGGCGGCAACATATGCGATCAGCATTGAAGCCAGAGGCAGCAAAACGGTCGAAAAAATATTTGCCCTGATCGTTCGGTAAAGGAACGTGAGCAATCCGCTCAGATAGTGATCACCGGGCACAGTGGTTGACGAGACGCTCATGTCCTATGCCTCCTTCTCGGAACCGGCAGAATGACCGGGCAAAACCAAATGCAACCTCCATTTGTCTTCTGTTATATACGCTACCAGCGCAACCGCAACCTTGATCAGGAAGGTCATCTGAACGAACGAATTGACCATCCCTGAAACAATGGTGATCGACAGCGCGAACAATATCGGCGTCAGAAAAAAACACGTCGCAAAACGCTCCTGAATGATACACCGCGTCATCAGGAACATGAATTCGGAGAAGATGATCGCCGATAAAGCTACCAGAGCAAATCCGGCGATGGGTCCACCCAGCTCGAAAAACACCTCCGGCCATCCGCCGGTGTAAGCGGATCCCTGCGCAATGATGTAGTGAGCGCGCTGGAGAGGCAAAGCAAGTTCCATCAGGAACTGCATGGTGGAATTGCGAGCCGGATCGAACGGGTCGACGAACAATTTGTAAGCCGCATGGCTGCTGTTCCAGTCGTTATGCTGAAACACCCGGTCATAGGTCATCCACCACATTTCGCCCTGCTGGATCAGGATTCGCTGCGAGAGCTTCGACAGAAGCACCCCGCCCTCGCCACGCACGACGATGTAGGAATAAGCCACCGCACCAGCGATCAGAACGAGCAGCACAACTCCGCCTACAGCCAGATAGCGCAGCAATTTTCTCGAAGCGATTTCCCCCAAGGATCGAGACTTTGCTTGACGGCCAATCAGGACGGCGCCGATTGGCATGACAAAGAACGACGAGTAGACGTACAAGGACGAGAACCGATGCCCTGCCAGAAACAGGTACAGAATCAGGGCTCCGAACAGTGCGCCGAAACGGCGGTCCGATGGCTCGTCGTGCAGCAGGGGAATGGCGAAGAATATGCCGAGCTGGAACACCAGCATGGGGCCCCATTCCAGCAGGCGGTGATGCAACGAACCGCCGTATAGCCGCGTGTAATCGAAGCGCTCGATACCGGCAAACAGCGGGATCGGGCCTCTCACCAATAGCTCCACCCAGAGTGCGACGACAAAAAGCGCGGCAGCCAGGAACGCAAGGTCGGAGAGCGAGAACCGTCCGGGAGGCAGCCGGCTCGCCAACCCCGACTCGTCCGGGCCGACGAGTTGCAGCACCCGCTGCCGTCGAAACGAAAACAGCAACGCGATGACGACGATCCCCTGCGAAATCGCAATCGGCAAGACGGAAACACCGGGCCCGATCTCCAGCGCCAACTGGTCGGAAAAAATCGGCCCGAACACATCGATGTAGAGGACCGAGACGAGCCTCCAGGCAAAAGCAAATAGAACAAAGAAGAAGATCATGCCGAGCCCGGGACGCTTTACTGCGATCCACAGACTCACGCTCACGAAAATGGCGACCGCTGCCACGCTCGCCAGTGCGGCAAGCAGAGAACCAGAATCCACCGCGGAGCCTATCACGCCATCATCCCATCCGATTCGCAAACCCAGCATAAGTCAGAGGCGCCGGATGCCTGTTTCCTATGAGTCCGGACAGCGAAGCAACGAACCGTCAGCGAGGCTCCCAGGCATACAAGAGCCCATCATTGTGCAAGGTAGGTGCAAATCCCATACGCTCCCGGGCCAGGACGCGGATTCGCCCCTGTGCATCCAGCGTGTCGAGCAATTTGAAGAGACGTGTCTGATAATCCATCGACCGAATATAAACACGGCTGGCGAGGTCACGCGGCTGAGACAGGTTGAGCATGTCGACGCCCGGCTCGATATTCACCACGCGGGCAGGCTTTGCCCGAGCGATGTTTTCGATCACCGATTCCACGGCATAGGGAATCTGCTCGATGCAGAAATACGTGAAAACGGTGCCGCCCGCCAGCTCGCTGAAACGAGGATCGCCGGCATCGGTGAGGTCGATCCGGTCGAAACTCACGCGGTCGTCGAGCTTGAAATGGCTTGCGATCTGCCGACCCGCCTCAATACCATTTGGCGCAATATCGAAGCCACGCAGCTTGGTCCAATGCCGATCAAGGCTCAACGAGAACAGGTTCGCGCCGTAGCCGGCGCCGAGTTCGAGCAGCGACGTCGCTTCGCCTGCATGCTTGGCGATCAGTTCCGACAGCGCGCCGATCCGGTATCGGTAATAGTCCCTGGCAGTTATTCTGACGATTCGGCCATCGACCTTCGCGAGGCGCGGCGCCGTGCTCTGCCCGATCAGGAACTCCTCAAGCGTTCGCCCTAGCCAGGCACGCTGATTGAGCACCCGGTCCCATTCGCCGGAATTATACTCGGAATCGACGACGTCATTTGTCCGCCGGACGTTCTTGAATGCCAGCCGGCGGAGACTGCGCGCGAGATCGATCGTATAGGCCCGCGACAAATCCAATCGGGACGCCGGCGTCACGTCAGGTTCGAATTTCACGGAACTTCCCCTCGGCAATTGCCGGATGCCAAAGTACTGACCGACCGCTGTCGGCGACGACCCGGTGTGGATAGCCGATCAAAGGCCCAAGATCAATTTCTGCAATGCAGACGTGTCGGGTGTGGGGGAAAACGGCCGGTTCTTTGCACCTGGGTACATGCGCGGAAAAGCAAAGAAGGTGGCCGTGTAAAGCAGCCTGCCGTGCCCCGGCGCCATCCGGCTCCCCATGTGCAGGCATTTCGCGGTATCCACCATGAACGACGCAAGACGGGGCGCCTTCATCACCTTGACGTCGCCGCGCGGAACCTTGCCGAAGACGCGATCATCGGGGAAATGGCTGCCTAGTAACGGAAAGCCGAATTTGTCGGTCGACTGCCGTGGCAGGAACGTGAACGGTCCGTCGCCGTCCTGCTCGACATCGGTGAGATAGCTGAAGAGCTTGATCACCCTGACGTCATCATGGTCGCGATGCCAGAGTTGCGAAGATGCCAGCTCCTCACCGGTATGACGCGAATATGACAACAAGACATAATCGAGCCAGGGCATCTCACCAAGCGCCGTTGCGACAACATTGATCACCGCCGGCTGCAACGCATACTGAACGAAAATATTATCGGCGCTGAGCTTGCCGTCCTTCATCTCGGCGTCGAGCAGCCGAACCCAGAATTTCTTCCAGTTCGACGCTTGCTTGGCTTCAGCGTTCTCGATGTCGCCAAGCCTCGCCATGCCGGCTTGGGCGAATTGCTGCTGCACGGCCGGATCCATCAATTCAGTGACGATCGCATACCCGTTGCGATTCAATTCTTCGGCCTTGTTTCTTTCGGCCGCGGCGACATTCAGCAGTTGCGCCTGGCGCCGTCGCTCACGCTTCTCGCCGAGATGCCATGCGCTGACGCCGGACTTGACCGCATAACGAAGCGGCGAACGGTTCACATGCCACAACGCTCTGGACATCAATCCCATCTTGGCGCACCCGACTTATGCTGAAGATCAAGACACGTCACTCACCCTCCATTGGCCCGGGACGTGCGGGCGTTTCCATAGCAAAATCAACCAGCACGGGCAAGAAGCCCACTCTGTCTCACCGGGGCGGGAACCTTGATTCCGTCAAAAGACGCGAAGAAATTCCGCCGTCAGGAACGCGGGCCCATCGCGCGGGCAAACCTGCCAAACATCGCACGATCGCTCCCCGACAGGATAATCGCCCCGCTCAATGCCCAGGCGACAATGCAGCACAGCCCGCCAACGATCGCGAGGGCTATCAGACTGCCGGGATCAAAGAACATCTTGCTAACCATGACGAGGCCCGCAAGTATCGACCCAACGAGCACATGTCTTGCGAGCTGTCCCCAAAACAGGGAACCAGGAAGTTTCATGTGCGAAAGCATGTGGTGGGCGATCACGGGCGCGAAGACGACGTAAGAGACCACCCAGCCCAGGATGAAGGCCCGCTCGCGAAACCAGTAAAGTCCGAGCCCGGTCACCAGATATTGCAGTCCAACCTGCAAATAGAGCAGCCGCGTATTGAAGCGCAGAAAATCTGATCTCACCATCAACGCCGTTTGCCCTGCACCCAGCATCACCGTTATGGCCGGAATCAACATCGAGATGGCGAGCCAGGGCCACTGGTCGGAATGTTGCGGGCCAACCCACACCTTGAGGATCTCTCCCGAAAAAAGCGCCGCCACAACCAGGACGGGAACGATGACGGCTCCCGGCAGGACGAGCCCGTTGCGGCCAAGCATTTGCAGCCGGCGCGTGTCCGTTGCTTCATCGATGTGGGTAGAAATCGGAAGAATGGCGGACTGAAGCGGCGCCATCGTCGTTTTCAGGAAGCGAGGCAACCGGGTAATCAGATCATACGTCCCGACCTCGGCGGGGCCGAACAACGCACCGATCGCAAGCGGAACCAACGGTTGCTGCAAGATGCCCGCGATTCGATTGTTGAGCATCAGCCAGCAACGATGAAGGATGCCTCGCCGGCTGACGGCGGTCCATGAGCAAAACCGGAGAGAGGTAGCGGATGCGGCGCGGCAAACCACACCCGCCAGCACGAGATATTTGGCGACCGTCACCGCGAGATAGGAATAGGCAATCCACTCGAACGGCGCCCCCTGCCATACCAGCGCGTAAACGGCTACGACATACAACACGTTGCCGCCCACTTCGGTCAGACGCAGCCAGCCGTATTGTTCAAATCCCTTGAGTGCTCCCTCCGCGACAAGGCCCAGGAACGCGATTGGAAGCACCAGCGCCGTGACATTGAGGATGGAGATAAACGCACCAGCCTGATCGGGAACAACCTTGAAGATCGTCGCGAGCGACCCGGCGGCAATCCAGAGCGCCGCGCCTGAGACAATTCCCATGGCAGCGGCGATCACGGTGAGCAGCGATACCTTTTCGCTCGCAGCGACCCAGTCGCCAACATGCCCCCGCGCTACCGCCTGGGTCGTGGTCTCCGACACACCGAGATCGAACAATGCCAAAAAACCAGTCGGCAGGAACGCACGCACAAGCACGATCAAGCCCAGCACGGCCAGGCCGTATGACCTTGCAATCAATCCAACCGCAAACAAGCCGAGTACGCCCGCCAGCGCGTAGGCGACCGCCGAGATTGCTGTGTTTTGAACGAATCGACGCAGCACGATCAGACCGCTTCCGCTAACTGCAGGCTTGCCCCGCTCAATGCCCTCGACATCCGGCGCGAGCTACCGGTGGCCGGTTGAACGACAAAATGCCGGCCATCTCCCGATGCGGCGCAGATGCGCCGCAGTGCCGAATTCACCATCTCCGGCGAAAATGCCTTGCCGATGCGCCGGCGTTCGCTTTCCGGAGCGCTATAGCTGCGGCGCAGCGCCGAACTTGCCTTGTACCCGAGCGCCCGCCGGACCGCTTCTGCCGCAACACCGCGCAGCGACGCCCGCGGCAGCGCGGAGGTATCGCGTTTTCCGCCGCTTGCTGTCGCGATCGCATCGAGAATCGCCGAGGTGACACGCGAGGAACTCGCGCCGTCGACGGCTGTAAAGAGATCACCGATGATTTGCTGCCGAAATTGCTCGGTTTCCCGGGCAACCGGGGACAACCGGCCATCGAGCCCCTGCCGCACCAGTTCGATCAGATCGGATTCGGATCCGGCGCCACGGCTGACCCGTGTCGCTGCGTCCAGCCGCAACGACGGCGTATTGAACCACTCCATGCTCAAGGGTTCCACCTTCAGCATCGTGGCCTCGATCGCGGTGGAGCAATTTTGATGAACCAGCAAGCGCGCGCCGCTGATCCACTCCAGCGACGTGCCGTCCTGGCGCACGTGAAAATTCGGCAATTCGGCGAGCACATCGTAGGAGGCAATGTTCTCGAACGGATGCGGGCGCAGGACAAACTGGACATCGCTGAAATGCTTCGCCAGCTTCAGCGACGTCTCGAGCACCGACCGGTAGGCTTTGCCGGCGTCGGCAACGAACTGGCGCGCGAACTCCCGCGAAAACCCCGCCTGCACCATCGAATCTTCCTCAGCCGACGAACTGTCGGAAAAACGCGGATTGGCGACAGGAAAATTGGTGTTGATGAGGACGTAGCCCGGCTCGAGCGGCGGTCTTGGAAGCGCAGCGCGCCAGGGCGCCGCGCAGAAATCGTAACGGGGGCACCCTGTCGCATGCAACAGCGCCGCCGGCACCGTGCCGCGACGCAGGAACGCCGCATGCTGCGCCTGCCCCCAGACGCAATAGAGATCCACGAGATCGGTGCAGCCGACGCTCTGGACCATCTCGGCAAATTGATCCGGGTTCTTGCCGCCGATCCCCTCGGTATCAAGCACGCCGACCAGAATTCCCGCGCGCTTGTAGGCCTTGATCAGATCGGCATTGTTGGGCCTTGTATAATTCACCAGCACCAGATCCGGACGCAGCGCCGGCACGTCGAATCCCTGCTCATACATCGGTACCAGGGTGACGGTCGCCCCTTTGGTCGCGAGTTGCCGACCCAGCAATACCAGTCCCTCGAGATCGCGAAGCGGGTTATCGACGATCAGGCAGACATGCGGCTTGTCAGGCACGAGCGCCTCTCGGCAGTTCCCGCGACGGCGCCACATCGTCGTCGGCCGGCGTCAGGAGCTCCCAACTCATCGGCGTGCCGCGGCGCACCGCGCGGCCCACGCGCATGCCGATCAGGCTCTCGAAATATTTGGGCGGCAGACCCAGGCCCGGACGGATGATTCTCAAATTACCTTCCGTCAGGGCGTCACCGGCGGCAAGGTCCTCGGCCACATACAGCGAACGGCGAAAGATTTGCGACTTATGCTCTTTTTCGGTCAATCCGTAAAAGACTTGGCCCAGCGCCATCCAGGCGCGCTCGGTCTCGACCACCAACGCCGCCATTTCGTCGGGTTCCATGGAGAACGTCGAATCGACCCCGCCGTCGGCGCGCGACAGCGTAAAATGCTTTTCGATGACACTGGCGCCGAGCGCAACGCTCGCCACGCCCGCCCCGATGCCGAAGGTGTGGTCCGACAGTCCCACCTCGCACCCGAACAACGCACGCATATGCGGGATCGTCAGGAGATTGGTATCGGAAGCCGCTGCCGGATAGGTGCTCGTGCATTTGAGCAGCACCAGATCGTTGCAGCCGGCCTCCCTCGCGCAGCGAACGGCTTCGTCGATGTCGGCGACGGTCGCCATGCCCGTTGAGATGATCATCGGCTTGCCGGTCGCGGCAACCTTGCGGATGAGAGGCAGATCCGTGTTCTCGAACGACGCGATCTTGTAGCAGGACACGCCGAGCTGCTCGAGAAAATCGACAGCCGACGCATCGAACGGCGTCGAAAACGGAATCATGCCGAGCGACCGTGCGCGTTCGAAGATCGGGGCGTGCCACTCCCACGGCGTGTGCGCTTCCTGGTAGAGCTTGTGGAGCGATCTGCCCTTCCACAGGCTGTTGGGATCGTCGATGAAGAACTCGTCGCGGCTGAGGTTCAACGTCATCGTGTCGGCGGTATAGGTCTGCAATTTCAGCGCATGCGCCCCGGACTTGGCGGCGGCATCGACGATTGCCAGCGCGCGGTCGAGCGATTGATTGTGGTTGCCCGACATTTCCGCGATGATGAACGGCTGGTGCGAGCGGCCAATCGCGCGGCCCGCAATCATGATTGTTTCACTCATCGGAAGCTCCAGCTTTTTCAATACGTACGAGATAGCGACGGCCGCGCAGATCGAAAAATGCCGGAAAGCGCTGCGGGTCCGCTACCCTCAACAGGTCGAATTGCTCGGCGATCGAGCGCGACGGATCGAGCCGGGAGTCCTCCAGCGTGCGACGGCGATAATAGCTCGGCGGCCGGTCATCCTGAGGCACGGGCTTTCCGGACCCGATGATCTCGAGCGCATGGTCCATCAATTCCAGCTCGATGGCGAACAGTCCCGCGTTGATCTCGTCGCTCAGCTCGTGCCCTTCGAGCACCAGGTGCCGCTGCGCCCAGATAGCGCCGGTATCAACCGGGTCCTGTGCCTCGATCAGGGACACGACGATGCGATTCTTTCCCTCGAGTATCTGCCAAATGTGCGGGGACCAGCCGCGTCCCTCCGGAAGATCGCTCGCGTGAATGACGAGGGTCGCTCCATATTTCTGCCGATCCTCCGGCGAGATGATCTCATGGCACGAGATGAGGAAGAGGATGTCTCCGCCGGTCAGCTCTCCTTTTTGCCGAACCAGTTCGACCCGGTGATTGGCCGCAGCGCCCCTTACCCACTGCTCCAGATGCGGATAGACGGGGTGCGTCGTGCTCGAGCAGAGAACTGAAACCTTCATTATCGACCATCACTGGCGATTCCGCGGAATTGTGGAACCCTGCCGGAGCGCAATTAGCATAGAAAATTCGGTCAAACACCAATTAAGAACATCTGCGGCCATGGCTGGAATTGGCCTGTATCGGCCGCTGCTAATCGCCCCAAGCCACGTTTCCCGCCTCCGCCGCCCTTCGGCTGCCGGCCGGCGCTAGACGCTCTCCAGCGATCGCATCGCCTCCCGCACCCGGGAAGTGCCCAGCCCGTCGACAAGCGCCCGTGCGGCCTCTCCCATCGCGCGTGTCCGCGCCGGATCGTCCAGCATCGACCGAAGGGTTCCCGCAATCTGATCCACCGTGACCGAAGGCGCCGAACCGAGATAGGCGACCGCGCCGCAACCGGCAAGCGCTGTCAACGCACCGGTCTGATTGTCGGCGATATCAACCGCGATGGTTGGCAGCGCGAGACAGCAGCGTTCCCAGCTCATCACGCCGCCCGCCCCGATCGCCAGGTCCGCGCGCGTCATCAGTTCGGCCATGTTGTCCGCGCCACGATGCAACTCGGCGAGCGGCATTTCCCGGCAAAGAGCCGAAATCGAATCGGTGTGCGGATTGCTCAGGCCGACCGCAACGTCGACGGCAAGCCAGGGCAGCGACAGGCTTTGGATGGCGGACAATGCCTTCGCGGTCTCATTGCCGGGATCGGAGCCGCCGTAGCACACGAGGATGCGACCTACCTTGCCACTGCGCCCGATCAGCGATTTGCGCTGCCCGGCGAATTCCGGACGAAGCAATGCACAGGCCGGACCCAGCAGCGGCCGGCATGCCGGAGGCAAGCGACCGCGGTAACGGCGCTCCATGTTGAGAACCAGATTCTGGTCGAGCAGGAGGTCGCAATCGTGATCCCGATCGGCAAGATCATCGATCGCAAGGATGCGAGGCGCCCGCTGGCGCTGCATGTGCTCCCATTTCGCGTCGAGTGCATAATGGTCGACGACGAGCCAGTCGACGGGCCCGATGCGATCGACCGCCTCCAGCGTCTGTTCGGCGTCCTTCTGCCAGGTCGTCGGCAGCCAGTGCGCATGAGCGGTTCCGTCCGCCGCCGGAGCGTCCGGCCGGCGGTCGGGATCCGTCAGCAGCCGCGCCGAATGCCCCTCGCCTTCGATCAGGCCTGTCAGGCGAGCCGCATGGCTGCGCAACAGGAAGAATACGTTTGCACCGTCGTCGGCCAAATCGCGGGCCAGGCTGAGACACCTCATGAGATGTCCCATGCCCATTTCGGTGGAAGCATCGACGCGGAATACGACCCGTTGCACCGCGTTCATCACACTGGCCTTCAATATTTCCGGATCGTCTGGTTGCGGAGAGGTCGACCCGTCACAATGGCCGTGCTATCCGCCGACCCACGAACCAGCCGCCATGCCCGGTCCAGGCTGCGCCGGAGCGCCACTTGAACCATTGCGCCACACTCTATAATCCCGAACAACAGCAAAGCAACATTCCGGCAAGGCATGCCCCCGAGCAACGACGACATTATCCTGATCACGACGCTGGCCGAATATCAGACCCGGTTCTGGCTTCCCGTGGCGCAGCGATTGCGCAGCGCCGGGCGCGAGGTGCAACTGCTCGCTTTTGACGATCGCAGCTCGGAAATGGCGGAGGCGCAGGGCGGTCCTGTCGTCAACATGTACCGGACCGGCCTTCAGGGCGGCGCGCCGGTCGACGACCAGAGCGCCTTCGCGGCAAGGATCGCCGATTACGGCCTGGACGGAACGAACTTCCTGTTCAGCCACGAGCGCGTCACGTTCGGGATTCGCGATACCGCCGCGCTGCGCCGGCGGTTCATGATCTACAGCAACGCGATGGAAGTCGTGCTCGATCGGCTGGCGGCCGCCGGGCGGCAGGCGGTTGCGGTTCAGGAACTCGGCGGATTCCTCTCGGTGATCGCCTGCTTCTACGCCGCGAAGAAGCGCAGTGTCCGGAACTGGTTCATTGAGCCGTCGTTCTTTCGCGGCAGGCTTTACTATACGCCGGACAGCTTGGCTGCTCCCGATACGATGCGGACGCCGGCGGACGCAGTCTCCACCGACGTGCGCGCCTACCTCAACGAAACCCTGCGGCAGCAATCCATTGTGATTCCGCAAAAGGACCGTCACCAATATTCGGCGGCGTTCAACAAGATCGCCAACGCGCGGAACGCACGCCGCCTGGTCGAGAAGCTCTGGGACCAGTTCGCACTCGGCAAGCATCAGGAGTTCGGACATAACCTCCGCCATGCCCGCGCGCATGCCGCCATGGCGGTCGGCGCGATGCGGCTGCGGAAACTCTATCGCCCGATGCCGGACGCGCCGTTCGTCTACTACCCCCTGCATGTGCCGGCCGACATGGCGCTGACGCTCCGCTCGCCCGAATATCTCGACCAGGTCGCGACCATCGATTTCCTGCTGCGCACCATTCCCGATACGCACGTTCTCGTGGTGAAGGAGCATCCGGCCCAGATCGGCGCGATTCCCGCCGGCCGCCTGTTCGAACTCGCACGCCGCTTCGATAATTTCATTCTGCTGCCGCCGCAGACCAACAATTACACGGTGCTTGGCCGCACCGACGCGATCGTCTCGGTCAACAGCAAATCGGGTGCCGAAGCGGTACTGCTCGGCAAGCCCGTCGTGGTGATGGGCGATGCGTTCTATCGCTCCTGCCCGCTGGTCTTCGCCGTCGATCGCCTTGCGGACGTTCCGCAGCGGCTTCGCGACGCGCTGGCCGCGACGCCGTTCAACCCTGCCGATACCGCGCCCTATTTCGAAACCGCCTGGCGGCAATCGTTTCCCGGCGAACTCTATATCAGCGATTCCAAGCAGCTCGACACATTTGCGGCTTCGTTGCTCTCTGCGATCGCCGAACCGCGCCGCGCGGGTTGAAAGGCTTCTCCATGCCGCTCGTTTCGATCATCACCCCATCGTGGAACGTTGCGCCACTGATCAGCGAGACCATCGCCTCCGTTCAGGCCCAGACGATGACGGACTGGGAGCTATTGATCGCCGATGACTGTTCGACGGACCAGACTGCCACGATCGTGGAAAGCCACGCGGCGCAGGATCCGCGGGTCAAGCTGATCCGCCAGCCCCGTAACGGAGGCCCGGCACTTGCCCGCCAGGCCGCGATCGAGCGGGCGCAGGGCCGCTTCATCGCGTTTCTCGACAGTGACGATCTGTGGCTGCCCGGCAAGCTCGAGCGGCAGATCGCCTTCGCGCAGCAAAAGCGTGCGGCGCTGAGCTATACGGCGTTTCGCCGCATCAATGAGACGGGATCGATCACCGGCCGCCTGATCGAGGTGCCGGCCTCGCTGAACTATGAGCAGTTGCTCAAGAACACCTCGATCGCCACCCTGACCGCGCTCGTCGACCGCGACGTCGCGGGCAACATTGCCATGAAGAACGAACCGTATGACGATTTCTGTCTCTGGCTGAACATCCTCAAGCCGGGACATGTTGCCCACGGGCTCAACGAGGACCTCGCCCGCTACCGCGTGCGGGGCTCATCGGTTTCCAGCCGCCCGCTCCGGTCCGCCGGCTGGGTCTGGCACATCTACCGCAACGTGGAGCAGCTTTCACCGATCAAATCCGCTTGGTGCTTCGCGCATTGGGCTGCGCGCGCCTGGCTGAAGCGGCGAGAGTTCTGATGAAGGATACCGCCGAAACCGTTTCGGATTCGAGGCAATCGACCGATTCCGAGACCGGATATAAAGCGTAGCATCGATGCCCCATCCGCCGCCTCCCGCCCCTTCGGGCGACCGGTCTGGCCGTTCGTGCAGCCAGCGCGGCTAAAACCGGCCAGAAACTCGCGCCGCTGGTTAGGTCAAGCAGGAACTCGCTCCATCGGCGGTTGGCTCCCCGCTGCAAGGCCGAGCAAGCAGCTCTACCAGGGACTTACCAGGGGATTCCGGTATTATGACACCGCAACCCTGGACAATGCTATTGGCGATCTTTGTCGTTGCCGATACCACTCCGCCAGCCTTCATCACAGGACGTGAAGCAAGCTGCCCGCCCGAAGCGAAGCCCCAACCCGGGAATCATGATGTCGTTTGACCGAAACTACAAAGACAGCCGCATCCTCGTCACCGGCGGCGCAGGCTTCATCGGATCCCACCTCAGTGAGCGGCTGCTTGCCGCGGGCGCGGAAGTGGTGTGTGCGGACAACTACTTCACCGGCAGCCGCAAGAACATTGCCCACCTGCTGGCAAACCCGATGTTCGAGGCGATCCGGCACGACGTGACGTTTCCGCTCTATATCGAGGTCGACGCGATCTTCAACCTGGCCTGCCCGGCTTCCCCGATCCACTATCAGCGCGATCCGGTGCAGACCACCAAGACCAGCGTGCATGGCGCGATCAACATGCTCGGTCTCGCCAAGCGTCTGCGGGCACCGATCTTTCAGGCCTCGACCAGCGAGGTCTATGGCGACCCCCTGATCCATCCGCAGACCGAGGATTACTGGGGCAACGTCAATCCGATCGGGATTCGCTCGTGTTACGACGAAGGCAAGCGCTGCGCCGAAACCCTGTTTTTCGACTACTGGCGGCAACATGCCTTGCCGATCAAGGTTGCGCGCATCTTCAATACCTATGGTCCGCGGATGCAGCCCAACGACGGCCGCGTCGTTTCATCCTTCATCGTCCAGGCGCTGAAGGGCGACCCGATCACCGTGTTCGGAGACGGCGGCCAAACCCGGTCGTTCTGCTATGTCGACGATCTTGTCGAGGCGATTGCCCGGCTGATGCTGACCGGCGAGGATTGCACCGGACCGATCAATCTCGGCAACAATTCGGAATTCACCATTCTGGAACTGGCCGAGAAAGTGATCAGTTACACGAATTCGCGCTCGACGCTCATTTTCAAACCGCTGCCGCAGGATGATCCGCGGCAACGCCAGCCCGATCTCTCCAAGGCGAAGGCGCTGCTGAATTGGGAACCGAAGGTCGCACTCGCCGATGGTCTGAAGGAAACCATCGCTTATTTCAGGCACTCGCTCGAACTGTCATAGGTCGGACAGAGCCAATTTCGTTTCAGTTACCCCGCGTGGCGGCGCGATGTCCATGATGCATACGTTAGAAAGCAAGCGCGCTCCGGACATTATGGAACGCATTCGACTGGCGTCCGGCTCGCGCTTCAGCCTGTGCGTGCTGGTGTGCCTTCATATCGTCATTTGCTGCGTCTCGCTGGCCCAGGTTGCGCATTGGCAATCGTACATGCTGTACGATGCCGCCCGGCTCCACTACGCGATCGCTGCTGTCCTGGCGTTTTCGACCGTCTCGCTGCTCTTCATATTCGTCCGCTTCAGCTTTGGTTACGTCATCGGCTTCAGCCTGTTCACGATGGTTCTCGGCTTCATCTGGCTCAATAACTTCTCCAAGTTCAATTACGATCACTGGCTGGCGGGCCTTTCGGCCGCTGCGTCGGCGCTGCTGTTTCTGCTGCCCGCCCTGCTCATCAACGCGCCTGTCAAGCAAGTGTATGCGCTGTCACCTCGCGGCCTCGAGTACTTTCTGAAATTCACTCTGGTGCTGGCGCTGGGTACGATCGTCGCGGCTTCATTCTACAATTTCAGACTGGTGTCGATCAGGCAGATCTACGATTTTCGCAACGAACTCTATTTTCCGGCGCCGATACGTTACCTGACCGGAATTGCGTCTACCGTGCTGCTGCCGTTCGCCTGCGCCTGTTATCTGGCGCTCAATCGCCGCTGGTGGGCTACCGTACCGCTCATTCTGATGCTGCTGTTCTATCCGATCACGCTGAGCAAATTTGCGCTTTTTTCGACGACGTGGTTCATTGTCGTGCTGGTGCTGTCGAGGATTTTCGAGGCGAGGGCTGCAGCCATCCTGTCGATCTTGCTGCCGATGCTTCTCGGCGTGATCCTGATCGCAGCGTACCTCAACGACTATACGCAGTATTACTTCGGCGTGGTGAATATCCGGATGATGGCGACCCCATCCAGCGCCATGGACGTCTACAACGACTTCTTCTCAAGTCACCCGCTCACCTGGTTCTGCCAGATATCGTTCCTGAAGCCATTGATGAGTTGTCCCTATCAGGAGCAGCTGTCGGTGGTGATGGAAGAGGCCTATCAGCTCGGCAAGTTCAATGCATCCCTGTTTGCGACAGAGGGCATCGCCTCGGTGGGGCTGTATTTCGCGCCACTGACGGCCTTGGTGTGTGGGTTTGTCATAGCGATCGGCAATCGGGTGTCCGCGGAACTTCCGCCGCGCTTCGTCCTGATGTCAAGCGCGCTGCTTCCCCCGGCCTTTCTCAATGTCCCCTTTACGACGGCACTTTTAACACATGGCGCCGGGATTCTGTTCCTGCTGTGGTACATCATGCCGCGCGCGATGTTCCAGACAGGTCGAACCGGCGGCGTCCCCGATCAGGCGCAAGGGAATCACATTGTCGAAAATGCATCTCGCCTCGCAAAACTATCGTCGCACGCGAGCTGACCGGAGACCTCGATGCAAAACGTTTTAATCACGGGCGGCGCCGGCTTCATCGGGCAAAACCTGGTGCATGCGTGGCGCGCCGCGCGGCCGGCGGATCGGCTGGTGGTGGTCGACGCAATGACCTATGCGGCCAACATACGAAGCCTCGAACCGCTGATCGCTGACCGCAGCATCCAGTTCGTCAATGGCGACATTTGTAATGCAGCGCTGATGCAGAGGCTGTTCGAAGAGCACAAGTTCACGCGCGTGGCGCATCTGGCTGCGGAGTCGCATGTCGACCGGTCGATCAGCGATCCAGAGGCCTTCCTGCAAACCAACGTGCTCGGCACCTTCACCTTGCTGAAGGCTGCGCTGGATGCGTGGCGGACAAGCGCGACGCTCGGCAGCGCTCGCTTCCTGCATGTCTCGACCGACGAGGTCTATGGCTCGCTCGGCTTTGCCGATCCTGCCTTCACCGAATCCTCGCCTTATCGCCCGAACTCGCCCTACGCGGCGAGCAAGGCGTCAAGCGATCATCTTGTTCGCGCGTTTGTCGCGACATACGGCATGCCGGCGCTGATCACGAACTGCTCCAACAATTATGGACCCTATCAGCATCCGGAAAAACTGATCCCGCTGATGATCATCCATGCTTTGGAAGGCAAGCCGCTGCCGGTTTACGGCGACGGGTCCAATGTCCGCGACTGGATGCATGTTTCCGATCACTGCGACGCGCTGATGAACGTGATCGAGCGGGGCCGCAGCGGCGAAACCTACAATGTCGGCGGTGGTAACGAGCTTAACAACCGCGACGTCGTCGGCCTGATCTGCGACGCGATCGACCATGCCTTCGCCTCAAGTCCCGACCTCGCGACGCGCTTTCCATCCTGTCCGGCCGCATCGGACCGCTCTTGCCGGATGCTCATCAGCTTTGTGACCGACCGCCCGGGTCACGATCATCGCTATGCGATCAACGCCGCCAAGCTGGCAGACGAACTCGGCAGCCGTTGCAGCATGGGTTTCGAAAGCGGGCTGACGCAGACGGTGCGCTGGTATCTCGACCATGAGGAATGGTGGCGCGACGTCACCAGCGGCGCCTACAAGGCCTGGATCGACAAGAATTACGGCTTCCGGATCGCGGTCTAGCCAGTCACGCGCGCGCATGCGCTACCGCGCGAAGGTCCGAATGGCATGACGGACCGCCTCCGCGAAGTTTGCGGCGAAGGCCGCCACGCGATCATCGTGGCCGGGAACGAAACTTCGAATAACCGGTGCCTCTGAGCCCTGCCAGACCCGCATAAGATGATCCGCCAGGGTTGCAGGGTCATCTGGTCCGAAATAGCTCGCCGTACCGCCGGTCTGTTCGCGGTGGACGTCCAGGTCGGACAATATCATCGGCACCCCAAACGATTTCGCTTCTTCAACGGTTGTGCTCCACCCTTCCGATCGGGACGGATTTATCAAACCGGCGCATGCCCGCAGCAACGCGTAGACATGCGATAGCGGAATCATTCCCAGATGACGGAAACGCCTTTCGAGCCCGCGACTGCGCACCCGCTCCATGACCTCATCGAAATAGCCGCGCTCGCGCCGATCTTCGGTGCTGCCCGATGCGCACACGACCACATCGAATCCGCGCTGCGCCAGGATGGCCAGTGCATCCACGACCACCCGATGATTCTTGTGGGTGTAAAATTGATTTGGCAGGTAGAAGTATTTTTCGGGCAACTGGTACTGGGCGACGATCTCGGCCGGATTTGCGTTCAGGAACGCCGGCGACGGCCCGGTCGCGAAACGAACCACACAGACCTCATTCTTCGCCCCGGGATAGAATTTCCTGAAATCGCGATGCGAGCTTTCGCTGCTCAGCATGACGGTCCGCCCGGATGCGATCTGCATCCGGAAACCGGCTTCGCGACGCCACCGCGCCACCACCGGAAACAGATGGGGCAGCCGTCGATGCTGAAAATCGGGAAACCAGGCAATTGCAGGATAAGGCAGACGCCAGCCGAAGAAGCGGGCGGATTCGAAGACCGCATCGATGCGATGCGTCCGAAATTCTGCCGCCGCCTCGCGGTCCAGCCCCAGCGCCAGCGCCGCAACCAAACCGGCACGGCTGTCGAAAGCGGCCGATCGGATCACCTCCACGCCCGGTATCGCGGCAAGCGGCGCAAGATCGGCTTCGTCGCCCATCCCGGCAAACAGAACGGGCGCAAACTCGCCGGGGCGGAACTTGCTCAGCGCCGCAAACAGATTGCTTTGATAGTTGTAGCCACCGGCCCAGACCCGGCGGGGAATATGCGTAAACGCGAGACGCACCGGCGCGGCCGGATTCACCGGATCTGATCCTTGAACCACGAAACATAATCCGCAAGGCCCTGTTCAACCGGGATCGTCCAGTCAAAAGGCAGCGTGCGGACCGTCGTGTCGTCCGACAGCAGACTTGCCGGGTCGCCGGCGCGAACGATGCCGGAATACTGCACGGAAATACTTCCGCCCCAGCATTTTGCAAGGATTGCGGCGATCGTTGCCACGGTCGTTCCAAGCCCGGTTCCGCCGTTGATCACTTGAAAAGTCTCTGGCTGCGGTTTTCCGTCGATCTCGGTCAACAGCCGCGCGACATCACGGACATCGGTCCAGTCCCGCACCTCAGCGCCGGTGCCCCCCAGCATCAGATTCCGTTCGCCCGCCTGAAAGCGCGAGCAGACGTCCCACGGCAATTGCTTGCGCAAATTCGGCCCGTAGACCGAGAACAACCGCACCACCGTGCTGTGCAAGCCAAAGGTGACAGCGTAGCTTCGGCACAGCTGTTCCATCATCAGCTTGTGCTGCCCGTAGGGCGACATCGGAAGCGTTGCTGCATCCACTCCAATCGGCCCCTCGTGATCGGCGCCATAGACCGCCGCGCTCGATACGACAATCAAGCGACAATCCCTTGCGGCGCTGCGCAGCCACTCCAGCAATCTGGCCGTGCTTGCAACAGTGCGCGAAAAGTCCTCAAACGGCTGCGCGATCGACAGCCCAACCGACGAGCCGCCGGCCAGATGGAAAATCGCCGACGGCAATCCGGAGTGCTCCGCCAGCGCATTGAGATTGGCTGCATCGATCTCGCCGTTCAACCAATGCTCAAGGCCGAGGCGATGTCTCTCGGTCTCGCCGATCGCGCCGTGACCGATGCCGTGAACGCGATAGCCCCGATCAGCCAGCACCCGAACGAGATGCCGACCGATGAAGCCATTGGCGCCGGTAACCCAAACGTTCATGCCGGTGCCTTGTAACAGATGAATGAGTAGAGCCGGCCGGGCCGGTGGTCAAAGCGCTCTGCCATCGAAAGCAGCGATGTGAAAACGCTCCTGGAAGCGAGGGCGACGCGCCAAACGGGTCTGACCGGAATCTTGGCTGCCAATCTCTCCACGACGGCCGCCCGCAGCGTCTCGATTGTATAGGGAAACAGATTGATCGGGCTCCTCAGCGGCGCAAGTACCTCGATCGCGGCAAATCCCGCAGCCCCCAGTGCGCCGACGTACCGATCGAGAAGATACGCGTGCTCGCCGCCATAGAGGTGATGCAGGGGATGCTGGTCGAGGAATGCGCCAAGGTCGGCTTCCTTGCTGATCACGTGTTCGCGCGCGGCGATGAGCATTCCGCCGGGGCGAAGCACGCGGGACATTTCCCGGCAGGCACCGTCTAGATCGCGCATATGGTGCAGCACGGCCCGCGCGAATACGACATCAAACGTGCCGTCAGCGAACGGAAGGCGCTCGGAAAATTCTTCGACCACATCGATTGTCAGGCGAGCCTCGGCCGCGAGCCCACGGATCGCCGCCGTCCCGACCACAGCGCTAGGGTCAGGCTCCAGCGCGGTGACCGCAAATCCGCTCCGCGCCAGCGCATAACTCGCGATTCCACGCCCGGCTCCGACGTCGAGCGCCTTGCCGGTCCGGTGCTCCAGAAACTTCGAAACCGCCTGCCATTCGGCACTGGCAAAATAGCGCTCGGCGGCAGCGATCAGAGGGTCGTCATAGAATGCGTCGAGCACGAGTTGACGCTTGTCCGGCTGGTTGCGCAGCCAGACCACGGCATCTTCCCATGTCGTGAGAGGCTTTTCGTCCAACATGCAAACCCGCACTTGCTGGTCCGGCGCGCCGGTCAGATCAGATCCTGAAATTTCGTCCATTGCAGTTGTTTGCTATAGCGCTCTCTTACCATGGCGCAACCCGCCTGAGCGATGGATCTGGCCAAAGTTTCGTCTCTCATGAGCCTGTTGATCAACTCGGGTATTTGCTCGGGCGAGGAGTATTCCAGCATGGTTTCGCCATCAACGAAACCCTCCGGATAGCGCCCTGCATCCGTCAAAAGGACCGCTCCGCAGCCCGTTGCCTCAAAGCATCTCATATTGCCGCGATCCTCTCCGGCCATGTCCACCGCACCGTTGAATACGATCCGGCTTTTGGCGATCGCGGCATACGCATCCAGGCCATACAGCGGATCGGCGCGAATCTCGCGAATTTCGTCCGGATGACGGTATGAGCGAAGCGCCGGCACAGGAGGAAGAAAATTTGCCAATCGGGTGAGGCGTGAATCTTCGAGGTAAAAGCGCGCCCGGATACCGGGCGTCGAAGCGGCAGCGCGGAGAGCCTGGCTGCGTTTGACGTGGTGCCGCGAGAATCCTCCGATGAAGATGAGGTCAAGTTCATCGGTTCGGGCTGCGGCATAGGCATCCATCACAGGATCGTGCGCCGGAAAAAAATACGCCACCCGACAGCCTTTCTGGCGCCAGCTATCGAGGATTGACGGAAAATTGCATACGATCAGGTCGTATTTCGTCAGGTCTGCGCTTCCGGATGGTGCCGCTCGCCAGCCAATCGACTTCCTCACGCAACCCGGCAACTTCGCAACAAACTCGCTACCGTAACGGATCGGGTCAAGATTATAGAATACTTCGGTGCGATGCTGCTCGATCTGCGCGAGCAGAATTTGTTCCAGGTTTTTTGTTCGCAACCCATTCTCTTTTGCCCACTGCATCTGCAGGCGTTCATCGTCTCCATTGGTGTAGAACGCGTCCGGGCTGTTGGCGAACACGGGTAGAAGGATATGGGACGCAGTGAATCTCGTCTCCAGAAATTGCGCTCGTCCGGCGGCAAAGCTTTGATAGGGCGACTGGCGACGATGGACACGGAATCCACGCGACAGGCCGTTGTTCTGGAAAATGCGCATGGCAATCAATCCGCCGGCCGCGCATCTGGCGGGGAGCTTAACGCGCGGATGACTCTGGCGGGATTACCGGCCGCCAAGGTGTATGGCGGAATATCGCGGGTGACAACCGAACATGCCCCGATTACAGCCCCCTCACCGATGGTGACTCCTTTCAGAATGCTCACGTTGAATCCGATCCAGGCCTTATCGCTCACCACGACTGGCGCATGCGCAATTCGCTCCCAATTTTTTCGGCCGGCGCCCCATTCGCGAACATCGTTCCGGCGATCCATCCAATCGATACTGTGGGAGTCGTGGTCCACAATCGTAATTCCCCATGACATGACGACATCGTCACCGATGACGAGGCTTCGATAGCAGATCAGATGGCTTCGTCCGATAAATGTGCGGTCCCCGATCTGAACTTTGCCTCCAGTTTCCTCGAAGCTAATTTCGGCGTGAACGATCGAGTCTTCCCCCACTGACAAGGTATTGCCAGCTACCTGTCGGATACGGCGCCATGCGATTGTCGATCCACGACCGATATTCACCGCACCCGAAAGCCGGCTCTTCCAACCAAGGATGGCGTCGACGCCTGTGAGGATTAGTCTTCGCATGTCAGGATCTTGCCAGCATCCATTTCATATTCAGATACGGCCAGATGCGGGCGGCCGACTCCCAGTCCCACTGCTTTGACGAGGTCAAGTGGCTAACCGTCCTGCGCAGGCCTACTTCGTCGACCAGTTCGGCGAACGCCGGCACCTTCTGATCGAGCAGACTGGCAGTCCAGCCGGCAAGAGGCCCGTTCAACCATTCCGGCATCGGCGAATTGAACCCCACCTTCCGGCGTCCCATGCGGATGGATTCCGGCATCAGGTCGGCCATCGACCGCCGCGCAATCGCTTTGGAATAGCCATCGGAGAATTTGCAGGTCTCCGGCAACGCCATGGCGTACGTCACCAGGCGCCAGTCCATGAACGGCATCCGGACCTCGATGCCGTGCGCCATCGACAGGCGGTCGAAGTTTCGCAGGATGGTAGGCAGCACAGTGCTGTGAAACATCCCGTAGAGCCGCCGGTTCAATGAACCCCAGTCGCGCGGCAGCACATCGTCGGCGGCGACCAGCGGAAGCTGGGCCGGAACGTCGCGCAAACCGCCGCGCAGGAAATAGTGCCCCCGGCGCTTGATCATCAGCGTCCGCAACAGATCGGCGCCTCGTCCAGCCAGCGTCGAACCGGAGATAAGTCCTGCGAGCAGGTTTCGCATTCGGAACATGCCCGATTGTCCCTCCTGAAGATAGGCTCCCATCAGTTCATCCGCGCCATGGCCGTCCAGCGACACCGTCACGTCGTGACGCCTGAGTTCCCGATAGATCAACCAGGCGGCGCTTGGAAGTCCGATATAGACGTCATCATTGTCGTCGAGAATTTGATCGAGTTCGTTCAGCGCGTCTGCCTTCCCGATCTCGAGGAATGCAGGCACGACATCCGCCCAGGCCGCGGCCTCCTCGGCCATCGGCCGCTCGTCGTTCGAGGCGCCGGGAAATGTCGCAACGAAGGCATGGCGCCACGAGGTGCTGTCCCGCGGGCCCATGCCGGCTTTTTCGTGCGCCGCCATGGTGCAGATCACGGCCGACGAATCGAACCCTCCCGACAGACAGGTCCCGATCGGAACGTCGCTGCGCATTCGCAGCGCAACCGCATCCTGGAAAATCTCGCGAAAGCGCTCGACCCGTTCGGCTTCGGTGTTCGGGATCGCCGGCAGGTGATCCACCGTCCGCCACCAGCGCCGGATTTCCAACCTCCCTCGGCGCAACCACATGCAGTGACCGCCCTGCAGCCGGCGCACCTCCTGGCAAAGCGTCCGTTCGCTGCCCTCGACGCTAAAGGCATCGAGCATGAGCCGTCGCGCCACGTCGATGTCCAGCGAAGCATTGATCAGGCCGCTTCGCACCAATGCGCGCTGCTCTGATGCAAAGACAAAGCGCTCCGATGTCAGCGCATATAATAGCGGCTTGATGCCGAAGCGGTCGCGCGCCAGAAACAATTCTTCGGTCTTGGTGTCGAAGATCGCCAGCGCCCACATTCCGTTGAAGCGCGTCAGCATGCCTTCCTGCCACGCCTGCCAGGCGGCAAGGATGACCTCCGTGTCGGACTGGCTGCGGAAAACTGCCCCCTGCGCCTCGAGCTCGCGCCGCAGTTCGAGGAAATTGTAGATCTCGCCGTTGAACACGATCACATGGCGGCCGTCGCCGGAAATCATCGGCTGATAACCCCCTTCGCCGGGGTCGATGATTGCCAGCCGACGGTGGCCGAATGCCAGATTACGGTTCGCGCTGAACCAGCTTCCCTCGCCAAACGGCCCGCGATGCGCGACCAGGTTCGTCAGTCGCGAGATTTCCGCCGGTTCGACCGCGTTTCCGCGGAGGTTCACGATGCCTGCAATTCCGCACATTCGTCAAATCGCCTTGATGGGCAGGAAGCGACCGGCGATGACGCGGAGATCCCGCCAGCAGGCCGCGCCGTAGGGGCCAGCCTGCGAAGCCGCGACCGCGACGACGAAGATGATGCCGGCCACCAGCACATAGAGGCCCCCCACGTACCACCAGCCAAGCGCCTGGTCGAGTTGCGCGCTGCGGAAGGCATATCGCAACGCCAGTGCGGTTGCGATGCCGATCCCGATCGGCATCAGCACGAAGTGGACCAGACGCAACCACATGCCGGTGAGGCTGAAATGCCGGCGCAGCAGGATCACGACGGTGACCATTTGGGCGAGCATGCCGATGCAGGCGCTCCATCCCGCCGCCTGCCATCCGAAATAAGGCAAGGCGATCGCGCTCGTCGCCAGCGTGAACACGCCCGTGAGCAGCGCGATCAAAGCATTCGAACTCGATCGCCCTTGCGCCAGAAGATAGAAAGCAAAGACGTTCGAACTCGATCCAAGGATGCCGGCGATCGACAATATCACCAGCACACGCTGGGCCTCGGCAGCCACTTCGGCGCCGGTCCACATATGAAGCAACGGGCCGGCTACGGGGATCAGGCCGCCAAGTGCGCTCGCGGCAAGCACGTTGAGGATCCAGGAAGAGCGGAACAAGAGATCAGCCTTGCGATCGTCGGCCTCCTTTTGCAGAGCGCTGAAGAACGGGAAGAGGATTTCGCCGACCTTCAGGACGCCGATATACACGGCCTCCTCCAGCCGCTGCGCAATTGTATAGAAGCCGACGAACTGCGGCTGCAGTAAAGCTCCGAGCAAGTAGCGATCCGCCTGTGCGGCAATGAGCGCGCCCCCCTGCGCGCCTAGTTGCCAGCCACCCAGCCTGACGAGGCTACCGAGCGCTCCGCGATCGATCTCCGGGCGCGCCAGCCAATCGCCGATGACACGTCGGGACCACCCGAAGGCCAGAAGCAGGCTCGTTGCAAAACCCAGCGCCTGACAACCGAGGAACGTCGAGGCCTGAGGCCAGCGCGGAATGAACAGCAGCATGGAGCCCGTTGCGACCACGGTGCTGATGATGCTGATCGAGGCGACCCTCCGATAGTCCTGGCGTGCCGTGAACAAGGCCAGGAAGACGGCAGACAGGCACTGGCAAAGCCATCCGGCGCTGGCCAGCATAAACGCGAGTCCCAGATCATCCGCGGACGGCCCGCTCAAATGAAATCCAAGCCGCGCAAGCGGTGCCCCGGCCAACACGAAAAGGATCACGATCAAGCCTCCCGCTGCCAATGCCAGCATCGCCGCGGTGGCGAACAGGCGGCGCGCATCGTCGCGCTCGGATGGCTCCAGCCGCAGGGCGAGTTCCCGCGTCGTCGACAATGCCAGCGTGTTGCTGAACGCCAGCGCGGGCGCAACACATGCGGTAACGAGACCTGCGACGCCGAATGCCGCGACACCGAGGCGAAAGACCACGAACGGCAGCACGAGGAGATTGAGCGCCACGGCTACCGCAAAGGCGGCCGCGTTCCAGGCGGAATTACCCAGCACATCGGCCGAACCTTTTCTTGACGCCGTATCAGCCATCAGGCCATCGCACTCTTGCTTGGATCGCGTCCCGTCAGACCGAGCCTGCCCGCGGGACCTCCCGAGACAGTGTGACGTGGGTCGACGTATCGGCGCGACCGTCCGGCAGCCCATGAGCTCCCGGCGAACATGCCATACTGCCGAGGACAAGAAGCGCAGATGTCAGTCAGCCCGCGGAACGGACCGCGACAATTGCGAAATCCTTGATTTGCCCCCACCCACCCTAACTACAGGAGCCGCCGGAACGCCGCAATGCAATCCACGTAAATCGTTGAAATATTGGGATTAACGGCAGGGTGGATCGGGGCTGGCAGACCTCCCGATCGCTGACCGCGGGAGCTGGCTTTGGTTCGCCAGGATGCGTTCCAACTGATTGCATTTTGATATGCATGGATACGCATGTTAACAGGCCTCGAATTGGGGACAGCGAGCAAAGCACAATGAACCGCAAGGGAATTATCCTCGCCGGGGGCCGAGGGACGAGGCTATACCCGCTGACGCTGGCGACGTCGAAGCAGCTATTGCCCGTCTACGACAAGCCCCTGATCTATTACTCGCTGACCACCCTGATGCTGGCGGGCTTGCGCGAGATTCTGATCATTACGACGCCGGAGGAGATTGACCAGTTCAAGCTCCTGCTCAGCGACGGCAGGCAGTGGGGAATCGAGCTTTCTTTTGCGATTCAACCCCATCCCGGCGGTATCGCGGAAGCGTTCCTGATCGGCAGGGATTTCCTGGCTGGCGGCTCATCGGCCCTCATCCTCGGCGACAATATTTTCTACGGCGACAATCTGCGGGCATTGCTGCGCGATACCGCGAAACAGGCTCACGGCGCAGCGGTGTTCGCTGCCTGGGTCGACAATCCCGAGCGGTACGGGGTGATCGAGTTCGATCCCGCCTACCGGCCGTTGCGGATTGTCGAAAAGCCGAAAGCCCCGAAGTCCAACTACGCCGTGACCGGGCTCTATTTCTACGATGAACGTGCCGTCGACATCGTACGCGAGATGAAGCCCTCCGCGCGCGGCGAACTCGAAATCACGGATATCAACCAGTGGTACCTGGAGCGTGGCGATCTCGTTGCGAGACCTTTCGGCCGCGGCTATGCATGGCTCGATGCCGGTACGCATGAATCGCTGCTCGAGGCATCGCAGTTCATCCACATCGTCGAGAAACGTCAGGGCCTGAAGATCGCCTGTCCCGAGGAGGTCGCCTTTACCCAAGGCTTCATCGATACCGAACAATTGCTGCGGCTTGCCGAGCCGCTGAAGCATACCGCGTATGGCCAGTATCTCATCCGGCAGGCGCACATTTTGTAGCTCGCACGCTATTGATTCTGGCAACGGAAACGGCCAGTTTGCCGGCACCTCAATCCGGGTTTCGATACCATCTGCAGGGCCCCATCACCGCAACGATGACAACCGATTTCATTCCATTCAACCGGCCTTACGCGACGGGCAAGGAACTCGCCTATCAGACCGATGCACTGCACAGCTCCCATCTCTCCGGGGACGGCACGTTCACAAAACGGTGCCACCGGTGGATCGAAGAACACACTGGCTGCAGCAAGGCGCTGCTGACCCACTCCTGCACCTCCGCGCTGGATATGGCGGCGCTGCTTTTGGACATCCAAAGCGGCGACGAAGTGATCCTGCCTTCCTACACCTTCGTATCGACCGCCAATGCGTTCGTGCTGCGCGGCGCGGTACCGGTGTTCGTCGACATCCGGCAGGACACGCTCAATCTCGATGAAAAGCTGATCGAGGACGCGATCACGACGCGAACCCGCGCGATCGTGCCGGTGCATTACGCCGGGGTTTCCTGTGAAATGGATTCGATCGCGGCCATCGCCCGGCGTCACGGCTTGCGAATCGTCGAAGACGCCGCGCAGGGAATCATGGCCGGTTACAAGAACCGGGCGCTGGGCGCGATCGGCGATCTCGGCAGTTTCAGTTTCCACGAAACCAAGAACATCATCTCCGGTGAAGGCGGCAGCCTGATGGTGCGGGATGAAGAGCTGGCGAAGCGCGCCGAGATCATTCGCGAGAAGGGCACGGATCGCGGCCGGTTTTTCCGCGGCGAGGTCGACAAATACACCTGGCAGGATGTCGGATCGTCATTTCTGCCGAGCGAACTCATCGCGGCATTCCTGTGGTCACAACTCGAAGAGGCGCAGCGCATCACGCGCGAGCGGCTGGAAATCTGGCGCCGCTATCATCAGATGCTCGAACCGCTCGAACGGCGAGGCTTGCTGCGCCGGCCGATCGTGCCGGTGGATTGCCAGCACAACGGACACATATACTACATCCTGCTCGCGCCTGAAATCGATCGCCAGCAGTTGCTCGCCGGACTGAAGCAAGCGGGAATCGGCGCGGTATTTCACTATGTCCCGCTGCACTCATCGCCGGCCGGCCTGCGCTACGGACGTGCACACGGCGAGCTGGCGTTGACGACCGCGCTGTCGCAGCGCCTGGTCAGGTTGCCGATGTGGGTTGGCTTGAACGAGACGCAGCAACAGCGGGTGTGCGAGGTGCTGACCGCGCTCCTGGAGAAATAATCGGGAACGGATCAGGACCAACCGAACCACGAGCCATGCCGGAAAAGGCGTCGCCAAATACAACTGGTGAACCATAATCCTGCCTACGGGAAGCCTTCGATGCGCCTCGCCATTATTCAATCCTGCTATATTCCGTGGAAGGGCTTCTTCGACCTGATCGGCCGCGTCGATCGCTATGTCGTGCTCGACGGCGCGCAATATGTGAAGCGGCACTGGCACAACCGTAACCGGATCATGACGCCAGGCGGACCGATCTGGTTGACGATCCCGGTCGCCACAAAATCGCGCTTCGAGCAACCGATCGACCAAGTCGGTTTCGCCGAGCCGTGGGCCGACAAGCACTGGCGATCGATCGAGCTGGCCTATCGCAAATCGCCTTTCTTCGCGGAGGAAGCCCCGGCGCTGAAAGCCCTCTACGAGGCAGCCGAACGCCTCGAGCGGTTGACCGACGTCAACACGCTGTTTCTGAACGCGCTGATGAAGCGGCTCGATATTTCGACCACCATGGTGCGCGACAGCGAGTTTTCTCCGCAAGGCGTGCGTACCGCAAGGCTGCTCGACATCTGCATCAAGGCAGGCGCCACGAAATATCTCTCCGGGCCTTCGGCGCGCGAGTATCTTGACGAGTCCTCGTTTGCCGCGGCCGGCATCGCGGTCGAATGGATGAGCTACGGACCATACCAGGCCTACCCGCAGCGCGGACCCGCCTTCGATCATGCGGTGTCCGTGATCGATCTGCTGTTCTCGATTGGACCTGGGGCTGCATCCCATTGCCGCCCGTTGGCGGACGAACCAGCCGCGGGGATTGGCTGATGCGGAACGTCTGGCGCCCGCTTGGAAGAGTCTTTTCGCCAGCCGCCGGTGAGCCATGGTCCATCAGCCATGCCGCGAACCCGGCGGCGCTGACGTGTGCCGACGGCAGTGTGCGGGTCTTCTATTCGACCCGCGACGCCGCCAACCGGTCGTCCGCCGCCTCCATCGACATCATGATCGACGGTGACCGGTTCGAGGTGGTGGACCCGCCACGTGGGCCACTGCTGACACCGGGCACGCGGGGATCGTTCGACGCCGATGGCGTAACGGTTTCCTCCGTCATCGCGCATGATGGAAAACTCTATGCGTTCTATCTCGGATGGACGGTGCTGGTACACGTGCCCTTCGCCAACTTCATCGGCGTTGCCGTGAGCGACGACGGCGGCGAAACCTTTCGCCGCTGCAGCAGCGTCCCGGTGGTCGGCCGTAGCCCGGAAAATCCGTTGACCGTCGGCTACCCTTTTGTGCTTGGCGACGGGCCGGGCTGGCGCATGTGGTTCGGCTCGCATCTGCATTGGGGACCGCAGGGCATGGAAATGCTGCACGTGGTCAAGGAAGCCCGCTCCTCCGATCTGGTCCGGTGGACGCCTTCCAACGCTGTCGTGATCGACGTCGCAGGCCCGGCCGATCCCCTGGAGTTTGCGATTTCACGGCCCGCGGTGTTGCGCGAGCCGGATGGCAGCCTCTCGATGTGGTACGCGCGGCGGCGTCCACACTATGAACTTGGCTTCGCACGTTCTGTCGACGGCACACGATGGGAACGGCGCGACCAGGACCTGCGCTTTGTCGGCACGCCGGAAGCCTGGGAAGACAGGGAGCGAACCTATCCCTTCGTCTTCGACCACAGCGGCCGCCGCTACATGCTCTACAACGGCAATGGATACGGCCGCGAGGGTTTTGGATTAGCCGTTCTCGAACAATGAGCCGTCACTTCGGAAGCTTTGCGCGGCGCATCGCAAAGTATTCGGCGTCCGACCTCGGCGTCGTCACCTCGTATCCCAGCAGACGGCGCAGGGTGGGATCGTCCGTGAAATCATTGCCAAGGAACGCCGGCAGGTCGATTTGCTGGCGGAGGATCGGCGAAGTATAGACATGGTTGACTGCCCGCCGCTCGGTCCCGGACCGGTTCGGCGCGCCGCTGTGATAGAGCATGCAATCCAGCACGATATAGCTGCCCGAGGGTGCACAGACCTGCACGGCCGATGCTTCGACAAATCGATCGGATGGAAACTCTTCCTGCTTGTGGGTCGCAGGCAGCACCAGGGTCGCGCCGTTATCGGTCGTGAAGGCATCCAGACAGAATAGCGCATTGATCGCCATCGGCCGCGAGAACACGACGTGCTGATACGGCAGATCGCGATGCCAGGCACCCTGATTATAGGTCTTGGCCGGCGGATTAATGACCCCGTTCTGCTGCGACAGGATCTGATAGCCCCCGATCAACCGCTTGCAGATTTCCAGGATCGCCGAATTGCGCGCGAGCGCCAGCAGACTTCTGTCGTAGGCGAACGGCGTACGGATGGTGTTGTGCTCGTCGATTAGCGCCAACGCTTCGGTTCCGCCCGCAGCCGCGTGCGCGGCATGGCGCGCAGTGTCGAAGCCTTGCGAAAATCTGCTGAGGTCTCCGGCCGAGTAGCCACCGTCCACGACCGCGTAGCCGAGCGTGCGCAAGCTTTCCACCGCGGCGTCGATGTCGCTATCGGCCGCCACACGTTCGTTGATGCCGTAAGATCTGGTCATGGCCTCAATCTTGGGTCAGTTTTTGATGGCGGCAGGAAGCGTAACGGCGAACCCGCCATCGCGCCGGATCCGCGCCGCGACGGCGTTCTGTGCCGAAGGATGAACTGCCACAAGGGTTGTCCAGCCGTCCAGCGTCGTGAACCCATCATACCGGACTGCACGACCGAGCGGCCATGCCTCTTCCGGACGATCCAACAAGAATCGCTTGAGCATTGCAAATGTTCGCGGCGCATAGGCGCGTAACAAGGCCGCCATTTGCCCCGCGCCGAACGCCTGCGCCGGATTGCCTGCCGCCACCAACTGCCGTTCGAGCGAAGCGTCCAGTTGCTTCCAGGCGTCGAGGTAAGCGACCGCATCCGCCGCCACGTCAGCAACGGCAGCTTCCGGTCCGCCGGATGCCGAATGTGCAAACCTGAACAGTTGAAATCCGGCGAGCGGAGCCGCCAACCCCCTGCCGCCGACCATCCGCAACCCGGACCTAGCCGCGAACGAAATCATCGCCGCCGGGCTGATGCTCCAGAAATGGTCGAAGAACAGCAGTTCGTCGTTGGCAAATTCTGTTGTCGGACAAATGACAATCGTCTGTCCGTCCGGGGTCATCAGCGACGCGAGGGTCGCAAGAAACTGCGCGGGATCCGGCGTATGCTCGATCGTGTTGATCGATATCACGGCATCGAACGGCCCATGCCCGGCCAGGTCGCGATCGGGAAAACCACGCATCAAGGTAAGCCGCTCATTGGCCTGCGCGAGCGCTGGCGGTAGCGCCGGATCGATACCAGTCAACTCATAGGTCGCCGCTTCGTCGCGATCGCCGAGCGCACGAAGCATCGCCCCCGACCCGCAACCAACGTCGATCAACCGCAAACCGGGTTTGCGCCCGCCGATCGCATTGACGATTGCCGCAGCATAGGCCCTGCCCCGCGCCTCTTCTCCCGTACCGGTCAAGGCCGGCAGTTCATAGGCGCCCGAATAGATCGCAGAGATTTCGGCGGCGGTCGGCGGATAGCGATGGCAAACCAGGCCACAGCCCGGGCACAACACCTTCTCCAGCGACCGCGCGATAATTCGTCCATCGCTCAGCATGGAACGGCCGGCAGCCGGGATGGGTAGGCTTACGCTCTGACGACATGCGCAGGTGGGGCATGTCTCCGTAGCAAGGGCTAGCGCGGCCCGAATGCTGCTGGGTGGGGTTACCGTCATCTATGCCCTGCCCCTGCGTCGCCTCTACTCGCGGTTGTCTGTGGAACCAGCATGTCGGGCTGGCCCATCACTAGAAATGGTATCGGTCTCGAGACCAATATACCACATTTTGCAGCACGGCGCAGTTGCGCAGCAGAGCGACCTACGAGGACTGAACAGTGCGAGTTGAAGTGGAAGTACACGCCTGATCCTAGCTTACAATATGCCGCGTGACCCGCGGAGCCCAGCGTCCGAACAAGCAAAATATCTGCAGGTGATCAAGCTGGCATTGGCGGGTTGCGTGGTACTGGCGCAGTGGACCCGCAACTGTTTTTGTTCTTTGCTTCAATAGGAAATCAACTCTCAAACTAAGGCCCACCATGGTGGCAACGCCGACCTGTTCGACGGTCCGGCAAAAGGATACCATGGCCGTTCCCTTCTTGAGCGGCGCTGCAGTGGAAGAGAAAAATCGAATGAAAACCCGACGAATCGTGATTTTTGGCTCCGGCCAAATCGCCGAACTCGCCGACTTCTACTTTACCAACGACTCCGCTTACGAAGTCGCGGCCTTCGCGGTCGATCAGGCTTTTTTGTCGCAGGATCAGTTTCGCGGACGCCCGGTGATCCCGTTCGAGCGTGTCACGGAAGAATTTCCTCCACAGGATTTCGATTTCTTTGTCGCGATCGGCTACACCAATCTCAACCGGCTTCGCCCGGAGAAGGTCGCCGCTGCCCGCGCCAAGGGATACAGGCTGGTGTCGTATCTGAGCAGCCGCGCAACGGTCTTTGCCGGCTTCGAGCTACAGGAAAACTGTTTCATCCTCGAGGACAACACCATCCAGCCGTTTGCCCGGATCGGCAGTAACGTCACGCTCTGGAGCGGCAACCACATCGGCCACCATTCGACCGTTGAGGACGATGTGTTCATATCGTCGCATGTCGTTATTTCCGGAGGGGTCCGGATCGGACAGGGCAGTTTCGTCGGCGTCAACGCCACGTTTCGGGATCACGTCACGATCGGCAAGAATTGCGTGATCGGCGTCGGTGCGCTGGTGCTCGAGGATCAGCCCGACCACGCGGTGGTGGCGCCGCGCGGAACCGAACGCTCGAAGGTGCCGAGCAACCGGTTGCGGAGCTTGTGACGCCGGGCGCTTGTTACCTGGTCGCGGCAATATGCCGTATGACGACGGTGAATTCGTAAAGCCCGTAATCCTGCAGCAGTGCAACCGATCGGCCATAGCGATTCAGGCAATAGGACAGCATCTCGGCTGCATCGGCGTAGTATAATGTTCCGCTGCGTCTGTCCGCATCGCTCGAGAGGCTGAGGACATTGAAGGCGAAGCCGCGCCGGCCGGTGCGTGCAAGAATATCGATGATCTCGCGAACGTAGCGCGCCCAGGTCTCGGTCGGGACCTCTCCCTTGACGTTGAAGATTCCGCTGGCAACCGCGAAGTCCGCGGTTTCCGTCGGCTCGGCCCCGACTCGCCATCGGCAATCCGCGCTCTCGCCATGTAGCCGCGTCGCCTCCCTGATCATGTCCGGCGCGACGTCGTAGCCGATGAACTGTCCTCGGTGCCCCGCCTCGCGCAAGAAGCGCATGAAGTCGCCGTAGCCGCAGCCGATATCCAGAATCGACGCGTCCGGGGAACCTTCGAGCAGACGAAGAAACTGGCGATGCCGAAGTTCGTGCGATGCCCTCCCATTCCAGTCGACGCCTTGCGGGGTCGGCCCGTGCAGAGCGAGCTTCGAACTGTAGTAAGCAGCAACGCCGCTCACGATCGATGGGTCCGGACCGGCGCTCATCTCGACTTGCTCCGGAGCGACGGGCCTCGAATCATTAGGACGGGTGATATGGCTGCGGTCATCGCTTGCGATCGAGCGCTGCGGTCGAGACGCCGGCGGCAGGTGGAACACGAATCACATTCGATCCTTCTGCCGCTGCGAGCTCCCTGCGATGCACGCGCTGCACAACGGTATAAGGACGCCGCTTGGTTTCAGATACGATATTGGCGACATAGATGCCGATCACGCCGAGAATGCATGTCGTTAGTCCGCCAAAGAACCAGATCGAGACGATCAGCGACGTAAAGCCATCGACGCCGATGCCGGAAGCTAGATAGCGGGAGACGTAGAACAGGATGGTCGCCACCGACAGCGCGAAGATCGCGACGCCCGCGTATAGAATGAAATAAAGAAGCTTCGTCGACGTCGTGGTCAGATACTTGACCGCCATCTCGATGCGCATGCGAAGCGAGTATGTTGTCGGCGAACCGGATGATTTCCGGAACGGGACCGCCACCTGACGGAAGCCCGTCAGGTGCCACAATTGCGAAATTACGAACTCGCGGTCGCGATGCCGGACCAGAGCGCGGACGTAATCGCGCGTCATTAGACGGACGGTCGCCAGGTTCCGTGGAATCCGGTGATCGCTCAACGCATCAACCAGCGAAAAGAACACCGCGCCGCTGACGCGTTCGACGAGGCCGCCTCGCCGCTCCTGCTGGATGCCATAGACGACGTCGCTGTCGCCCTTCATGAACCGCTCGTGGAAGGCGGCAAGAAGTTCGGGATCCTCGTCAAGGTCGCTGTCGATCAGAAACACCAGATCGCCCGTCGCATGGGCAAGACCCGTCATCATCGCCTTGTGATGGCCGAAGTTGCGCGCGAGGTCGACCACAACGACCCGCGGGTCGGCCTGGTGCAGGGCGAGGGCAAGATCGAGGCTATCGTCGGGAGAGCCGTCGTTGACCATCAGCACTTCGATATCATGCGTGATTTGTTCCGCCGCCGTGATGATGCGCCGATAGAATTCGCCGATCGTCGGAGCTGACCGGTAAAGGGTCGTCACAACAGACAATTTCACGCGACAGTCCCCGTCAAATCTCGCCTCGCCTGTGGATTGGATCGAACCGCGCGGACTGTGTACAACTGGATTCCATTGGCGGCAAGGATCGAACCACACGAATATGCGGTTTAGGCAAGCCTTGGGAATCGTAAGAGTTTAGGCTAACTGCTGAGCTGGATCGAGTATCGAAAATGCCAAGGCGAGCAAGACAAGACGCCGACTTTCGGTGATTGTGCCCACCGCGATCAATCCTACCGGAGCTTTCTTGAATAGCCTTCCCGCTCCTCGGAGGCCTGCCCCGCTTTGCCTCGAGCTCATCCGCGTGAAATGGAAGGTACAACGGCATCTGGATGGGAATGCGATCACAAGCAACATAATTGACGCGGCCGGCAAGCAACGTCTCTTTGAGAACGATTTCTAGGTCTTAAAGCAACGCATAACTATTGAAGCACCGGCGTCGAGGACGCTATAACGCTTGGGACCCCAGCACGCGTATGATCGTTGAAAAATACAAGACATTGCTCGGCTACGCGTTTTGCGCGGCGCTGCCGCCGTTGGTTTCAATCGCCGCGGTCTCATTTCTGCTGCATGCCGCCGTGGCGATGACGACTTAGGCAAGAGATAGAGAGAGATGCTCAACAAGGAGCGGTCGGTCGGGATCGGTTACCGGAGCTTTTTCTTCGCGACCGTTTTCGTTGTGGCAATGGTGTTGTTTGCGATCCCATTTTACGGGTCGCTCATTGTCAATGCGTCGTCCGATTTTCATGTGCATCTGCAGTACGCGAAGAACATCCATAAATTCTCGGATATCGTGTCGCCGCATTTTGGCTTTCAGCTTGGACTGCTCGCTCTAAGCTCTCTTACCCTGCCTCTCGATGCGGTAGGTATATTGCTGGTGTCGGCATCCTACGGTGCGATGGCGGTGATGATAACCGCCGAAATGCAACGAAGAGCCCAGAAAAGCGACTGGCGCGCTGCCAGTTGGGTGGCGATTGCCGTGTTGGTTGCCTGCCAAATCAACCTTCTAACGGCTTGGAAACCCAACCTGTACTACGGCTACTTCAATGCAATCTCCTATCACAATCCGTCGCAACAGCTCATGAAAGGAGCTGCATTGGCGGCGTGGTTCCTGTACGTCAGGGATTTTGTGCAAGATCGAAGGCATGTTGCCTTCTACCGAGATGCTTCGATCGCCGCTTTGTGCATTATCTCTGCAGTATGTAAGCCTTCTTTTCTAATTGCATTTTTGCCGTGTGCCGGACTGCGGTCGCTCGTGGACATGTTTCACCGGCGATGGATCCAGGTGCTGCGATATGCGCTTGTTGTGGCGGCGCCTTCTATTTTGATTTTGCTTTGGCAAGTGTGGTTTGCCTATGTCGACTCGACCAATGCCGGCATTGCCGTCCGGCCCTTCGCAATTTTTCCATTTTCCATGGAGTTGCTGATCAAGGGCATCTTGTCGTTGGCCTTTCCAATTTTCGTCGGAGTGACTTTCAGGAAAGAATTGAACCTCTCAAGCCCCCTCATTTGGGCCTATATCTTTCTGACAATTACTCTCGCCTACACGCTGCTCTTGGTGGAGACCGGCCCGAGGTCGGGAGACGGCAACTTTGCCTGGAGTTTGCAGTTTGGCGTGTTTCTAGTCTACGTGGAGAGCGCCATTCTTTTCTTCTCAAGCAAGAGCTTGCGAACTGCACGGGGTCTTGGAGGTTTGGTTATTTTTGGGCTCCACGTGGCCTGCGGATTGATCATGTACGCCGCAGCTACGTTCTTTGCTGAAAATCTATGGCGATAGATCACCCATAGCAGGCCTTCTCTCGCGTTTACCTCGTGCTCAATCGACAGCTTCGCAAACTGCTTGGCTACAACATGCGACGGTGAGTTCTACTGCCAATCATATTTCAGTTGCACCGAGAGCGCCGAAACCCACGCTTGAGACGTCAGCCTAACTCACGCGATATGCCAGCCAGCGGAGACGCTGCCGGGACCGGAAACCCAATGGGCGCCACTGATTTGCCCATTATCCCAAACCGATACAGTCCCATTTTCATTCTGCCAAAGAATATCGTCATGGGAATTGTTGTCGAAGTCGCCGATGCCGACAATGTGCCAGGCGCTCGGTACCACGCCGGCCCCGACAATAATGTGGGCAGTCGCAATCTGGCCGTTGTCCCAGATGGACACTGCACCATTGTCGTTGCGCCACAGAATATCGTCACGGCCATTGCCGTCGAAATCACCCGCGCCGATGATGTGCCAACTGCTTGCAACCACATTCGGACTGGAAATCCAATGAGCGCCGGCGACCTGGCCGTTATCCCAGACCGATACCGTGCCATTGTCGTTCTGCCATAGGATGTCGGAACGCCCGTTGGCATCAAAGTCGCCGACAGCCGTAATATGCCAGCTGGCCGGAACTACGCCGGCGTTCGAAACGGTGTGGGTGTTGCTGGCTTGGCCATTGTCCCAGATGAATACCGCACCATTGTCATCGCGCCACAGAATATCGTCGCGGCCATTTCCATCGAAATCGCCGGTACCTGCAATGGACGAAGTTGCTTGAACACCACCCGGGGCTGACACTACGTGTGCTGCGCTGGAGTTGCCATCGTCCCAAACAAAGACCGTGCCGTCATCGTCACGCCACAATATGTCGCCTTTGCCATTGCCATCGAAGTCTGCCGCGCCTGCTATATTTGAGCTGTTGGGGACGGCGCCCGAACCGGATATCGAATGGGAGCCGCTGGGCTGGCCGCTGTCCCACACCGACACCGTACCATCATTGTTTTGCAAGAGAACATCGCTTCGGCCGTCGCCGTTGAAATCGGCAACTGAACCCATTTTCCAAATCACACCCCAAAGGAAATCGTCAGCCGTGAGCACGAGGTTTCCCGTCAGATCGATCGCGAAATCGGCGACCGCGTCGCCGTTGGTATCGCCCTGCAGCGTGGTGACGCCGGTGGAACTGCTGTAAAAATAGTTGAGTTCGCCGGCCGCGCCGTGGAAGGCGGCGGTGGCGATGAACTTGAACTGATCGTAGCTGCCGGTGCTGCTGATCGCGTCGAACCCGCTGAGGTCGATGCGATCCGCTCCGGATACGAAATCGGTGATGCGATCGTGCTGGCCGCTCGTGGCCGAGCTGTCGCCCACCAGGAACACGAACGTGTCGCCGCTGCTGCTGCCGGTCAGGGTGTCGACGCCGGAGCCGCCGATGAGCTGGTCGTTTCCGGCGCCGCCGATCAGCGTATCGGCGCCGCCGCCGCCCGACAGCGTACAGCCCCAGCCGTTCGCGATCAGTGTGTCATTCCCGCTGCCGCCAATGGCTTTCTCGATGACCGCGTTGAGCGCGATCCCGATATTGTTGACGAGGCTGCCGACCGAGGAAAAGGCGCCGGAGCGCAGGTCGATGGTCTGCGCCGCCGAATAGCCGGAGCAATCGAGCGTGTCGTTGCCGCCGCTGTCGTAGATCGTCAGCGCCGGAGCCGAGGTGTAGGTGCTGAAATTGAAGACCGCACCGGCATTGCTGTTGAAGCCGTAGACGGTGTCGCCGGTTCGCGTCGAGGTCGCCGCGCCGTACATCGAAGCCACGGCGTAGATGTCCGCCATCTGCGGCGTCACGACGTAGCGGTATGAGCTCCCGGAATAATTGGGCTGCGAGAAATACGACATGATGGAATATTGCCAGGTGTCGTTGGCATAGGTCGCATTGGTCGAATACGACGCGCTGCCATTGTACGGCCCCTGATGGCCGAGGCCGAGCGCATGTCCGATTTCGTGGATGTAGGTCTGGTAGGCGTAGCTATCGATGCCGGTCTTGCCGTCATTGGCGCCACCGTCGGTGGTGACCCAGTCGGTGCTGATGTTGACGGTCATCGACGCGATTGCGCCCGAGCCATACCAGCTGCCGGTCGCATAGGCCTGCATCGTGCCGTTGTGGGTAAACGTGATGTTCGCGGAGCCCGAGGTCTGGACGAAGGTTATGTTGGCTACCTCGGACCACGCCTGCAGCGCCGATAGCGCGAGGAACTGCTCCGCCGAATTGAGCCCACTGATATTGTAGGTGATGGTGTTGGAAGCCCAGTGATGGGCGATGCGATTCTCGTACTGCCAATAGCCGTTGACGAGGTAGTCGGCGAGCGTCGCGATCGACGCGACCGGCTTGCCGGCATAGACCTCGAGGCTTTCCACGCTCGCGGCGGCGGCATCCGCCAGCGGGTAAGGGTCGCCTTCATCCCAAAACATCGGGTCGTGCATGCTTTCTGGCGGAAGCGCGGCCGGGCTCGTCCCAAGCTCGAACGGCCGGAAGGCCCAGATCTCATCGGAAAGCAGATCGTTCTTCTTCATCGATCAGGCCTGTTAGCAGGTCGTTCGGTTGCGGAGAATCGCAACGCACACGGGAGGCTAGAATCGCCTCATTAACGCTTGTTTACCAGCCAGACTTGTCGCGCACCTGCTTGACGGTGAATTATAGCGAAAAGCAGAATCCTCCCGTAGCAGCCCCGTAGTTTTGCGGGGGCTTCCGATCCCAAAATGGCGCCCCGCCCCGCCCGCATGGCCGGCCGCTCGCCGGGCGTCGAACAAGGAGTTGGAAATCAGCGCCAGATTGGTTAAGCCAGACTGGTCTGCTCGTTCCCACGCGAAATCCAAAAAACAAAGGTTTCTCAATGCCTTTCCCACGCGCTTCGCAGGCCCTGTCCCGTTTCACCGTGCTCGATCTGACCCGCGTTCGCTCCGGGCCCACCTGCGTGCGGCAGCTGGCGGACTGGGGCGCCAACGTCATCAAGATCGATGCGCTGCTGGAAGACGGCAGCGGCGAGCAGCCGGGCGGCCCGCGCCAGGGCTCGGATTTCCAGAATTTGCACCGCAACAAGCGGGCCATGACGCTGAACCTGAAGGACCCCAAGGGCCTCGAAGTGTTCAAGCGCCTCGCGGAACAGGCCGATGTCGTGGTCGAAAATTTTCGTCCCGACGTGAAGGCAAAACTCGGCATCGACTATGAGAGTCTGCGCCAGATCAACCCGCGCATCGTCTATGGCAGCATCTCCGGCTTCGGCCAGGACGGCCCCTACCACAAGCGGCCGGGCTTCGATCAGATCGCGCAGGGCATGGGCGGGCTGATGTCGATCACCGGTGCGCCCGGTGAGGGTCCGATGCGAGTCGGCATCCCCGTCGCCGACCTTACCGCCGGGCTGTTCTGCGCGCTTGGTATCCTCACCGCGCTGCTGGAGCGCGACGTTTCCGGCGAAGGCCAGTGGGTGCAGACCTCGCTGTTGCAGGCGCAGATCTTCATGCTGGATTTCCAGGCCTCGCGCTGGCTGATGGAAAAGGACGTGGCCAAGCAGGCCGGCAACAATCATCCGACCTCGATCCCGACCGGCGTGTTCAAGACCTCCGACGGCTACATCAACATCGCCACCACGGGCGGACGGATCTGGGAACGCTGCGCGCAGGCGATCGGCGCGCCCGAACTAGTCACCAACCCCGATTACGCCACCGCGCCTGCACGCTCGAAGAACCGCGACGCGCTGAACGAGGTGATCGGCAAGCTCACCGAGAAGAAATCGACGGAAACCTGGGTCAGGGAATTGAACGAGGCCGGCGTGCCCTGCGGCCCAATCTATTCGATCGACCAGATGTTCGACGACGCCCAGGTCAAGCACCTCGGCATCGCCCAGCACGTGCCGAACGACGAGAACCGCCACATCCAGCTCGTCGGTCAGCCGGTGACGCTGTCGCGCACGCCAAGCAGCATGGCGGCGCGCCCGCCGGAGTTCGGCGAGCAGACCGAAGAGGTGCTGGCGGAATTCGGATTTGCCAGGGACGAGATCGCCGAATTGCGCCAGCGCAAGGTGGTGTAGGCGCAATCCGCCGTCATTGCCGGCGACAAACGCGAAGCGTTTGCGCAAGGGAGCGAAGCGACGAAGCAATCCATCTCTCCGCCTGCCGCACTATGGATTGCTTCGCTTCGCTCGCAATGACGCCGTGAGAGCGCCGCGTTGAGCAGATGCTTCACGGCTGACATGTTGCCGCGATCAGCTACACTGCCCTTTCATTATCCCGTGAAAGGCATTCCATGCGCATCATGATCCTCAATGGCCCGAACCTGAACATGCTCGGCATCCGCGAGCCGCACATCTACGGCTCGACCACGCTCGACGCCATCAAGGCGTCATGTGAAGAGTTTGCCGCTTTCGCCGGCGCAGAGCTGGCGTTCCATCAATCGAACTACGAGGGCGTGCTGGTCGATCTCATCCAGTCCGCGCGCACCGCGGCGGACGCCCTCATCATCAATCCCGCCGCCTACTCCTTCACCTCGATCGCGATGTTCGACGCCATGAAGATTTTTGACGGCCCGATCTACGAGGTGCACATCTCCAACATCCATGCCCGCGACGAGTTGCACCGGCACTCCAAGCTTTCGGCCGCGGTGAAAGGCGTCATAGCGGGCCTCGGCCCCTACGGCTACATCGTGGCCATGCAGGCCGCACTGCAGGCTGCCGGCCAGTTGCCGGCGTCGCTGCCCACGGCCATCCGCGTCGGCCCGAAATGACGGATGGAGCCTGACATGCAGGGAGCGGGCTATCTCGCCATCTGGAGCGGCGATGCGGCCGCCGCTGCGGGCGAAATTGCCGAGCCGAGGCATGATGCGTTGCGACCATGGACATCGCGCAGACCTCCATCAAGGCCCGCGAGAAGGGCATGCGAGCCAACGACGGCTCGTTCGCCGCTCTGCTGCTGATCGAGGGACTGGACGAAACCGCGATCCGCGACGCGCTCCACCATCTGCGCAAGGCGCTCCCTGCCGAGGATCACGGCGTCATCGACACCCTGCCACTCTGGCGTTCAGCCTCCCGAAGCGACTGCTGCCAGGCTGACGAACGCGCGCGTCGAGCGTAGGACCTCCTAGGGCTTGGTCAAGGGGCTTTCGTTCTTTGGGTGACAAGCGTAGCGCCGTGCTCGCCGCCGTCCAGGACGCTTCGCGCCGGCTACGCCGGTGCCGATGGCATCCTGGACAGCGGCTGTGCGCGGCGCTGTTGGGTTCGGCAGGTCGGGACGAAGGAATGGTCGCAAGCGGCCGAACAAAGGAATGAGGCTTTACGGCGTGGCGACGGTCTGAGCACTCCTCTGGTCTGCCTCATACAGGGTCCGGTGGGTGAGCGTCGCGCACAGGGCGGAAAGCAAGCGATCAGCCACACCACGCAAAGCACGCGCATGGCCATGGCCGCGCTGCCGCAAGGCGTCGTAGCGTCGCCGAGCGGCTGCGTCGCGCTGGATGGCGACGCGTGACCAGTGATGGACCGCAGTCTGCAGCCGCTTGTTGCAGGCGAGGCGCCGGATCACGAAGCGTTGCTTGCCGCTTTGCCGTGTTACCGGAGCAACCCCTGCCAGAGCACGCAAGGCGTGATAATCTCGTGCCTGCAGCGGTTGCGCTGCTTCGGTGAGCAGTGTGGCGAGAACAATCCTGCCGATTCCCGGCCAGGAGCGCAGGATTGCCACGTCACACTGCTCATGGCTCTGCCCCGACGAGTTCTCCTCATCCTGTGCTGCGAGGCTGTCGCAAAGGCCGTCCAGGGCGGCGCCGGCTTCCTTGATCTGCTGATTGATCAGGTGCATGCGCGCCACAAGACTGCGGATATGGACGCACGCGGCCTCCCTGGTACCTGGTGCGACGAACAAGGCCGCCTTGCGCAAGGTCTGCAGCACGGTGGTGGCGTCGAGACGGCGGATGCGATGCTCCTTGAGGATGCGCGCAATCGCCTTCTCCGATACCTTGGCGGCCGCAGCGGGGGTCGGCACCTTCTGCCACAGCGCCAGGAACCAATCATCTGCGACATCGTCGGTCAGTTCGGCCGCTTGCGGATAATAACGCCATAGCTGCTGGCGCAGGCGATTGGCCAGACGCGTCCGTTCCTGCAGCAGTTCATCCATAAGGCGCGACCACTCGCGCAGTTCGATCACCGTCGGATCGTCGGTGGCAAGCTGCCGGAAGGCTTTCCGATCGGTGCGCAACGAGTCGCCGAGGACAAGAGCGTCACGGCTGTCATCCTTGGCGCCTGCGACCGTGAAGCGATCACGGAAGCGATCGAGTTGCTTGGGATTGATGGCAAAGACCGTAAACCCGTGCTCGAGCAGCATCTCCACCACGGGACCGTGCGGCATCTCGATCGCGACGGCGATCCGCCCCGGCGCGGCCTTGGTCTTCTCAAGCAGCCAGTCTCGCAGCTCCGTCAAGCCGGCTCCGCCATGGACGAACTCCCGCTCGCCCACGCGTCTTCCTTCGGCATCCAACAGGCAAACGCGATGGTTCTGCGTTGCCCAGTCGATCCCGACAAACCAATGCACATCCTCGACCATTGCTCGACCTCCTCGCTTGCGAAGCGGGCCACTGCGATCCCGATCGATCCCTGTACTGGCGCTCTTGGCGCAAACCTCCTAGTGGATCTCGATCGCAGCCGCTCCACCGGGGCGCGGGTCCTACGCAGGTGCTCATGGCACAGATGGGTCAGGCGGCTCCCGGCGGATCGGCCCGTGCGACCAGTCTACATCTCCAGACTAGTGCCGAACGCTCAAAAGGGTACAGGATGGGTTTCGCTGCGCTCCACCCATCCTGCGATCAGGTGGTGCCGCCCGCTTCCCTTGGCCGGAAATTCTCGATCAGCCGCAGCAACACGCGCGCGCCGGAATCGGCGTCGGCGGGTTCGACATGCTCGGCCGGGTTATGGCTGATGCCGCCGCGGCAACGCACGAACAGCATGGCAACGTCGGCAATATCGATCATCGCCATGCCGTCATGCCCTGCTCCGCTCGGCAGTTCGAGCACGCCAAAGCCTTCGGCCGCAACCGCTTCCGCGACCTGCGCTTTCAGCCACGGCGCGCAGGGCACGGTGCGGTTTTCGTGGGTGACGTCGATCTGCAGCGACAGCTCGCGCCGCTTCGCGATCGCTTCGATGCGGCGGACGATATCGGCCACCGCAAGCTTGCGGTGCGCATCCGTCGGCGCGCGAATATCCAGCGTGAACGACACCTTGCCCGGGATCACGTTGGTGGCGCCCGGAAGCGCGGTGATTGCGCCGACGGTGCCGACCAGTCCGGCACTATCGGCCTTGCAGAACTCCTCGACCGCCCCGATGCATTCGGCGGCGCCGGCCAGCGCGTCACGCCGCATCGCCATCGGCACGGTTCCGGCGTGCCCGGCCATGCCGGTCAGGTTCGCCGCCAGCCGTGTGGCGCCTGATATTGCCGTCACCACGCCGACGGGAAGGTTTTGTTGCTCCAGCACCGGCCCTTGCTCGATGTGCAGCTCGACATAGGCATGCAGCTCGCGGCGGGTGCGCGCCGCCGCGCCGATGTGATCGGGATCGAGCCCGAACCGCACCATCGCCTCGCGCAGGGTGAGGCCGTTCGCATCGCGCGCATTGAGCACGCTTTCGTCGAAGGTGCCGGCGACCGCCCGGCTGCCGAGCAGCGTGGAGGCAAACCGCACGCCTTCCTCGTCGGCGAAACCGACGACTTCGATCGCAAACGGCAATTGCACGCCGCGCCGGTCCAGATCGGCGACGCAGGCGATCGCCGTAATCACGCCGAGCGGGCCGTCCCATTTGCCGGCGTCGCGCACGGTGTCGTAATGCGAACCCAGCATCAGGCAGGGCAAGCCGGGACGTTCGCCCTCATAGCGGCCGCAGACATTGCCGATGGCGTCGAGATGCGCGGCCATTCCGGCATCTTTCATCCACGACATCAGGAGATCGGCAGCTGTGCGATGCTCAGGCGAAAGGAAGATCCGAGCCAGATGCTCAGCTGTCTCGGAAATCGCCCCGAGCTGATTGATCCGGCTGACGATTTCGTCGCCGAGCCGTGATCCTGTGGTCGCGCCGATGGCCGCCTTCGTCTCGCTCATGCCGTTCCAGGTAGCGCGCTTCGATCGGCGCTGCTCGATGGGTGGGCGTGCCTTTTAACCCCTTCCCACCGTGCACTCAATCTGGCCGTGGGGCTCGTCGGTCGGCAGGAAAACGTCATTATTGTTATCCAGCCCGAATGCCGACAGGTTCATCGGAATGAAGTGCATGTTCGGGCAGGCCATGCTGATTTCCGAGATTTCCGGCACGGCTGCCAGCGCCGCCTCTCCCATCCGGTACAGGCTGTCCTGCACGCTCATGCTGTAGGTCGTGCTGAACACTTCGAGCAAGGTGCCGAGAATCCGCGCATTGGCCGTCGGATAATTCGCAGGTCCCCCCGACCACTTCCAGGACGCCACCATGCTGGTGGCGCACATCCGGTCGGCGGTCTCCGGCAGCGTGGTGTAGCGATCTCTCGGATAATTCTCCCAGCCGGACTGCGTCGATTTCATGAAGGCAAAGCCGTCGATACCGGACGTCAATGCCGTTGGTCCCCCACGCACCACTGAGGCTTCGACGAACGGCTTGCCGTTGCTGTCGAGCACGAAGCTGTGGGGATGCGGCTTGCCGCCGAAACTCAGGCGACTCCATTTGGTCTCGTGCGCGGTGATGGCAACCGAGGCAATCTGCGGATAGATGTCGAGATATCGCTGCGCCAGCACCTGGCAGAAATCCTCGGTGCTCAGCCCCGTGTTTTCACGCGCGACCACGTTGACGATGTTCTTGATCGTATCCGTCGCTACCGAGGTGGAATTGTCGGCGTGGGTATAGGCGCGGGCAAAGTCGCCCTCGATCATTGCCTTGACGCTGAGCTGGCTGACTTCGTGCTGGTCGCCGTTCCGGTGAATCCGCATAACCCGGACGCGGCCCTTACCATATCTGTTCCTGATCAGCGGCATCCGAACGCCTCCCGTTCAACCTGCAATTTGCGGGGATCCACCCGCTATGGTTCAATATTGAGCAACCTTCGTGCCACAGGGCAAGATCTTGGGGGACAAGGTCTTTGCGGGACAAGCTTCTGGCACGAGCCTTGTATCAGTTCAAACAGGCCCGGTGGCCTGCATCCAGGGGGGAGTCCGAACATGAGCGGCGAAGTCCATCCAGTCGACCAGATCCTGCCGACGCCGCGATTGCTGGCGCTCGGCCTGCAGCATGTCTTGGTGATGTATGCCGGCGCGGTTGCCGTGCCGTTGATCATCGGCCGCGCACTGAAATTGCCGCCGGAAGACGTGGCCTTCCTGATCAGCGCCGACTTGTTCGCCTGCGGCATCGCCACGCTGGTGCAATGTATCGGCTTCCCCGGCGTCGGTATCCGGTTGCCAGTGATGATGGGTGTGACGTTTGCCTCCGTCGGGCCCATGCTGTCGATGGCGGCCGCGCCTGATATCGGCCTGCTCGGCATCTACGGCTCGGTGATAGCGGCCGGGCTATTTGCCATCGTTGCCGCGCCCTTCATCAGCCGGTTGCTGCCGCTGTTTCCGCCCGTCGTCACCGGGACCATCATCCTCGTAATCGGCATTTCCCTGATGCGGGTCGGCATCAACTGGGCCGGTGGCGGCCTGCCCACCCTGACCAAAATGATCGACGGCGTGCCGCACGCTTTCCCAAATCCCGCCTACGGCCAGTTGCAGGGGCTCGGCATTGCGCTGTTCGTGCTGCTGGTGATACTCGGCCTGATCAAATGGGGCTCCGGCTTCGTCACCAATGTCGCCGTGCTGCTCGGCATTGTCGCGGGCGCCGTTCTTGCCGCCGTGCTCGGCATGATGCATTTCGAGAAAGTCGCCGCGGCGCCGTGGGCCGCGATCGTGCTGCCGCTGCATTTCGGGCCGCCGAAGTTTCAGCTCGTCCCCATCATCACCATGTGCATCGTGATGATCGTGGTGATGATCGAATCGCTCGGCATGTTCCTGGCGCTTGGCGAGATCACCGGCAAGGCGGTCAGCCGCGATGCGCTGACCCGTGGCTTGCGGGCCGACGGCGTCGGCACATTTCTGGGCGGGCTGTTCAACACCTTTCCCTACACGTCGTTCTCGCAGAATGTCGGCCTAGTCGGCGTCACCGGTGTGCGCTCGCGCTGGGTCACGATCGCCGGCGGCGGCATCCTGCTGCTGCTCGGGCTGCTGCCAAAGATGGCGGCGCTGGTCGAGGCCGTGCCGCTGGTCGTGCTCGGCGGCGCCGGCCTCGTGATGTTCGGCATGGTGGCGGCCACCGGCGCGCGCATCCTCACCGCGGTCGACTTCAAGAACAACCGCTACAATCTGTTCGTGGTCGCGATATCGGTCGGCTTCGGCATGATCCCGCTGGTTTCGCCCAACTTCTTCAAGAACTTGCCGCACGGCCTGCATCCGTTGCTGGAGTCCGGCATTCTGCTCAGCGCGCTGGTCGCGGTGGCGCTGAACGCCTTCCTCAACGGCGTCAGCGGCAAGACTGCGGAAGCCGACGCCACAGCGGCTGCGGCAACGGCGACGCATTAGGTTGGGAGGCCGTAGGATGGGCAAAGGCGCACTTGCGCCGTGCCCACCATCGATCAACGCCATCGCCTGGAAATGGTGGGCACGCTGCGCTTTGCCCACCGATTCGGCGATCAGCTTCCGCGGTAGGTCGCATAACTCCACGGCGTGACCAATAACGGCACGTGGAGATGGGCTTCCGGGTCGCTCACCGAGAAGTGCAGCGGAATGCGATCGAGAAACGGCGGATCGGACAGCGGCACGCCGCGATCGGCAAAATAGGCGCCGACGTGAAATGCCAGTTCGTAGCGACCGATCGGCACCGGCCGGCCGCCGATCAGCGGCTGATCGGTGCGGCCGTCGCTGTTGGTGACCGCGCCCGCCACCACGCGGGCCTCGCCAAGTTCGGACAGCTCGGTCAGTTCCACCGCTATCCCCGCCGCAGGCCTGCCGCTGTGGGTATCCAGCACATGGGTCGACAGGCGGCCGTGCACCGGAAGCTTGTCCTCGGACGCGACGAGCTGGTCGAGACGCAGCGCCGCGATCCGGCAGATTTCCCCTATCGAGGTTTGCGCCTCGGCCTTTGCATCGTTCGGCAGCCGGCGCTCGAAATCGCGCAGGATGGAATCGCGGGTGTGGCGCCGAACGCAGACGACATAGGGAAAGCCGAATTTGGCGCGGTAGGCATCGTTGACGCGCTCGAACGCAACAAATTCAGGATCCGAAAGCCGATCGAGGCCGGCGCTGTTCTGTTCAGCGTTCGACTCCGCGGTGAGACCCGCGGCGCGCTGGGTCTTGCTGGCGAGATCGGGATGCGCCCTGATAAGCGCCAGCCGCAATTCCTCAGGGGCGCGATCGACCGCCGACTTCATCGCGGCGAACAGCTCGTTGACACCTGCGAACGGCCGCAGCGCGGCTGCTTGTTCGGCGATCCATGGCGAATACTCAAAGACATTGGCCAGCGCGGTTACGAAGTCGTCCTGGCTGCAAATGTTGAGATCGGAAAGCTTGTTCAACATCGCTTTCGCACCTATCCAATGTCGAAAGCATCGTCGGCAAGATGCACCAGATTGGCGTGCCAGTGCTGCGCGATCTCAAGCCGCGTCGGCACCCAGACCCGCTCGTGCTGTCCGATGTAGTCGAGAAACCGCATCAGCGCCGCCGCGCGGCCGGGACGGCCGACGACCCGGCAATGCAGGCCGATCGACATCATCTTCGGCGCGGTTTCGCCTTCCCTGTAAAGGACGTCAAAGCTGTCCTTGAGATAGTTGAAGAATTCGTCACCGCCGCCAAAGCCCTGCGCGTTCACAAAACGCATGTCGTTGGCGTCGAGCGTGTAGGGAATGACCAGATGCGGCTTCGACCCGCGCGCCCTGATCCAGTATGGCAGGTCGTCGGCATAGGAGTCGCAGAGATAAAGTAATCCGCCGGTTTCCATCAGAAGCCTGAGCGTATTGATCGAAGAGCGCCCGGTGTACCAGCCGAGCGGGGGTGCGCCGGTCGCCTCGGTGTGGATACGGATCGCCGCCGCGATCTCGACGCGCTCCTCGGACTCCGACATGTCCTTGTGCTCGATCCATTTCAGGCTGTGGCTGGCGATGTCCCAGCCAGCTTCCTTCATGGCGGCGACCACATCCGGATTTCGCTTCAAGGCCATCGCGACGCCGAACACGGTCACCGGCAAATTGCGTTCGGTGAACATCCGCCACAGCCGCCAGAAGCCGGCGCGCGAACCATATTCGAACATCGATTCGATATTGGCGTGGCGCTGGCCGGGCCAGGGCTGCGCGCCCAGCACGTCGGACAGGAAGGCTTCCGAGGCGCGATCGCCGTCGAGAACATTGTTCTCGCCGCCTTCCTCGAAATTCACCACGAACTGCACCGCGACCCGCGCATTGCCGGGCCATCGGGGATCGGGCGGGTTGCGCCCGTAGCCGCGGAAGTCGCGCGGATAGGCGGGCGCGGCCATGCTCACACTTCCTCGAAGCGGATCTTTTGCGCGCCCTTCCACAGCACGGTCTTGCCGAACGCGGTCAGGTTCTCCAGCCCCGAGGTCAGGGTGATGAAATGGTTGCCGGCGAGCTGGCCCATCTTGCTCGCAAAGTGCACGCCGCCATAGGCAAGCAGGATCTCGGTCTCGCTGATGCCGCCGGGATAAAGGATGATCTGGCCGGGCGCGGGATAGCTGGTGTGGTTCTCGTAGGAGACCCCGAAATCGAGATTGCCGAGCGGCATCCAGACACCCTCACCGCTCCAGCGGACGTGGATCGCCTGGCTCTCGAACGGCATCGCCTTGCGGAAGGCGGCCACCGTCTTGGGCGCCAGTTGCTCCTCGAAACGGGCCTCGAAGGTGAATTCACCGGCACGGACAATCAATTGGCTCATCGATCTCTTCTTCTGGATATAGGTAAGGACGCAGGTTCAGCCGTATCCATTACAGCCGGAACCAGCGGAAGCAAGGGCCATTCCAGCCCGTGGGAGGTTTCAACGCGGAGCGTTTGGAACAGGAATCTGTCCCCGCGGGCATCAGCTATGGGCCCGCGCCGGGACCGGCCGGGGCGGCCCATCGCCATGCTTGAAAGCGCCGCCGAAGTCGATCGGGGGCGATACCATCGCGCGTTCGCGCGGGAACGCTTCCGGCATCTCTTGGCGAATGAAAGCGAGCAGTTTTTCCCTGATCTCGCAGCGGAGATCCCAGGATTGCGGCGCGGATCTGGCGCTGACCAGCGCCCGAAGCTCGATCGCCCGCGGGCTGGCCTCGATCACCTGGAGATTGACCACCGCCCCATCCCACAGTCTGGACTCGCGCACGGCCTCCTCTAACCGCTGCCTGATCCGCGAGACATCGGTGCAGTAATCGACATGAAAGGCGATGGCACCGATCAGCGACTGGGTGTCGCGGGTCCAGTTCTGGAACGGCCGCTCGATGAAATAGGACAGCGGCACGACCATCCTCCGCCAGTCCCACAGCCGGATCACGACATAGGTCGAGGCGATGTCCTCGACCCAGCCCCATTCATTCTCGATGATGACGGCGTCCTCGATCCGGATCGGCTGGGTGATCGCGATCTGGACACCGGCGATCAGGTTTGAGAGCAGCGGGCGGGCGGCAAGGCCGAGGATCAGGCCGGCGGCGCCGGCGGAGGCGAACAGGCTGACGCCATATTGCTTGACCGATTCGAAGGTCATCAGCGCCGTCGAGACCGCAATGATGACGATCAACGTATCGATCACGCGCTTGAAGACACGCACCTGGGTGACGTGCTTGCGGGCGAGAAAATTCTCGTCGGTATCGAGGCGAAAGCGCTGCAGATAGCGCGCAGCACCCATGTCCACCGCGCGAACCGTGATCCATCCGATCAGCGCGATGACGGCGACGATGAAAAAATGCCTAAGCTGTTCACGAAGCACGTCGTTCAACGGCGCCAGCGGCAGCACCAGCGCCACGGCCACGAGACAGAGCGCCAGCCGGGCCGGGCCGGCGACCCTTTGCAGCAGCAACGTCACGGCCGGCCAGCGCGTCCCGACCGCCCGCTTGATGATGCGCGCCGCGATACCATGCACGAACAGCGCCACGACGATGGCGCCAACGACAAGGCAGAGACCCACCAGCCATCGCGGCACAAAGCCAAACATCTGTTCGAACCATGACAAAATATCGTCCATGCAAATTCCCGCTGCGTAGCACACGTTCTGCCGCTAACGCAGGCTTCCGGGCATGGGTCCTCTGCCCAACGCAGTGCAGCAATTCACTGAGCGCATTTCCGAATTCGGTTGGGAACGCGGGTTCCCGCGCAACTCGTGTTCACGCGTCGCCGCGCCAGAATGCGGTCTGCAGGGGCAGTTGGTGTTTGATCATCGCCACGCCATCGACCACCTTCAAGCCACGCGCGGCGCAGGCCTGCATGAACTCAGTCCGGCGAGCGGCGATGATGTCGAACACGGCGCAATCAACGGGCAAGCGCCCCGGATCCATCGGTAGGGTGTCCGTCTCGCGAAGCCCGAGCGAGGTAGCGTTGACCACCAGGCTGGCGTCATCGAACTTTTCATCCAAGCTGATCTCAAGATCGGCGAAACGGCTGCGGAGTTTCGCGGCCAGCGTTTCAACCGGCCCCGGCGTTTCGTTCAGGATTCGCAGCCGCCGCGCACCGGCAGCGGCCAGCGCGTGGCAGATCGCCCGGCCCGCACCGCCGGCTCCGATCACGACGCAGCGGCGGTCGGGATCGAACACCCGCTCCTCGCGTGCAGCATTGAGGAATCCGCCGCCATCGAAGGACTCGCCCACCAGGCGTCCGCCGGCCTCGATCCTGATAGTGTTGACCACGCCCTCGAACCGGGCGGCCGGCCCGACCGCATCGCACAGTTCGAATGCGGCGGGCTTGTGCGGCATGGTGAGGTTGAAGCCGGCGACGCTTGGCGATTTCGCCAGCGTGCGGATCGTCTCCGTCAGATGCTCCGGCGCGATATCGAGCGGCACCATGTGCCAGTCGAGCCCGTTGCCATGGAAGTAAGGCGTGTAGTGGCGGGGCGCGCCGACATGCCCGGCCGGATGGGCAAAGATAAAGACGAACCGCGAAGCGCCCGTCGGAAGCTGCATCGCTCTACCCCTTTACGGCGCCGGCCGTCAGCCCGCTCACCAGATAGCGGCGCACCGCGAGCGAGAAGATCAGCACCGGCGCCATGACAAGCGATCCGCCGGCGGCGATCTTGCCCCATTCCCAGCCTTCGTAGTTCATGAAGTTGACCACGGCAACCGGCGCGGTGCGCGCATTGGTCCGCGTCAGGATCAGCGCGAAGAAGAAGTCGTTCCAGGCGTAGAGAAAGCACAGGATCGCGGTCGCGGCGATGCCGGGCGTGACCATCGGCAGCACGATCTGGAGGAAGACGACACGGGTCGATGCGCCATCGACCAACGCCGCCTCTTCCAGCGATGGCGGCACCGTCTCGAAGAACGGCTGCATCATCCAGATCACCAGCGGCAGGTTGAAGCTGGTGTAGACCAGCACCAGCCCGGTGACGGTGTCGAGCAGCCCGATCCAGCGGTAGAACAGGAAGAACGGAATCGTGAACGCGATCGGTGGCGCCATCCGCGTCACCAGAATGGCAAAGCTCACCGCGTGCTTGCCTCGCCCCGCCCATCGCGACAGCGCGTAGGCCGCGGGCACCCCGAGAACGAGCGCCAGCGCGGTGGAGAACGAGGCGCTCATCAGGCTGTTGACGAAGGAGACCGGAAACGCGCCCTGCCAGAGCGAGGCGTAGTTCTGCAGCGTCGGCGTGAAGATCAAAGGCGGTGGAAACTGCAGGATCAGGTCGTTGGACTTGAAACTCATCTGCAGCAGCCAGAGGAACGGCGACAGCAGCACGATCAGCGTCACGCCGATCGCGACGAGCCGGCGAACGCTGGCCGAACGGCGGATCGGCCCGCTGATGCCGTCACTCATGCCATGGCCTCCCGACGGCGGCCCATCCACACCACGCCGAGGCTGACGGCGACGACGAGCAGCAGCATCACAATTGTGACTGCGCTGGAATAGCCGATCTCGTTGAAATCGAACGCCAGCAGGTAAGCGTAATAGTTCGTCACCTCGGTGACGCTGCCCGGCCCGCCGCCGGTCAGCAGGAATACCAGCGGGAAGGCTTTCACGCTGTCGATCAGGCGAAACATGCCCGAGATCACCAGGATCGGCGTGATGAAGGGCAGCGTGATGTAGAAGAATACCTGCAGCCGGTTGGCGCCATCGACCAGCGCCGCTTCGGAAAATTCGTCCGGAATGGTCTGCAACGCGGCCAGCACCATCAGGAACGTGAACGGAAGCCATTCCCAGGTGTCGGCGATGATGATCGCGGTCAAGGCAAAATCGACGCTGGAGGTCAGCGACGGCATCGCGATGTTGAGCAAGCCGGCGACGTAGTAGAGCGGGCTGATGTCGGGCGTATAGATCAGCTTCCAGATGATCGCCACCACGATCGGCGGCAGCACCATCGGGATCAGGAAGAAGGTGCGGGCGAATTCCACGACGCGCGACTGCGTGTGCAGCAACAGCGCCAGCAGCATGCCGAGCAGGACCTGGAACAGCACGCCCCAGAACGACAGTTTTGCCTGCACCCACAGCGAATTGACGAAACGCGGATCATCAGGCAGCAAGCGATAGTTGCGCAACGGCGAACTGAAATCGGTCGACGAGCCGGGATTGACCAACTGGAATGGCGTCAGGCTGGTCACGACCAGATAGATCGCGGGCAGGCCCGCGATCATGAACAGCACGATCAGGCTCGGCGCCAGCGCGATAGCGTTGAAGCGGCGGCGCTCGGCATCGACCAGTCCTTTTCCGCTCAAAGCGCAGTCCCGGCCCGGCGCATATTGGCAATCGCCTGCTCCTGCGCGGCGTTCATCGCAGCCTGGGCCGGCAGCTGCCCGGTCGCCACCTGTTCGAAGGCCTTGTTAAGGACATCGCCGACGATCGGGAATTCCTTCACGGTGCGATAGGCCATGTAGTTCTCGCCCTTGGCCGGCAGTCCCAGCACCTCGAGATAGAGCGCGCCGAGGTCCTGGCCATTCACCGTGTTGAGCTTGCGATATTCCTCGCTCTCGATCACGGATCTGCGGCAGACCGAGGAATGGCCGTGCTCCTTGACGAGCCGCATCGAGATTTCCGGGCTGAGCGCCCATTTGATGAATTCCCAGGCCGCCTTCTTGTTCTTGGCGTTCTTGGGAATGCCGAGCCCTTGGCTGTTCGCAGCCGGGAAATCCCGCACTGGCCCGGCCGGCATCCGCACGACGCGCGAGGTGTCTTTCACCTTGCTATCGCCGGACATCAGGATCGGCGTGATCCATGCGCTGGAATGGATGAAGATGTTGGAGCGGCCGGTGAGCAGGGCCTGGCGCGCCTGATCTTCGGTGTATGTCAGCACGCCCTTTGGCGCGTAGTTCTTCAACAGGTTCGCGTAGAACTCGACCGCCTGAACCGCTTCCGGCGAGTTCAGCGCCGGCATGATGTCGGTGGGCGGATTGCGGAAGATGTTGCCGCCAAAGCCCTGGATGTAGGGCGGCAGGCACCAGTGGTGAAGCTGGAAGCTGACGAGGCCGGTGACCCCATCGGTGCCGTTGATCGCGGCGCAGACCTCCTGCAACTCGGCAAAGGTCTTCGGAATCTTCAGCCCCTTCTTCTCCATCAAATCCATTCGGGAGAGGCCCATCACCATGGCGCCGCCTTCCCAGGAATAGCCGTAGGTGGCGCCCTTGGCGTCGCGGTAAGGCACCTGCGCGCCTTCGACGAAATCCTTCGGCTTCCACTCCGCCGGCGTCAAATTGGGATCGCCGGTGAACTCATCGAGATTGGCGAGCAGGCCTGCCGCCACCCAGCGTGCGGCGAGAATGAAGGTGACGTTGACGAAGTCGAAGGCCGAGCCGCCCGACGACAGTTCGAGATTGGCCTGCTGGTTGTAGACCGGAAACGCCGAGAGCTGCAGATCGACCTTCATGCCGGTCTGCGCCTCGAACTCGGGAATGTAACTCTGCAGCAGGGTGAAGAAGCGGTGCTGGAATGACGCGCCGCGCAGCGTGACGCCGGCAAAGGGTTTGGTCTGCGCTATGACCGGCATCGGGAATGCCGCCGCGCCGATGGTGGCGGCGCCGGCCCGAAGCAGCGTTCGGCGGCTGAGGCCCGCGGATTTATCGCTCGAATTCTTCTTGGTCATGGTGCCCTCCCTGACGAGCTTTTCGACAATATGACCGACATAAAATAAACTGTCAAAAGGAGGCTTCTCTCCATTTGGCTATTTTTACGGTACCAATTGACATCGCATCGCAATAAAGCAGACAATATTATTTCAAGGCTTGAGGGTCACGATTTGCCCAGGGACGCCGAACTCCGCCAGTCCAACACCCACGTCGCGCGCGAAATCGCAAAACTCATCGTTTCCGGCGTATGGCACGAGGGCTGGACGCTGCCGCGCGAGATCGAGCTGGCCTCGCAATTTGGCGTCAGCCGCACCTCGATCCGGGAATCGCTGTCCGTCCTCAAGGCGAAAGGCTTGATCGCGGCACGGCAGAAGGCCGGCACGCATGTCCGCGAGCGGATCAACTGGAACATGCTGGATGCGGAGCTTCTGGAGTGGACATGGGCGCTGCGCCCCACCGAAGAATTCGCCCGGCAGCTCACGCAGGTGCGGCGCATCGTCGAGCCGGAGGCCTGCGCGATCTGCGCCGAGCGCGGCTCGGATGCCGATCTCGCGCGCATCGAACGGGCCTATCGCGAGATGGACGCTGCCGGCATGGACAGCCGCGCCTATTCCGAACCTGATCTGCGCTTCCACCGCGGCATCCTGATGGCGACCGGAAATGATTTTCTGGTTGCCTTCGGCGCGACGGTAGAGGCGGCGCTTCGGATGTCGTTCGACCTCTCGACGCTGAACCCGGGGGCGCCGCGCAAGAGCCTGCCCTATCACCGCGCCATCCTCGACGAGATATGGGCGCGCAATCCCGATGGCGCGCGGCGCGCGATGCATCGCCTGATGGACCTGACCGAGCGCAATATTACCTCGGCCCTGTCACGCCGGCATAGCGAAGCGATGGCGGCAGCGGATGCCAGCCGTGAGCACGACGCGTAACGGAACGGCCCTAAACGCTTGCTTTCCCTTGATGTTGTGCGTTTCATTCCAGTCAAACATCAAGCGACCTCAGGAAACACCCATGCCCGCAAGAATCATCGGAATGATCGGCACCCAGCAGGAAGGCGTCGCGGTTCACCTGATCAAGGGACAGATATCGCGGGAGTGGGTGATCGACTTCACCCGTCTGCACGAGCAGTGGAACTATGATTCTGTTCTCGTTGGATATTACGCGTCCGCCGCCGAAGGTTTTGCGATTGCGCTTTATGCCGCCGACCACACCGAGCGGATCAAGTTCCTGATCGCGCACCGCCCGGGCTCGGTGGCGCCGGCGCTGGCGGCGCGGCAGGTCGCGACCTTCGACCAGCTCACGCAAGGGCGGATGGCGCTGCATATCATCGCCGGCACCAGCGACGCGGACCAGGCCAGCGAGGGCGACTTCCTGCCCAAGAATGACCGTTACCGCCGCGCCGGCGAGTATCTGGACGTGATGCGGAAGCTCTGGAGCAGCGACAGCCCGATCGACCACCACGGCGAGTTCTACCGGGTCGAGGGCGGCTATTCCGACATCAAGCCGTTTCAGCAGCCCTGCCCCCAGCTGTTCTTCGGCGGTTCATCGGAAGGCGCGCTGGAGATGGGCGCGCGGCATTGCGACGTGTTCGCGATCTTCGGCGAGCCGCTCAAGGAGACGCGGGAGCGGGTGCAGGATTTCCGGAGGCGCGCCGCCGCCTTCGGGCGCAGCGTCGGCTTCAACATGTCGCTGCGGCCGATCATGGCGGAAGCCGAAGGCGCGGCGTGGGACAAGGCCAACGCCCTGCTGGCGGATGTCGAGCGCAAGACCGGCGCCGCGCCGCAGCCGACCAACCATTCCGCCGAACGCCTGCTCGGCTACGCCGCGCGCGGCGACGTGCATGACGAGCGGCTGTGGATGGGGATCGCGCGCGCCACCGGCGCACCCGGCAATACCTCATGCCTGGTCGGAACGCCCGAGCAGATCGCGGCAGCGGTGCTGGAATATTACCGGCTCGGCATTCACTCCTTCCTGCTGCGCGGCTTTGAGAACCCGCACGACACGATAGCGATCGGCCGCGACTTGATTCCACTCATCAAGCAAGGCGCGCTTGCGATCGACCAGCAGGCTGAAGCGGCCGAATAGAACTTCACCCGAAGAATTGCGGACACCTCAAGATGCCGGCGTAATGCATTGGAGCCCAAGAAGAAAACGCATGAAAGAAATTGCATGAAGGCCGTGGTTGTCGACAGCTACAATTCGATCGACGGCACCTCGATCAAGGAGATTGATACGCCCGGCGTTTCCAAAGGCTGCGTCCGCGTCAAGATCGGCGCCGCGGCGGTCGGCTTCGTCGATGGATTGAAGGTGCAAGGACTTTACCAGACCAAGGACCCGCTGCCGTTCGTGCCGAGCACAGAGTTTGCCGGCATCGTCGACGCCGTTGCCGATGACGTCACCGCGTTCAAACCGGATATGCCGGTGATCGGCATGACCCGTTCCGGCGCGCTGGCCGAATATATCTCTGTGCCATCTGCGGCGCTCAAGCACCTGCCGCCGCAGGTTCCCTTCGAGGCAGGGGCATCGTTTCAGGCCAACTATCTGACCGGGCTTTACGCGCTGGATGCCCGTGCATCGCTGCGCGACGGCGAGATATTGCTGGTGCTGGGCGCGGCCGGCGGCGTCGGCATCGCCGCCGTTCAACCCGGCAAGCTGATGGGCGCGCGGGTGATCGCAGCCGCCTCGACGGCGGAGAAGCGCGCCTTCGCGGTGCAGTTCGGCGCCGGTCAGACCATCGACTACACCAGGGCGGATTGGCGGGACACGCTCAAGGAGCTGACCGGTGGCCACGGGCCGGACGTGATTTTCGACCCCGTCGGCAGCGAAGTGGCGCTGCAGGCGTTTCGCTCGATCGCCTGGCGCGGACGGCATCTGGTCGTCGGGTTCGCCTCGGGCACGATTCCGGCGCTGGCGTTCAACCTGCCGCTGCTCAAGGGCGGAGCGCTGCTCGGCGTCGATCTCGCCCAGATCCAAAAGCGCGAGCCGGAGACTCACGCCCGCCTGATGGCGCAATTGTTCGACTGGCTGGCATCGGGCAAATTGCAGCCCGTGGTCGGCAAGGTCGTGCCGTTCGAGAATTTCCGCGACGCATTCAAAACCATGCAGTCGCGATCGGCGCTCGGGAAGATGATTGTCAAATTCGGCTGAAGTGACGCATCGATGCAGGATACGAACTGATGCCCCTGGAAAATGGCAATAAAAAGCGCCGCCTGATGCATACGCGCTCGGTCGAATGCGAAGGCTTTCTGCGCGACGACGGGCTCTGGGAAGTCGAGGCGTGGCTGCGCGACACAAAACCCTTCACCCAGCGCGCCGATCGCTTCCGCGGCGAACTGAAGCCGGGCGCTCTCGTGCACGATATCGGCCTGCGGCTCGCCATCGACGACGGCATGACCATCCGCGAGGCGCAAGCGATGATGCGCGCGACGCCCTATCCCACCTGCACAGAGGTCGAGCCGATCCTGCAGCACCTGATCGGCGAGCGCATCGGCCCTGGCTGGCGCAAAACCGTGAGGCGCAAGATCGGCCGGCTGGAAACCTGCACGCATCTGATGGAATTGCTCGGCCCCGCCGTGACCACGCTGTACCAGACCATGTCCTACGGCAGGAATCCGGACGGCCGCGATACGCTGGAGAACCAGCAGAACTCCGGCGAGCGCCCATTCTTCATCGGCGGCTGCCATTCCTGGCGCACCGACGGCCCTGATCGGATCCCTGTGAACCTCGGCGGCCACCCCCAGACTTAACCTAAGGGGCCTCAGCGGAGGGATTAGGTCATGGCTATTGTACAATTTACGCGCTTCAAGAGCGACAAGCCTGAGGAAATGGTCAAGACCGCCAAGCAGGCGAAGGCAATCTTCGAAAAGCACGGCGCTGAATTTCTTCGGCTTTCCCGGTTTCACACCGGTATGTGGGCCGGGGAGTTTCTCATCTCTACGCGCTATTCCAGCTGGGAAGTGTACGGAAAGGTACAGGAAGCACTGGCAAAGGACGAAGCATTCGCGAAGCTGTTGGCGCACACGACCACCTTTGCCGAATTGACAGGCCGTAACATCGCAGTCAGCATCGATCTGTGAAGCTCGAAGCTGCGGGCGTCGCTTTCGAATATTGAGGTTCTGGAGCGAACCGCTTCGGCTGCAGCCGTCTCGGACCGGCTGCAATGTGCCGACGCCGCCAAGCGCAGTCGTCTTGACGGTGTCGGTATTGTGCTCGCCGCCTTGTTCGGGCCACGACGGGCAAGGACGACAAAACCCGGCCAAACCTCAAGGCAACAGCTGATTCGTACGATGCAAGTGCCCGATCAAATCGGCTGCATCGCTGCACTCGTTTGCCAGCCCGCCGCGTAGTCCCGCAATGATCCCGGCGCGGTTCATCAGTGGCTACCGTCAAAAAATTGGACGTGGCCTGCAGCGCGCAAATTCGAACTGTAACGCCGATGCTGACGAGCGCCACGGCGCGGCGCCCTTTGGCGCCCATGCGACGCCCGGAAACCCTGGAAAGCACCCCTCAGAATAGATATCTGAGATATCACTTATTGACACATTAACATCAATACTTAGGATGCAGGAATGACGTCAAAAATCGGCCCGAGCCTCGCCGGCGAGACAGACTGATGATCACTGCAGCTCAATTGCGGGCTGCCAGAGTGCTTCTCGGCATCGATCAGCGGCGGCTCGCAAAACTATCGGGGCTTTCGGTGCCGACCATCCAACGCATGGAAGCGAGTGAGACCATGGTTCGGGGCAATGTCGATTCGCTGGTGAAACTGATCACCGCGCTCGAGAATGCCGGCATCGAATTGATCGACGACGGGGCAAACAGCGACGGCGGCGGGCGCGGCGTGCGGCTCAAGGCCCGTTCCGAAGATCGCGCGGAAGACAAGACATCGGGCGGAGCGAGGACGCGCAAATAATGTCGGCCGTCGCCCTGCAAATGGTCTGTGTCGCCGGATTGCTCGGCTTGGCTGTGCTGGCGATCGTTCTGGGCCGGTCGAAGATCTCCACAGCCGTCATCTACGGCGCGACGCTTGCCGTATCGGCGATTGCATGGGCCGGCGCGTTGCGCAGCCTGCTTGGCGGCGCCGATGCCACCGCGCTCACCCTGCCGGTCGGATTGCCGTGGCTCGGTGCCCATTTCCGTCTCGACGCACTGGCCTCGTTCTTTCTCGTCGTCATCAATTTGGGTGGGGCGTCGGCAAGTCTCTATGGCCTCGGCTACGGCCATCATGACCCCGCGCCGCATCGCGTGCTGCCGTTCTTCCCCGCCTTTCTCGCCGGCATGAACCTCGTGGTGCTGGCGGACGATGCCTTCTCCTATCTGCTGTGCTGGGAATTCATGTCGCTGGCGTCGTGGGCGCTGGTCATGGCCCACCATCGCGAACGGGGCAACGCCAAGGCCGGCTATGTCTATCTGGTGATGGCAAGCTTCGGCACGCTCGCCTTGCTGCTCGCGTTCGGCCTGCTGGCGGGTCCGGCGGGAGATTACGGCTTTGCCGCCATTCGCGCCGCGCAGCACACGCCATACGCGGCGACGCTGGTGCTGATCCTGATGCTGCTCGGCGCCGGCTCGAAGGCCGGCCTGGTGCCGTTGCATGTCTGGCTGCCGCTCGCCCATCCGGCCGCGCCGAGCCACGTTTCCGCGCTGATGAGCGGCGTCATGACCAAGGTCGCGATCTACGGCTTCATTCGCGTCATGTTCGATCTGCTGGGACAGCCGAACTGGCTGGCCAGCGTAGTCGTGTTGTTCCTCGGCAGCATCACCGCCGTCATGGGCATCCTTTACGCCATGATGGAGAAGGACCTGAAGCGCCTGCTGGCCTACTCCACCATCGAAAATATCGGCATCGTATTCGTCAGCCTCGGCCTCGCCATGGCATTCCAGGCGAATGGACTGAAGGCGGCGGCCGCGCTCGCCTTCACGGCCGCCTTGTTTCACGCCCTCAACCACTCCTTCTTCAAGAGCCTGCTGTTCTTCGGAGCCGGCGCCGTCCTCACGGCGACGGGCGAGCGCGACATGGACAAGCTCGGCGGCCTCATCCACCGCATGCCGTTCACGAGCTTCGTCGTCCTCGTCGGCTGCGTCGCGATCTCGGCGCTGCCGCCGTTCAACGGCTTCGTTTCGGAGTGGCTGATCTTCCAGGCCGTGCTGCAAAGTCCGGAGCTCCCACAATGGGCGCTGAAGATCATGGTGCCCGCGGTCGGCGCGATGCTTGCGCTCGCCGCCGCACTGGCCGCGGCCTGTTTCGTCAAGACCTACGGCGTAACGTTTCTCGGGCGACCGCGCGGCGTGGCGGCGGAAACCGCTGGTGAAGTCGACCGCTTCTCGCTCGCGGCCATGTTCATTCTCGCAGCGCTCTGCCTGCTGGCCGGAATCCTGCCGGGACTGGCGATCGACGCGCTAGCGCCGGTCGCCACCCAGATTCTCGGCAGCCGCATGCCGGCCCAGACGGGTCAGGCCTGGCTTTCGATCGTGCCGATCGCGGAGAGCCGCAGCTCCTACAATGGATTGCTGGTGATGATGTTCATCACGGCAGCCGCGTCGCTTGCCGTCTATTTCATTCATCGCTTCGCTTCGCACGCGCTGCGCCGGGGGCCAGCCTGGGGATGCGGTTTCTCCGACGCCACGCCTGCCGCGCAATATTCAGCCGTCAGCTTTGCGCAACCGATCCGCCGCGTGTTCGGCACGCTAGTGTTCCACGCCCGCGATCACGTCACGATGCCGCCGCCGGGAGACCTTCGGCCGGCGCGGCTCCGGATCGAATTGCACGACTTGGTCTGGAGCGGAATATATGCGCCGATCGCGGATGCCCTCGGCTTCTTGTCGACACGGCTCAATCGCCTGCAGTTCCTGACCATCCGGCGATATCTCAGCCTGGTCTTTGCCACCCTCGTCACGCTGCTGCTGGTGCTCGCGATATGGTCGTGATCTCCGACATCATCGTGCAAGGCGTGCAGATGCTGCTGGTGCTGCTGCTCGCCCCGCTGCTGACCGGTTACGTGCGCAAGATCAAGGCGCGGCTGGTACGACGCCAGGGCGCCTCGGTCTTTCAGCCCTATCGCGACCTGCTGCGGCTCCTGCGCAAGGAAGTGGTGCTGGCCGACAACGCATCATGGCTGTTCCGCGTCACACCCTACATCACCTTCGCGGCGATCTGGGTCGCCGCCGCCCTGGTGCCGACCTTCGCGACCGGGCTGCTGTTCAACTGGACCGCCGATCTCATTGCTATCGTTGCATTGCTCGGAAGCGCGCGCTTTTTCCTCGCGCTCGCGGGGATGGACGTCGGCACCAGTTTCGGCGGCATCGGCTCCAGCCGCGAGGTGATGATCGCAGCGCTTGCCGAGCCCGCAATGCTGCTAATCGTATTCTGTCTGGCGCTGGTCGCCGGCTCGACGCAACTCTCGACCGTCTCGCACTTCCTGGCGTCGTCCTATGTGGGGTTGCGGGTGTCGCTCGGAATGGCGCTGGTCGCGCTGTTCATGGTGGCGATCGCAGAGAACGCACGCATCCCGGTCGACAATCCGGCGACGCACCTCGAACTCACCATGGTGCATGAGGCGATGATCCTGGAATATTCGGGACGGCACCTCGCGATGATCGAACTCGGCGCTTTCCTGAAGCTGCTGCTCTACGTCTCGCTGATCGCCTGCGTGTTCCTCCCCTGGCAGATCGCGCTCTACGGCAGCGGCGCGTTGTCCTACACGATCGGCGCCGGCGCCTACATCGCCAAGCTCGCGCTTGCCGGCTTCCTGCTCGCGCTGTTCGAGACCGCTACGGCGAAGATGCGGGTGTTTCGCGTTCCGCAGTTCCTCGGCGCGGCGCTCATGCTGGGCTTGCTCGGCACCCTCCTGCTGTTCGTCTCGAGGAGTTTCTGATGCAGATGCATAGCCTCGCCTTCGACGTTTCGCACACGCTGGCCGGTGGCCTGGTGCTGATCAGCCTGATGATGCTGTATCAGGACCGTCTCTATTCGCTGCTCAACGTATTCGCGCTCCACGCCCTGGTGCTGTCGCTCTCGGTCGCCTGGCAGGCTTTCATCCAGGATGCGCCCCATCTCTACGTCACCGCGGTCATCGCCCTGGTGTTCAAGGCGATCATCATTCCGGTGGCCCTGCACCGCATCGTCAAGCAGCTCGGGATTCACCGCGATATCGAATCCGCCGTCGGAATCGGCCCGACCATGCTGGCCGGGATGGGGCTGGTCGCGCTCTCGCTGGTTCTCATGTTGCGGGTGACGAGCGACGCCGACCCGCTGGCGCGCGAAGATCTTGCCTTTGCGCTGTCAGTGGTTCTGCTCGGACTTCTGGTCATGGTGACGCGCCGCAATGCGGTCAGCCAGGTCGTCGGCTTCATGTCGCTCGAAAACGGACTGGTGCTGGCCGCAACCGGCGCCAAGGGCATGCCGCTGGTGGTCGAGATCAGCGTCGCCTTCTCGATCCTGATCGCGTTCATCGTCATCGGCATCTTCCTGTTCCGAATCCGCGAGCGTTTCGATTCGGTGGACGTCTCCGCCCTCGACGACTTTCGGGGCGAACGCCGATGACCCTCTCTTTCTTCAATCCCGTCACCGCGGTCCTGCTGATCCCGATCTGCTCGGCCGCGCTGCTGGCCGCCCTGCCCGGCTACCGTGTGACGGCGCGGCTGAACGTCGTGGCGAGCCTCGCGACGTTCCTGTCTGCGCTCTCGCTGTTCGTGATCGCGCGGCCTACCCCCGGGCCGTACGTGCTGATCGACGATCTGAACATCGTCTTCATCGTGCTCAATACCTTCGTGGGATTCACCACCAGCATCTTCAGCGCGAGCTATATCGCGCACGAACTAGATACCGGCCGGCTGACACCGGTGTATCTGCGGTTCTATCATGCCATGTACCAGACCATGATGTTCGGTATGAATCTCGCTTTCGTATCGAACAATATCGGTTTGATGTGGGTTGCCGTCGAACTCGCGACGCTGACGACGGTGCTGATGGTCGGAATCTATCGTACCCACGCCGCGCTGGAAGCGGCCTGGAAATATTTCATCCTGGGCAGCGTCGGAATTGCGCTCGCCTTGTTCGGCACCATCCTGGTCTACATGGCGGCGCGTCCGGTGATGGGCGAAGGCCAGGACGGCATGGTCTGGACGATGCTGGTCGAGCGCGCGGCGAATTTCGACGCGGCCCTGCTCAACGTCGCGTTCGTATTCCTGTTTCTCGGTTACGGCACCAAGGTTGGCCTCGCGCCGCTGCATGCCTGGTTGCCCGACGCGCATGCCGAAGGTCCGACGCCGATATCGGCGGTGTTGTCGGGCCTCTTGCTGAACGTCGCGCTCTATGCGCTGCTGCGCTTCAAGATATTGCTCGCGGCCAACCCCGCTTCGATCGCCCCCGGTCCCCTGATGGTGACGATGGGCCTGGTCTCGCTGATCTTCGCCGCCTTCATGTTGTACCGGCGGCGCGACATCAAACGCCTGTTCGCCTATTCCTCGATCGAACACATGGGCATCATCGTGTTTGCGTTCGGCATGGGCGGTCCGCTCGCCAATTTTGCCGGGCTGCTGCACATGGTGATGCATAGCCTGACCAAGTCGGCGATCTTCTACGCCGTCGGACATATTTCGCAAATCAAGGGTACCCAACGGATCTCGCGGATCCGCGGCTTGACGGTGACCCATCCGGCGCTCGGCTGGGGGCTGATGGTGGGCGTCGTCGCGATCGCAGGCCTGCCGCCGCTCGGCATCTTCATGAGCGAATTTCTCGTCGTGAGTTCGACCTTTGCGAGGCAGCCGCTGCTCGCGATCGTGCTGGTATTCGGGCTGTTGCTGGCCTTCGGCGCCTTGATGTTGCGCCTGACCAGCGTCGCCTTCGGCGAGCCGCGCGGCAGCACGGCGTCGGCTGAGGCTTCCTACATTCCGATGTTCGCTCATCTCGCACTGGTCTTGGGCGCGGGAGTCTATCTTCCCGCTCCGCTGGTGGTCTGGTTTCAGCATGTGGCCCAATTGCTCGGATAGGAACGACGTGACATGCCATCACTGATCGATTTGACGCTGGAAGGCCGCAAGGTTGGGCAACGCCGCCCGTGGCCGCGCGTTGTAGTCGATGCTTCCGTCTGGACATTCGCCGCGGCCGAACTGGCGCATGGTCGCTGGAGCCTGCTCGGCCTGTGGGGCGAACCCGCAACGGTTCACATGGCGATCATGGACGGACAGACCGCGGAGATCGCGGTTGTCAGCCTGGATTGCCCCAACCGGTCCTTTCCTTCCGTCGGCAGACATCACCCGCCAGCACGGCGGCTGGAGCGCGCCATCAACGATCTGTTCGGATTGTCCGCCGAAGGCTCGCCCGATGCGCGACCCTGGCTCGATCACAATCGCTGGGGCGTGCGCTTTCCATTGGGCGATCGCATCGACGCGTTGCCGAAGGCGGCGCCTTACCGTTTCCTCGCCGCAGAAGGCGACGGCCTGCACCAGATCGCGGTCGGCCCGGTGCATGCGGGCATCATCGAGCCCGGACATTTCCGCTTTACCGCGAGCGGCGAAACCGTGGTCCGGCTGGAGCAACGGCTCGGATATGTCCACAAGGGCATCGACGGGCTGATGACCGGCGCCAGCCTGGCGCGCGGTGTTCAACTCGCCGCCCGCACGTCGGGCGACAGCACCGTGGCCTACGCCTACGCGTTTTCGCGCGCGGCCGAAGCAGCCCTCGACCTCGTCATACCTGACCGGGCCGTGTTCCTGCGCGCGCTGCTGGCAGAACTCGAGCGGCTCGCCAACCATCTCGGCGACATCGGCGCGATCTGCAACGATGCCTCCTTTGCATTGATGCACGCGCATTGTGGCGTGCTGCGCGAGAGCGTGCTGCGCGCCGCCGGCGCGGCCTTCGGCCATCGCCTGATGCGCGACGTCATCGTGCCCGGCGGTGTCAGCCGCGACATCGGCGCCGACGGCGTGCAAGCCATCCGGGCCGCGCTGGACAATATCCGGCTGCGCTTTCCGGCTCTGGTCGAACTCTATGACAACACCGCTTCGCTGCAGGATCGTACCGTCGATACCGGAACACTCAAGCCGCCGCTGGCCCGGCAATATGCGGCCGGCGGCTATGTCGGCCGCGCCTCGGGCCGCACGTTCGACGCGCGCCGGACGCTGGCCTATCCGCCCTACGACAGCCTGCGTTTCGACGTGCCTGTTCTCGACGAGGGCGACGTCAACGCGCGGGTCTGGATCAGGGTACGCGAAGTCGAGCAAAGTCTGTCGCTGATCGACCAGATCCTGAGCCGGCTTCCCCAAGGCCCGACACGCACGGAAGTCCCGCTTGGCGGAGAGGTGCGCGAGAGCATGGCGATCGTGGAGGGATTCCGCGGCGACGTCCTGGTCTGGCTGCGCCTGCGCAATGGCCTGATCGAACGATGCCACATGCGCGACCCGTCCTGGTTTCAATGGCCGCTGCTGGAAGCCGTGATCGAGAACAACATCGTCGCCGACTTTCCGCTCTGCAACAAGTCGTTCAACTGTTCCTATTCAGGGCACGATCTGTAAGGAAGCCACGCGATGCGCAAGCTGCTCTTCGAAAGTGTGTTTCGCCAGCCGCTCACCGAGCGGGCGCCTTTGCCCGATGACGCCGCCGTGGCGGAGCTCGCCACCGCGCTCGGGCAGGCCGCGCGGCGGCGGCTCGGCCGGAGCCTGTCGATCCGCGAGGTCGATGCCGGCTCCTGCAACGGATGCGAACTGGAAATTCACGCGCTCAACAACGCCTATTACGACATCGAGCGGTTCGGCCTGCGGTTTGTCGCCTCGCCGCGTCATGCCGACGTCCTGATGGTGACGGGACCGGTGACGAAAAACATGCGCGAGGCGCTGGAGCGCACCTATCACGCGACGCCGAACCCGAAATGGGTCGTCGCGGTCGGAGATTGCGCACGGAACGGCGGATGTTTTGCCGGCAGCTACGCGGTCGTTGGCGGCGTTTCCGCCGTCATCCCGGTCGACCTGCACATTCCCGGCTGCCCGCCTGCCCCCACAGCCATGCTGCAAGGATTGCTGGCGCTGCTCGAACGCGCGGACGCGGGCGCGGTTACGTTGTGAGGACGCTATCGAACCCGCTCCAGCACCCTCTTCGGTTGGCGGGCGGTCTTGCTCTTTGTCTTGGGGGTTGTCTTGGGATTTGTGACATGTTCGCGAAGACGCACCCCTCGCCCGCCTGTCGCGCTTGCGGCACCCGGATTGATCAGCTCGATCCCGGCGCTCTCGAGCGCGGAAACCAGCTTCATCAGCGAATCGACGTTGGCGCGGATCACGCCATCGCTGGCTTCCATGCGCTGGATGGTCGGCACCGAAAGATCGGCCAGCTCGGCCATTTGCCGCTGATCGATGCTCAGAAGCGCCCGCGCGGCCCTGAGTTGATTGGCGGTAATCATGGGGGCGGTTCTCCGTTCCGAAGCTAATATATTTATCCCATCTAAATTACCGTCTCAAGCATCAACTTAGAGGTTCAGTATATCAACAAGAAGGTGCGGATGGCGTCTCTGCGCGATTGGCATCCGATTCATGACATGATAAACGATGTATCAAACATCCTATTTAATGCGTGGTGACGTCAGGTGCGGCTGCTGGGGCGCTATCAGGGCAGGAACGGCGCAATCGAGATCCTCGAATGCTCCGCGGATGGAACGCGGATCTATTTCGAGGAGGGCGTCAGGCAGAGTCAGGCGACGCCCGACGGCGAGAGCGTCTTCAGCTACGTCAAGCTCATGGACGAGCTTTTGCATCGCGCGACGAACATCCTGGTGTTGGGATGCGGCGGCGGGAATCTCGCCACCCGGCTGGCGCGTCTTGGAAAAGAGCTGACGATCGTCGACAATAATCCGATCAGCTTCATGATCGCTCAGCGCTATTTCGGGCTGCCGGACGGATTGCCGCTGATCGTGTCCGATTTCCGGAAATTCATCCTCGATGACGATCTGCTCTACGATGGAATCGCCATCGATGTCGGAGGTCCGGATTTTTGCTTTGACGATGAATTCGACGTCGAGACCTGCGACGCCATCCGCGCGCGGTTGACGCCCGGCGGCCGCATCGTCATGAACGTGCTGGTCGCGAACGACATCGACCCGGTGCCCGATCGCATCGCCGCGCGGCTCGCCGGCGACCGACTGGCAACGTGGATTATCGACGAGCAGGGCGTCCAGGATCGAAATGCAATCATTGCATGCGTGCCGGAGAAGCAGTTGAACGCGCGCCCGGCGCTTGCCGAGGTGATGCAAAACAGCCTCGAGCGCTGGTCGATCCGGCGAAGCAGGTTGCGCGGTCGCAGCCTCGGCGCGATGTATTCCACCGCTGACAGGTAACCAGCCGCGCCGAGAAACGCTCGCTTCAGTTTAAGTAGCGTTACTGCGTTCGACGTGCTGCGCCAGTTTCTCGAGGGTCTGATAACCGAACTCGACCGCGCCGAATCCGATTCCCGCGTCGCGCTGAGCCTTCGTCGGATGCAATTGCCGCAAAGTGATGACGGTCTTGCCGTCGCTCTGCTCATCGAACGTGATGGTGGTGCGGAATATGCCAGGATCGTTGTCTTTGTCGGCGCCATGATCGATCTCGATCAGGTGCGGCCTCTCGATGCGCCGGAATTGCATCCGGTTCGTATATCGCTTGCCGTCGGGAGCGATCATATCGAACCGCCATTCGCCGTTGACGCGAATATCCATTGACTTTGTCTCGACCCTAAAACCGGCAGGACCAAACCATTGGGGGAGATGGCGCGGATCAACCCAGGCGGAGAACACCAACTCCCGTGGCGCGTTGATCACGCGCGAGAGGACGATCTCTCTATCGAGCGCCCAAGTGGACAGGGGCGTTTCATTTTGACTTGCGTTTGCGGGCATTGGACTTTTCCTCTTTCTTCAGTTTCTCAACGTACATTCCCAGTCGATCCAGTCGTTGCTCCCAAATCTCCCTTTGGGCCGCCAACCAAACCTCGACGGCTGCGAGAGCTTCCGTCTGCAATGCGCACATCCTGACGCGACCGGTCTTCTCGGACGCAACGAGGCCGCTGCTCTCTAGAATGCGGATGTGTTTCATCAGGCTCGGCAGCGCCATTTCGAACGGCTTCGCCAGCTCTCCGACGGATGCCTCGCCATCACATAGTCGCATGACGATCGCACGACGGGTCGCGTCGGACAGGGCGCCGAAAACGTGGTCGAGTTGCATTGATTGGTTAGCCATAAAGCTAACTATAGCGGAGACACAAACGTGTGTCAAGGAAAGTTAGCCATACGGCTAACTAATAGATGGTGAGCACAGCGTCGTCGATCGAGTTCGCCAACTCGACGCAGCAAATTCAGTCGCTTTCGGAGCGAAGCGGACGTGGGGGTAAGCCTTCTGCAGAACCGAATTTATGAGTTCACAGCCAAGCCGGCGTGTTCGATGGCGCGGATGGCGCCGCGCAGTTCAGCGAGCCCGCGCAGCCGGCCGATCGCGGTATAGCCGGGATTGGTGCGTTTGGTTTCCGCGAGATCGTCGAGCATGCGATGACCGTGATCCGGCCGGAACACAATCTGATCGTTCGATGAACGCTTGCGGTTCTCGGTGAGCAACGCCTTGAGCACCGCGATCATATCGACGTCGCCGTCGAGATGATCGGACTCGAAAAACGACAGGCCGTCGCCTTCCCGCTTGGTCGCGCGCAGATGGGCAAAGCCGATCCGCGGCGCAAAGCGCTTCGCCATCGCGGGCAGATCGTTTTCCGCGCGCACACCAAGCGAGCCGGTGCAGAAGCAGATACCGTTGGCCTTCGACGGCACCGCATCGAACAGCGCCTGATAATCCTCGGCCGAGGATGCAATGCGCGGCAGGCCGAACAGCGGCCGCGGCGGATCATCCGGATGCAGCGTCAGCGTCACCCCAAGCTGCTCGGCGACCGGCGTCACGCGCGCGAGGAATTCGCTGAGGTGCCGGCGCAGCACCGCGGAATCGATGCCGCGATACTGCTGCAAGCGGTCGCGGAATTGCGGGATCGTCAGCGGATCGGTGGTGGAGCCCGGCAGCGCACTGGCAATGTTGGTGACGAGGACGTCGATATCGGCCTGCGTCATCCGCGAATACACTTCCTCGGCGCGACGCCGCGCGGCCTCGGAATATTCGAGCGGCGCCTCGGGGCGCTCCAGGATATGCAGATCGAACGCCGCGAACCGTTCATGGTCGAAGCGCATCGCCTTGGCGCCGTTCGGCAGTTCCCATTCGAGATCGGTGCGGCACCAGTCCACGACGGGCATGAAATTGTAGCAGATGGTCTTGATGCCGGCAGAAGCCACCGCCTCGAGGCTCGCGATCCAGGCCTCGATCGAGCCGGTCGCCTTCCCGCCGCGCCGCTTGACGTCATCGGGGATCGGAATCGATTCCACCACCGACCATGTCAACGGCGCTCGGCCGGGCTGCGAGTTCTCGATCAGGTTCTTGCGCTCTTCGACCGCCGCGCGCGTCCAGGCCTCGCCGATCGGCACCTGATGCAGCGCCGTCACCACGTCGGTCGCGCCGGCCTGGCGGATATCGTCGAGCGACACTGGATCATTGGGCCCGTACCACCGCCATCCCTGCAGCATCATGGGCGATCTCCTGAAGCGAAAATTGCAATCACGCCGTCAGCACGACCTTGACGCTTTGCGAACGGTCGAGCGCTAGCCGAACCGCGTCGGGTGCCACCGAAAGCGGGCGCTCCGCCGTCACCAGCGAAAGCACGTCGACGCTGCCATCGGCGATCAGCTCGACCGCGGTGAAGAATTCCATCCCGAAGCGGAACGAGCCGCGGAGGTCGATCTCCTTGGCCATCACCGCATTCGCCGGCACTGGAATCTGTCCGCCCGGCAGGTTACCGACCTGAACCACGACGCCGCCGCGTCTGACGGCGCCGATGGCGCTGGCAAGGCCCGCGGCCGTTCCCGAAACTTCAAACGCGACATCGAACGGACGCGTCGCGGCTTCCGCCTTCAGCGCCTCCTCGCCGCTGGAGATATCGACGACATGGTTGGCGCCAAGCCTTGTCGCGAAGGCCAGCGGCGCCGCCGCGATGTCGACGACGGTGGCCTCCGCGATCCCTGCGCGCTGCGCCGCCAGCATGGTCAAAAGACCGATGGGGCCAGCGCCGAACAGTACCGCGCGCTTACCCGTAACGTCGCCAGCGCGGGCGACCGCATGCAGGCACACCGCCAGCGGTTCGGCGAGCGCCGCCGCCTGATACGTCACGTGATCTGGAATCTTGACGCATTGCGCCGGGACCGCGTCGAAGTACGACGCAAAGCCGCCCTGCATATGCGGGGTCTTCGAGGCCGACCCCATGAAGAAGATGTTCTCGCAGAGATTGGGCCGGTTCTCGCGGCAAGGCTTGCAATGGCCGCACCAGCGCGACGGATTGAGGGCGACGCGGTCGCCGACCTTCACATCGGGAACGGAGCCCGCGATCTCGACCACCTCGCCCGCGATCTCGTGGCCGAGCACCAGCGGCGAGGTCACGACGAAATCGCCGGTGCGGGCATGGCGGTAGTAATGCATGTCGGAGCCGCAAATGCCGCCGGCGCCGAAACGAATCCGCACCATGCCGGACGCCAGGGGATCGAGCGGCCGCTCGACCATGCGCAGATCTTCCGGGCCGAACAGCGTTGCGGCCAAAGCCATCGATGTCATCTTGAGAGTCCCATATATTTCGGTAGCCAGAGCGTCAGCTCCGGGATGTAGGTGATGGCAACAAGCGCCAGCAAGAGCGGCACCAGCCACGGCAGGATCGCCATGGTCGTGCGCTCGACGGATAGCTTCGCCACGCGCGCAAGCACGAACAGCACCATGCCGAGCGGCGGATGTAGCAAGCCGATCATCAGGTTCAGCGTCATGATCAGGCCGAAATGAATGGGATCGATGCCCAGTTTCAGAACGATCGGCAGCAGGATCGGAACCAGAATGGTGATCGCGGCAATGGTGTCGATGAAGCAGCCGACGAACAGGATCAGGATGTTGGCCAGCAGCAGGAACACCCATTTGTTCTGGGTGATCCCGAGCATCGCATCCGTCAGCGTCTGCGCCGCCTGCGACACGGTCAGCAGCCAGGCGAAGATCGAGGCCGCCGTCACGATGAACAGCACCGACGCCGTGGTCTCGATAGTGTCGAAAGTCGCTTTCGCCACCGTTTGCAGCGTCATCGAGCGATAACGCACCAGCCCGAGGAACAGCGACCAGATTACGGCAGCCACTGCGGCTTCGGTCGGCGTGAACCAGCCGAGCGTCATGCCGCCGATCAGGATGACGGGGGCCATCAGCGCCATCACGGCGGAGAAATCGAAGTACCAGTCGAGCGCCAGCAGCGCCACGAGGCCGAGCCCGACCGCCATATTCACCGACATCCCGCCGACGACCAAGAGCCAGACCACCAGCGGGAATGCCAGGACGATGAAGATTTCGAGGGCGGCCGAACCGATCTGCGGCCATGAGAACGGGGTATCGCTGCCCCAGCCGTTCTTGTGGGCGAAATAGGCCACCGTCGCCATCATGGCCAACGTCATGACGACGCCGGGAATCACGCCGCCGAGGAACAGCGCGCCGATCGAGACGTTCGCCATCATGCCGTAGATCACGAACGGCAATGACGGCGGGATGATCGGCCCGAGCGTGGCGGACGCCGCGGTGACGCCGACGGCGAACTCGGTCGAGTAGCCGTGGTCCTTCATCGCCTTGATCTCGATGGTGCCGAGGCCAGCGGCATCCGCGATCGCGGTACCGGACATGCCGGAGAAGATCACCGAGCCCACGATATTGACGTGGCCGAGACCGCCGCGCATCCAGCCCACCAGCGCGACCGCGAATTTGTAGATGCGGCCTGTCACGCCCGCGATGTTCATGAGATTGCCGGCCAGAATGAAGAACGGCACGGCCAGCAGCGGAAAGCTTTCGACGCCCGCGATCATGCGCTGCGCCAGCGTCACGTCCGGCGTGATGCCGGTGACGAGAATGTACACCAGCGACGACACCGCCATGGCGAGCGCGACCGGCAGGCCGACCAGCATCAGCAGCAGAAATCCCCCAAGCAGCAGCAGCATCGCCCTAGCCTTCCGTTCCGTCGAAGGCGCCCGGGCGCTCCAGGATCGAGTAGCCGCGCCGCCAGTTTTCGACTGCGATCTGGATCGAGCGCGCAAACATCAGCACGAAGCCGAGCAGCACGGCGTAATACACAAAACCCTTTTGAAACTTGATCGTGGTCATCCGCTCGTCGCCGATGATCTGGATGAACTGCCAGACCAGCTTGATCGCATAGCCGAAGAACGCGATGCGGATCAGGTCGATGACGGTCGATAGCGCGCGCGCCGGAAGATGCGGCAAATAGCGGAACAGCAGATCGACCTGGATGTGCCGCGACAGCCGCACGCACATCGCCGAGCCGATGAACACCACGCCGATCAGGCAGTAGGTCGCGATTTCCTCGGTCCAGGCATAGCTGTCGTTGAGGACATAGCGGGTGAAGAACTGCAGGAAGACCGACAGCGCCATGATCCAGAAGATCACCAGCGCCAGCCAGTCCTCGGGCGCATATCCGCTGAGATCGGCGCCCTTGGGGACCTCGTCCTCAAAGGTGTGGGCGATCTCGTCCGCCGTGATCTGCTTGTGCACTTCAACCGTCGACATGCGCCCTCCCCGAACTGGCGTTTGAAAAGCCACCGCCGTGCCTGCCGTGAGATCGCGGCAGACACGGACGAAGGCCAGCAGTTACTTCACCGCCTGGATGCGCTCCCAGTCCGCCTTGCGGTAGTCGAAGCTCTCGAAGCTGACGGTCTTGAGGACGGTGTCGCGGAACTCAGACTTGTTGACCTCGGTCACCGTCAGGCCCTTCTGCTTGAAGAAATCGACCAGCTTGGCTTCGTTGGTCTTGATCTCGGCGGTCGCCTTCGCGGCCGCTTCCTGCGCGACGTCGGTGAAGATCTTGCGGTCTTCCTCGGACAACTTTTTCCAGAGCGCGCCGGAGACCACGGTGTTGAGATGATCGACGATGTGGCCGGTCAGCACGATATGCTTCTGCACCTCGTAGAACTTCTTCGCTTCGATCGTGGTGAGCGGATTTTCCTGGGCTTCCACGGTGCCGTTCTGCAGGGCGAGATAGACCTCGGCAAACGCGATCGGTGCGGTATTGGCGCCGCAGGCGCGCGGCATCGCGAGATAGGCCGGCACGTCAGGCACGCGAATCTTGAGGCCCTTCATGTCGGCGCAGGTCTTGATCGGCTTGTTCGACGAGGTGTGACGCACACCGTAGTAAGTCACCGCCACGATGCGATGGCCGGTCTTGTCCTCGTAGCCCTTGGTAAGCTCCTTGAAGACGTCGCTCTTGGTATAGGCCAGCAGATGGTCGGCATCGCGGAAGGTGTAGGGATAGTAGGTCACGCCGATCGGCGGAAAGCTCTTGGCCGCAAAGCTCGAGCCGGAAATGATCATGTCGACCGAGCCCAGCGAAAGCCCCTGGTTGATGTCGGTCTCCTTGCCGAGCTGAGAGGCCGGATAGACGTCGATCTGGTAACGCCCGCTGGTGCGCTTGTTGATTTCGCCGGCTGCCCAGACGGAAGCGGTGTGGAACGGCTCGGAAGTCTCGTAAACATGCGCCCATTTGAGTTTGGTCTGCGCCATGCCCGATGTGGTTGCGGCCAACAGCGCAGCGGACGCCGCGAATGCAATCGTCAATTTCTTCAACACGTGAATTCCTCCCTTGCTACAATTTGTTTTTGTTACTCAACCGGTGCGGCATTTCGCCGAACCGTTCGAATTCTTAGTCTTTCCCTGATCGTTCAGCCGCTACTTGCGCGAACGCGGGAGGCGGACGAGGCTTCGGCTCCGAAATTTTGCGCAAAGCGCGCTTGCGAACGCGCCAAGTGCTCGCGCATCGTCACGCGCGCCGCGTCGGCATCATGCGCGGCAATGGCATCGCGGATCGCCCGGTGCTCGGCCAGCGCCGCATTCCAGGATTCCGGATTCTCGAAATAGTGGGCGAGCTTGGCGAAGTAGGGATTGAGCCGCTGGTCGAACAACTCGCCGACGACACGAACCAGCACGGCGTTGTCGAGACATCCGGCTACAGCGACATGAAACGCGCGGTCATGGATCATCGAGGCCTCGCCCGGATGCTGCACCTTGGCCATCGCATCCAGCGAAGCGTCGATGCGCGCGATGTCTTCGGGTGTCGCCACCCGCGCGGCCTGTTCGGCGATGGCGCCTTCAAGGAATTCGCGGGCGCGTAAGAGTTCGAACGGGCCTTCGATCTCGGCCGCCGCCGGCAAGGGCGGCGCGAGCGCCGCCGGTTCACTGACATAAATTCCGGAGCCGACGCGAATTCGGACCCGGCCCTCGACTTCCAGGGCGATCAGGGCTTCGCGCACCGTCGGCCGCGACACTTTCAACTGTTCGGCAAGATCGCGCTCGGTCGGAAGTCGGCTGCCCACGCGGTATTCGCCGCTGTCGATCAAGGCGCGGAGCTGATCGGCAACCTGGCGATAAAGACGTCGCGCTTCCACGGCTTCGAGCGGCACGCTCGGCTCTCCCTGACGATCCCTTAAGTGATCGATTTTTCTTGCTTTGATCGGGCCAAGGCCAATAAATCGGCAATATTGGCCTTACCAATTGACCAAAGATTGATAGATCGTGCCGCCCATGTCAAGCGAAACGCCGAAAGATCACGTTTACGGCCCGAAAGTCGGCGATTTGCGCCTGTCCAACGCCAGCCTCGACACACTTCCCGGCCATATCGGGCGACCGGCCTATGACCGCTCGCGCGTCACGCCGGGCATCGTCCATCTCGGAATCGGCGCGTTCCACCGGGCACACCAGGCGGTGGTGATCGACGAACTCCTTGCAGGTGGCGCGACGGACTGGGGAATCGTCGGGGCCAGCTTGCGCAGTCCGGAAACGCGCGATGCCCTCGCCCCGCAGGATTGCCTCTACACCCTCGCCGTTCGCTCCGGCGCGGGCACCGATCACCGGATCATCGGCTCGGTCCTCGCATGCGAAGTCGCCAAGGAGAGACCCACCCCTCTGATCGCGCGCCTCGCTCACCCGGCCACGCGCATCGTCTCGCTGACGGTCACCGAGAAGGGCTACTGCCACACGCCGCAAACCGGCGACCTCGACGAAAATCATCCCGACATCGTTCATGACCTGCAAAATCCGGGCACGCCGCGCTCGGCCATCGGATTCCTGGTGGCCGCGCTGGCGCGCCGGCGGATTGCGGGTGCCGCCCCCTTCACCGTTCTATCGTGCGACAATCTCTCCGCCAACGGCCATACGGTGGGGCGGATCGTGACGCAGTTCGCCGCCTTGCGGTCGCGCAACCTCGCCAGATGGATTGAGACCGAGGTTGCCTTCCCGTCGACAATGGTGGACCGGATCGTGCCGGAGACCACCGACCTCGACCGATCAGAGGTTTCCTCGGCGCTCGGCATGACCGACGCGTGGCCGGTGGTAACGGAGCCGTTCACGCAATGGATCGTTGAAGATCGCTTTCCAGCCGGACGGCCGGATTTCGCGGCCGCAGGCGTGCAAATGGTCTCGGATGTGACGCCGTTCGAGCACATGAAACTGCGGCTGCTAAATGCCAGTCACTCGGCGCTGGCCTATCTCGGCTATCTCGCCGGCCATGAGACCATCGCCGCGGCCATGACCGACCATCGCTTCGCGGCCTTTGCCCAGCGGGTAATGCAGGATGCGGCGCCAACGCTGACGATGCCCGAAGGTACCGACCTTACCGCCTACAGCGCGTCACTGCTGCACCGCTTCTCCAATGCCGCCCTGCATCACCGTACCTGGCAGATCGCGATGGACGGCTCGCAGAAACTGCCGCAGCGGCTGCTCGCCACCATGCAGGACCGGTTGCGGCTGGGCCTTTCGATCGACACGCATGCGCTCGCGGTAGCGGGCTGGATGCGCTACGTCACAGCAAAGGACGAACAGGGACGCGCCATCGACGTGCGCGATCCGCTTGCCAGGGAGCTGGCCGATATCGCCGAGCGCGCCGGCCCGTTCGCGGAGCGCCTCGCTCCCGCGCTGCTGGAGGTGAACTCCATTTTCGGCAACCTCGGCAGCGATCCTCGCGTGCGCAACGCCGTCACCGAGGCGCTCTCAAAACTCTATGCCCTGGGTGCACGACAGACGGTGCAGACGTTTCAGCCAACATGACTGGTAGGTCAGAACCACCTGGTGGCAAGGCCACCTCGCGACCGCCGTTCATTTCGGAAATTCAGCAGGCCACGGAGACAACAACGTCCTGGTGAGTTGGTGATCGGGATCGGCGAGCCCGTCGATGACATCGAAATGATGCCGGCCGGGTTCTTCGATCATGCAGGTTCTCGCGCCGAGCCCGGTCCAGATGTTGGCGAGGAGCGCGTTCTGGCGGACGAATTCCGGGCGCTCGGCGCTGCCCACCCAGCACGTCACGCGTGCATTCTGCATCGGCTCCAGCAATGCGGGGCTTTCCACCAGCGCCTCGGCCTCGTCGATCCGGAGGTCCGTATTCATGGCGGCCTTCATCAGCGGACGAAGGTCATGAACGCCGGAAATGGAAACCGTGTGGCTGATGCGCGCCCGGACATCGTCCGGGAGCGGCGACGTCGCCGAAATCATGCGTGTCACCAGATGCCCGCCGGCGGAATGCCCGGTCAGAAAAAGCGGGCCCTCGACCATCGCGGCGGCGCGCTCGACGGCCGCGGCAATTTCGCGCGTGATTTCGGAGATGCGCACAGTCGGGCACAGCGTGTAGGAAGGCATCGCCACCGCATAGCCGCTTTCAACCGATCCGCGCGCGAGATGCGACCAAAAGCTCTTGTCGAGCGCCTTCCAGAATCCGCCATGGACGAAGACGACCAGGCCGTTTGGCCGGCCTTCCGGTCCAAAGAGATCGAAGCGGTTTCGTTCGCGCTCGCCATAGCTGATATCGAGCGTCGCGCGGCCGCTGCCCTGGAGTGCATCGCGATAGGCCTGCGCGGGCTGCACCCACGCGGCCGGCCAGCGTTCGCCGCCCGGAATGTTCGGAGCATTCGCATAGGCGTCGTTCCAGTCGGAAATCTGATGAAAAATCACGCGGTTCGGTTTCCATTCGATCTTGTGGGCCGGCGGATGTCCATCCGCCAGTCTATACCGGGACGCACGCTTCTCGCCCATAAATTTTAAGCTTGAAATAATCGATGTCCGCGCGAATAATTCCACCGGGGCGCGGACCTGGGAAAGACATGACCGATTTCACGCGAACAAAATCCCTGTTCGCCATCCCGGATGGCATGATCTATCTGGACGGCAATTCGCTCGGCCCCCTGCCCGTTGCAGCCGCCGATCGCGTCGGCCGCATGATATCCGAGGAATGGGGCAAGCACCTCATCAAGGGCTGGAACGTCGCCGGGTGGATGACGCAGCCGCGGCGTGTCGGCGACCGAATCGGCCGGTTGATCGGCGCTGTCGACGGGACGGTGGTAGTGGGCGATACGCTGTCCATCAAGGTCTACCAGGCGCTGGCCTCCGCGCTCGAGCTCAATCCGTCGCGGCGCGTGATCTTGTCGGATACCGGCAACTTTCCTTCCGACCTTTACATCGCCAGCGGTCTGCTTGAATCGCTCGACCGTGGCTACGAGTTGAAGGTCGTGGCCCCCGAAGACGTCGAAGCCGCCATCGACGAGACGATTGCGGTGCTGATGCTGACCGAGGTCGACTATCGCACCGGCCGGTTGCACGACATGCGCGCACTGACGCGCAGGGCGCATGCCGCCGGCGCGTTGACGGTCTGGGATCTGGCGCATTCCGCGGGCGCGATTCCGGTCGACCTGTCAGGCACCGAAGCCGATTTCGCAGTCGGCTGCACCTACAAATATCTCAATGCCGGCCCGGGCGCGCCGGCCTTCATCTATGTGGCGCCGAAGCACGCGGATACGGCGCGGCCGGCGCTTTCCGGTTGGATGGGTCATCACGCGCCCTTTGCCTTTGACCTCGGCTATCGCGCCGGACCGGGCATTGAGCGAATGCGGGTCGGTACGCCCCCGATCATTGCGATGGCCGCGCTCGACGCCGCCCTCGACGTCTGGGATGGTGTCAGCATGACCGACGTGCGCCATGCATCGATCGCGCTGGCCGACCTGTTCGTCCGCGAAGTCGAAGAGCGTTGTCCCGAGCTGACACTGGCTTCGCCGCGGGACGGAAAGCAGCGCGGCAGCCAGGTTTCGTTTCGTCACCCGGAGGGTTACGCGATCATGCAGGCGCTGATCGCGCGCGACGTGATCGGCGACTTCCGCGCGCCGGACATGATGCGCTTCGGCTTTACACCGCTCTACATCGGAGAAGCCGAGGTTCGCGCGGCAGTCGAAATCATCGCCGACGTCTTGACCAATCGCCGCTGGGATACCGCGGATTACCGCAAGAAGGCGCTCGTAACATGACTGGCAAGCCCGACGAACCCTCGCGTGAGGGAGCCCAGATATCGTTCGAAGGGCGCATGTCCTACAGCGATTATCTGCACCTGGAACGCGTTCTGGGCGCACAAGAGCCGCTCTCGGACGCCCATGACGAACTGCTGTTCATCATCCAGCACCAGACCTCCGAACTCTGGATGAAGCTCGCCATCCATGAAATCCGTTCCGCCATCAAGGCGATACGCCAAGACCAGTTGCAGCCCGCCTTCAAGATGCTGTCGCGCGTCGCCCGGATCTTCGAGCAGCTCAATACCGCCTGGGACGTGTTGCGGACGATGACACCCAGCGAATACACCGAGTTTCGCGATCAGCTCGGGCAGTCCTCGGGTTTCCAGTCGTACCAGTACCGCGCGATCGAGTTCCTCGCCGGCAATCGCAATTTGGCGCTGCTTGGCCCGCACGCCCACCGCGCCGACATCATGGCAAAGCTCGAGGAAATTCTCGCTGAGCCGGGCCTCTATGACGAGGCGCTGCTGCTGCTGGCGCGCAATGGTTTTGACATCGGCGAAGACGCGCGCCGAACCGACTGGCGCGTCAAGCGCACGCCAAACGACGAGGTTTTGGAGGCCTGGAAGACCGTCTATGCGTCGCCGGCGAAACACTGGATGCTCTACGAGCTCGCGGAAAAGCTGGTCGATTTCGAGGACTATTTCCGCCGCTGGCGCTTCAACCACGTCACCACGGTCGAGCGCATCATCGGCCTGAAGCGCGGAACCGGCGGCACGTCGGGCGTCTCCTACTTGCGCAAGATGCTCGAGGTCGAACTTTTTCCGGAACTCTGGAAGCTGCGAACAGAGCTCTAAGAGACCGTTTGAAACGGGGTGGCGGTCCATGATTCAAGCTTCTGATGTGGACAGCAGCGAATCGGGCCCGTATGGCCTCCGGTGTCGGGGGCACCTCAAGCGTCCGTAGTTAGACCAGGCGACACCTTGGAGATTGGAAACATGGCGCTCAAGCGGATGGACAACGTAGGAATCGTCGTCGAAGACCTCGGAGGGACGATTGATTTCTTTCGCGAACTCGGCCTCGAGCTCGAAGGGCGGACCACGATCGAAGGAGAATGGGCCGGACGTGTCACTGGACTGGGCGATCAGCGTGTCGAGATTGCCATGATGCGCACACCGGACGGCCACAGCCGGCTCGAGCTCTCTCGCTTCCTCACGCCGCCTGTCGTCGCAGATCACCGGAACGCCCCGGTCAACGCTCTAGGCTACCTCCGCGTCATGTTCGCCGTGGACGACATCGACGAGACGCTTGAAAGGCTCCGCCCGCGCGGTGCGCAGCTCGTAGGCGAAGTAGTCCAGTATAAAGACGCGTATCGGCTCTGCTACATCCGTGGGCCTGAGGGGCTTCTCATCGGACTCGCCCAAGAACTCAGCTGAGCGCAATACGAAGACAAAGGGCGAAGAGTGGCCAATGTCAGCGAGCGCGTCCGAGGCCGACTCGCCTGTTCGAGGTCCATCCCTCCACGGTTGGCCGCGTTCTCGCCAAGCACGATTAGGTCGTCAACCCGGGCCGGGTCGCCCGCGAAAGCCGCCGTCAGCAGCCTAAGACGACACCCGATAAGCGGGTTTCAGCGCGGCACCACTGCGGTAGCTTCGATCTCGACGCGGGCGGCTTTCTCGACCAGACGCACTACCTGCACCAGCGCCATCGCCGGATAATGCGCGCCAAAAATCTCGCGATAGGCGCGGCCAAGTTCTTTCAGGCTGGCGAGATATTCCTCGATGTCAACTACATACCAGGTCAAACGCACCAGATGTTCGGGCCTAGCGCCGCCCTCGGCAAGAATTTCGGAAATATTGGAGAGCGTCTGACGCACCTGCGCGACGAAGTCCGGCGCCAGATGTCCTTGCGTATCCCAACCGATCACGCCGCCGGTCACCACGAGACGGCCATCGGCGGCCATGCCGTTGGCATACCCCTTTGGCATCGGCCAGCCGCTCGGCTGCAGCACTTGCGGGCCGGACGACGGGGTGTCGGTCTCCACGTCAGGAGTTTTGGGGTGAGGCACCACCGTCAAGGTGGGGCCTTTAGGCGCGGTCACCGGCTGTTCTCCTTCATGCAATTCAAAGTGTTCACTCCGCGGCGACATCAGGCGATGACGCAGCTCCGGCCGCAGCCATCTGCCTCAGCGCAAAGCGCCTCAGCTTGCCGGTCTCGGTCTTCGGCAGTTGCGCGACATATTCGATCGCACGCGGATATTTGTACGGCGCAATGGTCTGCTTGACATGATCCTGCAACGCCTGCGTCAGCGCGGCGTCGCCCATGGCGCCACCCGCCAGAACCACGTAGGCCTTGACGATCATGCCGCGAGCCTCGTCGGGCGCGCCGACCACGCCGCATTCGGCGACAGCAGGATGCGACAACAGCGCCGCTTCGACCTCGGGACCGGCGATGTTGTAGCCGGAGGAGACGATCATGTCGTCCGAACGGGCCACAAAGGACAGCCGGCCAGTCGCGTCGCGAACAAACGAATCGCCTGTCAGATTCCAGCCGTCGCGCACGTAGTTGGATTGCCTCTTATCGGCGAGATAGCGGCATCCGGTCGGGCCGCGCACCGCAAGCTTGCCGATGGTATCAGGTGGCAATTCATTCATGTCGTCGTCGACGATTTTTGCCTCATAGCCCGCGACCGGATGTCCCGTCGTTCCCGCGACCGCGTCGCCGACGCGGTTGGTGATGAAGATGTGCAGCAGTTCCGTCGAGCCGATGCCGTCGAGAATGGTCTTGCCGGTCTTGCGGGTCCAGTTTTCGAATACCGGCGCCGGCAACGTCTCGCCGGCCGAAACGGCGATCCGCAGCGACGACAGATCAGCGCCGTTGTCCATCGCGGCCATCATCGCGCGATACGCCGTCGGCGAGGTGAAGCAGATCGTGGCCTTGTAGGTCTCGATGATCTTGACCATCTCGGGCGGCGCCGCGTTTTCCAACAGCGTTGCGGTCGCGCCGAACCGCAATGGGAAGATTGCGAGCCCGCCGAGCCCGAACGTAAAGGCCAGTGGCGGCGAGCCGACGAAAACATCATCTTCGGTCACGTCAAGGACTTCCCTGGCATAGCCGTCCGCCACGATCATCAGGTCGCGATGGAAATGCATCGTCGCTTTGGGTTCGCCCGTGGTGCCCGACGTAAATCCAAGCAGGGCTACATCGTCGCGTCCCGTTCTCACGGCTTCGAACTTTACCGGCTTGTTCAGCGCTATCCGGTCGAGCTCGGCATCATGGTTGGACGTGCCGTCGAAATTCACCACCTGCTTGAGAAAGCGGCTGGTCTTCGCGCACGCAACCAGTTCATCGGCAATGCGGCTGTCGGTCAGCGCCAGCGCAATCTCGGCCTTGTCGACGATCTTGCTCAGCTCGCCGGCGCGCAGCATCGGCATGGTGTTGACGACGACCGCGCCGGCCTTGGTGGCCGCAAGCCAGGCCGCGACCAGCGCGGGATTGTTGCCGGAACGGATCAGGACGCGGTTGCCGGGCTTGACGCCGTAGTTCTCCACCAGCGCATGCGCGAGGCGGTTGGACCAATCGGCCAGTTCCTTGTAAGTGCGCTGGCGGCCGTTGCCGATCAGCGCGATCCGATCGCCCCAGCCTTTCTCGACAATGCGGTCAGTCAGTTCGACCGCGGCATTGAGATATTCCGGATACTGAAACTCGGGCCGGTCGAGCAGCAGGTCCGGCCATTGGTCGGACGGCGGCAGATTTCGCCGCGCAAAGTCATCGATATGGCCCGATGGGCCAAGAGGCTGACCAAGGGTCCGGCTGGGTGACATTTTCATCTCCCCTCGCTTCCATCAATGAAAGGCTCGAGATCAATATCGAGGACGTCCGGCAAGCCGTCTCGCAAATCATTTTAGGCTTAAAACAATTTTTCGCAAGTGTGGAATCGCCCCTGCCCACCGCCGATACTGGCCTGCGGCAGCGGCAGCGCCATGGGAACCCCTCCTCCGTCAGGACGCGCGGTAGGCCGGCGCCGCGGCCAGGAAGCGGCCATAGGCCGCGGCGTCGGGCGGGGTAAATTTCTCCACCAGCGGATTGGCCCGGCGTCCGGACACCCCGATATCCGCCAGCAATTCGTCAAAATGCTTGAAGTGATAGGGCGCCACGCACAGGCCGCCATAGATGCCGGCCGCCGGCCGTTCGACGCGCTTGAAATGCAACATCATCTCGATGTTGTCCCGCATCTCCTTCGGCGTCGGCTGACGGGCGAGCTGGCCATCGGCGTAGCGCACCAGCCAGTTCGCCGCGAGATCAGCGCACAGCACCGTGCAGAAGCTGGAATTGAAACCGACGAATCCCATCTCGGGCAGGTCCGGATTGGCGATCAGCCGATAGAGCCGGTATTGCCCGTCGGGATCGACCAGCTTCTCGCGGTACGCCTGCGGCAGGAACGGCACGCCCAGTTTGTAGCCGATCGCGAGCACGGCGACATCGGCCTGGACGCGCTGCCCGCCGGTCGTCACGATCGAATTGCCGTCGTAGCGCGCAAAGCTGCCTCTGATGGCCTTGATGCGGCCGTCGGCGACCATCGGAAAGAATCCTGGCGTGGCGATCGGCACCGCGCAATTGACACCATCCTCGATCCGCTCTTTCGGCACCATGTCGCATTTGCCGAGCTTGAGCTGAACTTTCAGCAGGCTCTCCAGTCCACGCCAGTTTGCCCAGACGAGCGGCTTTGCGACCGCATGCGCGAACTGCGACATCACGCCGATGCCCCAGCTCCTGAACATCTCCTCCTGCGCGCGGATGTAGAGAATGCGTTTGAAATTGACCAGGCCGCCGATGAAATAGGGAATCCGCCACACCGGCTCGCGGTACACCAGCGTCACTTCGGCAGCGCCCGAATTGACGGCGTTGACCGCAATATCCGTCGCCGACTTCGAACCGCCGAGCACGACGATCCTCCGGCCCTTGGCGATCATCGGATCGTTGTACTGCGAGGAGTGCAGGATGCGCCCGCCCTGCGCCGTGAAAGTGTCTTCACCGGGCAGGCTGAGTGTCTGGGGCTCGTTGAACTGCCCGGTACAAACTGCGACAAAATCGAAATCCTCGTAACGGACACCGCCGTCCGGCCCCCGCAGCTCGATCCGCCAGCCGGGCGCCGAATCGGGCCGGCGATCCATCTGCACCACGGCCGTGTTGAAGCTGATGGCACCGAGGAGATCGTTGTCCTTGGCGTATTCAGTCAGATAGGCGTGGACCTGCGGGCCCTTCGGCCATTCCGGATAGGAATCCGGCATCGCCTTGTCGGTGTAACGATAGAGATCCTTCGGGCTTTGCGTTTGCACCTCGGGATAGGACCGCGCCGGCTCCCAGACGCCACCGAGATCGCCGCTGCGCTCGACGATCGTGATTTGATGTCCGCGCGCGGCGAAGGCTTTTGCAGCGGCCAGACCGGATACGCCGGCGCCGATGATACAAACCTGTTTTTGCCTGACCATGACAATTCTCCAGCAGGCATCAGCCCCAGAACTGAGGGCTCAACGCGTTGCGATTTCCGGTGCAGTTGCCCGGCGATTGCTGAGCTATTCGTTGGCTTCGGGCGGCAGGAAGTTCACTTCATGCTGCGCTGATATCCGGACCACCTCTTCGGGATCCGTCAGATTGTGGAGCTGGTTGAACAGCGCTTCGAGCTTCTGCATCGGTGACACCCAGAACAGCGCGCGTGCCGGTTTATCGGACTTGTTGAAATAGCCATGCGGAATGCCACGCGGCATCCGAACGAGGTCGCCGGCCTTGGCCTGCACCCAGACGCCGTCGAGCTTGAGGTCGAGGGTGCCCTCCTGCACCAGGATGAATTCATCCTGCGTCGGGTGGACGTGCACCGGCACGAACTGGCCGGGTTCGCTGTTGGTCTCGAAGGCAAAGGTTGAATCGGTCACAGCTTTGGGGAAGTAGACCTGACCCAGGATATTCCAGGTCTTGCCGCCGTAGCCCGTGCCATTGGCGGTGATGCCTTTTTCGAGTGCTGCCATATCGCCATCTCCTGTGTCGCGGTTGGTGTGGTTGCGAGGGTCAGAATGGTTCGCGCAGGCTCTGCCGCGGCGGGTCGGCCGTCTAGCCGGAAAACGAATCCCGCCGGCGCGACATGAGAATTTTCGGATTGCTGCGACGCGAAATGGCCGCCCCCGTCATTCCGGGGCGATGCGAAGCATCGAGCCTGGAATGACGGAGAGGCTGCCTTTCGATCGGGCACCACCGTCCATCAAATCGCCTTTCCAACCATTGCGTCCGCAGATATTATAGGCTTCAAATAATGCGAAGGGCCGGGCCGTGGCGAGAGCTACCAGCATTCCCCAGCATGACCCCACCGTCCGGCTGGCGGCGTTCAACCGTGTTTCGACCGATAGCGTCGACGCTGCCGCCGACGCGGTCGGGCGGATATTCTGCCCGCACGAACTGAAGCCCACCGCGCGATCATCACCCGACTTTTTTGCGCTGCATAACAGCGCGGTCTTTGGCGGATTTTCCGTCAACTACGTTGCCTATGGCGGGTCGGTGTCGATCGATCCGGGCTGTCTCGAGCGCTTCTTCCTGCTGCAAATTCCCGTGCACGGTTCGGCGCGGATCCAAACAGCGGCGCGCGACATCGCAGCCGCTCCCGGCGCCAGCGCGTCGCTATTATCGCCGACGATTCCCACCCGAATGACCTGGCAGAACAATTGCGCCCAGATCATTCTGCTGGTCGAGCGCCGCCTGTTGGAGCAACGGGCTGCGGCGCTGTCGGGCCAGCCAGCGGGCGCGGTCGAGTTCGAGCCCGCGGTCGATCTCTCCTCGAGAGACGGCCGGGCGCTTCAGTCGCAAATTATGGAGCTCATCGATCTCGCCGAACGGCTCGGACCGCAACGGCCGCTTTCGCCGATGGCGGCGGCCAATCTGCGCGAGACACTGTTGGGTACCTTGCTTCACGGCCAGCGCCACAGCGCCAGCGACGCGATCGAGCGATTTGGCGGCCGGGCCGAAGCGCTGCCGCAGCCGCTACGGCGGGCACGCGAATTCCTGTATGCGCACGCGGAAGAGCCGCTCGACCTCACGCAGCTTGCCGAAGCCGCAGGCACGGGTATCCGTGCGCTGCAGCTCGGCTTTCAGCGGCATTTCGAAACGTCGATCTCTGAGATGCTGCGCGATATCAGGCTCGCGCATCTCAATGTCAGGTTGGCCGCCGCCTCCCCTGACGAAAGCATCACCGATATCGCATTCGAGCTTGGATTTACCCATCTCAGCCGGATGGCAAGCGCCTACCGCGCCAAGTTCGGCGAAACGCCCTCGGCGACCCTGCGCGGGATGAACTAGCGTTCGGCCAGTTGCTTCAGCCGCAGCGTCGCCTCAGCCCGCTCGCGTCTTCGCGGACTTCTGCGCCGACGCCTTGGTCTTGGCCAGCAGGCGCATCAGTTCGCGGACGTCCTTTGGCGTCAGGTCCCCGAAGACATCGGCAATCCACAATTCATGCTCCGCCGCCATCTTGCGGAATTCGGCCCGCCCCGCCTTGGTCAGGCGGATTACCTGCACGCGGCGGTCGGCGTCCGACGTGCGGCGGTCGAGATGTCCGGATTCGACGAGGCGCTCGACCAGCCCGGTGACGTTGCCGTTCGAGACCATCATCCGCTTGGAGACGTCGGACAGTGTCATGCCCTCCGGCACCTTGTCGAGCTGGGCCATCAGATCGAACCGCGGCAGCGTGACGTCGAAGCGTTCGCGCAGGCGGCTGCGCACTTCGCCCTCGATCAGGGTCGTGCAGGTCAGGAGGCGAAGCCATAGCCTGAGTTCGTCGCCATGATGTTCCGGGAGTTCGACGGCCTTGGTCTCTGAATCAAGGATCATGATGCAAATCTTGTCCGGCTTGGGCGTTCGGCGATCCGAACCGCGCGCAGCTTTCGATCATTGCCCAGATTTCTTTAAGTTTCAAGCAATTGGCGTATGGCTTGCATGGATGCGTTCTGCTTGCAGGTGCAGTCACCGTCAGAATAAGCTGCATCCCGAGCATTTGGTGCGACGTGGGTTTCGGCTGCAGAGGCCGAACGGAGGAATAATCATGAAGCAGTCGTTGAAGCTGACCGGACTTGCCGTTTTGCTGGGGGTTGCCGCGGAGCCAGTCGCAGCGCAGGAGAAAATCAAGATCGGCGTGATCACGACCTTGTCCGGGCCGGCCGCCGTCCTCGGCCAGCAATCGCGCGACGGCCTGCAACTCGGAATCAAGGACCTCGGCGGCAAGATGGCGGGCAAGGATGTTGAGGTCGTCGTCGTCGACGACGAACTCAAGCCCGACGGCGCCGTGACCAAGGCCAAGGGCCTGCTCGAACGCGAGAAGGTCGACTTTGTTGTCGGGCCGATTTTCTCCAACATCCTGCAAGCCATTCACCGGCCGGTGACCGAGAACAAGACGTTCCTGATCAGTCCGAACGCGGGGCCGTCGAGCTATGCTGGCAAGGAGTGCAGCCCGTTCTTCTACGTCACTTCCTATCAGAACGACCAGGTGCACGAGATCCTCGGCAAGGTCGCCCAGGATCGCGGCTACAAGCGCATGTACGTGCTGGTGCCGAACTATCAGGCCGGCAAGGATTCGGCGGCCGGATTCAAGCTCGACTACAAGGGCGAGATTGCGGAAGAAAGCTACACGCCGCTCGGTACGCTGGATTTCCAGGTCGAGCTGACCAAGATTTCTTCTTCCAAGGTCGATGCGCTGTTCACCTTCATGCCGGGCGGCATGGGCGTCGGCCTCGTCAAGCAGTACCGGCAGGCCGGTCTTGCCGACAAGATCCCGGTGCTGTCGGCCTTCACCGTCGATGAATCCACCCTGCCCGCGCAGCAGGACGCCGCCGTCGGCATGTTCGGCGGCGCCAACTGGGCGCCCGACATGGACAATCCCCAGAGCAAGAAGTTTGTCGCCGCTTATGAAGCCGCCTACAACAGCGTGCCCGGCACCTACGCCATGCAGGGCTATGATACGGCCTTGCTGATCGACAGCGCGGTGAAGGCGGTGAAGGGCGACCTCAAGAACAAGGAGGCCGTGTCGGCCGCGCTTCGGAAGGCCGAGTTCACTTCGCTGCGCGGCGATTTCAAGTTCAACGTCAACGGCTATCCGATCCAGAATTTTTATCTGACCAAGGTCGCCAAGCGTCCGGACGGAAAATTCCAGACCGAGATCGTCGAGAAGGTATTTTCCAACTATGGCGACCGTTACGCCAAGGATTGCACCGCGAAATAATTTTGGAAGGGAACAGCCAATGAAGACCGAAATCGCCGGCATCACGCGCGCCAATGAAGGCATCCAGGGAATCTCCTGGAGCATCCTCGGCCAGACCTATGTGCCGAAAAACGTCACCGAGCATTCCTTCTCATGGCATGCGACGTTCCCGCCCGAAACTTTCGTGCCGCCGCATATTCATCCCGACCAGGATGAATATCTCTACATCCTCGAGGGCCAGCTCGACTTCTTCCTCGACGGTGCCGAGACGCAGGCTACGCCCGGCGATCTGGTGCGGCTGCCGATGGGCAAGCCGCACGGCATCTTCAACAAGTCCGGCCGCACCGCGAAGACGCTGTTCTGGGTGTCGCCGACGCGGCGGCTCTACGATCTGTTCTGGGCGATCCACAACATGAGGGAGCAGACGCCGGACGCGGTGGTAGCGCTGGCCGCCGAGCACAACATCCACTTCCTGCCGCCGCCTCCGGGGGCGTGAGATTATCTTCGTAGATCCTCCGGGTGGTTGGGTGCTCGCAAACTCAGCTTACCCCTGACCACCTGCCACCCCATAGGATCTACGGGACCTTTACCGCACCGCCGCCAATCCCAGCGGTGGCGGCGCAAAGCCGGCCTTGGACGCATAGCCGCGCACGATCGCCTCGCGCTGGGCGTGGCTCAGCACCTTCTCGATATCGGTAAAGCCATCGGGCGCCAGTTGCTCGACCGCGTCGATCACGCCCTCGGGGCCGCCGCGGCGGTTGGCGCGCACGATCTCCGCCGTCATCGGCAGCCGCTTCTTCTCATAGGCCACCAGCGCCTGGCGCGGATGCTCGGCTCGCGCCAGTTCGTCGGCCAGCGCGCGGGCATCGAGGATCGCCTGCGAGGCGCCGTTGGAACCGACCGGATACATCGGGTGCGCGGCGTCGCCGAGCAGCGTCACCCGGCCCCAGGTCCAGTACGGCAGCGGATCGCGGTCGCAGCAGGGGTACTCGTAGAATTCCGACGTCGCCGAGATCAGGCTGCGCACATCGACATACGGCACCTTGAAGCGCTCGACATGCGGCATCAGTTCCTCGCGCTTGCCCGGCCGCGACCAGTCCTCGCGGCGGGGCGGCGGCACATTGCCGTCGCCGATCTTCACCATCACCGCCCAGTTGGTCAGCCGGCTCGACGGGCTCGATCCTTCCGCGATCGGATAGATCACGACCTTGGCGTTCAGCCCGCCGGCAACGATCATCGAGCGGCCGGTCAGGAACGCCGGCCAGTCGCGCGCGCCACGCCATAGCATCAACCCGTTCCAGCACGGCGGCCCCTCGTCCGGAAACAGCATCTCGCGCACGCGCGAGTGAATACCGTCGGCGCCGATCAGGATATCGCCGCGCGCGGTTTTGACATGGGCGCCGGTGCGGTCGAAAAAATGCGCAACCACGCCGCCCTCGTGCTGCGCGAACGCGCCGAGACGGCAGCCGGTGTGGATGGCCTCAGGGCCGAGCCGTTCCTCGACGGCGCGATGGATCACGCTCTGCAGGCGGCCGCGATGAACCGAGAATTGCGGCACGTCGTGGCCGGCGTCGAGCCCGCGCGGCTCGCGCCAGACTTCCTGGCCGTGGCGGCTGAGATAATACAATTGGTCGGTGCGTACAGCGGCGGCATCCAGCCGGTCCAGCAGCCCGAGGCCGGTCAATTCTCTGATCGCATGCGGCAGTGTGTTGATGCCGACGCCAAGCTCGCGGATGCTTTCGGACTGTTCGAACAACTCGCAGTCGATGCCGCGCGCCCGCAACATGAGCGCAGTGGTGAGGCCGCCGATGCCGCCCCCGACGATGATCGCTTTCATGCGCGTTACTCCACTTTCTTCAACCTCGCCCCGCTTGCGGGGAGAGGTCGGATCGCATCGATAGATGCGATCCGGGTGAGGGGGTACCGCACTCTCCGCACACCCAGTTCGCGGAGAGAGCCCCTCACCCCAACCCTCTCCCCGCGAAGAGCGGGGCGAGGGATCGAGGGAGCCTGCCATCCGGCCTATTCGGCTGCAAGCGGCTTTGTCGCCTCGGCTTTCAGCTCGGCGCGGGTTTTCGGCTTACCCTTAATTTTGAGGTCTTCGAAATCCTGCCGGTCGCGGACGCTGTTGCGGAAGATTTGTTCCTTGCCCGGCAGATATTGTGGCGGACATGCTATATCGGCGCCGTACCAGGCCGCTGCCCGCATCGTGAACGACGGATCGACCAGATGCGGCCGGGCCAGCGCCACCAGGTCGGCACGGCCAGCGGCCAAAATCGTGTTTACTTGGTCCGCCGTCGTGATGTTCCCGACGCACATGGTCGCGACCCGGGCTTCATTCCGGACCTGATCGGAGAACGGCGTCTGGAACATGCGGCCGTAGATCGGCTGCGCGTCGCGCACGGTCTGGCCGGTGGAGACATCGACCAGGTCGACGCCGGCCTCGGCGAACGCGCGCGCGACCGCGACCGCGTCGTCGCCGGTGATGCCGCCCGCGGCCCAGTCGGTGGCGGAGATGCGAACCGACATCGGCTTGTGCGCCGGCCATGCCGCGCGCATCGCCTCGAACACTTCCAGCGGATAGCGCAGCCGGTTGGCGAGCGAGCCGCCATATTCGTCGGCGCGCTGGTTGGTCAGCGGCGAAATGAAACTCGCCAGCAGATAGCCGTGGGCGCAGTGCAGCTCCAGCATATCGAAACCGCAGGCCTCGCCGCGCAAGGAAGCGGCGACGAACTCCTGCTTGACGCGGTCCATCGCGGCGCGATCCATCTCGCGCGGCACCTGGCTGTCGGGGAAGTAAGGTAGTGGCGACGCCGAGATCGTGTCCCAGCCGCCCTGCTCGAGCGGCCGGTCCATCCCCTCCCACATCAATTTGGTCGCGCCCTTGCGGCCGGCATGTCCAAGCTGCAGGCAGATTTTGGCGGCGGAATTGGCGTGGACGAAATCGACGATGCGCGTCCACGCGGCCTGCTGCTCGTCGTTCCACAAGCCAGTGCAGCCCGGCGTGATGCGGGCGTCGCGGCCGACGCAGGTCATCTCGGTGAAGATCAGCCCGGCGCCGCCGATGGCGCGCGAGCCATAATGCACCAGATGGAAATCGCCGGGCACACCCTCCTTCGCCGAGTACATGCACATCGGCGACACCACCGCGCGATTCGCAACTTCCATCTCGCGCAACTTGAGCGGCTGGAACATCGGCGCCACGGGCTTGTCGATGTCGACATCGAAGCCCTTGGCGCGCACCTGTTTTGCAAACGCCTTGTCGACCTCGCGGACGAATTCCGGCGCGCGCAGCGTGAGGTTATCGTAAGTGATCGCCTTGGCGCGGGTCATGACGCCGAAGGCGAACTGCACGGGATCGAAATCCCAGAAGCGGTCGACATGTTCGAACCAGACCAACGACACGTCGGCGGCGTGCTGGGTCTTTTCGACCTCCTCGCGCCGGCCATGCTCGTAGGTTTGCAATGCGCCCTCGACCGTCGGCGCCTGCGCCATCGCATCGGCCAGCGCGATCGCGTCTTCCATCGCGAGCTTGGTACCGGAGCCGATCGAGAAATGCGCCGTGGCCTTGGCGTCGCCAAGCAGCACCATGTTGTCCTTGACCCAGCGCTGGCTGCGGATCATCGGGAAATTGCGCCACATCGAGCGGTTGATCAGCAGCGGATGACCGTCGAGGAACCAGCCGAAAATCTCGGCCATGCGGTCGGCGGATTGCTGCTCGCTCAGGCCTTCGAGCCCGGCGCGCTGGAAGGTTTCGGCGTCGGTTTCGAATATCCAGGTCGAGCGTCCCACCTCATACTGATAGGCGTGCGCGATGAACGGCCCCCACTCGGTCTCCTGGAAGATGAAGGTGAAGGCATCGAGCGGTTTGGTCGATCCCATCCAGGCGAACTTGTTGGAACGCAGGTCGATCTGGGGCTGGAAGTGTTCAATGTATTTGTCGCGGAAGCGGCTGTTGATGCCGTCGGCCAGCACGATCAGGTCGGCATCGGCAAATCGCGCTTCGTCGTCGATATCGGTTTCGAACAGCAGCGTCACGCCGAGTTCGCGCGCGCGCTCCTGCAGGATCAGCAGCAGCGTCCGCCGCGAGCAGCCGCAAAAACCGTTGCCGCCGACGCGGTGGACGGTGCCGCGGAAATGCACGGCGATATCGTCCCAATAGGCGAATTCCTGGGTGATGCGGCGATAGCTCGGCGGATCGTATTTCTCGAAATTGTCCAGCGTCGCGTCCGAGAATACCACCCCGAAGCCGAACGTGTCGTCGGTGCGGTTGCGCTCATAGACCGTGATCTCGGCCTGGGGCCGCTGTTTCTTCAAGAGGATCGCGGCGTAGAGACCGGCCGGTCCGCCACCGATAATCGCGATCTTCATCTATCGCCTCCGAAACAGGCTGTCGGGCTAGTTCGGAATTACTTTAAGCCTAAAATAATTTTGGGGCAAGGGGGCTGGCGGCTCGTTCGTAGACCGGATGGAGCGTAGCGCAATCCGGGATTCCCGCGCCATCGGACGGAATCCCGTGTTTCGCGGCGCTTCACCCGGGCTACGGTCCCGTCAATTCCCCTGGAACACCGGGGTCCGCTTGTTCGAGAACGCCTCGAAGGCGCGGGCGAAATCTTCCGTGGTCATGCAGAGCGCTTGCGCAACCGCTTCGGCCTCGATCGCCTCCTCCACCGACATCGCCCATTCCATCGCCAGCATGCGCTTGGTCATGGTGTTGGCAAAAGTCGGCCCTTCGGAAATCTGCTTGGCCAGAAGCTGCGCCTGCGGCAGCACTGCGTCCGGCGTGACGATGCGGCTGAAGAAGCCCCAGCGTTCGCCCTCCTCCGCGGTCATGAAGCGGCCGGTGTAGAGCAGTTCGGAGGCCCGCGACTGCCCGATGATGCGCGGCAGGATTGCGCAGGCGCCCATGTCGCAGCCGGCGAGCCCGACCTTGTTGAACAGGAATGCGACCTTGGCGCCGGTGGCGGCCAGGCGCAGATCCGAGGCCATCGCGACGATCGCGCCCGCGCCGGCGCAGATGCCCTCGACGGCAGCCACGATCGGCTGCGGGCACGCACGCATCGCCTTGACGAGATCGCCGGTCATGCGGGTAAAGGCGGTCAGCCCCTTGGTATCCATCTGAATCAAGGGACCGATGATCTCGAACACGTCGCCACCCGACGAGAAGTTGCCGCCCGCGCCTGACACGACGATGGTCTTGACCTCGTCATCCATCGCGCAGGCGCGGAAGAAATCAGTGAGTTCGCGATAGCTCTCGAAGGTCAGCGGATTCTTTCGCTCGGGACGGTTGAGCGTCACGGTGGCGACGCGATCGACCACGGCCAGCAGGAAATGCTTCGGCGAATAATCGCCCAGCGGCAGCGTGACGGGGTTGGCGGGCTTGCTCATGATCTCTCCCTGACTTTAATCGTTATCGATGTGGCGGCCGATCAGACTTCGCCGCCCGCCACCGCAATGGCCTGTCCCGTGATGGCGCCGGCGCCCTCGCCGCAGAGCCACAGCACGGCGTCGGCTACCTCCGATGGCGCAACAAGGCGCCCTTGCGGATTATGTTTCGACAGTTCCGCGATGGCTTGCTCGCGGCTGCGGCCAGTCTTCTTGATAATGTTGTCGATCGAGCCTTCCAGCAGATCGGTTTCGGTGAAGCCGGGGCAGACGGCGTTGACGGTGATGCCGCTCTTCGCCGTCTCCAGCGCCAGCGAACGGACGAGGCCGATCACCGCGTGCTTGGCCGCGCTGTAGGCCGAGACATAGGCGTAACCCTTGAGGCCGGCGGTGGATGCGACGGCAACGATCCGCCCGTGGCGACGCTCCGTCATTCCAGGCAATACCGCCTGCGTGGCGTGGACCACACCCATGAAATTGACGTCCATCATCCGCTGGAACAATGACGCATCGGAGCGGCCGAACGGCGAAGAATCCGCCGCGCCCGCATTGGCAACGAGGATGTCGATCGGTTGCCGCGCGGCGGCCTCCGCTATGGCCGATTTGACCGACGCCTGATCGGCGACGTCGGCCACGGCTGCGAACTGCGCCGCGCCGGATGCCACGGCTTCGTCCAGCGTCGCGCGGTTGCGGCCGAGCACCGTTACCGTCGCGCCCGCTTTCGACAGCGCCGCCGATATCGCCAGCCCAATGCCGCGCCCGCCGCCGGTGACGAGCGCATGGGAGGAACGCGACAATGGGGACATCGGTCAAGCCTCCTGGATGAGGGTTCAGCATATATTTTAAACTTCAAGCTTTTGCAAGGAAAGCGGGCGAGCATTGGTTGCGGCGGTCCGGTAGCTCGGATTGGGCACCGTTCCCCTCCCCGTCATTGCGAGCCACCCGGTCGGCGCGAAGCGCCGCCGGATGACAGGCTCCGCGAAGCAATCCATAGCGCGGCAAGCGGAGAGATGGATTGCTTCGCTGCGCTCGCAATGACGTGGATATAGTTTCGCGATCTCGCGACGCATTGCGCCCGAGGTTTGCTGGAGAACTCCTGCCCTCTCCAATCAGAGGGCGCAGGGAAGACCGGGTGCTTGCTGCACCCGCGGTCTCGCGTGCGATTTGCGCAAACAAAATTGCACACGAGCATACAGGGCAGCGGGAACACTCCGGCCTTCCCTGCGCAATGGCTTTACGGCTTACTTCGTGCTCTTCCCGGAGAACGGCTCTTTTGCCTCCGTCGCCTGCGCTTCTTATCGCACGCTTAACGCCAGCACCGCGGCGCCCGAACCACACGACTTCGCCGTACGCTCGAGCTGCACACGTCAGTCGCAGCTCTCGCGTCCATCGCATCTCACCGCACGTTCGTGACGATCGCGAGCGCCCCTCAATTGGGTGAGACGGGCGGAGTTATGCAGCTGATTTGGGCGAGAACGAAAGCGGAATATTTTTGATTACCGGGGTTGACACAATTTCGGAAAATCAGAAGTGATTTGCCCGACAAGTGGCTTTTGTCGCACCCATTGCCTCCACATCGTCATCGCGAGCGAAACGAAGCAATCCATAGCGCGGCTTGCAGAGACGTGGATTGCTTCGCTTCGCTCGCAATGACGCGGATATGATTTCGCGATGCTGCGATGGGATTTCACCGGGCAGCTCACCCCGTCCGCGGGTCCCTGTCCTTGAACAGATGGACGATCGCGTTCGCGTAGTACTGCAGCAGCACGAGCTCTTTCGGGTTGGCGCGGTAGGTGTCGTCGGTCTCGATCACCAGATGGCGCAGCGTCAGCATCCGCCGGCCGACGGAGATGGCGTAGTCGCGATCGGCGCGCGGGATGTGAACATAGCTCCCTGCTCGTTCGAGCTCGCCGATCAGGAAGGAAACGCGGCCCTTGATTTCGAACAACGTCAACGGCTGGTCACCTGCCTCCAGCATGGCGGTCGAGACCAGCGAGACCGGCAGCGCCGGCACCGCGCGGCCAACGGCCTCCATCAATTCGGTGCCGAGCCTTTCAACCTCGATGCGGCGCGGCTCCGGCGCGAGAACGCGGAAATCGATCTTCCTTGCCTCGACATAATTTCGCAGCGACACCGGCACGCCAAAACTCACGCAGGTATATCCGAAGCGATGCCACTCGCCGCGCATTGCCAGCCAGAGATGGCGGAAAAAATGCCGCGCAAAGGTTGCCGCGTTGAAGCCGAACACCGGCTTCTTCCCCGACTCGGCATTGGCCACCGAGGTCAGCATGCGGTCTTCCAGCACGCGGTCGTAGTTGACGGCGACCGGGATGAACACCACGTCGCGCGGACCGAGCGGATCGAAGCCCGCCACCATGTAACTCAACAGCCCGAATTTCGGCGGACGCAGCTTGCCGTCGCGGCTGAGCCCGCCCTCCGGGAAAATCGCCTGCGTGACACCCGCTGCGGTAGCCATGTGAACATAGCGCGAAAGCACCTTGCGATAGAGCCCTTCGCCGGAATCGCGCGCGATGAAATAGGCCCCCATCGAGCGGATCAAATTGCTGAGGCCCCAGACCTTGGCCCATTCGCCAACGGCGTAGCTCAGCGCCGACGAGGTGGCGGCGACATAGGTCACCAGCACGTAATCCATGTTCGAGCGATGATTGATGACGAAAATCACCGACGCGGCAGGATCGACGGCGGCCAGCGCCTCGTCGTTGCGGACGCCGATCCGCACCCGGTACAGCATATGGGAAACGGCGCGCGCGATCCGCGTCCCGACGTGAAAATACGCATAGGCGCTGAACGCCGGAACGATCTCGCGGGCGTAGCGCCGCACCTTTTCCATCGCGACTTCGTTCGGCACGCCGGTCTCGGTCGAATATTCTTCCGCCGCCCGCAGCACTTCCGGGTCGAACACCAGACGATCAGTCAGCACCTGACGCTTGGTCAGCTTGAAGGGCTGAATGCGAAGCTTGAGTTTGGTGTTGAGCTCCTCGATGGCGCGATTGGCGCGGCGACGCAGCGCCCAGCGCACGCTGGGAATCAGGATGCGATCCAGCGCCGCCAGGATCGCGAGGATCGCCATCAGGACGACGACCCAGAGCGGCAAGCTTACCTGCGACCCCATGAAACCCCGATCCCGCCACACCCGCGACGCCGCGCGTCGCCGCTCCGCTGCGTCACGATACGGTCTGGAACTCCATTGTGACAAGCGCTCCGCGCCTGACCGGCCGATTTCGGGCGATCGGCCGGCATGTTCGCAACCGCGATATCGACGACGTTCGTTCGAACCAGGGTGCGTACTCATAAATCGAGCTTGATCGGCGCTGCTTGATCGATGTCCGCTATGCCCTGGATAGCGACCAAATTCCGCATCGCAACCAAGTAACGCGATGTGCCGACAGGTGACATCAACTGTCGCGACTGCGACGTCCGTTCACTCGCCGAACCTGAACCCACTCGACGGGTTTTCGTCCTATGCCCAATCCCAAAAGCATCATGGTCTAGTCTTCGTCCGGCTCGCGCACGACCGGCGGCTCGTCGCCGCGGTCGTCTTCGTCCTCTTCCTCTTCGTCCTCGTCCTCTTCGTCTTCATTAGGATCTCGGGGCGGCATCGTGTTGCCCATGATCACGAAGGGACTCCTGTCAATCAACCTGGTGAAAAATTCCTCGGGGATGTGTGGGGCCATGTTGTTACTCCTCAGGTGTGGGGGAACTTGGCTTCAGTCCGCCCGACGCTCCCAGGGAAGGAGGGTCGGTGCGTCAATCGCACGGCCCCCCACCCGCCTTCGGCGAGGGAGCAAGCCCGCCATAGCGTTGGCGTCGGCGGCAACCTGCGCTGGGGTTGCGCTCTGACGAGGGCTAATGCGCCAAGAGAACGGGGCGTGCCGAAGCGTTCTTAAGAATGTGGCGCGTAGCCCCGCCCAGAAGCATCTCGCGCAGGCGGCTATGGGAATAGGCGCCCATGATCAGCAGGCCGGCTTCATGCTCTGCCCCCGCCGCAAGCAGCGTATCGCCCACCGAGCGCAATTCCGGTGCAACCACTTGCGCGGTCGCACCGATGCCATGACAGCGCAAATAGGCAAGCACCTCCGCCTGCGAGGCTTGGCGATTGCTGGCGTCCCGATCAACGCTTATGACCCGCACTGATTTGGCGAGTTGCATGAACGGTATGGCAGCCGAGACCGCGTGCCAGCATTCCGGGCTCTCGTCCCAGGCGATCATCACGCTGTCGGTCAGATCACTCTGCAGGCGAGCCGGTGCCAACAGCACCGGGCGACGGGTCTGCAGCAGCGATTGCTCGGTAATGGCCATGAATGATTCCATCACGGTGGCGCTTGCGGCGACCATTAGGTCGAAGGCAGCGGCCCGTTGCGCCGCGATTTCCACATACGATCCCTCGGCTTCGCGCCAAGATGCCGCGAGCGGGCTGCCGGGCTCGTCGTTCGCCGATAGCATAGGGATGCCGACTACCGCGCAGGCCCGCGCGAAAACCTCACGCGCTTCCCGCGTAGTTCGCTCCCGTTCCTCGGCGTACCAATTTACCGATGCGGCGGTCACCGCTTGTCCCATTTCAGTGACAGTTAGGCCGCCGCGCGCGACACCGCTACGTGTGACCGGCGGCGGCTGGCTGATGAACAGTGCCTGGACGTGAGCCCCCAATGCCTTCGCGGCAGACAGGGCCGTCTCTATTTGGCCGGTGTGACTGGCTGAGCCGGGAAGTGGAACCAGGATTCGCTTGATACTCATGAGAGCCTCCTGCGATGCCGCCGTTTGCGACCGGCAGACGGCATATGTGTGTTGAGCCGAAAGCGAAATCGCGCAATAGCGCCTGATTCATAACGCCCGGAATCACCCCAAAGTTCCGGAGACCCGCAGGTGTGTCGGTTGCCGACATTGGTCGTCGATGCCCGCTTTGGGTCATTCGCGATCGGGTCGGGCCAGCAGCAAGTCCGGCCATGTCCGGAAAAGCGGAAGTAAATTCATCGCGCTTCAATCGGAATTTGGCTGCGTGCTAATGAGTCCACACCCTACTGGCTAGCCCGGCATGAAGACATCGAATGCGGCCCAGAGCTGCTCGCGATGGCGGTCGTCTTCCTGCAGGATTTCGTGCTTCGCACCCGCAATCACGCGATGCGATCCCGCCGGCAGATGCCGGGCAAACGCTGCAATGGCCGAGGTCGATACGATGGTGTCGTCGCCTGCCGCTAGCATCAGGACCGGCTGGTGAACCCGGCCGGCAAACTCGCGCGAACGAAACTCGGCCATCGCGGCAAAGGCCGCGTCGAGCCACGCCACGGTCGGCGACGCGATCCCGAGCGTCGGATCGGCCTCCAGGATAGAAGCGTTGCGGGCGTAGCGGCGCGGGTCCGAGGTCAGGGGATTGCCGGGAAAGGCCGTTGACTTGATCAGGTCGATGCTGCCGCCTGGAATAAACCGCTCGCCCATTCCACCCGCGCGCAGCATGCGCATCAGGCCGCGCATCGGCAGCGAAGTGCGCAGACGCGGCAGGTCGATCATCGGCGCGCAGAGCACGAGGCGTTCGAACATTTCAATGCCGGCATGCGCGACGCGCAGCATGACCGCGCCGCCCATCGAATGGGCCAGCGCAAAATAGGGCGGCGGACAATCCGGCAGTACGACCTGCTTGACGAAGGCCGCCACGTCGATCTCGTAATCCGAAAAATTCCGGACATGGCCCTTGAGCGGATTGCGCAGCCGGCGCGAGGAATGCCCCTGTCCCCGCCAGTCGATGACAGCCACGGCATAACCGCGTTTGCGCAGATCCCGTACCGTCTCGAAATATTTCTCGATGTACTCGCCGCGCCCGGTGAAGACGCAGACGGTCCCCCTGCCGCTGGCCAGCGCCGCCCAGCGCGCAAAGCGCAACATGGCGCCATCCGGCGTCTCAATCGTTCCGGCAAACGCACCCTTCGGAACAGGATTGGCCGGTATCGACAGCAGCGTCATGGCGCTGATGTCCAGGCTGCGGTTTGGCGAAAGACCACCTGACGGCAACGAACAAGACGCCAGGTCGTCGGCCGCGGCATCTAGATGATCCCGTTGTTGCGAAGCGCGGCGATCGCATCCGCGTCGTAGCCGATATCGGCCAGCACGCGATCGGTGTGCTCGCCAAGCGTCGGCGGGCGCGTCGTGATCTCGCCCGGCGTCTCCGACAATCGCACGGCGGCGCGTACCGTCGGCGCGGGCTTCGGCAGGCCCGGATAATCGACATCGTGCATGAAGCCGGTGGCGCGGATGTGCGGGTGCTCGAGCGCCTGTTGCGGGCTCAGCACCGGTCCGGCCGGAATCATCGCTTTGCCCAGCGTATCGACCGCTTCCTGCGTGGTGCGCTCGGCGCACCAGCGCGCCATCCGCTCGCTGATGACAGGACCGTTGTCGCCGCGCTTGAGGTCGTCGGCGAAGCGCGGGTCGTTCAGCCAGTGATCCTCCTCGCCCATCAATCTGGCCCAGCGGATGAACAGCGGATGGCCGGTGACCTGGCACAGCACCCAGCCGTCTTTGGTGCGGTAGATGTCAGCGGGCGCCGCGGTCTGGCCGAGATTGCCGGTCGGCACACGATTGGCTGATATCACTGCCTGCTCGATCAGCGTGGCGTTGGTGAAGGAGAGCGCGGTCGCCAGCAATGCGCCCTCGACGATCTGCCCGCGCCCGGATTTGCCGCGCTCGATCAGGGCGGCCAGCGTGCCGAACGCGCAATGCAGCGCGGTGCCGAAATCGACCCAGTTCACCGCGGCGCGGTACGGCGGATCGCCCTTGCCCGTCATGTACACTGCGCCCGACATCACCTGCCCGACGCCGTCAAACCCGACGCGGTCGGACCACGGCCCGGGCCCGCCGAATGCGGTTGCCGTGGTCAAGATGATGTCCGGCTTGATCGCCTTCAGCGATTCATAATCGAGTTTCATCGCGCGCAGCGTCTGCGGCGGCAAATTGGCAACGACGACGTCAGCGGTGGCCACCAGCCGGCGCATCACCTCCTGTCCCTCCGGTTTCATCGGATCGAGCGTGATGCATTTCTTGTTGCGATTGACCTGCAGGAACAGCGCGCCCTCGCCGCCTTCGCCCACGGGCGCCACGAAACGATCCTCGCTGCCGTCGCGTTTCTCCACGCGAATGACTTCCGCACCGAATTCGGCCAGCAAGGTCGCGCAATACGGCCCCGCGATATAACGCCCGAAATCGAGGACGCGAACGCCCTCCAGAACTCCCCCCATCAATCTTTCCCTTGTTCTTGCTGCGCGATTGCGCCGAGCCTTCTATCATGTTGATGAATGCATCGGACAACCATACAATCACTGATCCTGTTCGAATGGAACATCCAGAATGACCCTGACTGCACAACGGCCCTATCGCGGTGTTTTCCCCGTTGCTCCGACCATCTTCGACGACCGTGGGGAGCTCGATCTCGCGGGGCAACGCCGCTGTATCGATTTCATGATCGACGCCGGCTCCAATGGCCTGTGCATTCTGGCCAACTTCTCCGAGCAGTTCGTCCTGACCGATGCCGAGCGCGAACAGGTGATGCACGCGGTGCTCGAGCATGTCGCCGGCCGCGTTCCCGTGATCGTGACGACGACGCATTTCGGCTCGCGCATCTGCGCCGAGCGCAGCCGCCAAGCCCAGGACGCGGGCGCGGCGATGGTGATGATCATGCCGCCCTATCACGGCGCTACTTTCCGCGTGCCGGAAAAGGGAATTTTCGACTTCTATCGCACCGTGTCTGACGCCATCGACATCCCCATCATGATCCAGGATGCGCCCGTCGCCGGGACGCCGCTTTCGGTCGACCTGCTGGCCCGCATGGCGCGGGAAATTCCGAACATCCGCTATTTCAAGATCGAGGTGCCGATGGCGGCGGCGAAGCTTCGCGATCTCATCGCGGCCGGCGGCGACAGCATCGAAGGGCCCTGGGACGGCGAGGAAGCCATCACGCTGATGGCCGATCTCGATGCCGGCGCGACCGGCGCCATGACGGGTGGCGGATACCCTGACGGCATCAGGCAAATCGTCGATCCGTATCTTGCGGGGCGCCGGGAAGAAGCGATGGCGGCCTATGGGCGATGGCTGCCGCTGATCAATTACGAAAACCGCCAATGCGGCTTGCAGGCCGCCAAGATCCTGATGCAGGAAGGCGGCGTGATCGGCTCGGACGCGGTTCGTCATCCCCTGCAACGGGTTCATCCGGCGGCGCGCGCGGGTCTCATTGAAATCGCCCGCCAGCTCGATCCCGTCGTGTTGCGCTGGGGACAGTGATATCGCCTTCATGACGGCCAACGCAAAAGCTCGCGGGAACGGAACCTTCACTTCGATCAAACGTAAAAATCGGGGAGGAGCGACATGACCGAACAACAAATTTTTGCCTTGCTGCTGGGCGAGGCGGCGATGACGGTCTGGGGCGATATGCCGCGCGACATTCAGGAAGCGTTGTTCGAGACCGCGATGCGCGAGCGGGAGGACCTGCGCCATGGCCTCGCCTGTCTGCTGCATGAGCGCCACCCCAGAACGCAGCATCCGGCCAAGCCCGCGTGACCGAGCCTACCTGACGCAAGCCCCTCTACTGCGGAAATGCAACGTCCGCGATCACGGGAAGATGGTCCGAATAGGCGCGGGCCTTGCGATCGGTCCAGGCCGAGCGGATCGCCAGATCGCGCGAGGCATAGATCCGGTCCAGCCGCATCATCGGCAACCGGGAGGGAAACGTCCGCAAGCGCGTTCGCACCGGGCAAATCCGCGCCAGCACGCCCCTCACCGACTTCACCCAGAACCAGTCATTGAAATCGCCGAGCACGAGCGTCCGCGTCGGCTGCACCAGGTCCGCCAGGGCATGGGCCTGGGCGTGCCTTTCATGGATGCTCAGGCCGAGATGCGTGGCAATGACCGTTACCTCGCCATGATCAGACAGGATGCGTGCGGCAATGGCCCTGCGGGGCTCCCGTTCCAGATACGAGACGTCGGAAATTTTCGGCGGCTCGGCGAAGGGCCAGCGGCTCAACAGCACCTGTCCGTAGTCGCCGTCCTCGGTGACGATCGATCGCGCATCGACGCTGTGGTCGCCGACGGCCTTGGCCAGCAGGGCAAAGGGGTCATCGGTTCGTCCGCGCGAATCGACCTCCTGCAGCGCCACGACATCAGGCGACCAGTGACGGATGATGGAGCACACGCCGTCCAGATCGAAACCCGGATTGAGGTGGAAGATGCCGTGAACATTCCACGTCATGATGCGTATCGTAGCCGTCACGTTCGTCGTCCCGCCATCCACGTCACCAAAAACTGCACGCCAAGGCACAGCGCGATCCAGGCGAGGATCGCCAGCGCCAGCAGCACCGCGTTCGTCCACGAGGCGTTCCTGGCCAGATCCGCGATCTGCGCGCCGAGCGCGGCCATGACCGCGATCCCCGGCGCCATGCCGAGCACGGTGCCGAGCAGAAAATCGCGCAGGCTGAGCTTGCTGGCGCCCGCCACCAGGTTCACGATCGAGAACGGGGCGATCGGCACCATCCGGATCATCGCGACCGCGACGACCCCCTTGCCGATAATGCGGCTCTGAACCCGGGCCGCCCGGCGCCCGAGCAGGCGCTGCAGCCGCGCCTGGCCCAGCACGCGGCCGATCGAAAACAGCGTGAGTGCGCTGAGCAGCACGCCGGCGCCGGCGCTGAAGAAACCCATCCACGGCCCCAGCGCCGCCGACGTCGCCGCGATCAACACCAGCACCGGAAACACCACCAGCCCGCCGACGACGAAAGCGGCAATCGCCAACAGCGGCGCGAATTGCGTCCGCGCGGATTGCGAAATGACCGAGGAGACGAAGCCGACGTCAGCGAAATCGCGTAACGACGTGTACTGCCAGGCTAGCGCCAGGCCGGCGAGCGCCGCGGCCAACCCCGACACGGCCAAAATGGTTCTTGCTGTCCACATGCGATTGGCGGCGCGATCGAGGTGAAGCGGTTCTCGGGGATCGGCGACGGGCTGCACCATAGTTGCCATGCTGCCGGCCGTCGCGGCCGGGTCGATCGGCTGCAACGATTTTGTGCCGCCGCGCTCCGCCAGGCGGTCGAGGAATCCAAACAGATCGGCTTCGTTGCTTTCGATCTCCCGTTCTTCGACGCCGCAGAAATGCCCGATCAGGCTGCGGCGAAGCCGGGCGATATACTCCCGATGCGCACCGCACGTCGCCTCGAAGGCGAGATCGCACTCAGTGTCAGCGCCCATCGAGCGATTGTTGAGGTTGGCCGAACCCACGCGCAGGATGCGGTCGTCGACGATCATCACCTTGCTGTGCACCATGACGACGGCAGCCTGGTCCGCATCCCTTGTCGATGGATAGAGAAAGCGAATCCGGTCCATGACGCCTGCTGCTACGAACTGGGCGATGAATCCGCCGCGGCCGCTCTGCATGGCCTGCGATTCGAACCAGGACGAATGCATCTTCGGCGTGACGATCAGAACGCGAAGCTGTGGCACATCCAGCATCCGCTGCGTCAAGAGGCGCGCGATGTCGGTGGCGCTGGTGAACTGGTTCTCGATATAGATGAAGCGATCGGCCGCATTGATGGACGCCTTGAACAGAAGCGCGACCTCGTTCACGCCGGCTTCACTCGCGGTGGCGATCTCGGTCCGCGCGATGCCCACCGTCATTCCCCGGCATTGCACCGGCACCGAGGCCGGCCAGCGCTCGCCCTTGACGGATACGGTTGTTTCGACCGTGCAGCCGGCGGCGCGCCACCTGTTCTCCGCCAACTCCGTCAGGCTGACCGCGGCTTTCCCATCCACCATGCATTGCACGTCGTGAAACGGCGGATAGGGCTTGCCGTCGGGATCGGTGCGGAGCGGATGATGGGCTTCGTGCGCGCTCGTGTCCCAGCGCCTTATCGTGAGGTCGAGACCGCCGACGAACGCAAGCGCGCCGTCAATGACGACGATCTTCTGGTGCTGCGACGACCCCAGAGGAAGGCTGGAGTCGAAGCAGAAACAAAGCCGGTCCGCTGTTTCCGAGGTGAATTTGGCGGCTGAATTCCACTCCCGCTCCGCCGCGTAGAGGGCCGGGAAATTCCAGCTCAGGATGTTGATCCGCAGCTCGGGCTTCGCCTTCAGGAGCGCTTTCAGAAACGCGCCGAGCTCTTCCGGATAACCATCATCGGCCTGCCCGGAAGGCCCGACGAACCGGGTCAGGCTGTGGATGTCCCAGCCGATGATGTAGACTTGGCTCGTCGCGAGCAGCAGCGCTTCCCGCAAAGCGGCGAAATATGCGGCTGCGTCATTGAGGATTGCCAGCCGCCCTGCCTTGCACCTTCTCCAGACGGTGTCGCCCGGGATGAGGATGGATGAGCTTTGCAGCAGGCGGCACCTCGGCAAAACAATGGGCGCGGGACCACGCGCGCAGGCCCGCTGTGAGCAAACGTTTGGCAGGCAAGACCGTTCCTGCACCCGGAACGGTTTTGCGCTCCGCAATTGCTCGGGAAATCCAGTCTAGCGGCGATCCTGGCCGGACGGGCCGTCTTCCCCGGCCACCGGCTCGATGTAGGTGCTGTGCAACGAGGTTGCCGACCTGAAGCCGTCGAACATCACGCGGACCGTGCTGCGATAGCGGCCCATGCCGATGACGACCCCTTCCCTGCCGGCGAGATTTGGGCATCGCGCCGCGCCGAGTGCGGTCATCCTGATGCGGGTCCGTGGAGACAGCCCGGGCGGTTCTGCAGGCGATCGCGACGAACCGAGAGCCATTGCGGGACTCATCTATTCACCCGGCGATGAAAAGCGTTCTGCGTCGAAGGCCTGGCGGGAAATCCACCGACGCACCATGCGATTGACCAACGCCGGCGGGTCGGAGGCAATCACAGCTGCCGCCCACGCGGGCAGCACAGGCATCCGGCCATCGAACCCCGGCTGCGAGCCGTCACAAGCCACCGCATGAGGCAGTCCGCCAGGGATTTCGGGCGCAATGGTGTCCTTGCCGGGCGCACCTCCAGAACACCAATGCCTGTCGTTTCCGTTCATCGTGACCATCGTGCCCGCTCCTTCCCCGCCATGGCCAGCAGGGCCGTGCCGGCAAACCCGCGTCACGCCGAGACCGAGTGTTCGCTGGCGGTCTGCCGGTCCGGCGTGGGCCGCCAATCGCGCCACTTCCGGACCGACGGGGCGCTCGCCGGTTCGATCGCGGCCAGCACCGCGGCGTTGATCTCCGCCATCCGCCCGAGCTTGGCCATGCACCTGGCAACCGCGACGAAACCATCCGGCTGATCCGGTTGCAGCCGCATGAATTCGAGGTGCTGGCGCAATGCTTCCTCGTGTTGACCGAGGCTTTCGCAAACCTGGCCCAGACATTGCCACGCCTTGGCGGCGTCGGGCCGAACCGTCGTGAGAATCCGGAACTGCCGTTTGGCCGCGGCAAAGTCACCCTTCGCCGCCAGCAATTGGCCGAGCCGGTGCAACGCATCGGCGTGCTTCGGCTGAACCTCCAGGATCCGCCGGTAGCCGATTTCCGCGTCAGTCGACTTTCCCTTCCGGTGCAGTTCGGTCGCCAGTTGCAGGACCTCGGGAATGCTGCGGGTGTCGATCCCGCCGCCTAGATTCCTGCCGTTCCTGGTCTCCAGAACGGTGCAGCGGATCTTGCGCTCCGCGCAGCCGAACGAATATTTGTACGGCTCGTTTCCGCGCAGGAAGTCGTATTCGGAAAAGCCGTTCGCGATCGCGTGGCGAATGCTGAAGGCGTGCAGGATCACTCCTGACGGCGGCCCGTCGAACGTCTCGTCACGTCCGGTCATGTAGAACAAAAACGCCCGCTTGCGCGGATCCACCAGCGTGGCCAGCGCCGCGACGGGCCGGTCGCGATGCCAGAAAGTCGGCAGGTACAGCATGCCGGATTGAAAGCTGCGCGTCAGCATGGCGCCGTTCGAGGCGACCAGGCTTTCGATCCTGTCACCCTTGCGAGGACGCCATTTCGTCTCCCAGAAGCCCAGCAAGGTCTTGAGGTCCTGCGCGAACGTCTCGGGCGTCGAAACGGTTATTCGATATTCGCCGGGCATATCGACCTGCTTGAGGAGGCGCCGGATTTTCTGCCTGGTATTGGCGCTCAGCGATTCCAGATAGCTATTCCAGTCCTTGGGTAGCGTGAGATACGGGCAGAGACTGTTATCGATACCGTCGACCTTGTTGACCCTGCCGACCTCCGTATAGTTGAAATTGGCTTTCGGAAAGCAGGCCAGAAGCAACCGCGAGCGCCGCTCCGACATCCGCACATTTTCAAGATTGAGCCGCGCCCAATTCATCTGCCTGATGCAGCGGGCAAAGGCTGGAATGACCTTGTTCTCCGCCTCGGGCCTGCAAATGATGCCAGAGTAGTCGGCTGCGAAATTGCCGGCCATCCTCAGGTCGCTGACGACGTCTGATTTCTCGATCCTGTTCTGCAGCCGCAAGGGAAGGAACGCAACATAAGGCAGATCGGCGGACTCGCCGGCTTTTGCCGCCAGGATGAACCACGGCCGCTGGAGGTGGGACAGCCAGCCGTTGAGCCATTGCCACGACAGGAATATCTGCGCTTCGTCGTCCGCGTCGTAGACGCCGTTCCAGTTGTCCTCGAGCTTGGCCAGGGACGGCAGGGTTTCGATGATGTCGATATGCACGGCGGACACCTTTCCAAAGCTGCGTGTTAACTGCTCATTGATCGTCTAGCGCTCTCGGAATGCGCGCATCATGCTGTCGTGGATCGGCCTGACGATGTACTGGAAGAACGTCCGCTCCGACGTTTTGATGTAGACCTCGGCCGGCATGCCGGGCGTCGGGCTGAAGTTCGGCACATTCCTGCTCTCCTCGCTGTTGAGCTTGACGCGCACGATATAGATGTCGGTCGGTCCCACCTGCTGGGACTTCTTTTCGTCCGCCAGCGTATCGGCCGAGAGATAGATGACGTCGCCGGAAACCATCGGCGTAATGCGCTGATTCAGCGCCGTCAGCCGCACCATCGCTATCTGTCCGTGCTTCACGCTGTCGATGTCCTGCGGCCGCAACCGCGCCTCGATGATCAGCTCGTCCTTCAGCGGCAGCAACTCCATGATGTTCTTGCCGGCCTCGACCACCCCGCCCCGCGTATGATAGCGCAGCTTCACCACCACGCCGCTCACTGGCGCCGTGACGCGGACCCGATCGAGGATGCCCTTGGCGCTCAGCATCCGCTCGCGGACGTCGGCCAGTTCGCCGCGGATCTCGTGCATCTGTTCGACCGCGGTCTTGATCGCGGTCTTGCGCACGCCATTGATCTGCTCGACCGCGCGGGCGATGCGTTCCTTGGCATCGCCGATGTCGCCCATGATGCGGCCGACCTCGCCTTCCAGATTGGCCTTCTGCCGCTGCAGCACCATCAGTTCCGGTTTGCGCACCAGCCCGGCCTGCACCAGCTTGTCCTTGGTCACGATTTCCTCATCGAGCAGAACGATCTGCCGATGGGCGGCGTCGAGCTGCACCCGGGATCCCCGGATTCGCTCCTCCAGCGCGTTGATGCTCTCCTGGATGCTCTTGACGTCGCTGTTGAGGTTGTTGCGGCGCGCCGTGAATGTCATTTGCTGGCTGTCGACGATTTCCCTCGCCTCGGGCGAGCTGGGCAGCCATTGGACGATCTCGGGCGGCAAGGTGATTTCTTTTTCCTCCTTCATCTCGGCCTGCAGCCTCGCATCGATGGCCGTCAGGCGGATGCGCCGCAGGAACAGCCGCTGCAGCTCCGCGCGCGCCGCGGTGTCGTCGAGCTCGAGCAGCATTTGTCCGGCTTCCACCGTGTCGCCTTCGCGAACGTAGATTTCGCGGATCATTCCGCCCTCGAGATGCTGGACGATCTTGTTCTGTCCGGTAACGACGAACACGCCCGAGGCGACCACGGCGCCGGCGATCGGCGCCATGTTGCCCCAGACGCCAAAGCCCATCAGCACCACCGCCATGATCAGCGCACCGGCAACGGTTGGCAGCCTGGTCGATCGCGGCAGCGAATCGTACCAGGTGCCTTCCGATTCCGCGGCGCGGACCGCAATTTTCCTGTTGGCCATCGCGTAACCTCGTTGCTGTCAAACCCGGCCGGCGCCTTCGATCAATTCAACGAAGGCGGATCACCCGGCCCTGTCGGGATATTGTTCGGCTTGCGTCCGGTGATCATCGGAATGATCTCGTCGCGGCCGCCGAAAGCCTGCACCGCGCCCTGATGCAGGATCATGATCTTGTCGACGCTCATCAGCAGCGCCGCGCGCTGGGTGATCGTCACCACCGTGATCTGTTTTTCCTTGGCGCGCACCAGCGCCTTGGCCAGTGCCCGCTCGCCGTTGGCGTCCAGATTCGAATTCGGCTCATCGAGCACGATCAGGCGCGGGTTGCCGTAGAACGCGCGCGCCAGCCCGATCCGCTGCCGCTGGCCGCCCGACAGCGGGCTGCCGTCCATGCCGACGATGGTCTCGTAGCCCTGGGCAAAACTCGAAATCATCTCATGCACGTCGGCGGTCTCGGCGGCGTCGAACACGTCCTCGTCACGTGCGTCGTCGCGCATGCGGCCGATGTTGGCCTTGATGGATGCCGGGAACAGTTGCACGTCCTGCGGCAGGTAGCCGACGCTCTCGCCGAACTGGCGCGGATCCCAGTTGCGCAGGTCCATCATGTCGAGCCTGACGCTGCCGGCGGTCGGGATGATGGATCCGACCAGCATGCGGGCCAGCATGGTTTTCCCGGTGCCGGAATCTCCCACAATGGCCAGCGATTCCCCGGGCTTCAATTGAAAGCTGATTCCGTTCAGGATCACCTTCTTGTTCGGCGGCGGCACGTAGAGAATGCGCTCGACATTGAGATAGCCGGCCGGACGCGGCAGGCGGAGCCGCTCCAGGTTGAGCGGCGAGTTCAGCAACAGCGACTTGATGCGGGCATAGGCCGAACGCGCCTGCACGAAGCTGCGCCAGCCTTCGATGGTGCCCTCCAGCGGCGCCAGCGCGCGGCTCGCCACGATCGAGGCGGCGATGACCATGCCGCTGGTGATCTGAGCGTCCAGCGCCAGCCAAGCGCCCCAACCCAGGATGGCGATCTGGGTGCACAGCCGCAGGAACTTCGATATCCCCGTCATCAGGATGTTGAGATCCTGTCCGATCACTTGCGCCTTCAAGGACTCCACGGTTTCGCGGCCCCATACCTGAACGCCTTCCGGAATCATGCCCATCGCATTGATGACCTGGGCATTGCGGGCCATCGATTCCGCCTGCAGGTTTGCCCGGGCGCCGTAATTGTTCGCCTGGTTGAACGGGATCGCGGTGACGCGCTGGTTCAGCAGCGCAACCGCGACCAGCGCGACGCCCGAGCCCAGCACGATGAATCCGAGATGGGGATGGATCAGGAAAACGACCGCGAAATAGACCGGCGCGACCGGCGTATCGAACATCGTCAGCAATACCGGACCGGTAATGAAGGCTCGGAGGTGCTGCAGGTCGGCAAGCGTCTGGAATTCGCGGCTGGATCCACTCTGCGCGGATTTGGCGGCGGCACTGAGCACCGGTCCGCCCAGTTTGGCTTCGGTCTCGACCGCAACCCGCATCAGGATGATGCGGCGCATCATGTCCATCAGCACGTGCGCCCCGATCGCGATGACCACGATAATGGTCAGCATCACCAGCGTGTCCGTGCTGCGGCTGGTCAGCACGCGATCGGACATGTTGAACAGGTAGATCGGTATAGCCAGTACCAGCAAATTGACCACAACCGAGAAGATCCCGACGGTCACCATGTTGCGGCGGGCGTTCGCCAGACCGCTGCCGAGCACGTCCCTGAATTCATTGTCGCTGGAACGCTTGTGCAGCGGCGGGGAGTTACCGCCGCCGCCGCCTCCACCACCGTTGCCGCCTGAAGAGCCGCCACCGTCCTTGTCGCCTCCGGTGCGCAGCGGCGGGGCTGGAACCGCTTGCTCGATCACGACGGTGGATCCCGGCGGCGGGCTCTTGGCTTCCGTCTTGGCTTCAGTTTTAGCTTCCGTCTTCGCTTCGGTCCTGGCTCCTTCCCGCGGAGATGGCTTGAGCGACGGCAACTCGACGATCTTGGCTTCGACCGGGGCATTGTTCTCGTCGGCAAATTTGACGGGCGGATCTTCGGCCGGATCTGCGACGCGCGAAGGCGATGAATCAAACCACGGACGAAGCGGAATTATCTTCGCCGTGTTCGACGTTGCTTCGTCATGCTGAATTAGGCGTCCGCTCGCGGCGCTGCCTGGACGATTATCCCAGCCCCACATTTGAAAACTCTCCTGCAATTGCAATAAACAAAACAACTGCTCTTGCCGCTAATGCAGCACGCTTGCCATCGGGTCTGACTGCACCGAATTGGCAATCGCTGCCGGCGGCGGGCTCGCCGTGTCCTGAGGGTGGTCATCGACGAAAGCAATGAGTTCGGTCACCAGCGCGTGGGTATCGCCGTTGACGGCGCTGTCCGAAGCTGTCGGCACCAGATCGGCCTGCACCAAAATGGAATCGGTGTAGATGTGGCCCCCGACGTAAGTTGCATCAGGATTGACGTCCACGATCGCAGCGTCGTTGACCAGTTCGTTGCCGCCTGTGGTGACCGACTGCGTCACGGCTCCGTCCGGATCAAGCGCCAGCAGATCGGCCACGGGCTGGTTCTGGAGCTGATACATCACGTCGACGTCGGAGGTGATGTTGGTCTGCCAAGCCGCGTTGATGTCGTAATAGTCTCCAGTGATGTACAGCACTTTCAGCGGGCCGCCATGACCGATGAGGGCACCGGCCAATTCGGGATCGAGCGATGTCATGCCGGCGTCCAGCAGCCTTTGGATCAGCTCGAGGTTTCCGGGCAGCTCGTCGAAAGTATCGCCGCCATAGTTCGCAATCGTGGCGTCGTTCAACAGGTTGTTGTTGTCTGAACTCGCTGATTGAGATGGATCGGCGCCGTCGGCCGCCATCTTGATCTTGTCATTGTCCAACAGGATGTTGTTTTGAAAGATCACGTTCAGGCCGTGATAGCTGCCCTTGATGATGATCAGGTCGTATTCAACGCTGCCGTCGATGATCTGGGCCAGATTACCCTGGGTATTATAACCGCTGACGAGGTTATAATGGCTGCTGCTGCTGACCTGTGTTGCCACATCGTTGTCGGAGAGAAGGTTGACCTGCGCGACTGCATGAACGCTGTAGAAGTCGCCGTCGACCACGTCGACGATCCAGTTCGGGCCGGCAAATTGGGCCGAGAAGCCAGTGTAGATGCTGGGGTTCTGGACAAAATCGGCGATATTGGTCGCGACGTCCTGATCGCTGGTGGATGATGGCTCGCGGTCCCCGCCCGATATGCGGACCCGATCATCGTCCATAATGGTGTTGGTCTGGAAGATGGCATCGGTCTTGAAGTAATCTCCCATCACCACCATGGTGCGGGCGGACTCGCCGATATCGACGATCAGCGCCGCGTTGATGCTGAAGTTATTGCCCAACGAAGCCCACTGGCCGATACCGTGCCCGGTGTCGGGCAGTTCTGGCGCCTCGGCCGGCGGCGTCTCTTCCGACGGCCGCTCCTGCAGCTCGCCGTTGACATAGTAGCCAGGGGTCACCGAGTGTGCATCCGGCTCGCCGCCGCCAGCGGCCCGGGCCGCGTCGTGAGCCCTCAGGAAATCCGTAGCGCCGCCATCGGTCTGCGGCATCTGCCAGTCGACGGGAATCGCTGCGTTCGCATCGGCCGCCAATTCCTCGATAATGGTCATCGCATCGCTGTTGAGGCGTTCGATCAGAGGCGCAACCACGGCCAGGGCATCCGTCGGCAGATTGACGTCGTCATCATGCATGAAGTTGTATTGATGAGCCGTCAGTTGGGTCTCCGGGCCACCATCCTGGTATTTTACTGTGACGTGATGTTCAACGTTGCCTCCTCCGCCACCGCCGCCGCCCGGCGGTTTCGGCAGCGGCACGTTCGGCGACGAACGCGGAGAGAAATCTGAATCGTCGTCCTCGGGATTCCGAAGCAGCTTGAGCGGGCGGCCTCGGACGAAATGGATCGGATCGTCCGGCATCAGCTCCGGCACCGGGCCGGCTGCGGTCTCCATGTCTTCAGGCACGACGCGGTAATCGTAATTCGGCCGCAGCGTGGTGTAATCGCCGGGGGGATGGGGCGCGAGACTCTCGTCATACTCGGCGCGGTCGCGGGCGATGTCGTGGAAGATCTGCAGATAACCTGCGAAATGGGAAATTATTTCAACGAAGCTCGCTGACGCCATGGGAACCTCCCCGTTACCGTAGACTGTTGAAGCCGCGATACGGCCCTCAGTCCCTATCGGCAACGCAGCGACTGAAATGAAATGACTGGCAAAAAAGACCCGCGCGGCTGGTGCCGCGCGGATCGAGTGAAAACTAGCCTATATCGTTATCAGTCAGAGCGTCACCCGCAGCCTGAATGGTGATGCTGTTGAACTGGATGTTCGCACCCTGCGTGATGTTCTGATCGAAGGCAGACTGGTTGAGAACTGCATCGGCACTGGACGAAACGTTTGCACGATCGCCAATAGCGTCGGCGTCGATCCTGGAGTCGCCACCCTCGATCTTGGCGTCCATGCTGAAGCTGGCACCCGGCTCACACCACGATCCACCGTTGCCGCCATAGTAAGTGGCCTGCGAGCTGTTGCTGTCTTGATCGACCAGGTTGTTGACCTGATCAATATTGAACTGGTTGCCGTCGTTCATCGTCTGGGTCACGACGTCAGGCATGACGACAGAACCGTGCGTGTCGAAGTCGTAGAGAGCGATGACCGGGGTGCTCAGGCCGCTTGTGTCCACATCGACATCCACATCGACATCAACGTCTACCTTGCTCTCGACGGTGTTTTCGATCTTGTTTTCGATGTTGTTGTCGATCTTGTTGTCGACCGTGTTGTCGACGTCGTTGTCGAGATCGTTATCTACCTTGTTGTCGAGCTTGTTGTCGACGGTATTCTCGTTCTTGTTCTCATTCTTGTTGTCGTTCTCGTTGTCGTTCTCGTTCTCGCTCTTGGAATCCAGCGACTGAACGGCGAACTGCAACTGGCCCTGACCTTGGCCTTGGCCTTGGCCTTGACCTTGCAACTGAGCCTGGAGATTGGCCTGCGCCTGCAACTGGTCTTGCTTCTGGTCCTGGTCCTGTTCCTGATCGTTGGGATCCCAATACTTCTTGGCCTGCTTAGCCATAACGCGCTCCTGAGGTTGGAGCATCGCGGGCGGAACGAGATCGCTGATCTTCTAAGTCTGCGGTCTTCGAAGCGCGGCGGTGCTCTTTGCGTCGGTCCTTCCGACTGCCGGCACCTCGCCTTATTGCGGGTGTCAGCAATGTCAGTTTGCCGACACATCTTCGCAAACAACATGCACGCATTAGATGCAGCGCTGTATCTTGCGATATCAACGATCGACGCCGTTGTGGCTTCGACAGAGTCAGTTTTTGAATGAACAGAAGCGGGACGAGGCAGGATTGCTCGTCATGCGCGGCCTGTTTCAAGCCGCATCAACGGACGCGCTTTGCGGCTGTGCGCCGCAGACATGCGCTTCAAGGCGCGGCAGCAGATCCCAGATCTCGCGGTTGATTTTCGTCATCTCGTGGGTCGTCCGCAGCATCTCCTGCAGACGGCCTTCGTCCAGCGCCTTTATCTCTCCGAACCTCAGGCTCGACCTTGTTTCCATCAATCGCATCGACTGCGTGTGGGTGATGGCGCCCGAGGAATCGAAGATGAACATGCAGTGATTCAATTCATTGCGGACCTTGGTGGACTCCGAGAACCGTTCGATGAGCGCCGTCAGATTTTTCGACAGAACCTTGTCGCTGACCCTGATCTTGGCCAGTCGCTGGATCAGATCGAGTCTCGCGCGGGTCGTGTTCAGTGTCGCGAACACCACCGCGGCGGAAGCCTCGTCGGTGCGCAGCAGAATCATCAGCACGTAGATGAAAAGGCTTTCGTTGTTCGACCAGCTGCAGATCAGGTTTCCGATCAGGGCGAGAACGAATGTACGGCGGTCTGCCGAGGCCGGCGCTGCCGCGGCGAGCATGTCGAAGTCCGGTTTTGGAGGCAGCTTGCTGACAAACATGGCAATGTGTCCGCAGATACAGGCCGACAATATTCACTCATTCGATGGTACCGACTTCGTCGCCAAGGCAGTACGTATCGAAAGATATATTCGCAGAGGTTGGGTCTAGACTCCCATACAACCGTTGTATTCAAAAAATGCCGCCTTCTTGCTACGATCTTGCTGGAGTTCCCTTTTTTTCGACGACTTCTCGTCACACTCATTGTCACACTCACGCTTCTTGGCATTCCGTCATAATAAGAGTAAACTTTTATGCACAATTAAGATGCTAAGTGATCTGTTTCACAGCGGCCCAGAAGGGCTGCAAGCAATCTATCGATAGTCATAGAATGTAATCACCGATAGTCATTGGACGTAATGTAGGGGGCGCGTTATGTCGGTCCCATTTAGGAAGACAGTTTTCCTTGTCGACGCGATGGCCTTCAGACGAGCTCGCGCAGAGAGCTTCCTAAACCCGTGGGCACGGAACGAAAGCGTCGAACTGATTTCGCTCGATCCCGACGAAGCCCACACAAGACTTGTCGAGCGCGCCGTGTGCGACATGCTGATTTACAGCGTCGGTGCGCCATCTCCCCACGAGGTCTTCACCGAGATACAGGTATTACACACCCTTCGCCGTGACGCGGCGCTCGCCATCGTCTCCGACGATGAAAATCCCTCCACCGTTCTCGCCGCAATCCGTTGCGGGGCCCAGGGTTACTTCAGCAATTCCATGCCACCCGAGCTTGCGTTGCAGGCCCTTTCGTTCGTCCTGCACGGCGGTACTTATTTTCCGCCGACTGCCATCATGGCCAGCCAGACCTTCAGCGCGCCGGCGCCCATCGAATATAGACTGCCCGACCTTTCCCCGGAGCAACCGCTTCCGGGACCTGAACTACAGACGCAGGCACCACCTCTCGGGCCGGACGACGGCCTTTACGAGCAGCAAGTCTCCCTTTTCGACGACAAGGCGGCTACTAGCGTACCGCGCGACTATGGCTTCAACGGCATACGGCCCGCGCCCGAGTTTACCGAGCGGCAGTACGCCGTTCTGGTTTGCCTCTGCCAGGGCGACCCCAACAAGGTCATCGGTCGCAAGCTCGGCATGACCGAAACAACCGTGAAAGTCCATGTCCGCGAAATCATGCGCAAGCTGGGCGTAAGCAACCGGACCCAGGTCGCGATCGCCGCGGCGCATGTCTGCTCGAACAACGCAGTCGAACTGGTTTCCGCGGATTTATCCATGGCGGTCAAGCCGTCGATCTCTCACTAGCGATGAATTTTCGGCACCGCGTCCCAAGTGCCATTGCGCCATCCTTGCGGAAATGAATCAGTACCCCATCGGTTCCACAATGCGCGCGTTGGAGAAGACACAGGGTTCATTGGTACTAATCCTTCCGACATAGCGATTCACGAAAGAACGAGTACCGAGGAGGCTTTCGCACCCCCCTCGTTCCCCGGTCCTCCGCTCCAGCCGGGATTCGCGGCAGGGAACACGCTTCTGAAGGAAAAGCCGGCGCCCGGGCGGCCCTTTCCCGCGGCCGATGGCGTGCTCGATCGGCTCCGCGAGGATGCGCCGCCGGGTGGGCTTAGATTTCCTCCATCTCCCCGGCGGTCTTTCCGGCAGCGCCTCGTTGCGGAAAGCCGGCAGCACCCCATTGCAATCCCGGTATATATTATTATCGTCATATAACAGTGACCGAGCAGGAGAACCCGTGATGTCCGCAAGCCCCGATCCCGTCGTCATCCTTTCCGCCGCCCGCACGCCGCTTGGCCGGTTTATGGGCGAATTGTCCCCCCTCAGCGCGCACAAGCTCGGCGGGCATGTGATTGGCGCCGCGCTGGAGCGGGCGAAACTTGCGCCGGAGCGCATTGACGAGGTGTTCATGGGCAACGTGCTGCCGGCCGGACAGGGCCAGGCCCCGGCGCGACAGGCTGCGCGCGGCGCCGGACTGCCAGATGCCACCGGCGCCACCACCGTCAACAAGGTCTGCGGTTCCGGCATGAAAGCGACCATGCTGGCGCATGACATCATCCATGCGGGCTCAGCCGCAATCGTGCTGTCCGGCGGCATGGAGAGCATGAGCAATGCGCCCTATTTGCTGGCAAAGGCGCGCGGCGGCTATCGCGCCGGCCATGACCGGATCATCGATCACATGATGATGGACGGGCTGGAAGACGCCTACGAGAGCGGCCGCTCGATGGGCGATTTCGGCGAGGCCACCGCGGAGGCCTATCAGTTCACCCGCAAGGACCAGGATACCTATGCGATGGAGACGCTGACCCTCGCCCGCAAGGCGGTCGAGGGTGGCGCGTTCAGGGCCGAGATCGCGCCAGTCACGCTCACCGAAAAGGCCGGCCCGCGCGTCGTCGCCAATGACGAACATCCGCTCAAGGTGGACCCTGGCAAGATTCCCGGGTTGAAGCCCGCGTTCCGCGCCAACGGCACCATCACGCCGGCCGCCTCCTCCGCCAATGCCGATGGCGCCGCGGCGCTCATTCTGGCCAGGCGTTCGCTCGCCGATCGTGACGGCCTGCCGGTGCTCGCCGAGATCAAGGGCCACGCCACGCACAGCCAGGAGCCGCAGTGGTTCACCACCGCGCCGATACCGGCCATCCGCAAGCTGCTCGACAAGGTCGGCTGGAGTGTCTCCGACGTCGACCTGTTCGAGATCAACGAAGCCTTCGCAGTGGTGGCGATGGCGGCGCAGAAGGATCTCGGCATCGCCAGAGAAAAACTCAACGTCAATGGCGGCGCCTGCGCACTCGGCCATCCGATCGGCGCCACCGGCGCGCGATTGATCGTGACGCTGCTGCATGCACTGGAAGCGCGGAACCTGAGGCGCGGCGTCGCCGCCTTGTGCATCGGCGGCGGCGAAGCTACCGCCATCGCGGTCGAGCGCGCCGTTCGCTGATCATCGCTCGCTGGGGGCCTCGCCGTGCTAGGCTCTCTTCGGGTGTAAGGTCAAAACCGAGCGCATATCGGCCTGTACGCGCATTGCCTCCTCGATGGCGGCCACCAGCGCCGTCTGGTCGAACGGTTTGGAAATGCGAGGCAGATGAGGCTGCGTGGAGCTTGGAAGCTCGGCATATCCCGTGCAGAGCACGACGGGCGTGCCGGGACGCTCGGCGGCCACAACCTCGGCCAGCTGAAGCCCGTTCATTCCCGGCATGGCGTAATCGGTCACCACGATGTCGATCTTCGGCATTCGGGGCAGCAGCCGGACTGCCTCCTCGCCAGAGCGCGCTTCGATCACGGCGTGGCCGAGATCATCGAGCATCGCAGCGATGCTGTCGAGAACAAGAAGGTCATCATCGACGACCAACACGGAGATGGGTCGACTGCCGCGGGATGCGGAGCGCGACGGCTCAGCCGCATGGGGCACCGGCACCTTTTCGTCCTGACAGGCGGGCAGCCAGATCTCGGCCGTGGTCCCTTCGCCGATGTGGCTCTTCAGCAGCAGCACGCCTCCGGACTGTTCGGCTAACCCTTTTACCATCGAGAGGCCGAGACCGGTTCCCTTGCCAATACCCTTGGTCGTAAAGAACGGCTCCTGCGCATGCTTCAGCGTCTTCTCGTCCATGCCGCATCCGGTGTCGCTCACCGCGAGCGCGACGTATCGTCCCTCCGCAAGGCCGTCGATGGCATGCTCTTCGCGTGCGGAGATGCTGATCACCCCGCCGCCCGCCCTTATCGAATCCCGCGCATTGACGGCGAGGTTGAGGATCGCGAGCTCCAGCTGGTTGGCATCGACCTTCACATTTGCGAGTTCGATCGGAAAGCGGGTCTCGACCCGGATGCCCGGATCAAACTTCAAGAGAGCTGCCATTCCGCGCACCAGTTCCGGGACGTCCACGACGACGGGCTTGAGGTCCTGCTTGCGCGCGAATGCAAGCATGCGCTGGGTCAGCGAGGCACCCCGGAGGGCCCCCTGGATCGCGTTGTCGAGGAGCCGGTGAATCCTGGGATCTTCGGGCTGGAGGCGCTTCTTCGCGAGTTCGAGGCTGCCCAGGATCACGGCGAGTAGGTTGTTGAAGTCGTGGGCCACGCCGCCGGTAAGCTGTCCGACAGTCTCCATCTTCTGCGATATCACGAGCGCGTCGCGCGTGCGCTCCAGCGCTTCCTGGGCTCGGCGGCGTTCCGTCACGTCCCGAACGATCTTGGCGAAGCCTATGGGCTCGCCCTGCTCGTTTCGCACCACGCGTATAGTCGTCTCGGCCCAGAAGCGGCTGCCGTCCTTGCGAACGCGCCAGCCTTCGCCTGTCGACTTGCCTTCCCGCCTTGCGTTCAGAAGCACGGCATCAGGAATTCCGGAGGCGCGCTCCTCGTCCGTGTGAAGGACGGCGTAGTGCGTCCCGACGATCTCGTCGCCGTAGCCGATCAGCCGGTGCGCGCCGAGATTCCAGTTCGCGATCCGCCCTTCGGAATCGAGCATGAAGATGGCATGATCGGCCACACCCTCCACCAGCAGGCGGAATTTCTCCTCGCTTCGCCTGAGTGCCTCGGCTTCGCGATCGGCACGTTCTGCCGAGGCGCGGTCGTACACGGCCGCGGCGAGCCCGATGATGAGGACGACGATCGTGGTGCCGGCGACCAGGAACGCGAGCGGCGCCTGCCCAACCGCTCCGTGGGCTGCGCGGCCAAGAATGGCATCCGTGGGAATGAAGGAGGAGCCCTGCATGGCGGCGTAGTGCATCCCGGAGATCGCCAGGCCCATGACGGCGCCGGCCGATATGCGCTCGAGCACGTTCGTCGTGCGAAAGGCGAGCCACAGCGCGATGATGGACGCGCCAATCGCGATCGCGATGGAAAGCACGACCCAGACGGGATCATAGTGGATCGAAGCCGCCATCCGCATCGCGCTCATGCCGGTGTAGTGCATGCCGGAGATCGCGAGCCCCATTGCAATGCCGGAAACGATGAGCGCGTTCGCCCGCTGACTTACGACGACGAACGCGGCTGCAGCGACCAAAATGGGAAGGGCAAGCGAGAGCAGCGTGAGGAGCGGATCGTAGGAAATATCCACGCCGGGCAGGCTAAAGGCCAGCATGGCCACGAAATGCATGGACCAGATGCCGCCGCCCATCGCGACTGCCGCAGCCCCGAGCCAGCCCAGGCTGGCGGAACCTGAAGCGGCCCGCATGCGAGTCGCGAGATCCAGTGCCGTATAGGAAGAAAGCGCGGCGATCAGGACCGAAAGCGCGACGAGAACGGGGTCATGGGAGCCTGGATGGTGATGCATTCCGTTCGACGACGCGTTGAAAACATCTGAATAGCACCGTTTTTCCAACAGCGCATTGTTCCGGTGCCGAATAGTTGAAGGCCAAGTTCGACGAAAAGCCTGGCCGGGCCGGGAGGGATCGAACCTCCGAATGGCGAAATCAAAATCCGCTAGGTTATTCAACGGCTTCAATGGGCATTAAGAAAGATGCCCAAAATGCCCCTTAGCGAGCGCGCGGCTCGCTGATAGGGCGATTGGAGGGAATGCGGCCGGCGCGAACGGTAGCGCTTGCCGCTCCCTTGTCGGCCGGCCGCCTCTCACGCCGGGAGGAGAGCAGGTCTCAAATTCCTGGTGGCAGCACGCCTGACCTTTTCGAAGGCCAGCGTTTCAATTTGCCGCACGCGCTCGCCGGAAATGGACAGCTCGCGTCCGAGATCCTCCAGGCTCGGCGGATCCTCGCTAAGCCGCCGCGCCTCGAACACACGCCGCTCCCGCGCGGTCAGCACGTCAAGGGCCGAACGCAGCGCTTTCGCCTTTTGCGCGCTTTCGTCCTGCTCGGCAACGATCGCCTCGGCGTTCGGCGAATGATCGACCAGCATCGCCTCCCATTCGGTCGGTCCGTCATCGCTGACCGGCGCATTCAGGGAGACGTCCCCCGTCAGACGGCTGCTCATCTCGATCACTTCGCGAAGCGGGACCACGAGCTCACGCGCGACGGCCTCGGCCACCTCCTGCGTCAGCCCTGCCCTGTCGCCGCCGAACTTGTTCATGGCGCGCCTGAAGCCGAAGAACAGCTTCCGCTGCGCCGCCGTCGTCCCGATCTTGACCAGCGACCGCGACCGCAGGATGTAATCGTGAATCGCGGCCTTGATCCACCACAGCGCATAGGTGGAAAACCGGGCGCCGCGGCCGGGCTCAAAGTGCGAAGCCGCGATCACGAGGCCGAGATTTGCTTCGCCGATCAGATCGGCAAGCGGAAGGTCGTATCGCTGGTAGCGGCGCGCGACCTTTGCCGCCAACCGGAGATGGCTGGTGACGAGCGCATCGGTCGCGCTGCGGTCGCGATGCTCCTGCCAGCGCCGTGCGAGCTGCTGCTCGCGCGTCGGTTCAAGCAGAACGTATCGCTTGATGAGGGAGGCGTACTCATCGACGAGCGCACGTGATCTGCCTTCGGTCAATATCTCGCGTCTGTCCGACATTAGCGTTGTGCAGTGAGCGTTCATGGGTGGCTCCAATCCATAGGGTCCGGCAGGCAGACCCTAGGAGAAGGCACCACGATACAGCCATTAAATTGGAATTGAGGAACGTAAATTCGCTGTTAGGATTTTGCGCAACTATCGTCTTGATTTAAAAATCGCACGATTTCGTTCCGAACAAATTTGTGAAAGATCGAACGGTGAGCCGCCGCGCACGCGCGTATGATCTCGCTTCCCACACAAACGCTTCTCAAGACGGCTCAAGATTAGTTGAGCTTCGTGAAAGGCAATTTAGTGGGGCGACGGCGCCCCCGCCCCACATCTCCATCATGCATCCGCTGTCCCGGATGCAGCTTCAAGCGAGCAGTTCGCATTCGGAAGTACACAGGCCCGTTACGGTGCCGTGATCGCGCTTCCACGTCCGGCGAACTCCCGCATCGACGATATGGAGAAAGACAATGAAATCGATCAAGACAATCGCTGTCGCAGGATTGCTGTCGCTGATGGCAGCGGCGCCTGCCTTCGCTCAGGAAGCCATTCAGGAGCCGGGCGCCTTTGCATTCTATTATCCGAATCTGGACGTCCTGAACGGCGGCGCCCCGACGCCGGCCTACAGGATGGAAGGGATGCCGCCTTCGGTGATGCAATCCTATAACGAAAGGGAAAGCGGCATGGCCGGCCCCACCGTCTGGCATCATGGTAGAGTCCATCGCGCCTCTCACGCCAAGCATGACGGCCACCGGCATGGATGACGTCGCCTTCGCAGCTCACCGATTCTATGCCCGGCCGACGGGCTCATCGGGGCAAATGATCTCCACCCGGCCTCCCGGGCCGGAGTGGATGATCAGGCGAAATCCGTGCAGTTTTACGATGGCCGAAACCAGGTTGAGTCCGAGGCCTATGCCCGGCGTGCTGCGGATCTTGTCCGAGCGATAGAACCGGCGCAGCACGGCCTCATGTTCCTTATCGCTGATCCCCGGACCCGTATCCGTCACACGCAGGATGGTTTCTCCCTCGCCGCGCAGCAGCTCCAGCTTGACGCTGCCGCTCCGGGGCGTGAACTTGATGGCATTGTCGACGAGGTTGGCGACCGCCTCCAGCAGCAGGTCTCGATCGCCGCGCACGCGAAGCGTGCCTGACGTACTCGCGCTCAGCGCGATCTGCTTGTCTTCGGCGATCGGCTCATACATGTCGCAGACCTCGCGCAGCATTTCGCCGAGAGCAACGTCGCCGAATGCGGCTGACCGGCGGCTGTTCTCGATTTCGGCCAGGCGCAGCAGCGCCGTGACGATCGACAGCGACTGGTCGATGCCGCCGATGGCCTTGTCGGCGGCCTGCTGGAGCTGCTCCAGACTGGTGGCGTTGGTGCGGCCCCGCTCGAGCGTCAGGCGCGCGCGCGTCAGCGGCGTTCGCAGATCGTGGGCGATGTCGTTGCCGACACCGGCCAGCGCGTTGATGGTGGTCTCCAGTTCATCGAGCATACCGTTGACGATGGCGGCGAGCCGCGAGAACGGTTCATCGATATTCCGGTGCGGCAGCCGCTCGCGCAGATCTCCGGCGATGATGCGCCGAACCCGCATGTTGACCTCCTCGACGCGCTTTTGCGCGCGAACGCTCAGCCACGCGCCCGCCAGCAGCCAGAAGCAGAACGCGGGCAACAGGCCAAGCGCGAGCGCTGCTCCGACAACCCTGGAGATTTCCCGGGTCTCGTCGACGTTGCGTCCAATCACCAGGACATTGCCATCATCAAGGCTCCGCGCGACGGCCCTGACCAATGGAGCGTCGGCCTCCTTGTCATCGGCCCGCGCCATCCGCACACTCTTCACCGGCGCGCCGGGCCCGAGATCGTCCGGCAGGCGTACGACATTGCCGGCAAGGCGATTTCCCTTTGCATCGAAGATGCCGGCGAACTGGACGCCGCGGGAATCCTGATCGAGATGATCGTCGAGCGCGCTGATCAGGCGACCGGGCGGCAGCGCGGCAAAGAAATTGAGCTGCGTCGTGATCATGCGATCGGAACGCGCGATCAGGTAACCATCGATCTTGAAGTAGATGAAGCCGAACAGGATCGTGACAAAAGCCGCGAACAAGGCTGCCAGTGCGGCGGCCCAGTGAAACGTGTTCGAGCGTATGAACTGCATCTGATGCTCGAATCCTGCCGCCCGATTACCTCGCCGGCTCCGACGACGCGGGCGCGCGGCACGATCGTTAAAAACAACCCGGGAATTAACCTAGGACACCGCGCGCAGAATGAACCCCGCGCCGCGGACATTGTGAATCATCGGGGTGTCGCCCGGACCGTCGACCTTGTGCCGCACGCGGCCCATATGCACGTCGACCAGGTTGGTTGCCGGGACAAACTTGTAGTTCCAGACTTCCTCGAGCAGCATGGCCCGCGTGAGCAGCTGGTCGCTCCGCCGCATCATGTATTCGAGCAGGCGAAACTCGCGCGGCAAGAGATCGATCTCGCGTTCGCCGCGTTTCGCCGTGCGCTCGATCAGGTCGAGCTCGAGCTGTCCCACCCGCAGGGTGGTTTCCCGCGTTTCCGGCGGGCGGCGCAGCAGCGCTTCTATTCGCGCGACGAGTTCGACGACCGCGAACGGCTTGGTGAGGTAGTCGTCGCCACCCATCCGCAATCCGCGCACGCGGTCATCGACCGCCCCAAGCGCGCTCAACACCAGGACCGGCGTGCGCACCTGATCCTTCCGCAGGGACTCGATGACAGTAAGGCCGTCCATTCCCGGCAGCAGGCGGTCGACGATCATAGCATCCGGCCGCAAGTCGCGCGCCTTGGCGAGACCATCCAGTCCGTCGGACGACCATTCCACATCGAAGCCGCGATCGGCCAGCTCGGCGGTGATTTCTCCAGCCGTCTCGTCGTCATCTTCTATGAGCAGAACTTTCGTCATGAGATCATTCCGACTGCCATCAAGATCCCCTCCCGCCGCACGGCACGGCTCGGTCGCAATGATACGCCGGCCGGCCGATAAAGCCATGGTGACGACGCAAGTCTCACGGGTTCAGGAGAGCCGGACAGCGTCGCCATCCCTTTGGGATCCGGCGTGCGCCATCCGCCCGGCGGCCATTTCCGCTGCCTCGGTACGAGCACAGCGAGCCCGCTCGAAACAGGTAACGCGTGTCGGCGCGCGGTGCCAATAAATAGCGATTTAATGAATCGACAGGCCGGCATCGTCAGGTCCCCGCGGGCGATTTCGGGCCGGGCCAGGCAACAGATCGGGCCCCGCATCATTCTCACGCCGAGTTGAAAGCACGTGAAGCGATGTGCCCTTTGGACGATGGTGGGCCGGCCGCACGTCACAGGGAGAAGCCAGCCTGGCTTCCCCTCACCTATGGAGAACACCAATGCACAAAGTGAAACTTCTGTCGGCTGCGTTACTGACCGCAGCCACCTTCGCCACGCCGGTGCTGGCTGCCACCTCGCGGCATGTCGTCACCGATAGCGACGGCCGCGTGATGTCGACGATGCATCGCGACCAAGGCGATAGCTGCATCCGCGCTCCGCGCGTCGGCGCCTACGCCTCCGAACCGTGGACCGTGCCGCCTTGCGAGCCCAACACGGGTTACTGATCCACTCGCACTGCGACGGAGCGACGAAACAAGACGGGCTGGCGGGATATCCGCCAGCCCGTCTTCTTTTGGCGTGCGCCCGGGCAGTTCGCCTTTTTGACGCACGTCTGCTGCTGCTCTGGTTCGTGAACGCGACTAACGGCGAATTTAATGGAGGCTTTGTGCATCGCACCTACCTGTCAGTCATCCGACGTTTCGTTCGCGTGGCTCGTTGAGGTTCGCGCGTCACGGCGCCGAGCAATCTGACTGAAAAGGAGTGTCATGATGAAACGGATGATCACGATATTGGCAACGGCGCTTCTCGCTTCGAGCCTGATGTCGGGCGCGGCCGATGCCCGCGGTGGTGGCGGCGGTGGCGGTCACGGCGGCGGCTTCGGTGGCGGCGGCCATATGGGCGGCGGTTTTGGCGGTGGAGGCCACTTCGGCGGCATGGGCGGCGGCGAACACATGGGGGGCGTTGGTGTCGGCGGTGGAGGCCACTTCGGCGCGCATGGTTTCGGACTGCACCAGCACGCCCTGCATCGCTTCGGCGGATACGGACCGGGATACGGCTACTACGGTTATCCCGATTGCTACGACTGGTACGAGCTGCATCCCGACCAGCCCTTGCCGCTGAGCTGCAGCTGAGATCCTCGCGCAAATCCTGCCTCGCAGGCTGTCGGACCGGATGGCACTTTCTCGATGCCCAGACCGATCGCCTCCCTGCTTATTCGTTCGCACTGCCCGACCGGCACCGGAGAGCACCATGAAACGCTTCCTGATGATCACGACAGCCTTGGCCCTGCTGTGCGGCCAGGCCTTTGCGCAGCAGGCCGCGGTAATGCCGACGCCTTCGCTTTCGACCACGTCGCCGCTCGGCATGGTGCCAAGCGCGCCAGTCGGCGGCACCGGCATCCCGTTTGGCGCAACGGAAATCGCCTCCCCCGGCGTAAGTCCGGCGCCGATCTCGTCGACCATTGGCAGCACCGTGTGCTCGACCATCGGTACGGCACCGTCAACGATGTTCGGATCGGCGACCACCTTTGACGGCGGCGGCGTGGACGTCGGGACCGTCACACCGCAGAGCACGATGTCCACGATGCCGGGAATGTCGACATCAGCAATGTCGTCATCGGGTATTTCGCCGACATCGGCCCTGATCGATACTTCGGGTACCCAAAGCATGTGCGGCGCCGGCTCGAACAATCTCGCTGCGTCATCGACGCCGACGTCTCCCACGACGCCGGGCGGCGTGCCGCGCACCGGCATTCCGATGGGGTCGACCGAGATCGGCAATCTCGGAGTCAGCTCCGCCGCGATGGTGCCCACCATCACCGTCGGACCTACCATCAGCACCATCGCGCCAACGATCCCGACAGTGCCCGCCGTCACGCTGGCGGCCGCGAACACGACAGCCGTCGCTGCGCCGACCGATCCCATCACGGGGATACCGAACATCACAGGGGCGCCGAACACGATACCGGGCCTGTCAGCCGCCGCCACGATGTTGCGTTGAGCGAAAACCCACGTGCGAGAAGCAGCCATGAAAATGAAAGTCGCAATACCTGCCGTCGTGTTCGGCGTCGCCGCCGCGGGCGGCCTCCTCTTCCTGACGCACGCCCATTTATTCAAGGCCGCTGTCGCAGCCGCGCCGCCGGCTCCGGTTCCGGTCGTGGCCGGCGTGGTCAGCCAGCATGACGTGCCGATCTACCAGAACGGCGTCGGCACCGTGATTGCCTACAACACCGACGTCGTGCGGGCCCAGATCCAGGGCCAGCTCATCAGCATCAACTTCACCGAAGGACAGACCGTCCATGCCGGCGACCTGCTCGCGCAAATCGATCCGCGCCCCTACCAGGCCCAGATCGACCAGTTCGAGGGAAATCTGGAGCGCGACCAGGCCCAACTCACCAATGCCCGTGCCAATCTCACGCGTTACACCCAGCTCGGCGACAAGGGTTGGGCCACGCCGCAGTTGATCGAGACCCAGAACGCGCAGGTCGGCCAGCTCGAGGCCGCGATCAAGACCGACCAGGCGCTGATCGAGGCGGCCAAGGTGCAGCTCAGCTACACCCGGCTGACCTCGCCGATCGACGGCGTGGTCGGGATTCGCCAGATCGACGTCGGCAACATCATCAGCCCGACGACGCCCAACGGCCTCGTCGTCGTGACGCAGCTCGATCCCATCTCGCTGATCTTCACCCTGCCGGAAGGGGTGCTGCCGCAGATCCTCAGGCAGGAGCAGGCGACCAAAACGCCGCTTCCGGTCCTCGCCTATGACCAGGACGATACGCTCGAGCTGGGTAAGGGCCAACTCGCGCTGGTCAACAACGAGATCCTGCAGACCACCGGCTCGATCCAGCTCAAGGCAACCTTTCCCAACAAGTCGCGCGAGCTGTGGCCGGGTGAACTGGTCAATGCGCGGCTGCTCGTTACGACCCGGCACAACGGCCTGACCGTCCCTGCCTCCGTCGTGCAGCAAGGTCCGAACGGCGCCTATGCCTATGTCGTCAAACCCGACAGCACGGTCGCAATCCGTCCGCTCAAGGTCGCTCAAATCGCCGACGGCGAAGCGCTGATCGATTCCGGGCTGAAGGCCGGCGAGCAGGTCGTGATTGACGGACAGTACCGGCTGCTGCCGGGCACCCATGTCACGATTCTGCACGGCGAAGCGGCCGAGGAAGCAGCGGCACAGCAAGCACAACAGGCGATCATCCCATGAACATATCCGCACCCTTCATCCAGCGGCCGATCGCGACCGCGCTCCTGATGGTCGGCCTTCTGGTCGGCGGCCTGGTCGCCTATCCGCTGCTGCCGATCGCAGCGCTGCCGAACGTCAACTATCCGACGCTTCAGGTCACGGCGCAGTTGCCGGGCGCCGATCCTCAGACCATGGCGGCGTCGGTCGCGACGCCGCTCGAACTCCAGTTCGGCCAGATTCCGGGTCTCACCCAGATGACGTCGGCGAGCGCACTCGGCTACACCCAGATCACGCTGCAGTTCGATCTGAACCGCCAGATCGACGGAACGGTCAGCGATACGCTGTCGGCAATCAACGCCGCCAGTCCGTTTCTGCCGTCCGGCATTCCCTACCCGCCGACGATCCGCAAGGTCAATCCGGCCGATACGCCGATCCTCGTGCTCGGCCTGACCTCGGACAGCCTGCCGCTGACCACGGTGGACGCCTATGCGGAAAACATCCTGCTGCAGAAGATTTCGCAGATACCGGGCGTCGGCCTCGTCGGCCTCGGCGGCCAGCAAAAGCCCGCCGTGCGGGTGCAGCTCGATCCGCAGGCGCTTGCCGCGCGCGGCATCAATCTGGAGGACGTCCGCACGGCGCTCGGCCAGGCCAATGTCGACCTGCCGAAAGGCACGCTCAACAGCCCGCGCCAGACCTATACGCTGAACACCAACGATCAGCTGCTGAATGCGGACGATTACGCCAACCTGGTGATCGCCTACCGAAACGGCTCGCCGGTCCGCATCCGTGACGTCGGCCGCGCCGTCAGCGCGCCGGAAAACGACCTGATCGCCGGCTGGTACAACAACCAGCGCGCGGTCATCATGGCGATCCAGCGCCAGCCCGGCGCCAACGTCATCGACACTGTCGAGCGGATCAAGGCGATGATGCCGGTGCTGCAGGCATCGATCCCACCCGCCGTCAAGGTCAACGTCATCTCCGACCGCACCGATACGGTCCGCGCATCCATCCACGACGTTCAATTCACGCTGATACTGACGGTTGCGCTTGTCGTGATGGTGATATTCGTCTTTCTAAGAAATTTCTGGGCGACGGTTATCCCGGCGGTCACCGTTCCGCTGTCGCTGATCGGCACCTTCGCGGTCCTCTACGAACTCGGCTACAGCCTCGACAATTTATCGCTGATGGCACTGTCGATCGCCGTGGGCTTCGTGGTCGATGACGCCGTCGTCGTGATCGAGAACATCGTGCGGCACATGGAGGGAGGCGCCACACCCTACGAAGCGGCGCTGAAGGGCGCCGGCGAAATCGGCTTCACCATCATGTCGATCACGCTGTCGCTGATCGCGGTGTTCATTCCACTGTTCCTGATGGGCGGATATGTCGGACTGCTGTTCCGCGAATTTGCCGTCACCGTCAGCGTGGCGCTGCTGCTGTCGCTGGTGATCTCGCTGACCTTGACGCCCATGATGTGCGCGCGGCTGCTCAAGCCGGAAAGCAGGACGCATGGGCGGCTGTTCCGCCTCTCTGAAGGCGGCTTCAATGCCTTGCTCGGCGCCTACGAGGCGGGGCTCAGGATCGTGCTGCGTCACCGCTTCATCACGCTACTCACGATGTTTGCGACCATCGCACTGACCGGCTATCTCTACGTGGTCATTCCCAAAGGCTTCTTTCCACAGCAGGACACCGGGCTGATCATCGGCCTGTCCGAAGCCGCACAGGATATCTCCTATCAGGCGATGACCGAGCGCCAGCAGGCCTTGCTCAATGCCATCATGAGGGATCCGGCCGTCGCATCCATCGGCTCGGCGATCGGCGCCGGCGGCGGCAACACCACGGTCAACAACGGCCGCATCTACATTGCGCTCAAGCCTTACAAGCAACGCGACAGCATGGAAACGGTGCTCGCGCGTTTGCGGACCAATCTGGCCAAGATCCAGGGCATCACGCTCTATATGCAGGCCGCGCAGGATATCACCATCGGCGGCCGGGTCTCGAAAACCCAGTATCAGTACACGCTGGGCGACGCCGATCCCGGCGAGCTGAACCACTGGGCGGCACTGTTCCTCGACAGGATCAAGAAGGTCCCCGGCATCACCGACGTCGCGACCGACCAGCTCAATTCCGGTCCCCTGCTCGACATCGCCATCAAGCGTGAAGTGGCGTCGAGCTACGGCATCCTGCCCTTCACCATCGACAACACGCTCGATGACGCCTTTGGCCAGCGCATCGTCTCGACCATGTACACGGCCCTGAACCAGTACCACGTCGTCATGGAGGTCAACCCGAAGTTCCAGTACTCGCCGGAGGCATTGACCGGCATCTATGTCAAATCGTCAGCCGGCCAGGAAGTGCCGCTATCGACGCTGGTCGACAGCGTGGTCAAGGTCGCCCCGCTCGTGGTCAACCATCAGGGCCAGTTCCCGTCGGTGACGATCTCCTTCAACCTGCTGCCGGGCACGGCGATCGGCGAAGCGACAACGGCCATCCAGCATATCGAACAGCAACTCGGCAAGCCGCTGTCGCTGCAGACGAGCTTCCAGGGCAACGCGCAGGCCTTCGGGGATTCGCTGTCGACCACGCCGATCCTGATCGCCGCCGCGCTGTTCGTGATCTACCTCATCCTCGGCATCTTGTATGAGAGCCTGATCCATCCCATCACCATCATCTCGACGCTGCCGTCGGCGGGGCTGGGAGCATTGTTGCTGCTGATGGCGGCTCACCTCGATCTCAGCGTGATCGCGATCGTCGGCATCATCCTCCTGATCGGCATCGTCAAGAAGAACGGCATCATGCTGGTCGATTTCGCCCTGCATGTCGGCAAACAGGAGGGATTGACGGCGGAGCAAGCAATCTACCGCGCCTGCATCATGCGTTTCCGGCCCATCCTCATGACCACGATGGCGGCCATGCTTGCCGGCGTTCCGATGATGCTCGGCACCGGTGCAGGCTCCGAGATACGCCAGCCGCTCGGCTACGCCATCGTCGGAGGTCTCGCCGTCTCGCAGCTCCTCACGCTGTATACGACACCGGTGGTCTACATCTACCTCGACAGGCTGCAGACCTGGCTGTTCGGCAAGCCGAAGCCGGCGATCGGCGGCGCTGCCGACCTGACGCCGGCCGAATGACGGCAATCCCGGGCGGCTCAATGCAGCCGGTCGCCGGGAGGCACGCGCTGGCTCAGCTCAGCGCTCTAGTAATTGCTCCCCGTCATCTCGTTCGGGATGCCCTCGATCGGGCATTCGTCGGTGCCAACCGTAGGCCGCGTCATTGCCTCGACCATTTCGCGCGTGCCTTCGGGATCGTCGATCCACTTCTTGTAGAATTCATAGGGGCAGGACGCGACGCCTTGAGCGCCTTCGCCGGAATTGATCATGCCGGTATAGCCGCGATGCAGCAGCTTGAAGAGATGGTTCTGCGACTGGCCATGGCGGCGAGCATCGCGGATCAGGCTCTTCGACAATCCTGCGTACTGGATGCCGTATTCTTCCTCGCCGGTCTCGCCCAGCGTGCGGCCGTCGAAGCCGATGATCGCGGAGTGACCGAAGTAGGAATAGACGCCGTCGAAGCCGGCGGCGTTGGCGACCGCGACATAAACATTGTTGGCCCAGGCCATCGCCTTGGAAATCAGGATCTGCTGTTCCTTGGCCGGATACATGTAGCCCTGGCAGCGCACGATCAGCTCGGCGCCCTTCATCGCGCAGTCGCGCCAGATCTCCGGAAAGTTGCCGTCGTCGCAGATGATCAGGCTGACCTTCAGACCCTTCGGGCCTTCGGACACATAGGTGCAATTGCCGGGATACCAGCCTTCGATCGGCACCCACGGCATGATCTTGCGGTATTTCTGGACGATTTCGCCCTTGTCGTTCATCAGGATCAGGGTGTTGTACGGCGCCTTGTGCGGGTGCTCCTCGTGGCGCTCGCCGGTGAGCGAGAATACGCCCCAGACTTTTGCCTTGCGGCAGGCTTCGGCAAAGATTTCCGTCTCGGCGCCGGGGATCTGCGAAGCGGTCTCGTACATCTCCTTGGAGTCGTACATGATGCCGTGGGTGGAATATTCCGGGAAGATCACGAGATCCATGCCCGGCAGGCCGAGCTTCATGCCGACGATCATGTCGGCGATCTTGCGAGCGTTGTCGAGCACCTCGGCCTTGGTGTGCAGGCGCGGCATTTTGTAATTGACGACGGCGACGCCGACCGTGTCTTTGCTGGAGGAAATGTCACCGTGGAGCATTGGATCGCCTCTTGTTCTGGTTTGGGTTTGACGGATCGCGCTTCAGTGGCTGATCATCCATGGGCGTGCGGTCGGAAAACCCTTGGCGCCGCTGCGCGTCTTGGTCATCAGCCGGGCCGGTTTCTTCTTTCCGGTTGAACAGCAGCCGCAGCCGGGGCCGTGCGCGGCCTTGTATTCGGCTGATGTCTTCGGCGCGTGAGCGCTGCGCTCATTGGTGGCCATCGCTTTCCGCTTGTCCGACGGCATGCAGAAGAACGCCGGCGCAGTCAGGATCACGCGCGGCGATTCATTGTCGCAGCGCGGGCAATCCTGCGGATCGTCGCATTCGGCCATCGGCCGCATGTCCGTGAACGGGCCGCAATCGTTGCAGAGATATTCGTAGACGGGCATTTCGTTTCCTCGCGCTATGATTCGGAAGATCACAACAGCGGATGCGGGGCGGCCGGCACGCCTGAGCCGTCCCGCATCCTTCTCGCGCAGGGATCACTTGTCCGGCGAGATCGGCATCTGGATGTCGCCCGTGATGTGTTTGATCGGTCCCACTGAGGACGGCATGATGTCGAAGTCGAAAATCTCCGTCGGCAGCCACAGTGTCGCGCAGGCGTTCGGCACGTCGACCACGCCGGAGATATGGCCCTGGCACGGCGCGGTGCCGAGGATCGAATAGGCCTGTGCGCCCGAGTAGCCGAACTTCTTCAGATATTCGATCGCGTTCAAACACGCCTGGCGGTAGGCGATGTGGACGTCGAGGTAATGCTGCTTGCCGGCCTCATCGACCGAGATGCCCTCGAAGATCAGATAGTCCTTGTAGTTCGGCGTGATCGGCGACGGCTTGAACACGGGGTTCTTGATGCCGTACTTCGCCACCCCGTCCTTGATGATATCGACCTTGAGATGCAGCCAGCCGGCCATTTCGATGGCGCCGCAGAAGGTGATTTCGCCGTCGCCCTGGCTGAAATGCAGATCGCCCATCGAGAGGCCGCCGCCGGGCACATAGACCGGGAAGAAGATCTTTGAGCCGCGCGACAGATCCTTGATGTCGCAATTGCCGCCATGTTCGCGCGGCGGCACGGTGCGCGCGCCCTCGGCGCCGACCTTGGCCTTGGCGTCACCCTTGGCCCGGCCGGCGTGCGCGGTCGCCGCGAACGGCGGATTGGCGAGGCCGGGCACGCGGGTCGGGTTGGTCGCGATCAGCGCCGTCTCACGTTCGTTCCAGGTCGCCAGCAACTTTGGATCGGGCAGACAACCGATCAGGCCGGGGTGGATCAGGCCGGCAAAGTTCACGCCGGGCACGTGGCGCGACGAGGTGTAGAGGCCCTTGATGTCCCAGATCGACTTCTGCGCCAGCGGAAAATGATCGGTCAGGAAGCCGCCGCCATTCTGCTTGGAGAAGAAGCCGTTAAAACCCCAGAGGCTTTCCTTCAGCGGACCGACGTCGAGCAGGTCGACCACCAGCAGATCGCCGGGCTCGGCGCCCTTGACGCCGATCGGGCCGGACAGGAAATGCACGATCGATAGGTCGATGTCGCGCACGTCGTCGGCGGAATCGTTGTTCTTGATGAAACCGCCGGTCCAGTCATAGGTCTCGATGATGAAATCGTCGCCCGGGTTGACCCACGAAACCATCGGGATGTCGGGATGCCACCGGTTGTGGATCATGTCGTTGTCGTAGGCCGACTTCGAAAGATCGACCTTGATCAGTGTCTCTGGCATCGATAGCTCCCCTTTTAGACAGCACAGGTTGGGTTTTCAGACGGACAGGAATTTCGAGACTTGCGCGGCATCGACGCTGTCGCGGGGGTCGTCGCGAACGATCTCGCCGTTCTCGATCACAAGCACGCGATCGGCAATATCGAGCGCGAAGCTCAGCACCTGTTCGGAAACGACGATCGACAGGCCGCGCTCGTCGCGAATCCGTTTCAAAGTGCGCGCCATGTCCTTGATGATCGAGGGCTGGATACCTTCGGTCGGCTCATCCAGCAGCAGCACCTTCGGCTTGGTCGCGAGCGCACGCGCGATCGCCAATTGCTGCTGCTGCCCGCCGGAAAGATTGCCGCCACGGCGGTCCTTCATCTCCAGCAGCACCGGAAACAGCTCGTAGATGTCATCAGGCACTTCCGAGCCGCCCGACACCACGAGGCCAGTCTCGATGTTTTCCTTCACCGTCATGGTCGAGAAGATCATGCGGCCCTGCGGCACGTAGGCGAGGCCCTTGGCGACGCGATCGTAGCTCGGCAGCGCACTGAGTTCGGTGCCTTCCATGCTCACCGAGCCGCTCCTGGTGGGCACGATCCCCATCAGCGACTTCATCAGCGTCGTCTTGCCCATGCCGTTGCGGCCCATGATCGCGACGATCTCGTTGGGCGCCACCGACACATTGAGGCCGTGCAGCACCTCGCTCTGGCCGTAAGCGACGTGAAGATCCGAAATAGCCAGCATCGACATGCTCCTTATTCCTTGCGCAAGATCTTGTCCGGAAACCGGACGCCACTTTCCGGGATCATGCGCTAATGTCCGAGATAGACTTCAATGACCTTCGGATCGTTCTTCACCTTCTCCATTGTGCCCTCCGACAGGATCTGGCCCTGGTGCAGAACCGTCACCTTGTGGGCGATGTCCTCGACGAATTTCATGTCGTGCTCGATGACCAGTACGGAGCGGTCCTTGATGATGCGGTTAAGCAGTTCGGCAGTCTTGGCGCGTTCGCTGACGCTCATGCCGGCGACCGGTTCGTCGAGCATCAGCAAGTCCGGGTCCTGGATCAGCAGCATGCCGATCTCCAGCCACTGCTTCTGGCCGTGGCTGAGCAGCGCCGCGCTCATGTCGAGACGGTCCTTGAGGAAGATCATTTCCGCGACTTGATGGACGCGGTCGCGCACGGTGGCGTCGCGCGTGAACGTCAGCGCGCCGAACACGGTGCGTCCGCGCGGAAACGAAATCTCTAGATTCTCGAACACGGTAAGATCGTCGTAGATCGACGGGGTCTGGAATTTGCGCCCCACCCCGGCCTTCACGATCTGGTTCTCCTTCAGCTTCGTCAGCTCCTTGCCGCGAAACGCGATCGAACCTGAGGTCGCCTTGGTCTTTCCGCAGATCAGGTCGAGCACCGTGGTCTTGCCGGCGCCGTTGGGGCCGATGATGACGCGGATCTCGTTTTCCTCGACATAGAAGGAAAGATCGTTGACCGCCTTGAACCCGTCAAAGGACACCGTGAGGCCTTCGACCGCGAGCAGGAAAGGTTTGGGTTGATGACCAATCAGCATGATGTCCCCCTCACTCTGCCGGCGCGCCGTCGGCGACGGAGTTGTCGGTCCAGCCGGCCTCGGACTTCGGCTTGCGCGAGGCGATCAGCCGGTCGATCCGCGGCTGCACATAATCTCCCCAGATGCCGGCAAGGCCGTTGGGGAAAGCGAGGACCACGGCGATGAACAGTCCGCCGAGACCGAACAGCCAGAGTTCGGGAAAGGATTCCGAAAGACTGGTCTTCGCGAAGTTGACGAGCATGGTTCCGTAGACGGCGCCGAGGATCGAGAGCCGGCCGCCGACCGCGGTATAGATCACCATCTCGATCGACGGCACGATGCCGACAAAGGATGGCGACATGAATCCAACCTGCAGCGCGAACATGGCGCCGCCGATGGCGGCGAAAATGGCGCCGACGCAGAAGGCGAAGATCTTGAAGTTGGCCACGCTGTAGCCGGAGAAGCGGACCCGGTCCTCCTGATCGCGCATCGCGACCAGGATGCGGCCGAGCTTCGAGTGCCTGATGAACTGGGCGATGAAGATGCAGACGAACAGCAGGCCTACCTCGAAGAAGTAGAGAATGACCTTGGCGTGGTCGGGACGGATGTCCCATCCCTTGAGCGTGCGCAGGTCAGTCATGCCGTTGATGCCGCCGGTGTAGCCCTGCTGGCCCACGATCAGGATGGTCAGGATCGCGGCGACCGCCTGCGTGATGATGGCGAAATAGGTGCCGCCGACGCGGCGCTTGAACATCGCCGCACCGATGACCAGGGCAAAGATGCCCGGCACCAGAATCACCGCGGCGATGGTGAAGATGAGGCTGTGGAACGGCTGCCAGAACAACGGCAGCGCGGTGATCTGATTCCAGTCCATGAAGTCGGGAATGCCGGGGGTCGACTGGATCTTGGTGTTCGCAACGCTCGATGCCTCGAGCTTGAGAAACATCGCCATGCAGTAGCCGCCGAGGCCGAAGAACACGCCCTGCCCCAGGCTCAGGATGCCGCCATAGCCCCAGCAGATCACCAGCCCCAGCGCCACGAAGGCATAGGTGAGGTATTTCGCGACGAGGTTGAGCCTGAAGACATCGAGACAGAGCGGCAGGACCACCACCAGGAACACAGCGAGCACCAGGATCCCGATCAGCTCCGATCGATTGGTAAAGCGATTGTCGGTCATGCCTTCAGCCCTCTTGTTATTTGCGGACCTTGAGGGCGAACAGCCCCTGCGGCCGCAGCATCAGAATTCCGACAACCGCGAGCAGCGTCAGCACCTTCGCCATCGATCCCGACATGAAGAATTCGAGCGTCGACTGCGTCTGCGAGATCGAGAAGGCCGATGCGATGGTTCCGAGCAAGCTCGCCGCGCCGCCGAACACGACCACCAGGAAGGTGTCGACGATGTAGAGCTGGCCTGAAGTGGGCCCGGTCGAGCCGATCATGGTGAAGGCGCTGCCGGCGACGCCGGCGATGCCGCAGCCGAGCGCAAAGGTGTAACGATCGACTTTCGCGGTGTTGATGCCGACGGCGCCGGCCATGATGCGGTTTTGCACGACGGCGCGGACCTGGCGGCCCCAGCGCGACTTGTACATGACATAGGCGACCACGACGGTGATCAGCACGGTGAGGCCCATCACGAAGATGCCGTTGATCGGCACCTCGATGGAATCCGTGACCTTGAGCGAGCCCAGCATCCACTGCGGCAGTTCGACACCGACCTCGCGCGCGCCGAAGATCGAGCGATAGGCCTGCTGCAGCATCAGGCTGAGGCCCCAGGTGGCGAGCAGCGTGTCGAGCGGCCGCTTGTAGAGGTGACGTATCAGCACCCACTCCACCAGCATCCCGAGCGCGCCGGAGGCGAGGAAGGCCAGTATCATCGCGAGGAAGAAATAGCCGCTGAACAGGCCCGGGAGAAAGGTTTGGAAGAAATTCGACGTCATCCAGGTGACGTAGGCCCCCAGGATCATGAACTCGCCATGCGCCATGTTGATGACGCCCATCTGGCCGAAGATGATCGCAAGACCGAGCGCCATCAGCACGTAGACGGAAAACAGGATCAGGCCCGCAAAGCCCTGCATGACGAAGATGGAGCCCAGATCGCCAATCGAATATTCGCCGAACATCGATGTTTCTCCGTCGAGGGGACAAGGTCCCGCGCCGCGAACAGATTCGCGACGCGGGGTCGTCAAGCGCGGATTGACGGTCCACGCCAGGGAGCTGGTTGCTCGGGAGAAGCTTGCGGAGAGTTCCGCTGCGCTTACTGGTAGCCCTTCGGGAACGGATCGGGTTCGACCAGGTCGGCGGTCTCGAAGATCAGTTCGAACTGGCCATCGAGCTTGGCCTTGCCGACGCGGGTCTTCGACCAGAGGTGATGGTTTTCATGGATGCGCACGTAACCTTCGGGCGCCTCCTTGAATTCGATGCCTGGCGAGGCGGCGGCGATCTTGTCGACGTCGAAGCTGCCGGCCTTCTCGCAGGTCAGCTTCCACAGCCACGGGCCGAGATATCCGGCCTGCGTCACGTCGCCGATCACCGTCTTCTCGCCCCACAGCTTCTTGAAGGCGGGAACGAACGCCTTGTTGTTGGCATTGTCGAGCGACTGGAAGTACTTCATGCAGGCATAGGCGCCTGCGATGTTTTCGCCGCCGATGCCGTCGATTTCGTCTTCGGTCACCGAGATCGTCAGCAGCGCCTGCTTCGAAAGGTCGACGCCGGCCGCCTTGAGCTGCTTGTAGAAGGCGACGTTCGAACCGCCGACCACGTCGGTGAAGATGACGTCGGGCTTGGTCAGCTTGATCTTGTTGATCACCGAATTGAACTGGGTGCTGCCGAGCGCGTAATATTCCTCGCCGACGACCTTGCCCTTCAGCACGTTCTCGACGTGCTTGCGCGCGATCTTGTTCGAGGTGCGCGGCCAGATGTAATCCGAGCCGATGAAGAAGAACGATTTGGCGCCCTTCTCCTTGGCGATCCAGTTCAGGCCTGCGAGAATCTGCTGGGTGGCTTCCTGGCCGGTGTAGATGACGTTCTTGGACTGCTCGAGGCCTTCATAGAAGGTCGGGTAATAGAGCATGCCGTTGTACTGCTCGACGACCGGCAGCACCGCCTTGCGCGATGCCGAGGTCCAGCAGCCCATGATCGCCGCGACCTTGTCGTTGACGAGAAGCTTCTTGGCCTTTTCCGCAAATGTCGGCCAGTCGCTGGCACCGTCTTCCTGGATGAACTTGATCTTGCGTCCGAGCACGCCGCCGGCGGCGTTGATCTGCTCGATCGCGAGCTTTTCGGCCTGGATCGAACCGGTTTCCGAAATCGCCATCGTTCCGGTGGCGGAGTGCAGGATGCCGACGGTGACTTCCGTATCGGTGACCGCGAGGCCCGTTGTGTTGACCACGGAGGTTGCGGGGCCGGCCCCGAATGACGGCCGGGGAAGCATCGAAATGAACGGCAATGCCGCCGCGCCCATCAGCAGTTTGCGGCGAAGCGGCGACTGCAGGCCCTTGTTTGGTTCGTCTGACATGAGCACCCCATTTTTTGTTCGAGAACGCTGATTGGTCAGGTGAGGATGGCTCGGATTTGTGCACCGCACAGATACGTGGGATTGCGTATATTGCACCGCAAAATAGCGACGTAGATTTTGGTACGGAGTTTGCTGGCTACGCAGGGGTCGGTTGAACTGGGCAGGAGCATCACAGTGGCAGGGCGGCAGCGGATCGACCGCGTCAGACGCCAATATAATCAGTGGGTTGCTAACCAGACCCTGGAAGACTATGCGCTGCGCTTCACCGCCAAGAGCGCCCGGCGATGGTCGGCCGCCCGCGTCGCCAATACCGCGCTTGGCGCGATTTCTTTTCTGGCGCTGGAAGCGATCGGCGGCACGATTACGCTGAATTACGGCGCAGCCAACGCCACCGCCGCCATCCTGGTCGTCAGTGTCATCATCTTCTTTTGCGGCCTGCCGATTGCCTACCATGCCGCAAAATGCGGCATCGATATCGACCTGCTGACCCGCGGCGCCGGCTTCGGCTATATCGGCTCGACCATCACGTCGCTGATCTACGCCTCCTTCACCTTCATCTTCTTCGCGCTCGAAGCGGTCATCATGGCCGCCGCGCTGGAGATGTGCTTCGGCATCCCGCGCCCGATCGGCTATCTCATCAGCGCCGTCGTCATCATTCCGCTGGTGACCTACGGCATCACCCTGATCAGCCGCTTTCAACTGTGGACACAGCCGCTCTGGATCGTCCTGCACATCCTCCCCTTCGTGGCGATCGCCTGGGCCAACCCGCACTCGTTTACGGAGTGGCGGAAATTCGCCGGCGAGCATGGCGACGCCAGCGGCCATCTCGATCTGCTGCTGTTCGGCACCGCCGCGTCGGTGGTGTTTTCGCTGGTGGCGCAGATCGGCGAGCAGGTCGACTTCCTGCGGTTTTTGCCGCGCGACCGAAAGACCTCTCGCACCTCATGGTGGATCGCACTGCTCAGCGCCGGCCCCGGCTGGATCATCTTCGGCGCGCTCAAGCTGTTGCTGGGTTCGTTCCTCGCCTACTTCGCGCTCAGCCACGGCGTCTCCAGCGAGCACGCCGCCGAGCCCGCGCATATGTATCTCGAAGCGTTTCGTTACGTGCTGTCGCAGCCCGATCTGGTGCTGGCGCTGACCGGCACCTTCGTCATTCTCTCGCAGATCAAGATCAACGTCACCAACGCCTATGCCGGCTCGATCGCGTGGTCGAACTTCTTCTCGCGCCTGACCCACAGCCATCCCGGCCGCGTGGTCTGGCTGGTGTTCAACGTCATGGTGGCGCTGCTCTTGATGGAAATCGGCGTCTACAAGGCGCTGGAGCAGACGCTGGCGCTCTACTCCAACGTTGCGATTGCCTGGGTCGGCGCGCTGGTCGCCGATCTCGTCATCAACAAGCCGCTGGGCTTGCGCCCGCAGCACATCGAATTCAAGCGCGCCCATCTCTACGACATCAATCCGGTCGGCGTCGGCGCGATGACGATCGCGACCATCGTCTCGATCAGCGCGTTCTACGGCCTGTTCGGGCCGACGGCCAAGGCGCTGTCCGCCTTCGTGGCGCTCGCCGTCGCCTTCGTCACCGCGCCGCTGATCGCGTGGGCCACCGACGGCAAATACTACATCGCGCGCAAGCCGAAGCGTAGCTGGCAGAACCTCGAGGCGATCCAGTGCTGTATCTGCGAGCATTCGTTCGAGCCGGAGGACATGGCCTCTTGCCCCGCCTATGCCGGCCCGATCTGTTCGCTGTGCTGTTCGCTCGACGCGCGCTGTCACGATCTCTGCAAGCCGCATGCGCGGATCGGCGCGCAGGTGTCGGAGACGATGGGCAAGATGCTGCCGGAGCCGATCTACGCCCGGATCAATTCCCAGTTCGGGCATTATCTCGGCGTGTTCGCGATATCCGCCGGCCTCGTCGGGCTGACGCTCGGGCTGATCTACCTGCAGACGTCGGCGACGGTTGCGGTGGACAATCTCCTTCTGTCCGACGTGCTGTGGAAGGTGTTCTTCGCGCTCACCATCATCATCGGCGTGGTGGCGTGGCTGTTCGTGCTGGCGCAACAAAGTCGCCGCGCGGCGGAAGCTGAAACGCGGCGGCAGACCGCGCTCCTGATCCAGGAAATCGACGCGCACAAGCGCACCGATGCCGAGCTGCAGCGCGCGAAGGAAGTGGCGGAATCGGCAAACCTCGCCAAGAGCCGCTATGTGGTGGGGCTCAGCCATGAACTACGCTCGCCGCTGAACGCCATCAGTGGTTATGCCCAGTTGCTGGAGCAGGATTCCGGCCTTGCCACCAAGCCGCGCGACCAGGTGCGCGTGGTCCGCCGCAGCGCCGATCATCTGTCGGGGCTGATCGACGGCATTTTGGACATTTCCAAGATCGAGGCCGGCCGGCTCTATCTGTCGCGCGACGAGGTGCGGTTCAGCGAATTCCTCGACCAGCTCGTCGGGATGTTTCGCGTTCAGGCCGCCGCCAAGGGCATCGATTTCGTTTTCAGGCGGCCTTCGGTGCTGCCCCTCGTCGTCTATGCCGACGAAAAACGCCTGCGCCAGGTTCTGATCAACCTGCTGTCGAATGCGCTGAAATTCACGCAGACCGGCAGCGTGCAATTCGTCGTGCATTACCGCAGCCCGGTCGCGGAGTTCGAGGTGATCGATACCGGCCCCGGAATCCAGGCAAGCGATCTCGAACGCATCTTCGCACCGTTCGAGCGCGGTGCGCTCGGCGTATCGCAGCCGCAGACCGGCACCGGACTCGGGCTGACCATCAGCCGGCTGCTCGCCGGCGTGATGGGCGGCGATATCAGGGTGACGAGCGAGGTCGGCACCGGCAGCATTTTCCGCGTCAAGATCCTGCTGTCGGAAGTCACCAATCCGACGCGGATTGCGCCGATCGAGGCGCCGATCTTCGGCTATCACGGCCCGCGCAAGACGATCCTCATTACCGACGACGATCCGACCCACCGCGACCTCCTGCGCGAGGTGCTGGCGCCGCTGGGCTTCATTCTCTTGAGCGCGCCCGATGGACCCGGCTGCCTCGCGCTGGCGCAGCACTGCCGGCCTGATTTGTTTTTGCTTGATATCTCGATGGCGGGCATGGACGGCTGGACGGTGGCGGAAACGTTGCGCGCCAGCGGCCATCACCAGGCCCGCATCCTGATGGTGTCGGCGAGCGCGCTTGAAGCGCACGGCGCGCCGCTGGCGCAGCCGTTTCACGACGGCTATCTGATGAAGCCGATCGACATCCCCAAGCTGGTGGAGACGATCCGGCAGTTGCTCAAGATCGAATGGCAGTACGAGGCCGAGCAGATAGCCCAGCCGCGCTGGAAACCGGAGACGGGATCGCGGCCGCCGGTGAAATATGTCGAGGAACTGATCGGTCTCGGGCAACTCGGCTACATCCGCGCGATCCAGGTCAAGCTGGACGAGATCGGCCACGACTATCCTGAGCATGCCGATTTCGTTTTGCAAATGCGCACGCTGGTCGACCGCTTCGATCTCGATCAGTACATGGCGGCCCTGAAAACACTGCACAGCTATGATCACTGAATCAAAAAAGCGCGACGTCGCCCTCATCGTCGATGATTCGCCGGAGACGCTGCGGCTGCTCACCGACGCGCTCGACGGCGCCGGCATGACGGTCATGGTCGCGCTCGACGGCGCGGCGGCGATGCGGATCGTCGACCAGATCACGCCCGACATCGTGCTGCTCGACGCGGTCATGCCCGGGTTGGACGGTTTTGAAACCTGCAGGCGGCTGAAGCGCGACGCCGGCCTCGACCATGTGCCTATCATCTTCATGACGGGGCTGGCCGAAACCGAACACATCGTTCGCGGGCTGGAAGCCGGCGGCGTCGACTATGTGACAAAACCGATTGCGGTCGAGGAGATGCTGGCGCGCATCCGCGTCCACCTCGCCAATGCGCGGCTGACCCAGAGCGCGCGTGCCGCCCTCGACGTCTCCGGCCGCTATCTGCTCGCCGTCAACGGCGTCGGCAAGATCATGTGGGCGACGCCACAGGCGCAGAAACTGCTGTCGGATGCGCTTAGCCCTGACAGCGACGACGATGTCGTGCTGCCCGACCCGATCCCGCAATGGCTGGACCAGGCCCGCAAGGGCAAGGCCGGGTCGAAAGCTGCGATCATGACCGCGCTTCCCGGCAACGAACAGCTCCGGCTGCAATACATGGGCAGACTGGGCACCAACGAATTCCTGCTGCGGCTTGCAAAAGATTCCGGCGCCGACGCACCGGCGGAATTCTCCAGCGAGCTTGGCCTGACGACGCGCGAGGGCGAAGTGCTGTCGTGGCTGTCGAAGGGCAAGACCAACCGCGACATCGCGCAAATTCTGGGCTTGAGCCCGCGCACCGTCGACAAGCACCTCGAGCAGATCTACTCGAAACTCGGCGTCGAGAACCGCACCGCGGCGGCTGCGATCGCGGTGAACGCGAAACATCGAAAATCCTGACGCAAGGTCAGCTTGGCCCTGCCGATCCAGCACGCTGTCCGCCGAAACTCCCTGACGGGCACAATTGAAGCCTGGCTCAGACAAAATCATGGGACAGGCCATTTACCGGCACAAATGGCACTGCTAATTGAAAAGGCCTGCTGGGTTTGATGCGCGCAGGCGGTTCAATGGCCGCGGTGGATTTCGAATGCCGAGACGCACGATGGATTTGCATGGGCGCTGATTCAAATGCGCGAACCCGCGAGGCGCCGCACACCAAGGCCGGAATTGCCTCGGACCTTCGGCGGCTGGGAGTGAGTACCGGGCAGGTACTCATGGTGCATTCGTCTCTCAGCGCTATCGGCCATGTGCTGGGCGGTGCGCCGACGGTGGTTCGCGCGTTGATGGACGTCCTGGGACCGCAGGGCACATTGGTGATGCCGGCGTTCAGCCCCGAGGTGTCAGATCCGGTAACCTGGAAAGATCATCACTTTGGGGATGACGTTATCGAATTCGTGCGACGGCACGTGCCTGCCTTTGATCCTGCGATCACGCCGACAAGCATGGGCGCCATCGCGGAGACGTTTCGAACCTGGCCCGATGTCATGCGAAGCGAGCATCCGCAAGTCTCGGTCACCGCGCGCGGGCCGCTGGCCAGGTTCATTGTGAGCCCGCATGAACTGTCATGGGGGCAAGGTGCGGGGTCGCCGTTCGCGCGTCTGTATGAACTCGATGCCAAATTGCTGCTGCTCGGAGTGGGCTTCAATCGGGCCACACTGCTTCACTTTGCCGAATCCCGCCTACCGCACGGGCGGAGGAAGATGCGGAAGATTCCGGTGGATGCCGGCAGCGAGCGAGCATGGATCTCCGCACCGGATGTGGGCGATGATTTGAATAGATATTTTCCGCTCATCGGCGAGCAGTTCATGCAACTCGGGCAGGCTCAGGTGGGTCCTGTCGGGCGAGCGCGCTGCACGCTCACCTCGGCGCAGCCAATCGTCGACTTCGCAAGCGACTTTCTTTCCAAAGCGCTCGACCCGGACGCCACATCCCATTGACCTCCCGGTCAGGCAGTCCGAGAAATTGCCGGTTTCGGAGCCGAGGCCGCCGGCATGGCTCCGGATTCCTTGGGCTCCCTCACCCGGCCTGATCGACCTCCAATCATCGGACGTTGTTTGATTTTTTCGAAAATCGGCCCTAGTGTGCGGACTGCAACCCATGACGTGTTGCGGACAGCTACCCAGGACGACGCGGATGCGCGACAGGCTCAAGCCAGCAGGAGAAACGCGCGCGGCGGACGTGCTGCACCGGATGCGCACTGACATCATCAGCTGCACGCTGAAGCCCGGCGCCAAGCTTCGGTTCGAAGCGCTGCGCGAGATGTACGCCGTCAGCTTCTCTACGCTGCGGGAGGCACTCTCGCGTCTCGTGGCCGAAGGCCTCGTGGTCGCTGAGGACCAGCGCGGCTTTGTGGTCGCGCCGGTCTCGATTGACGACCTGAATGACCTCACCTTCGTCCGCGTGCTCGTCGAGCGTGAATGCATCGGGCTTGCCATCAAGCATGGTAACGACGATTGGGAAGCCGATATCATCGGCGCTTTCCACCGGATGGACCGCCTCCAGAACCGCCTCGGCCCCAACTACTATCTTTCCGGCGAGTGGGACAAACTGCACGGCGACTTTCATTTTTCGCTCGTCGCCGCCTGCGGCTCCCCCAACCTGCTGGAGATCCGCCAGAAGCTGTTCGAACGCGCGCACCGCTACCGACGCATGTCGTCGCAGTTCCGGCCAAAGTGGCGCGCCAAGGATGTCGAACACAAGATGATCATGGATTCGGCGATCGCGCGGAATACGGCAAAGGCTCAGGAACTCATCGAGCGCCACATCCGCGAGACGACCAAAAACGTCATCAAGCACGCCGGTCATCTCTTCGTTGCACACGATGAGGACCGTCGCAGCCGGGCTGATCACGTCGCCGCGGAATGATCCGACCGTCGGCACAAAATCAAACTTGCCGGTGAAGTAACCGCTTCATGCCATCTCCTCGCTCGGCCGGGCGCTGCCGAAAATTGAAGTCGCGCGGCGTCGCAAATGCTTGATTTGGATCAAAGGAGCGGTCTCGGCGCTGACGCTAGCTACCGGTTCAGGCGCGACGGTCATTGAGGAAGGATCAGCCATGCCCGAGAAAATCGACGAACTGCTGCCCACGGCAAGGGAAATCCAGAAGCAAGCCGCCCTCCAGGAGGCTGAAAGGGCCGAACAATATGCCCGCCGAACTGCCGCAGCCGAATCTGAAAAGCACAAGCTGATCGAAAAACTGAGCAAGCCGTCGGGCCTGACCGAAGACGAAAAGGTCAAGCTTGCCTCGACCGTCATCCAGCGCGCGGTACGAAATGGGCTGAGCGAGGTTCAGGTCTATCGGTTCCCCCACACGCTGTGCACCGACAACGGCCGCGCCATCAATCAACAGGAGCCGGGCTGGGAAAAGACGCTAACGGGAATAGCGCAGGAAATCTTTCAGCTCTGGTCCGACTATCTGAAGCCGCGCGGCTACCGCATCCGCTATCAGATCGTCGATTTTCCCGGAGGTGTGCCGGGCGACATCAGCATTACGATCGCTTGGGGCGAGTAATCGCGATCCGGCGAGCCGAGGCGCCCGACAGGCGCCTCGACGCAAACTCGTTTCCGCAAACTCATCGCATGGCGATCGTCACCCCGCCCATGGCGGCCGACAGTTCCACGCCAACCTTTGGACCGCTGAGCTGCAGGATGACGCCGTTGGCATTCCGCAACTGCACGCCGCCGGCTCAGGCCGCAAGCGCTCCACCGGCGCCGACCACGGCGTATGACCCGGCAATGTCACCGGGACCCCTCAGGTTCAATGCCCTGCCGACCAGCCTGGTGGTCGATGCGCTAACGGTGAAGCCGACGCTGGCACCCGAAACCGTAGATGGATAGTTTTTGCCGCGGAATGTCAGCACACCGTCGCCACCGCCGACGCCAACGATAAACTCACCTTTGGTGAAGACCACCCTCACCGTTCCGATTTCCGCCGATGCCGGCGTCGCAGCGACCGCCGAAGTCAGCAATCCTAACAGCGCTACCACTACCGATCGCCTGTGATGCAACATCATCATTATTCACTCTTGGAGGGATTTCAGTCCGGGCCGTTGTGACCCGGACCCGACATTGGCGACTTGGCTAGTGCTCCTGACGGCCCTCAGGCTCCGTCATCGTGAGACGCGCCCATACCAGTTGAGGCCGTGACCCGCGGGCTCGATTGATCCGGATCAACGGCACGGGGTCCCGTCAGGAAAGGCTTTCGCTATCCGACGGTCACTGCCAGCGTCGGCAAAGCAAGGGATGCACGGCATGCCCGGCGGGGCTACATGGTCGTTGCGCCCTCCGGCACCGGATACGGCGCGGCCGCACTCGATGATCCGGAACGCGGCTTGTACTCGCTGTTCTTTTCAAAGGTCGGCAGTTGCGACAATCCGAACTTCCGCGACGTCGGTCCTGATGCTGCCGGATCTCGGCATGAAGCGTAGTGTTCGCGACGGCGACAATCTACGCTGCCCTGGCCGCTAATTTTTCGATCGGCTCGATCAGCGACTTCGCCCGGAATGGCTTTGTAAGATAGGCAATGCAGCCGGAGTCGATTGCGGCCATGCGGACCGTGGGGCTGTCGTTGGCGGTAATGTAAATAACCGGCAGTGAAATCCCCGCCGCTCTGAGACGGTGCCTCAGTTCAATTCCAGATTCGTTGTTCAGATCGATGTCGAGAACCACGCAACACGCCGACTCGAAATCGTCGTGATTCTGGAACTCCTCGGCGGACGAAAACACAACGCTGTCGTAACCGTGTTCGCGTAGCAGCCGCTTTAGCCCTTTGAGCATTCCAGGGTCATCATCGACGACAAAGACGACATTCCTATTTCCCAAGATCGCAATCCCTGATCGCGCCTTGAACGTCTTTCCAGGAGACGATCTGAAACCTGTCAGCGTCCGCCGAAGCCGATCAGGTCGTGGTTCCCCGACTCACCACACTATTTTGGTAAGCCCTGAGTCCCGCATTTACTATTGTCCCATGGGACAATGCGAACTCAAATCCTGTTGACGACTTCTCAATTCGTCTGTCTGGTACTCGACGGATCTCTCAAAACTCCGGCCCGCTCGGCAAGGGAGACCAATTCGGCAAGAGACTGCACTTGCAGCTTCTCCATCACCCTGTGGCGATGCGCCTTGATCGTGCGTTCGGTCGCGCCCAATACGTTGGCGACCTGCTTGTTGGTCTTGCCGCGAATGACGAGTTCGAAGACTTCGCGTTCGCGCGGCGTCAACTTCGCAATATGAGCGCGCACGACGTCGAGCTGGGTTCTCTGGCCGCGCATTACCTCGTGGTGAGCCAGGGCCCGCTCAACTGCGGCAAGCAGCTCCTCCGACGATACCGGCTTGGTGAGAACATCTTCTGCGCCCGCCTTGATGGCCCGCACCGTGGTCTGGACATCCGCATAGCCCGTGAGAAAAACGATCGGCAAGATCGAGCCGATTTCGCTCAAACGCCCCTGCAGCTCCGGACCGCTCAATCCCGGTATTCGCACGTCGAGCAAAATGCAGCCCAATTCATTTTCGCTCGGCAGACTGTCGAGCAAATGCTGGGCCGACGGATAAGTCGCGACTTCGTAACCGGCCTTCTTCAAACGACGTTCGATAGCCGTCCGAAACGAGGCGTCGTCGTCAACAATATGCACATACCCCGGCAATGGACCCCCCTACGATAAGGATAGCGGCAGAGACAAACGAAACACCGCGCCACCACCTTCCTTCTGATTTTCCGCCCAGATGCGCCCGTTATGCGCCTGAACGATGGTGCGCGAGATCGACAGGCCAATTCCCATTCCTTGCTGCTTGGTGGTGAAGAATGGATCAAAGACCTCGTTCAACTTCTCGGTCGGAATCCCGGGACCGGAATCCGAAATCGAAACAACTGCGGACGACCCACCATTCATCTCGGTCCGCCCAATCACGGTCCGCCCATTTGGTATCGCAGCCATCGCATCCATGCTGTTCACAACCAGGTTCATGATGACCTGCTGAAGCTGAACCTGATCGCCCTTCACCTGAAGCGGCTCTCCCGAGGGCTCGAAATACAGCGCAACTTTTCGCACCGATGCCTGAACCGACAGGAAATCGAATACCTTGCGCACGGTATCGTTGAGGTCGACAGCCTTGTCCTCGAACGGCGTCCTTCTCAAGAAGCTGCGCATGCGATGAATGACCTCGCTGGCGCGAATATCATCCCGCCTGATGTCGGCAAGGATTTCCTTGACCTCGCTTAAGTTCGGCGCCGGAGAACTCAATATCAGTTCTGCCGTCTCAGCATTGGTCAGAATTGTACCGAGGGGCTGATTCAGCTCGTGCGCGATCGTGGAAGTCAGCTCCCCGGCTGTCGCCTGACGATTCGCGTGGGCCAGCTCGGTCAGGCGATTCCGGGATTCGCGTTCAGCAATGGCTCGCCCATGCCGCTCGTGCAGCAAAATCGAAATCAGCCCGGCCTGTATCAACAACGCGGCCGCAACAGAAAGGGACTGCCAACGATACTTCTCCCACACATTTGGCTCGCGAAAACGAATTTCGCTTCCGGGAGGCAAATCAGACCCGCGGACCCCCCATCGCTGCATCTGCAGCCAATTGAAGATCGGCTTCACCGCTTGCGACATCGTTACGGGAATACTCGACGCCGGTTCTCCGTGTAAAATCCGCGACGCCAGCTTTGCGGCGTCAGCGCCAACCAGACCGGGAACGATGACAGAGCCCCCGATGCTGCCCAGCTCAACAAGCGGTTCCGCCGCAACGATAATTGGCCGATTCGCCTTCTCCGCAACCAGCTCAAACGCTTTGGCAGGCGAATAGTAGGTACCCTCACCATCGGAATACATTGCGGAATAGATGATGGCGCTGCGCGCGGGGAGCGCTTCGACCCTCTTGCGCACTTCCGCCATCGTCGCGCCCACGAGATCAATGACATTCAATCCCGCGGTGGCCTTGGGTATCTCAAGGCCCCAGCTCCCGAATATGTTCTGGCGGTCCCAATGATCGCCAACGAAGACGACGGTTTCGAGATCAGGCACCACCGCTCGCGCGACCCCGATTGAATCGGCGAGTCGCGTCTTGAGAGTGCTGCCCGTTATATCGTTCGGCAATTTCAGCCGGGCGTAGTCGATCTCATCGACCATCCCGAACACGACAGGAATTCCCGGCCATAATTCATCCCTCCAGCGCTGCACAAGCTCCAGGGCGCCGGCGCCCATCGTGACGATAACGCCGATATCCTTGTCTCGATATTTCTCGCTGAAGTGACGGCGCAGACTTTCGTCATAGGCATCGCCATCAAAACGGCTGAGATCGAGACTTTCGGAGAAAAGCGTGGTGTGAGCGCTGGCACCGCCGTCGATCCCGGCGCGGAGCCCAGCGAACACCTGAAGGAAAAACGGCCCCGTAGATTGGGATTGGTCCAGAACAAGTATCGATCGCGAACGCAACTCCTGCGCCGTCACCGGGAGAGGGGTGAGGACGACAGCTACACTCATCAACAACGCACTGATCCAGTCGCCCATGGCATCAGAACCGAGGTTAGGCGATGAAGAATTGTCCCCACCATCGCCAATGAAACAAAAAATTAGACGTCGGCCGGGACAGCGGGCACGTCCTATAAAAATTTCTTACTGTTCTACTGTAATATTGGCCTTCCGGTCATTGTCCCAGAGGCCAATGACCCTCGATACAATAGCCTTCCCTGCACGCTCTGGTTTAACACAATTCCGGGAGCGGCCAGCCACGCATAGACACATGGCAACGAAGGCCCCTCCGGGATGCGAACAAATTGTCTCAAACAGGGAGAGATCCATGTTTGTCAACGTCAATGCTCATCCCGGAAGCAGGCCGAGGACTCTGGGGCAACTCGGCGAGCTTTCACGGGCAAGGGTAATCCTCAGCGAATTCAAGTACAACAAGGGCACAGAAATCTTTGGAGAGGCGGAACCTGCCGACTATATCTACCAGGTCGGAGACGGCGCGGTTCGCACCCACAAGCTTCTTTCCGACGGCCGCCGCCAGATCGGCGCGTTCCACCTCGCCGGCGACATTTTTGGACTGGAGAACGGTTTAACCCATCGATTTACCGCGGAAGCGATCGTCGATACGACAGTACGGCTGATGAAACGATGCAGCCTGGAGCACGTTGCGGAAACAGACGCGATGGTGGCGCTCGATCTCCTGAATATGACAACGAGCAACCTCCGGCATGCCGAGGACCACATGCTGCTCTTGGGGCGCAAGACGTCGCTGGAACGCGTCGCCGCATTCCTGCGCGAGATGGACCTCCGCTTGACGGCCGCCGGCGTGATGGCCCTTCCGATGTCGCGTCGCGATATCGCCGACTATCTCGGCCTGACGCTCGAAACGGTGTCCCGGGCGCTGTCACATCTTCACGGCATGGGCATTCTCGGCTTTCTCGGCCAGACCCAGCGGCAAATCGTACTGCTGGACCGGGGACGGCTGGCGGAGCTGGACCTTTAGCGCGGAGCTAGATCGCGACTTCGCTTCCGGGAAGCCCGCCGAACCATGCGCCAAAGTATCCGGCGTAGAGAGCGGGCGATTCGAGATTCATTGAATGTCCAATGCCCGGCACCGTGATTAGCCGGCAATCCGGCATGGCTGCTGCCATGGTCTTGAGATCGACAGGAGCTATCCAGCCATCCTTCTCGCCCCACAGCACCAGGTGCGGGTGCCAGATCTCCGCCATGCGCCGTTCCAGGTCACCGCTCTCCCGCTCCAGATTGAGGTTGAACGGCGTCCCGAGCCAGACGCCCTCGGATACACCGAATGTCTGCTCCAGGATGCGTTCGTAGAACGCCTGGATCTCAGCGAGGCCCTCGCGAAAGCGCGGCACGGTATTTGGCGCAAGGCTCTCGGGGACGAACAGCGAGGCCGCGGCGGTGGCCATGACCGCGCGCGTCAGCTCCCGGCTCCTCATCATCTTGCGAAACAGATCGGTCTGCTCGGCATTGAAGGCCATGCCCAGCGGCGTAACCGGATCCAGCGCGAACACCCTGCCAAAGCGTTCGGGCTGCTTGAGCAGCATGCGCGCGGCAATGATGCCGCCGGTGGAGTGGGTGGCGAGGTGGCAGAAGGGAATCTGCAACTCATCGAGTGCGGCCAGCATGTCGAGCGCATGCTGGCGCATGGAATAGTTGGAGAAATCGGCCGCCGGCGGCGGCCGGTCACTTTCGCCGCAGCCGCGCCAGTCAATGCCGATCACACGAACGCCGCTGGGGAACAGCGGCGCGGCGAGTTCGATCCAGTCCTTGCTGGCGAGATTGCCGTGGATGAAGACAACGGTGACATCGCCCTCGCCCCACTGTCGCCAGCCGAGTTGGACCTCACCCGCTCGCACCCGTGCCACCATCAGGTTCCTACTTGTTCAGGCCGGCGTTCGGCGCTGCGCTGGTCGACGTTGGCGCAACACCGACAGTGGTCTCGCTTGAAGGGCCATTGACCAGACGGTCGATGGCAACAGGCGAATTGACTCAGACCTGCTGCCGCTTCGCAACGAAGTGGACACGGCCATCGAGAGCCGCCACGAGCAGGTACGCAAGCTATGGGACGATATGCTGTCCTCGATTGGCATAGAACGCCGCAAGCACCGATAGACGGCGATCCCGGCAATGGCATCGATACCAGAAGCGGAAGCCTTGATACAGATCAAAGCTTCATGCCGGCTTCGCTCCACCTTCGGGCAAGCGCCTGCAAGCGCAAGCGATTTCGGAGTCTCCGATGAAAGCCGTCTCCGTGGAAGAAGCGGTTGCCAGGATCCCCAACGGCTCAACCGTGATGGTCGGTGGGTTCATGGGGGTCGGAACGCCGGAGCGTCTGCTGGACGAACTGGTCAGGCAAAGGAAGTCCGAACTCTCCATCATCAGCAATGACGCCGCGTTCCCCGGCAAGGGCGTCGGGAAACTGTTCGATGCGGCGCTGGTCTCGACGCTGACCACAAGCCACATTGGGCTCAATCCGAACGTACAAAAGCAGATGATGGCCAACCAGGTCGCCGTCAACCTGGTGCCTCAGGGCACCTTCGTCGAGCGCATTCGGGCCGGCGGCTGCGGCCTGGGAGGCGTACTGACGCCGACGGGCGTCGGCACCATGGTCGAGGAAGGCAAACGAAGGATCGAGGTCGACGGCAAGAGCTTCCTGCTCGAGACGGCGCTTCGCTCGGACTTTGCGCTGATCCATGCGTTTCTAGCCGACTATCTCGGCAACCTCGCCTACGCGTTGACCGCACGCAACTTCAATCCCGTCATGGCAATGGCGGCCGATACCGTCATCGTCACCGCGGAGAACATCGTTCCCGTCGGCGTCATCGCGCCCGACCATGTCGTAACGCCCGCGCCGCTCGTCGATTACCTCATCGCCAACGGGTGACCCGTGGATGCTCAATCGATCATCGCGCGACGGGTGGCACGCGAACTCCGCGCAGGTAACCTCGTCAATCTCGGCATCGGAATTCCGACACTGGTCGCAAACTTTGTTCCGTCCGATCTCAAGGTATTTTTTCAGTCGGAAAACGGATTGATCGGCACGGGACCCATACCGGAGCAAGGCATGGCTCACCCCCACCTTACCGATGCCGGCGGACGGCCGATCAGCGCCCTGCCCGGCGCCTGCGTCTTCGACAGCGCGATGTCGTTCGGATTGATCCGTGGTGGTCACGTGGATATAACGGTCCTCGGCGGCCTGCAGGTCGACGCCGAAGGACACCTCGCCAACTGGATGATCCCCGGCAAGATGGTGCCGGGGATGGGCGGCGCGATGGACCTGGTGACCGGGGCAAAGCGCGTCATCGTCGCCATGCAGCACGCCGCCAAGGGAAAATCGAAGATCGTGCAGAAATGCGCACTGCCGCTGACTTCTTCCCGGCCGGTCGACCTGGTCGTCACCGATATGGCGGTGATCGGCTTCACCGCTGGACGGATAACGCTTCAGGAGACCGCGCCGGGCGTCACCATCGCCGAGGTCATGGCGGTAACGGAAGCGGACTTGTTCATCCCAGCCAACGTTCCCCAAATGAAAATCTGATCCGACAAGCTTAGGCACGAGGACCAGCAATGCGCATCTTCAGCGACTTCAGCGAGTTCAAGGCAGCGGTCGGCACCGAAGTCGGAGCCAGCGAATGGATTGACGTAACCCAGGAACGCATCAACCTCTTTGCGCAGGCGACCTGCGACGATCAATGGATCCATGTCGACCAGGAGCGGGCAAGGAAGGAGCTTCCGGGCGGCGTCACCATCGCCCACGGCCTGCTGTCGCTCAGCCTTGCCCCGATGTTCATTCGTTCCGTGATGGGGCTCAAAGGACTGCGCAACACGTTGAACTATGGCGCAGACCGGATCCGCTATCTCTCTCCCGTCCCGGCCGGCTCACGGATCAGAGGCCGCACCAGCATCGCCGAAGTGGAAGACGTCCCGCCCGATGGCTTGAGGGTCAACTACCACATGGTGATCGAAATCGAAGGCGGCCAGCGTCCTGCGTGCGTCGCCGAGCTGATCGCGCTCCACCGTCGCTGAACGCGATGCCGGAGACGCTCCGGCTGGCAGATCCATCGGAATCATCGGATGAAGAAGCACACTTGGTATGTGACCTTCGAACTCCCATGGCGAGGCACAGCGGTCCGCAGCCGGCGCTCCCGATCGACCCAAACGTTTGAAACCGAAATGGAAGCCAGGAATTTTGCACGTGCGAAATTCGACGAGGGATTGGTCGTGACCGCCGGAACAATCATTCCTCATTTGCCGAGACGCGCGATCCCATCGGGAAACATTCCGTCATGGCTTGACGAAGGACAGCAACAAGACAGCGGCAACGCGGCGGAAAGCACTGACCCGCACTCTGGGAAGATCGAATAAACCGCACCTTCAAAGGGCGCGCGGAACTCTCGCGGCGCACAGCCGTGCCCGCCATATGCACGATAATCAACAAAGCAATATGAGCGCTCACCAATTGCTCTTGAGTGTTGCCATTTTGGCACGAGCATTTTGCCTAAAGTACGTAGGTTTCAGTTGCAAGTTGGAATCAATGCAACGCCTGCAACACCCGTTGGTGGGGACAATTTAAAGCCAACGGAAATGGAGAGGAAAAAATGAAAAGTTTTCTGCTGGCTACCGTTGGTCTTGTAGCATTGGTCGGCATCGCCGCCCCCACATCCGCTGCGGATATGGCAGTCAAGGCACGGCCACCCGCGCCGGTCGTGGCTCCGATCTACGACTGGACTGGCTTCTACATCGGCGCCAACGGCGGCTGGGGTACGAGCCGCAAGTGCTGGGATTTCGTCGACGTGACCGGCGCGTTCATCGGGGCCGAGGGTTGCCATGACGCAGACGGCGGCACCGTCGGCGGTCAGATCGGTTATCGCTGGCAGGCCGGCACCTGGGTGTTCGGTGTTGAAGGCCAGGGCAACTGGGCCGACTTCCAGGGCAGCAATGTGAGCCTGCTTTTCCCCGCCGCCCGTAACGAGTCGCGCATCGATGCGTTCGGCCTGATCACGGGCCAGATCGGTTACGCCGCCAACAACGTGCTGTTCTACGTCAAGGGCGGTGCGGCCGTTACGGCGGATCGTTTCCGCGTCTTTGATGTTCCCACGGGCGTCTTGGCTGCCACCACCGGCGACGATACCCGTTGGGGTGCCGTGGTCGGCGCGGGCATCGAATTCGGCTTCGCCCCGAACTGGTCGGTCGGCGTCGAGTACAATCACCTGTTCATGCAGGACCGCACCCACACCTTTGTCGACGCGACCGGCGCCTTCCTCGGCAACGACCGCATCACTCAGGACGTCGATATCGTCACCGCTCGCATCAACTACCGCTTCGGCGGTTTCGGGGCGCCTGTCGCGGCTCGCTACTGATCAAGGGTTTGTCTCCAGCAAGTCGAGCCTTGGCCCCGGCACAGTGCCGGGGCTTTTTTGTATGTGCCGAGTATGAACGACAGCTTGGAGGTGGAAGTCCTCTATCCAGCCTGATGACGGCGAAGGGTTAGCGAAGCGCAAGGGCGTCATCGCGAGGTGGGGTCTGAAGACGGCGCGGAGCAAAACCGCGGTCCGATGGACAAGGCCCGCAGCTCTGACGAGACGCTTAGGCCGCTCTGCATCCCGAAGTGAAAAAAGGGTGGTTGCCGTTCTACAATCGGTTGGCGACAGGATTGCGGATGCCATCACCAGATGGTGTTGCCAAACCAGCCGAACCGCGGCTGCCGCGCGACCAAGACCGGATGTGGCGTCACGTGCCGCTTCACGATTTTGCGTGGCCGTTGCGGCTTCAGTTCTCGCCGTCGCGGGTTGGATGGCTCCAGCCGCTTCGCGTCGGATGGTTGCATCAACGCAAATGCTTCGCGTTCCCTCTCCTTTATAGAGACGCCGGAGGCCGTCGCTGGACTGGCCACGCGGCCCTCCACGATCGCGGTCGGCGCGGGAACGATCGTCGGAAGGGTGGTATCGAAAACGATGCGCTCCGGCCATTTCCGATCGGAGTGAATGCGGATGACGGACGAATTGGCGTGCGATCTCTCAATGACCGGCAGTCCGGTCAGGCATGCGTCCAGAACGAACACCAGAGTGAGCAGTATTCCGCCGACATAAAGGAAATATCGCGCCAAGGGCATACGCTACTCCGTCGCGACGCCGCACCCGCTTCGAGGTCGAACCCGGGTACGGTCGTGTCTTGGCAAGAGCCGCCTTCCACCTCGACGTCGAGCAATCCGAGACATCAACGAGGTGCTATGGCGGCAAGAAAGGTCCGGTCAGCGCCGACCGACGCGATCCACCGGGCCACCGCGGTTCGTGGGCGTGCCGACACGGCCGACGCCGGGCGTCGCCACCGCACGCGCGACCGGCCGCGGGCGCAGCACGACGCCTGCCCTAAGGCTGACCACGGCCCCCTCTGCCGGCTTGATACAGATCAAGGGCACGTGCGTAGAGGCTACTTGGGCCATCCTCATTTCGCTTGAGCTCCCTCCTCGCCGCGCGCCAGCAGCGTCGTGCGCAACACCTCAAAGATCACCGCCGTCGACCAGCCGAACAACAGAACCCCGTTCATCGCGGTCATCGGTCCAAGCAGAGACCAACGTTTGACCGGCGCCACGTCGACCGCCGTGCGTCTCAATCGATGATGTGATATCCACCGTCGATATACATGACGCCGCCCGTGATCAGCTTCGCGGCGTCGAGCGCCAGGAATGCCGTCGCCGCACCGACGTCGTCGATGCTCACGAGACTCCGTGCAGGCGCGGTGGTTTGCGCCTTGTCCATCAGCTCGTCGAATTCGGGAATTCCTGAAGCAGCGCGCGTCGCCAATGGCCCCGGCGAGATCGCGTGCACCCGGATCCCCTTGGGGCCAAGTTCGGCTGCGATGTAGCGGACGGCGGCCTCGAGGCCCGCCTTCGCAACGCCCATGACGTTATAGTTTTTGACGACCATCTGGCTGCCGTAATAGGTCATGGTGAAAAGCGTGCCGCCATTCTTCATCAGCGGCTCCGCCAGATGCGCCATCCGCATGAACGACCAGCAGGAAACGTCCATCGTCTTGAGGAAGCCGTCGCGCTCGACATCGACGACGCGCCCATGCAGCGCTTCCTTGGGAGAAAAGGCGATCGAGTGCAGCAGGAAATCGAGCTGCCCCCACTCCTTCCCGATTCGCTCGAACACCTGTTCGGTCTGTCCTTCGGCATTCACATCGAGCGGCATGAAGATCGAAGCCTCGAGATCCTTTGCCAGTGGCTCGACGTGCTTCCTGGCCCGCTCGTTCAGGTAGGTGACCGCGAGATCCGCGCCAAGGGCCCAAAACGCCTTGGCGCATCCCCATGCGATCGACTGATCGTTGGCGATACCAACGATCAGTCCCTTCCGTCCCTTCAGCGCAATCTTGGTTTCTGGAAATACCGGAATGGTCATGACGTTCTCTCGCGTTTCAGACTGGACGATGAGTGTCGATTCCACAGCAGCGACAATGTGTGCTGTGCAATCATGAGTTCTTCGTTGGTCGGCACGATGTAGACCGGAATTTTGCTGTCCCCGCGCGATATCCGAGAGCTGTGGCGAGCGTTCTCGACCGGGTCGAGAGACACCCCGAGCCATTCGAGCCGCTCCGCAATCCGTGCCCGAATGCCGACGGAATTTTCACCGATCCCTGCGGTGAAGACGAAACCATCGAGACCTTGCAGGGCCGCAGCCAGCATTCCGGCCTGCAGCGCAACCCTGTGGACGAAATAGTCGACGGCAAACACCGCATGGGGATCGCAGCTGTTCTGAAGCTCCCGCATGTCGTTGCTGACGCCGGAAAGTCCCTTCAGCCCGCAATCGCGGTAGATAAAATCCTGCACCTCGGCTGCTGACATGCCCTTTGCCGTCATCAGGTACAGAATGACTCCGGGATCGATCTGGCCGGTGCGCGTTCCCATCGGGAGCCCATCGAGCGCGGTGAATCCCATCGTGCTCTCCACGCTCCGTCCGCCGTGTATGGCGCACATGGAGGCGCCGCTTCCGAGATGCGCCACGATCACCCGGGCCCTGGCGATTTCGGGTGCGACATCCGGCAGCGTCTGTGCGATGTACTCATAGGAAAGACCATGAAATCCGTAACGGCGGACTCCCTCCTCGTGCAGCCTAAAGGGTATGGCGTAGTGGTCGGCGACCTCGTCGTGGTCGCGGTGAAAAGCCGTGTCGAAGCAGGCGACCTGGGGCAGCGCAGGAAATTTGGCAAGCAGGATTCGGATCGGCGCCAGGTTGTGGGGCTGATGCAACGGCGCAAGTGCCGTCAACCGCTCAAGACGCGCGACCACGCCATGATCGATCAATACGGGGCGATCGTAGTCGGGACCGCCATGGACGACGCGATGGCCGACGGCGAGCGGCCTCAATTGATGTTCGTCCCGTAGCCAGGTGCTGGCGAGCATCAAGGCGGTCGGGACATCAGGTACGTTCTCGATCGGATAGACTCGATCCGCCAACGCCTCTCCTGCCGCGCCGGTAGCACGCAACCGGGGACGGCTGCCGATCCCGTCCATCTGCCCCTTGATCCGCCGACGCAGCCCACCGTTGCCATCCACGGCAAACACCTGGAATTTGACGCTTGAAGAGCCGCCATTGATGACGAGGATGGTGTCCATGGCCGTCACGCTGCGGCTGTCTGCGCGCGGCGACGCCGTCCGTCGGCATAGAGCGTCGCAACGGCGCAGGATGCCATTCGGGACCTCGGGGAATCCGCCCGCGACGTCAACACAACAGCAACACGGGCGCCGAGCACGATGCCGGCGCTGTCCGCCCTGGCGAAGTACGCCAGGTTCTTGGCCAGCATGTTGCCGGACTCGAGATCCGGCACCACGAGAATCTGGGCCCGCCCCGCGACCTCCGACTTGATGCCCTTGATTCGTGCCGCTTCCCGGTCGATCGCATTGTCGAAGGCAAGTGGCCCATCGAGCAGCCCGCCCGTGATCTGCCCGCGGTCCGCCATCTTGCATAGCGCAGCAGCCTCGACGGTGGACGGAATCTTGGATGTGACAGTCTCGACCGCCGAGAGGATGGCGACCCGGGGAGATGTGCCAAGTCCCATCTGCGTATAGAGATCGATCGCATTCTGCGCGATATCGCGCTTGCCATCGAGGTCCGGGAAGATGCTGATCGCGGCGTCCGTGACGAAGATAGTTTCGCTGTAAGCCGGAACATCCATCACGAAGACGTGGCTGATCCGCCGTTCCGTACGCAGTCCGCCTGCCTTTGCGGTAACGCTTCGCATCAGTTCGTCGGTATGCAGGCTGCCTTTCATCAGCATCTCGCCCTTGGCCGCGTGAATCAGCTCGACTGCCTTTGCGGCGGCAGCCTCGCTGTGAGGGGCGTCGACCAGCTCGAAAGCGCTGATGTCGATACCGTGCTTGAACGCGACCGCCCTGATTTTCGCTGATGGTCCGACAAGTACGGGCTTTATGATGCCTGCCTCGGCAGCATCGGCCGCGCCGCGCAGCGAACCTTCATCGCATGGATGCACGACGATGGTTGTCGCCGGCGGGATCGCTTTAGCCGCTGCAATGAGGCGATCGTATCTCACGCCGGCTCTCGCTTCACCCGCTTCTATGGATGCAATGCCCATTTCCAACTCTCCGATCAACCGGCCAAAGCCTAAGAGGCCTTCGCCTGCGGTGTTCCTGCGAGACCGAACAATTCAGTCACGCGATCGAGCCGCTTGGCTGCTTCGCCGGATATTTCCGCGCTCGCGGACAGCACGCCCCGAATTGCCTCCAGGCCGGCACGCCGCTCGTCTTCGTCGGGCGGAAGCAATTTGGGGATGGCGGCGAGGCTCGCCGCCGGCTCGAGCACCGGAGACGAAGATGCCGAGATGCCCGACCGTCTCGTGAACGGTACAGACGATGGTCTGCCCATACGCCCGGATCTCGTCGCCGATTCTCGGCCCGTGACCCGCACGAGGATCAACCACCACGAACGGGCGGCGCTTGTTATCAATCGCCACGCCGCTTGGCGAAGGGTTCTGCCGTCGACGATCAACTCAACTTCGTAGTTGAGGACATGAGGCGCGGTTTCAGCGATGTGTTCGCGGTATTGCAGTCCGCGCTGGCGCATGACATCGAGGAACAGAACACTGCGCTGCCCCGTATCGACCAGATATTCGAGGCCGGATGCAAAGAGCCCCCGAAGCGCTTCGCCCGAGAAGGCCGGCTTGTTGGTAGACATGCTCGCTTCTCTCACTGCTTGCAGCCCTGCATGAGGATTGCGCCCGGGCGGCAGGGACCATTGATATAGGTCAAGGGAACAACGCCCGTTCGGCGCGTGCAGCCACTTCAAGATGCGCCTAAACGCTAGGCATTGCGGCGACTTTTTCGGTGCTCTGTTCGACACCAGTAGCGGCGGCATCGGCCCGCTCTTCGCGGATCCAGGCCATCACAGATTCCGTGGCGTGACTTAGCAGGCCGGCGAGCGGAACGATTGCCAGGACTGACAGCACGAAGAGCAGCGTGTGCGCGTTCGGCTTGACGTTTTGCGCGACGAACAGCACCGGCACGAACGCCAGCAGCCATAGCAGGGGATTGTGCCGGATTTCCTTGAGCAATGGATTCATGGACGCCTCATCGCCTTCGGACACAGTCAATGGCGCTGGCCTGGAGTGCTTGCGGTCACGTGGGCTTGTATCGGCCCGCGCCGGCGCCGCGCGCCGCGCTTTCGAAAGCGAAAAACTGTGCCTGTCGCGATTGATCGTTTGATCCAGGTCAAGGATGATTGCGCCTGCAGGGTCGCGCCGGCACGAATCGGGCAGAGCATTCCGGTTGAGCTCTTGCTCGAACGCGCGCATGGCCCGCCAACTTGGCGTCAATCGCCAACATCGGCTTGCTGACCGAAACAAAGGTCTGAGCGTCCGCATCTGTTCACGGAGAACGAACAGAGTCCGTATTTTTGCGGTCAGACAATAGTAAATAAACAAAAAAAGGGCCACGCGGGCATTACACCGCATGGCCTTTGCGAGACTGTTCCCTAGGCCCCCAAGAGATTACGTCTCGGGGCGAAGAGCGCGCGGGTGGGGGCGTCTGTCCAGGTGGTGACGGAATTACCCACAGGCTAGACGAACGAACACACCTCAACCAACTCGCCCGCTTCAAACAGCGTCTTTAGCAACCTTCAGAGGTGACGCCTTGACCGACTTGCTGGCTGGCTTGGCCGCGAACTCCATAGGCTCTTTCGTGAAAGGATTTACACCGCTACGGGCTTCAGTAGCAGGCTTGTTCACGACTGACATTTTGACGAAGCCGGGAATGACGAACTCGCCGGATTCATTCAGCTCCTTATAGCCCACAATCGCCATATGCTCGATGACGGCCTTTACGTCTCCCTTGGAAACCTGCGTTCCTTCTGCAATTGCATCAATCAACTGATTCTTGGTCATCTTGGCCATGATGGATTCCTTTGTGGAGGCTCAGAACAATTCAATGCGCATGAGCTACGCGGAGTGCGTCACACTGTTTAAAGCGCAGCAAAGCCACGCAGCTCGCTTCTCGTTCATGCCTATGGTCATGAAGTCACCGGGCTTAAAACCTATCGAGACCCAAAACGCAAGGAGCAGCTCGGCGTATGTTCCATGCCTGGCTTCTACTCACCTGCGCTTTCCTTTGATTGAACCATCGCCCAAATCTCCGCTTCGGACCTAATCGCCCACAGCCATGACAATGCAAATTATTGCAGATGCCATTGCGCATGCCGGACGTGCCAGGTCTCGGTCCCCAACCGAACCTGCGATGTCTCAACCCGTCTTTCGCATGAGGTAGCTTATGAGAGATTGGAGATCCACTCCTCCCATCGATGCACCGATGACTGCGTCACCGGCAACAAACAGGTGGCGAGCGAAATGGCGACATCTCTCTACAACGGGCAGCGGAATCGCGCCATTCAAAATGAAGCCGCCAAAAATGGCGAATAGACGAGCAATATCAATTGGTTGGGTGGGGGGGGTACGCAACCGGAATGGAGCAGCGTTGCATGGCTGATCGCGGCCATGCTTGAGTGCTGAGAATATTTGTTTTTCCCGCTCGATCGGCCCAATCCGTCATGAGGAAGCTTGAGCTACCAACGGCGCGAGCGCGACGGCCCGATCGAGTCCCGCCCCGCGCGTTCGATCGCCAGCTAACTCCTCGAACTCTATTTCGGCATTGCTGATGAACGCCTGCGCCGAAAATTGATGGAAGTCGCGCAACTTCTGAAGACAACAGACGCGGAATAACGGTCAGCGAGGGCCGCCTCTCCCTTCGGGCCGCAATAGGCCAATTTTTTGACATCTCGGCACGGCTCCGGAACGATTGCGCCGGTTGGGCTTTGATTCACGGAGATGTCTCATGGTGAGAGAAGGTCCGGCCCAACCCGCGCCACCGCCGAAGGAGCCGTATCCTGCGGAAAAGGCCCGAGGCGGTGAAATCATTCTCAACACGCCCGGCCGTCGCGCCATTTTCATCGCCGGTCTTTTGGGTGCCGTTGTCCTGGCGATAGTCCTCGGGAAGCTAATCCCTTCGGCACCAAGAGGCGACGTCGATGAATCGAAGATCGAGCGCCGGCCCAGGTTTTTCCAGTAAGGGATCGAGCAGATGGCAACAGAACGGAAAACCAGCCGGCAAATCTACGACGAAAGCGTCAGGATTCGCCGGCAAGTTGACGACGGACGGCCAAGGCAGTCCGAAGATGACATCCAGCGAGAGCAACTCGGACCAAGGGGAGTACCGGGAAAGCCGGATCCCGCAAAAATGGTCCCCCAGCGCAAGAAAAAAACGCCTTCAGAATTCGACCCCGGCCATACCGCCTGAGTTTTGGAACACGATCCACGCACATCGCCGTGAGCTGCGGCATGCACGCAAGGACGTTCCTCGGGACCATTCTTAGTGTGCCGCGTTTCGAGCCAAACGCGCCGCGCCTCTGACCGCTCTGGCGCGGCCCGGAAGGCCGCAAAGACAAAAGGCTCGGCCATCCGCTCCGCCGCGGCCAAGGAAGATCCCCGGACACGAGGACATCGTGCGCTTTTCTCACCACCAACTTAAATGAGGAAAAAGGCTGCGAATATCAAGCGCAATGCCGTTGCGTTGCGCAAGGGCGTTAATAAGGCAACGTTGATATTCTAGCCTCTTTTCGCTCGAAGCGTCGGTAGAGGAGCGATTTGAAGCCTCACCTCTAATGCCCTTTCGCTGGCGCTCAAGTCGATCGGCTTGAGGATGAGTGCAAGTGGAATCATCAAACCGCCGATGATTGCCAGTGTCCAGAACACATCGATATAAGCGAGGAAGTCGACCTGCGGCTGCAAGGTTTGGCCCACCCACGCGACCGCCTGTGACGTTGCCTCGGTGGCGTTCGAGCCTTGCGACTGGAAATAGCGCGTCACGGCATCGACGGTCTGCTGATAACCGATATCGGACGGCCCCGCATGTTCGATCAGACGGCTCTGATGGAACTGCTGACGCTGCGCCAGGACACTCTGCGCCAACGCAACTCCCATCGATCCCCCGATGTTGCGGGCAACGTTGATCAGAGCTGACGCCTGATTGGTTTTGTCCGGCGGCAAGCCGTCGTAGGACGCGGTCGTGACCGGCAGGAACAGGAACGGTAACCCCAGCGCGAGGAAGATGCGCGACCACGCAGCGTAGGAATAGGTGATATCGCTGTTCAAGCCGGTGAGGTGCCACATCGCAAGTGCGACAATACACGCGCCTATCATGATCAGGTATTTCGGCTGCACGACGCCGACCAGTTTTCCGACGATCGGCATCATCATCAGCGTGAATATCCCACCGGGCGAAAGGGCCAATCCGGCCAGCATCGCGGTGTACCCGAGTTCGGTCTGCAGCAGTTGCGGCAATAGCTGCGTCGTCGAGATCAGCACGGCTCCGGTGCCGAGCATAACGAGGAAGCAGGCGCCGAAGTGGCGGCGTCCCAACAGCCGGATGTCGACGATTGGATCCTTTCGGGTCAATTCCCACGGTATGAGCGCCAGCAAGCAGAACGCCGAGACAAGCGCGAATCCGAGGATCATATTGGATCCGAACCAGTCCTTGCGCTGTCCCTGGTCAAGGACGAATTCGAGCGAACCAAGCCCGATCGCGACCAGCACGAAGCCGATATAATCGACACGCAGACCGTTTTTCAGGAGCTCGTGCCGCTCTTCTTCGGCGCCCGAAGGCTCTCTAACCAGCGTCCCGACAAGGAACAGCGACAACATTCCCATCGGAACGTTGATCAGGAAAACCCAATGCCAGGAATAGGTGTCGGTGATCCATCCGCCCAGCGTCGGACCTATGACAGGGGCGACCACGACCGCTACGCCGTAGATGGCGAAGGCCTGGCCGCGCTTGGCGGGTGGGAATGAATCGGCAAGAATCGCCTGCTCACTAGTCGCCATCCCTCCCCCGCCAAGTCCCTGCAGGATGCGGAATAGAACCAGAGATTCGAGGCTCCGGGCAAATCCGCACAACAACGACGCAAAGGCGAACGTTGCCACGCAAATCATGTAAAATCGCTTGCGGCCGATAACCGTAGACAGCCAGCCCGAAATCGACAGCACGATCGCGTTGGCAACGAGATAACTCGTGATGACGTAAGTGCTCTCGTCGATGCCAACGGCCAACCCGCCGGCGATATGACGCAACGCGACATTGGCAATTGTGGTGTCCAAAACCTCCATGAAGGTTGCGATCGAGACCACGAAGGCGATGAGATAGGGATTATGTCCGCCAGCCGCGGAACGCTCTGGCGACCAGGAGGAGTTCGTTCCGTCCGAGACGTCTGTCATCGCACCCTGGTCCAGGGCACGACCGACATGCCCGGGCCGACCGGAATATCGGGCGGCCAGTCGTCAACCACGATCTTGACCGGAACACGCTGCACGACCTTCACAAAATTGCCGGTGGCATTTTCCGCAGGCAACAGGCTGAAGGCGGTGCCCGAACCTGGCTGCACCGAATCGACGTGCCCCTTGAGCTTGCGACCCGGATAGGCGTCGATCCTGATCTCGACCGGCTGACCGGGCCGCATGTCGGCAAGCTGTGTCTCCTTGTAATTGGCCGTGATCCAGACTTCATCCGGCACGAACATCATCAAGCTTTGCCCCGCGGTAGCGAAAGCGCCCTTCGCTCCGCTCAGCTTGACGACACGGCCGGATTGAGCCGCCTGGACATTGGTGTATTGCAAATTGAGCCTGGCCTGATCGAGCTGGGCGCCCGCTTGTTGTTTTGACGCCTCGGCACTCTTGTGCTGGGTTTGCAGCACTTTCAATCCCAGCTCTGCTCCAATCTCGGCTGCCTTGGCGCGGCTGGTGTTAGCCTGCTGGGCTTCAAGATCGGACTTTGTCTGTTGGGCGCGCTGAACCGTGCCGGCGCCCTTCTGGACGAGATCCCCGGCGCGATCGGCCTCCTCTCTTGAAAATTGAAGCTGCGCCTCGGCCTGTTTGAGCTGCGCCTTGGCCTGATCGATCTGTGCCTGTTGGCTGTCGATCTGCGCGTCGATATTGGCGACGTTGGCTTGCGCGACCGCGACCTGCGCTTGCGCCTGATCGACGGCAATTCGGTAGTCGCGATCGTCAATGCGAGCCAACAGATCGCCTGCATTGACATGCTGGTTATCGGTGACCGGCACCGCGACAACATAGCCGCCCACTTTCGGCGCGACCGAAAAGCTGCGCGCAGCCACGAACGCATCGTCGGTCGATTCAAAATGGCGGACCTGCAACCAGTACGCAACTCCGCCAATCAGCGCGATCAACAGCACGCATGCCGTCAAGCTTGCCAGGATCCAATGCTCGTGCAGCCGTTCTCGCCACGACTGCTTGCCGGGAGATGGCTCCGCTTGCTCGGCTTCAGCGCCGCGCGCGGGTTCAGACGTCTGTTGCGGGTGGCGATCAGGCTGTCGCGTCGTGTCCGCGGACGGCCCACGCTCCTGAGTTTGTGCATGCAACGCAGCACCTCAAGCGATTTGGCATGCAGTCCAGTCAGGCCTAACCGCGCGGGCCGGGAACTGGTTCCCCGGAACGAAGCCCCGATATGGCACCGCGCGCGGTCGCAAAAAAAGGCCCCGCCCAGTTAACTGAGTAACTGACGGGGCGCTTAGAGCATTCGCTTCTTCGGGGGATTTCTCCTTTCCAAAGCTACTGGCTCCGTCGAAATAACGAGCTGCCGTCCATGTCGTTCCTAAACTCCGTCCCGGCGTGCAAATCTTTTCCGTGACAGCGATATTTAGGAACCAAGCCTGGTCCGGCTAGTTCCTCGATCAACGGTCGAGGAAAGACGATGTCGACATGGTTCAAGGACGATGCCAATCCGCAGCTACTTACGGAAGCGAAGCAGATCGCCTGGGAGTTTCTCGAACGCAGCGGCGAGATCGATGATCCCGGGGAGGTCAATCAGTTCCTGATAGGCAAGATTGAACAAATGATCGAACAAGGTCAGCGAAACAGGCTGGCGCTTTCGAACCGTGCAATAGCCGCCTTTCAGGAATATCGACGGGCGCGAACCATAGAACTCGCGCTGGTTTCGCGCTGAGGTACGCCACTGAGAGATGATCACGCGCGCCGCACCCCGCGTCCTTTAGAGAGCTCGCGAACAGCAGCACATCACAGAGCTTGTCATGCACGTTGTGCAATGGCCTATCATATAACGATTGGACGTCTGCCAGCGGCCGCAGCTTGCGTTCGCCCTCATAGAAGCGCAGCAGCCGGCGATGCCTTCTCCTTCTTCGGCACGGCTGGCCTCGAGGGTGAATGCATCAGAGCCCCGCAGCGATGCGAATGCCCAGGGCCAGAAGAACGCAACCCACAAGGCCGGCTATGAAAACCACACGCATCCATGGCTTGCGCAGGATGATCTCGCCCTGCCGTGCCTTCTCGCCGGGATAGGTTCGGGAACCATCCGAATGTTGAGGTCCCGGATTCTGCGTTTCAGACATCTGCACACCGCCTTGCCAAGGTACTCAACGGATGCTCCGCGGACGAGCTCCTGATGGAACACCGCCGGGCGTCATTGCGTTGCTGATAAGGCCAAGGAATAACTATCGATGTCACGATATGATCCCTGATGAGGCAGACTGCCGTGGCCAGCGCGAAGATCAGCGCAAATGCGCCTGTCGGGGCAATTTGGCGCCAGCACAGGTGCCGGCGCCACCTCATCGTGACAGCGGAGTCGCCGTGGCGATCGGCTGCCGCGCGCTTGAACTAGTGCCTGCTGAAAAGCAGCTCAGCATTGTGCCGGGCCGACTCACCTTTTAGGAGCCGGGCGCGCTGAAGCAGGTCTGGCGAGCCGCTGGCTCGAAACTCATTTGAGAGTAACGCGGCCATCATGAATCACCATCTGTTCCGCGACCGTAGCGATGCTGGCCGGCAACTGGCGCAAAAACTTGGATATCTGGAGCACGCCCAACCGCTGGTCCTCGCGCTGCCGCGTGGCGGCGTCCCCGTCGGCATCGAGGTCGCACACGCGCTGCATGCGCCACTTGATCTGTTGCTGGTGCGCAAGATCGGCGTGCCGTGGCATCCCGAACTTGCGGCCGGGGCAGTGATCGACGGCGCGCGGCCCCGCACAGTCATCAACGAGGACGTCGTGCGTACGGCTGGTGTATCCAAGTCCGAGCTCGCGAGGATCGTCGAAGCCGAACTCGCGAAGATCGAACGCCGCAGGCGCCTCTGGTTGAGCGACCGGCCGCACGTTTCCGTCGCCGGACACAGTGCCATCGTCGTTGATGACGGCATTGCCACGGGCGCGAGCGCAAGGGTCGCACTTCAGGCCGTTCGCGCCGAGGGCGCCGCGCGCGTCGTCCTCGCGACGCCGGTGGCGCCCGCGGAAACGGTCGAGATGCTTCGTGCCGAATGCGATGACATGGTGTGCCTGGCAACGCCCGAGGATTTCACGGCGGTGGGCATCTACTATGAAGATTTTCACCAAGTGGACGACAAGGAAGTACAGGAACTCCTGCAACGCGCGCCAATCTGAGCGTCCGTAAATTAGGCCTCCGGGATCCTCGGCGGCCGGCCCTCGACTCTCAGTCATGTGCCCGCCGCGACGTTCAATCCGTCAATTGACGGGAATAGCGACAAACCGCGTTGCCTGGCTTGACTTTACCCGCGCCAATGCGATGCGCTTACCCTTGCTTTGAACCTCAGTCAGCGCCTTGTAGAAGTCGACAGGAGCCTTCACGGCGTTGCCGCCTACGTCGAGAATAACATCCCCGGTCGAAAGTCCGCTCTCAGCCGCAACACCTCCGGGATCAAGATCGGCGACGATGACACCTCGGACACCAGGGCCAAAGTTTTCCGCAGGCATCAGGGTCAATCCGACGTTTGGCTTATCGCCATCTGCCGTCGGTGATTTCGATTTTTCAGCAATCGAGCGGCTCTCATTGCGAGGAACAGGGAGTTCGCCCAGCGTTACGTTGACATTTTTTTGCTCGTTTTGACGGATCAGGCCGACCTCGATTGATTTTCCGGGGGGCATATCGCTGACTCTCCTTATCAAGTCGCGATCATTGCTGGCTAGCTGGCCCGCAACAGAAGTGATGACGTCGCCCGGCGCGATGCCGGCTTTCGCAGCCGGGCTGTCCGGCTGGATTTCGGCGACCAAGACGCCGTAGACCGGTTTGTTGAGACCGAGACCGTCCACGATGTCGGGACTCACCGACTGAACCTCGACGCCGATCCAGCCACGGGAGACGATACCCTTCTGTTTGAGTCGGTCCGCAATCGTCTTGACCGTTTCCGCTGGAATGGCAAAGCCGACACCGACCGAGCCGCCCGTCGGCGAAAATATTGCACTGTTGATGCCAATCACTTTGCCGCTGACATCGAAGGTCGGTCCACCGGAATTGCCCTGATTGACCGGCGCATCGATTTGGATGAAGTCGTTGTAGGGACCAAGGATGTCGCGCGCACGGGCCGAGACAATTCCAGCCGTCACCGTTCCGCCGAGTCCAAACGGGTTGCCGACGGCAAGAACCCGCGCGCCGATCCGAGGCGCCTTGTCGGCGATCTGGGCAACGGGGAATTCCTTTTCGCCCTCTATCTTGAGCAGCGCGAGATCCGTTTTCGGGTCGGCGCCAACCAGCTTGGCAGGGTAACTCCTGCCGTCGTCGGTGATGACCTCAATTTTTTCGCCGCCCCTGACCAGATGGCTGGTCGTCATGGCGTATCCATCCGATGATATGAAGAAGCCTGACCCGAGAGTGGTGGCGGTACGGGGCTGTCGGCCGCCCATCGGCACATCGGAACGCTTCGAGGGCGCGTCGCGACCGGAAGGCCGCTCCTCGTCCTCGGCATCTTGCTCTACCTTCGCGCGCACCCCCACGACCGTCGGCTTGATGCGGTCCACGAGATCTTCAAAGCCCACTGGCAGGGCGGCGGATTGAAAGCCAACCGCGGGATTGTACCAGGAGTGCAGTTCTCTCCAGGCACTCGATCCGCCCAGCCAGGCAGCCGTTCCTGCTCCGAGAATTCCGATCGAAAGAATAGAGGCAGCAAGAATGGCGCGGCGCATCTTACCGGCGGTACGTTTTTCGGCCATGAGCTTTCTCCAAACACCAAATCCAGACCTGACCGGAGGCCTCCAGCACCCGATGGCATCAAGTGGTCAACTCTCTCATCTCAGCCGAGGCGCACGGAATCAGTTTCCGTACTTTCGGCTTCCGGATTCCATGTGCTTTTGGCAGCCGAACCCTTGCAGGATGCAGCGGCGCAATCCCTCTCTTACGCGGACGAGACGTGAGAACCGCGCGGGCTCGACTACGCCGCACATAGCGGCGCCTGTTGCCGCTGGGTCGTATTTCATCGCGGCATCAGCCAGCGACATGATACCTACGAGGCGCTTGTTTCGACTGACGACTGGCAACCGCCTGACTTGTATATCGCTCATCACTGGGCGAACTGGCGCCTGCCGAAGTGGTTCCAAAGCAAATAGTGGCGATTGCGCGTAAGCAGGCTGAATTGCGCACCCCACCCCTCAGCCTTTCGCCAATGCATGGCTGCTGCTGATGGAGCGCAATGCTTCCAAATGATCGGGCATCGCGCCCGGCAGGAAACATTAAACATTACGGTCTGGAAACATTACGGTCTGGCGACATTTTTGATTTGGGCCGCTTGCTGGAACGCCGTCCCTGGTTGAGGCGTTTCCATTTTCGGGTTTCCACCCAGAGGAGATGGACATGAGAAAACTGACACTGACATTGCTCGCCGGCGCCGGTGCCCTCATAGCCTCGAATGCATATGCGGCCGACGAGATTCAAACCGGAGGCGGTTCTCCCCTCCTTCATCAAGCACGGCTAATCTGTGACGACACCGGCCGATGTTGGAATACCCGGAGTGATCGTCGGGTGATCAGAGATGGTTACTATGCAACTCCGCGGTACTATGACGACTACGATCGCGGCTATTATCGCAGGCCGGGCATAGGCGTTTATGGGCCGGGGTTCAGCTTCGGCATCGGCCCAGACTGGTAAAGCCCGTTTAGCGGCGCTTTGGAGGCGCGCCAGCGTTGGAGGCGCGCCTCGGAGGTACGACGGCCATTCGGCGGACAATTTGCAAACACTACCGAGCGATTCCATTTCGCTCGCGAGGTGCGCTGCGGGCCGCAGTTTGATTTACGAGCCGTGATGCACCGGTTCTTCGTGGTGCACCCGTCCTTTGGGCCATGAACGTGGAGCAACTCGGCTTGCCAGCTGTTATGGCAGTCATGACTTACGGATTTATGCTGTTCTGGGCGGTGCTCGCCGTCACGATCGCAGCTTTAAGCCTTGGACCATCCTCTGCTGATGTGCTCGAATCTATTCCGCGTCTGAAGCAATGGTCGCCTGGTTTGTGATCGTCAAACCGGCCAATGATGTTATGGCGACCTGGACGCCGGGGCCAATTCCACGGGATTTTGAAACGATCCGGGTACATTGGGAAAACGGCCACATGATCATCGCCGGCATCAAACTCGCCGGATTCGTTTCACTCACACTTGCGCTGTTGTCCATCAAACGTGCCTGAACTCGACCGAACGATCATTCCTTGCGTTTGTGCATTTTGGCGAGCTTCCCGCACCATCTTCCAAGTCAGGATCGGCGAACGGAGTGGTGAAGATACTGGCCGGGATTGGCTTGACGGAGGCTCACTCCGGTTGGCCGATCTGATTGCACGGGAAACCATTTTTCGCAGGCGACGTTTATCCGTCTCCAGGGAGAATGCTCGATGTGTGATTATAGTCTTCACGCTGTCGGATCGCGGGCCGCCAAGGTGGGCGACCGGCTAATTTCAACCCGATTTCCCGGGACCGAAACGCGGGGCTTCGCGGCGGTGGGCGAACCGGGGGTGGCAGTCTGCATTCTCCCAGGTACCGAACTCTCCTTTGAACGCGAAATCGAGACCGTCCATGCCTTCGCTCCTCTCTTCCCGAGTTTCGGATTTGGCATGCAAGGCGAACAGCTTGCCCGGTTTCGACGAGTCGCCTCCCGCCAACCGCACGTGCATCATGACGCACTCGAGCTTGCCAACGGCAGGATCGTCCTCGTGACGAGGCTCAGAGAGGATCAGCGCGCGAGCGTCCTGCAGCTACCGGCGAACTCGCGGTTCGGCAAGGTGGACGAGGGTCACCATCAGCTGATAGCTGAAACCTCATCTCTAGAGATTGCTATGTGACAGATGATCGCCAATAAGCGCATGGCGTACGCGATATCGGGGCGCCGTAGCTAACAACCGTCGTGGTCGGTGGAGAATGTGAACGGTCGCAGCCAGACAGGTAAAATTGTCGTCGTGTTTGGCGGGACCGGCTTTCTTGGCCGCCGAGCAGTCCGGCATCTACGCAGGCACGAGTTTCCCGTTCGCGTGGCGTCGAGACATCCCGATCGAGGCCGGGAGCTGTTTGGGTCCGACGATTCCCAGATCGAATCGATCGAAGTGAACATCCATAGCGAGCCATCGATCGCCAGAGCTGTTGCCGGCGCTTATGGCGTGGTGAATGCAGTTAGTCTTTATGTCGAGCGTGGACGGGCGACGTTTCATTCCGTACATGTCGAAGCTGCCCACCGCATAGCGGCGCAGGCGCAACAAGCCGAAGTCAAACGGCTCGTACACATTTCTGGAATCGGCTCCGATGCGACCTCGTCATCGCTCTACATCCGCAAACGCGGCGAGGGCGAGTCGGCAGTCCGGGCAGCGTTTGCCGGAGCGACCGTCGTTCGCCCGGCTGTAATGTTCGGCCCAGATGACACGTTCATTACCGCTATAATCACGCTCCTCCGGCGCTTCCCCGTTTATCCAATGTTCGGACAAGGACTGACGAGATTACAGCCGGCCTACGTGGAAGACGTGGGAGAAGCGATTGCGCAGGTATTGCAAGGGTCCGCAACGGGTGCCACGTTCGAGTGCGGCGGCCCGCGCGTCTACTCTTATAAGGAGCTCGTCAGAGCCCTCGCGCGCGCAGCCGGAGTTAAACCTATTCTTCTCCCCGTTCCCTTCGCCGCGTGGCACGCATTGTCGCGGATCTTGGCAATATTGCCGAGCCCGCCAATTACTCGTCATCAAGTAGCGCTCATGCAAGTCGACAATATGCAATCACCGGAAATGCCGGGATTTGAACGGCTGGGAATTTCACCGCATGCGGTCGAGGAAATTGTCCAGACCATGCTGAGAGGCCACTAACCGGGCCCGACCCCACACAGATCGCCCGGGCTAGATCCGATCGCGCAGACCTTTAACGCCTTCGCCTTCGGCACAATGCTCGCAACAAAAAAATGTGCCGGCCTTCTCGAGGCCATGCCCGACGATGCGGATTCCGCAATGATTGCAGGTTGGTGCGAGCGCATGAATGGCGCATTCGAAGCTATCAAAGGTATGTGCCTTGCCGTTCATCGTGACCTGAAAGGCTTTGTCGTAGTCGTTGCCGCAGGTTTCACATGTCGCCATGATGTCCACCTTTCGCTGATCAGCGTGTCAAATGATGATGTCTTAGGCCGCGTTTCCATTCCTGAGATCCATTTAGTCGATATGAATCAATCGCCGGAAAACCGGTCAGATCGCGAGAAACTTGTGAGGATGGCTGACATAGCAATAAGCCAGCACCGGCCGCCGTGATGGAAGCCAGGAATTGAATATCCGGCCGTTGTGCGGGATTGCGCGCAATCGCTGCTGCTTCATATTGAAGTCTCGCATTGCAGGCGCAGCTCGGGAGGGCATTGAAACGCCCGCAGGCGTCGTGACGCATACAGGCAGCATCCACAGCATCAACAGGCCGAGTTCCTGGTCGGCTACCCGGACCACAGTAATTGCCATGAAATAGCAGCCCGCCGTAGTCGATGTGACGGCCGTCGCCAGCAATCGATTGCTTGCCGTGAAATTCCCCAGATCGCGCTTCCGCCATTGCGGTCAGGACAACACAGGCGCAAAGGACGACAACCACGCACGAACGCTCCAGCCGGAGATACATGGCATTAGGCCTCGTCATGCTTGAGTGGCCGAAAGCATAATGCTCAGGGCGTGCCCGAGTTCCAGATGGAGTAGCGTTAGAGCGGTCGCTACGCGGGTTCCTGGCTCGCCGGCGAGCGGCACGGCCGCCGTATAGTCTTTCCGCTGGTCAATCGCTGACCGTAAAAGGCCGGCGCCATTTTGGCGTACGATATCCCGCGACAGTCATCACGCAGACTGGCCGGTGACGCACGCAGTGCAAAGCCGAAACGCTCAGCGTTGTTGCGCGGCATCGGCGTCATTTCGATCGCGCAATAGACAAGACCACACTTCATACGTTCCGCCGGTCGGCGCGTTTGCGGAACAGATGAAGGTACCCGGGCGTTTCAGTTCCAGCGAAGCGAAGGAAATCCGCATGGCCGAGGCTGCGCTCCGCAATTTCACGATCAATTTCGGACCGCAACACCCGGCGGCACACGGGTGTTGCGCCTGGTTCTGGAGCTTGACGGCGAGGTGGTCCAGCGCGTCTATCCCCACATCGGCCTGCTCCGTCGCGGCACTGAAAAACTTATCGAGCACAAAACCTATCTGCAGGCGCTGCCGTATTTCGACCGGCTCGGCCACATGCTGGCCGACGTTTCCGCCATCATCGGATCGCTCGATATCGTGTCCGGAGAGATTGATCGATGAGTTCAGGATCCGAGACTACCGAAATGCCAGATCACTGCGATGCGCGGCGGAAAATCGCCCGAGAAAGGAGAGACATCATGCCCAATATTCAGATCAACACTCAGACGATCACGCAGATCACGGTGGTTGATGCCGAGCCGGAAAAGCAGGCTGAGGTTCTGTCAATGATGGCAGAGCGAGCGCGTTTCATGGCGCGCCAGCCGGGCTTTGTCTCAATCAGCCTGCATCGCAGTCTCGATGGACGACGCATTGTCAACTACGTCCAATGGCAAAACCGTCAACTCCTGCAGCAGGCTCACCAATCGCCGGATTTTCGCAAGGTCTGGGGGAAGCTTGACGATTTGACCGACCAAATTGACCCACACCTTTACGAAGTTGCCGAGGTCCTGGAAGTTGCCGAGGTCTTGGACGGTGCTCGCTGAGCATCTCGTGATGGGTTGACTCGAAGGCGAGAAATAGTTGCGCGCAAGGTCGCGCCGCCGACTCTGCCCGGATCGGCCAGAGTTGCTCGATGTTGTTCCGATAAGCACGTGCGCGGCATGTTAGGCAATGGCGCGGCTGCGGCGTTCACACCCCGCGCAGCGTTCAGGGACCTTTTGCGAGGTACGGCGTTACGCTTGAGGGCACTATGGAGGAATAGTCATGCCAGAGCGACGAACCGTGGAGAAGGCCCGGAAGGACAAGCGCGCGGGCAAATCAACCACCACTCAGGCGGGCGAATTTGTGCATGAGGAGATCCGCAAGGTTCGCCGCGGCGAACATGGGGCGAGATCGCCGCAGCAGGCCATTGCCATTGGCCTATCCAAAGCGAGGCGCGCAGGCGTTGCTCTTCGCCCGCCACGGAAAGGCAAGGCCAAGGCGAGCACCCGCAAAAGCGCCGAGTACGCGTATGAGGCAGGCCAGGGCAAGCGAAAGCCCCGACGCCGACCGCGCGTCTCGCGTGCCGTGTCACGGGTCCTTAAGCGCGAACCGCGCAGCACGGCGTCGCGCACCGCGCTCTCGAAGCAAACGCGTCGTGCCGCCTCGCGCCGCACCGCCTCAGCTCGTTCTGCCGCAGCCAGGAAAGCCGTAAAGACAAAAGGCGCCGCTGGCCGCTCTGCCGCCGCCAAGAAAGCGGCGCGAACCAGAGGGCGTCGCCGACGATAGCGCGAGTTGGTCGATAGTTACTCCGGACCTAATTCCTGTCCGAACACCTCGTCCGGACGACCTCGTCGTGAAGGGAGATGGCTGGGTGAAGGGAGATGGCGGGGTGAAGGGAGATGGCGGGAAAACGATTGACGCTACCCGTGCCTCCGGATGCAACGGAACGTTGCGCTGGGACTGGACCTTCTTGATCCGCCTGCGTTCAATTTTGGCAATGTGGAGATACGGAACGTCTCCGTTATACGGAACGTCTCCGTTATCGAAGATCACATCATCGACCATCGCTCCAAGCCGCCATCCTCGACGCGCTGGCCGCCATAACGACGGTCGATCTCGGCCAGCGCAAGTTTCATTCCGTCGAAGTAGGTCCCTTGGGCCACACTCATATTCATGGCGGTCGGCGGGGCCTCCACGCCGTCGATCATTTGCCGGAGGATATGATGCTTCGCCGGCACAAGGGCGTTCTTCTGAAGCATGGCCAAATGACGCTGCACGGCCTCGATGTCGGCCTCCGAAAGTCCATCGGAGGTCATGCGGATACGATCCACCGCGCGGACGATGGCGGTGGGGCGCCCTGGGCATCGAGCAAGGCGTAGGTCCACAATGCCCGCTTGTCGTCCGACCGCGCCTGGTCGACGTCGAAACCGGGCGCGCTCTTTGCAGCGAGTGCGACCTTCTCCAGGTGCCGCTCCACGACAGCGCGAAGCATTGCACCGATTTCACACGGGGACGGCGGTAGCATCGTATCTGTACATCCAGTCGTAACGCTCCCGCAGGCGGTCTTCCGCCCACTCGCGCTCCACATAGGCCTGCGCCGTCGCCGGATCTCCCAGCAATGGATTGTGAAAGCGTTTCGTGTTGTCGGCCGATCCGTTGACGACGCGGGATGTGCGTTCGTACCTCGCCGATTCATAGGCGCGGAATGCCGCGGCAACGTCCATGCCGTGCGCCTCGAGCGCTCGAGACAGGATGTAGCCGTCCTCGATCGCCATGACGGCGCCTTGTGCGAGGAACGGCAGTGTCGGATGGCAAGCGTCGCCGAGCAGCGTGACGCGACCCACCGACCACGACGGAAGAGGACGGCGCAGTTTCAATGCCCAGAGATAAGGCTGGGGAATGGCTGCGATGAGCGTCTGTACGTCTTCATGCCATCCAGCGAAGTCGGCGAGCATGTCCGCATGCGAACCCGGCGTCGTCCAGGACTCTTCGTGCCAGTCCTCGCGTTCGACGACGCCTACGAAGTTCATCAGCGTTCCGCGCCGCAAGGGATACTGCACGACGTGTCGGCCGGGCCCGACCCAGTTCGACGAGACTGAACGTGCTAGGCGGGGCGGCAGGTCCGCCATCGGGATGACGCCGCGCCATGCAACGAGACCCGTGAATTCAGCGTTGTCCGAGCCATGCAGTCCTGCACGGATCACGGAGTGGATTCCGTCGGCGCCAATCAGCGCGTCGCCTTCGGCGGTGCTGCCGTCGTCGAACCGCAGGATTACGCGCGCTCCTACGGTCTCGCATCCGACAGTCCTATGTCCCAGACGAAGTGCGCCGGGGACAGCCGTCGTCACCGCATCCGACAGGATACCCAGCAGGTCCGGCCGGAACATCGTGACGTAGGGGTGACCATAGGTCTGCACCGACACGGCGCCGAGATCGAAAGCGGTCCATGCTTGGCCGGTATTCCACATCCGAATTTCACGCCGCTCCGGATGCGCGGCCTCTTCCATGACGCGAGTAGCGAGGCCGAGTTCGTGAAGGACAAGCATGCCGTTGGCGCTGATCTGCACACCGGCCCCGATCTCCTGAAGGATCTGCGCCTGCTCGTAAATCTCGACCTCGAAGCCACGCTTGATGAGGGAAAGCGCCGCCGTCAGCCCGCCTATGCCGCCGCCGGCTACGATGATTTTGGGTTTTCCGGCATTTTTCACAGCTTGCTACTCTTTCTTATGGATGCCAGCAGGACCGTCGCCAAAAACAGCCGTTCCTCCTAAGCCAGCTTTTGACTCAAGGTCGACATGGGCAAGAAAAAGCCCCGGAGAGTCTCGTTCAAGCTATTCTGAAGTGATCTGGGCATCCTTGACGACTTTGGCCCAGCGCATGCGGTCCCTGGCGATCAGTTCTGCCAGGCGCTCAGGCGAGCCGCCTTGAGCGATCAAGCCTTGCTTGTCGAGTACGGCCCGAACGCCAGGCTGCGCCAGTATCTCGTTGAAAACCGCATTGTAGCGGTCAACGATCGCTTTCGGTGTATCGACCGGAACAAGAACGCCATACCACAAATCGACATCGAAATCGGTCACGCCAAGTTCCGCCAACGTCGGCACATGCATCGCCTGCGGCGCCCGAGCTTGGCTGCCGACGGCTAGGATACGGATTTGCCCCGCTTCCGCGAGAGGAAGCGCGGTATGGATCGGCAAGAACATGGCTGAGACATGTCCGCCCGCGAGATCTTTCACGGCGCCCGCAGAACCCGGATAAGGAATGTGTGTCAGGTTGATTTTCGCCGTCAGCTTCAGGAGCTCCATGGCGAGATGCTGCGGTGTTCCCCGACCCGGGGAAGCATAGTTGATCTCGCCCGGCTTGCTGCGAGCAACTGCGATCAGTTCAGGGAAGTTGTTGACGTTGATCGAAGGATGCACAACGAGCGCAAGAACGCCGGTCGCGATCTCCACGATCGGCGCGAAGCTCCTCTCTGGATCGTACGGGATCGAGCGATAAAGGCTCGCATTCATCACAAAAGTATTGACGGTCACTAGAAGCGTGTTGCCATCCGGAGCAGCGCGCGCCGCTGCATCCGTGCCAATGTTGCCGCTCGCACCAGCCTTGTTCTCCACGATGACAGGTTGGTTCCAGCGCTGCCGCAATTCCTCACTGAGGATACGCGCGAGTAGATCGGGCCCTGTGCCTGGCGAGAACGGAACGTTGAGCCGGATTGTTTGCTGCGACTGCCCCTGGGCCAGGCTTGGCGTTATTGCGGCAAAGGCCGCGGCCAAGATTCCCAGCACCGTGCGGCGCGAATGCGTGCAACTTGCGGAATCGGTCGCCACGATATCCCCCGTTCATGCCAGCGGGTGGTCCGCCCGCGGTTACATCCTAACAAAATCTCTCAATATGAGATTTTGATGTATTATGCGCTGATCGCGCGCCAGTTCAAGATTGATTCTGTCAGACCGGAAAAGTATCGCCGTAAGCAGGTGCGAGGCCGCGAGCCGAAAGTGGAGCGATGTCAGACCATGCGGCCTGAGGCATGAAGCCGACGAACAGCCTGGAACGGGTGCTGGCGGTTCTCGAGGTGTTTTCCGAGGAGCGCCTGGAATGGACGCCCGAGGATTTGATGCGCGAGCTCGGCTATAGCCGGCCGACGCTCTACCGCTATCTGAAGATCCTGAAAGATGCCGGCTTCCTGATGTCGACCCGCAATTCCGGCGTCACGCTGGGGCCCAAGGTCGTCGAGATGGATTATCTGACGCGGCGCTCCGATCCGCTGGTGCTGCACGGTGTACCCTATCTGAAAGAGCTGACGGCGGCCCATTCCTGCACCGCCATGGTTTTGCGCTGGTACGGCAACAAGATCCTCTGTGTCGCCTCTGAATCCTCCACCAAAAACCCGATCAGTTCCTATCCGCGCGGACGGCCGATGCCGCTGGGGCGCGGCGCGATCGCGCGCTCGATCATGGCGCTGCTGCCGCGGCCGCGGCTGGTGCCGCTGGTCGAGCGCAACCTCGCCGACCTGCGCTCGGTCGGCCTCGGCAACACTGCCGCCGACGTCCTGAAAAGCCTGAAGAAGGTTCGCAAGGCCGGATTTGCCGTCGCCTATGGCGAGGTCACGCCGGGTGCGGTCGGCATCGCTGCGCCGATCTTCGACGACCGGCACTACCCGATCGCCAGTGTCTGCGTCACCATTGCCGGCAACCTCGTGACCGGCGCCCAGATCGATCAGATCGGCGCCGAGGTCCGGCGCGTGGCGCTGCAGATCTCGGCGGATCAGGCCTCGGTGAGGCCGAAAATATGAAGTATAATCTTACATTATGAGATTATCCTTGACTTGGCGACGGTCCTGATTTCATTTCGCCGTGCCCGCGGCCCATCGCCGGGCGGACGACTCACGCCAATCGCAAGAAGCCAAGATGAGCACGCCCACCGAATCCCCAGCGCAAGTCGTCATCGTCGGAGGCGGGCCGGTCGGTCTTGGTCTTGCGATCGATCTCGGCCAGCGTGGTGTCAGGTGCGTTCTGGTCGAGCGCTACAATAGTCCGCAACCGATCCCGAAGGGTCAGAACCTGACCCAGCGTACCCTTGAGCACTTTTACTTCTGGGGCGCGGAGGCGGAGCTTCGCGCGGCGCGGACCATCCCGCGCGACTACGGCATCGGCGGCATGACGTCGTACGGCACGCTGCTAAGCGGCTACAGATATGACTGGCTGCAGCGCGAGCTGGTGCGGCCCTACTACTTCACCGACAACGAACGGCTGCCGCAATATGCCACCGAAGCGGTGCTGCGGCAGCGCCTGAGCCAGTTGCAAGGTGTCGAGACTATATACGGCTGGAGCGCTTCCGGCATCGAGCAGGACACGGATGGCGTGCAGGTGACAGTGGCCGAGCGCAACAGCGACCGTCGTCGCACATTGCGGGCGGATTATGTGGTCGGCTGTGACGGCAGTCGCTCTTTGGTGCGCGAGGCCACTGGCATCACACAGACCCTGACCGACCACGACCGGCTGATGGTGCTGCTGGTGTTCCGCTCGACCGGTCTGCACAAGTTGCTCGAGCGCTTTCCCAACAAGTCATTCTACAATGTGCTGCATCCGGAGCTAGAGGGCTACTGGAAGTTCTTCGGCCGCGTCGATCTCGGCAGCACCTGGTTCTTCCACGCGCCGGTGCCGCTCGGCACCACCAAAGACAATTTCGATTTTCCCCGCTATCTGTATTCGGCGGTCGGCGAGGAGTTTGACGTCGAATTCGAGCACATCGGCTTCTGGGATCTGCGCGTCGCGATATCAGATCAATATAGCATCGGGCGCGTCCTCATCGCCGGCGACGCTGCGCATAGCCATCCGCCCTATGGCGGCTACGGCATCAACACCGGCCTCGAAGACGCCGCCAATCTCGGCTGGAAGCTTGCCGCGGCGCTGCAAGGCTGGGCCGGAGCACATCTCCTGGATTCCTACGGCGAGGAACGGCGGCCGGTGTTCGCCTCGACCGCGCGGGACTTTATCGAGAAGGCGATCCAGAGCGACAGGGAGTTTTTGGCCAAATTCGATCCCGCGATCGACAAGGCTGCATTTGAAGCCGAATGGCTGGCGCGCTCGTCCGGTGCGCGTTCCGAGGTCAATTCGTTCGAGCCGAATTACGAGGGCTCCTCCATCGTCGCGGGTCAGCCAGATGCCACCTGCAGCGCGATCGGGTCGCATGAATTCGCAGCCCGGGCCGGACATCACCTGGCGCCGCGCCAGCTCGCATCTAGCCGCAATGTCTTCGAGGAACTGGGCGCCGGTTTTACGCTGCTCGATCTCGGCGCGCCGGACGCTGCCGTCACTGAAATCAGGTCCGCGGCCGAAGCGAGCGGAGTGCCGCTCACGCTGATCAGGGACGACAGCGCGGAAGTGCGAAAATTCTACCAGGCGACGCTGATTCTGGTCCGGCCCGATCAGTTTGTCGCCTGGGTGTCGGACGGCGATGTGACAGATGCCGCAGCTATCATCCGTCGCGTGGTCGGCGGCCACCCCTGACGGTATACGCGCCAACTCCGTCGAATAAGAAAACAAGCCGAAAGCTGGCAAAGGAAACACAGGGAATCAAGGGTATGAGCCGTCATAGCGCCGCGCATTATTTTCTCGAGGGTCTGGTCGATCTCGGCGTTGAATATATCTTCGCCAATCTCGGCACCGACCACGTCTCGCTGATCGAGGAGATCGCCCGCTGGGACCGCGAAGGCCGCAAGCATCCGGAAGTTATCCTCTGCCCGCATGAGATCGTCGCCGTGCACATGGCCGGCGGCTATGCGCTGGCGACCGGCAGGGGACAGGCGGTGTTCGTGCATGTCGATGCTGGGACCGCCAATGCCTGCATGGCGATCCAGAACCTGTTTCGTTACCGGCTGCCGGTGATGCTGTTCGCCGGACGCGCGCCTTACACGCTGCATGGCGAATTGACCGGATCGCGCGACACCTATGTGCACTTCGTGCAGGATCCCTTCGACATCGCCAGCATCGTGCGGCCCTATGTCAAATGGGAATACTCGCTGCCCTCGGGCATCGTCGTGAAGGAGGCGCTTGCCCGCGCGAGCGCCTTCATGCACAGCGATCCACCGGGGCCAGTCTACATGATGCTGCCGCGCGAGACGCTGGCCGAACAATGGGACGAGGCGCAGATGCCGGCCTATAACCCCGCGCGCTTTGGCAGCGTCGCGGTCGGCGGTATCGATCAGGACCGCGTCGAAACCATCGCCAGCCGATTGATGGCTTCGGAAAATCCGATCGCGCTGACGGCCTATCTCGGTCGCAATGCGGACGCTGTCGCGGCGCTGGAGCGCCTCGCGCTGGCCTGCGGCATCCGGATCGCGGAATTCAACTCGATCGATCTCAACGTCTCGCAGGATTCGCCGTGCTTCGCCGGTTTCGATCCGCTGCCTCTGCTGGAACAGGCCGATGTCGGGCTGCTGCTCGATACCGACGTGCCTTTTGTGCCGCAATACGCTAGGCGCGTCGAAGCCATCGACTGGATCCAGATCGACATCGATCCGTTGAAGTCGGATTTCCCGATGTGGGGATTCCCGACCGACATCAGGGTCCAGGCCGATTGCGCGACTGTTCTGCGACAGGTGCTCGAGGTGGTCGAGGCGCGCGCGGATGATCTTTATCGCAAGCGCGTCACTGAGCGCACCGCCGGCTGGAGCGGTGCGCGCGATGCAGCGGCCAGGCGCCGCGCCGCTGCTGCCGAGAACAAGGGTACGTCAGGCGCGCTCAGCGCGGCCTTTCTGTTCGCAACCCTGAACCGTGCGTTGTCGCAAGACGATATCGTCGTCAACGAAGCGATCCGCAATGGGCCGCTGCTGCAGGAGCAGATCCGTCGCACGCAGCCGCACAGCTACGTCGGCCTCGCCGGCGGCGGGCTCGGCTTCAGCGGCGGCATGGCGCTGGGCTTGAAGTTGGCGCAGCCGGAGCGGCGCATCGTGCAGATCATCGGCGACGGCGCCTATCATTTTTCTTCGCCGGACTCCGTATTCGCCGTCGCCCAGCAATATCAAATTCCGATTCTGACAGTCGTGCTCGACAATGGCGGCTGGCAGGCGGTCAAGTCGTCGGTACAGAGGGTCTATCCGAAGGGCGTCGCCGCCGAGACCGATTCCTTTCAATCGCAACTGCGCTCGGGCCGGCAGGGCGAAAAACGAGGCTTCTCCGATATCGGCCGCGCCTTCGGCGCGCATGGTGAATTCGTCAGCGAGCCGGATGAACTCGCCGCTGCGGTCGAGCGCTGCCTCGCCGCTGTCGACGGCGGGATCGCTGCCGTCCTGCATGTCCAGATCACGCCGCTCTAGCGCGCCAATCCAGCCCGGGGAGGGATCGCAATCATGAAAACCTTTAGCCGCGTGGCGCTGGCCGCCATCTGTTTGAGTTCTTTCGGCCTCGCGCCTGCTGCCGCTGAGGTCAAATATCCGGGCCGGGCGATTCACATCATCGTCGGCTTCACGCCGGGTGGTGGCAACGACGTCATCGCCCGCATCTTCGGGCAGAAATTATCGGAAAGTCTCGGCCAGCCGGTCATCATTGAAAACAAGCCCGGCGCGGGGGCGATCCTTGCCACCGAATACGTCGCGCGGTCTGCACCTGATGGCTACACGCTGCTGGTCGGTGCCAGCGGCGCGATGGTGATCAATCCGGCAGTCTATGAGAAGCTGAGCTACGACACGATGCGGGATTTCAAGCCGGTGTCCGAGCTTGGATCGTTTCCACTGATCCTGATCGTCAACGCGGCGTCGCCGTTCAAATCGTTGGCCGATCTCGTCGCCTACGCAAAAAGCAATCCAGACAAGACGAACTATTCCAGTTCCTCCGCCGCCTTCCAGCTCGCGACCGAGCTGTTCAAGCAGAAGACCGGCGTTCCGATGCAGATGATCCCCTACAAGGGAGCCAACGATTCCGTCACCGCGGTGATCTCGGGCGAGGTGACCGCGACCATCGCCGACGCCGGACCGGTGACCAGCCAGGTCAACGGCGGTCAGGCGCGCGCGTTGGCAGTTGCTGCTCCGAAGCGGATGGACAGTTTGCCCGATGTGCCAACCATGAAGGAGGCGGGCGCTGACGTCGAAGCGGTGTTGTGGAGCGGCATATTCGTGCCCGCGGCGACGCCGCCCGAAATTGTCAGGAAGCTCGAGGCTGAATTCGTCCGTATCGCGCGGTTGCCGGACGTGATCTCCCGCCTAAAATTGCTCAACATCGAGTCCGTCGGCAATTCGTCGGAGGAGTTTTCGCGCATCATCGCGGCGGATCTTGAACGCTGGAGAGCGGTGGCCCGCGCCGGCAATATCAAGATAGCCCAGTAGAACAGTCGTGCGCGGAGACGGGGAAATGGCCGAGCAGCTGCAGGCTGACGTCGTGGTGGTTGGCGCAGGCCCGGTCGGGCTGACTTTGGCAATGGATCTGGCCTGGCGCGGCGTCGACGTCATCCTGCTGGAATCCCGCGCGCGGGGCGAGCCGCCCAGCGTCAAGTCGAACCACGTCTCGGCGCGCTCGATGGAAATCTTCCGCCGGCTCGGCGTCGCGCAAAAGGTGCGCGACGCCGGATTGCCGGCGGATTATCCCAACGACGTGGTCTTTCGAACTGCGTTTCTCGGCCACGAAATCACGCGGATCAAAATTCCGTGCCGTTCCGAGCGCTATACGGCCAAGGATGGCCCAGATACCTGGTGGCCGACGCCGGAGCCGCCGCACCGGATCAATCAGATCTATCTCGAGCCGGTGTTGTTCGCTCATCTGTCGGCGATGCCGAGCGCGCGCATTTTCAACGGCACGACACTGGTCGATTTTGCGCAAGGCGCCGAACGAGTTACGGCCTTCGCCACCGCGAACGGCAAGGAGATCGATATTTCCTGTAAATTTTTGATCGGCTGCGATGGCGGCCGCTCGCTGGTGCGCAAGAAAATCGGCGCGACACTGAGCGGCGACGTCGCCTTGCAGTATGTGCAGTCGAGTTACATTCGCGCGCCGAAGTTGCTCGGATTGCTGCTGGAACAAGGTGGCACTCCGGCATGGGCATCTTTCGCACTGAATGCGCGGCAATCCGGCAACGTCTACGCGATCGACGGCAAGCAGAACTGGCTGGTTCATGTTTATCTCAAGCCGGGAGTAACGGACTTTGAAGCCGTCGACCGCGACGCCGCGATCCGCACCGTGCTCGGCGTCGACCAGGATTTCGAATACGAACTGATCAGCAAGGAAGACTGGGTCGGGCGCCGCCTGATCGCCGACAAGGTGCGCGACGACAAGGTCTTCATCTGCGGCGATGCCTGTCATCTCTGGGTGCCCTATGCCGGCTACGGTATGAATGCCGGCATTGCCGATGCCGCCGATCTGGCGTGGCTATTGGCGGCGCGGCTCGAAGGCTGGGGCGCGGAGGGAATATTGGCAGCCTATGCAGCCGAGCGGCTGCCGATCACCGATCAGGTTTCGCATTTCGCGATGGACCATGCGCACGCGATGACCAAGGCGCGAAAATCCGTCAGCGACGAAATAGAGGCCGACGGACCGGAGGCCGACGCCTATCGCGCCGCGGTCGGCAAGACGACGTATGACCTCAATGTGCAGCAGTATTGCTGCGCGGGATTGAACTTCGGCTATTTCTATCAGGGATCGCCTATCATCGTGTATGATGGCGAAGCTGCGCCGCCGTATACGATGGGAGAGTTCACGCCATCGACAGTTCCGGGCGCCCGCCTGCCCCACATCTGGCTCGCAGATCGACGTTCGCTTTATGACGCGATGGGACCGTACTACACGCTGCTGCGACTGAACCCGGACATAGACGTATCCAGCCTGACAAATGCCGCAGCGGCTGCCTGCGTCCCGTTGACGGTACTTGATGTATCCAGCCCTGAAGCGGCGGAGTTGTTTCCGTACGACCTTATATTGGTCCGACCAGACCAGCATGTCGCTTGGCGGGGAAATGGCACCTCAGCCGATCCCGGTCGACTCGTGGATATCGTCCGTGGCGCGGGATCCGCAAAGTAGATTGGCTAACCCGCATTGCTGGAGTCATAAGGCGACCTTATCAATTCATGAGTATTTTGTGGCTAACCCGAAGCGTCAGGACTCTGCAAGATGATCTGAGGCGTGTGTATCAACCCACAGCGGAACGCGAACGATCATGAGAAAATTGCTGTTGGCGCTCGTTCTATTGACGATCCTGCCAGCTCACCTTCCTCGTGACCAAGGCGACCAGGGTTGGAGCATCAAGCATTTCCACTCGTCCTGGCTGCCGGCACAATGACGATCGGCAATTACCGGCCGGCATCCCTAGAAATCCAAATCTGTTGGCTGGCGCGAGCCTCACAAGAAACACCAGGAGGGATCATGAGAAGCGCTTCGAGAGCCGTGATAGCAATCGTGCTCGCATGCCAGTGGACAGCGGTTGGGAGTGGTACGGCTGCGGGTGCCTACCCCGAACGTGCGATCCGCCTCGTCGTTGGGTTTCCCGCCGGCGGCAGTTCCGATGCAATCGCACGCATCGTACGGCCGACCGCCGAAAAGCAATTGGGGCAGACGTTGGTCATTGAAAATCGCCCGGATCGACCGCAGTGTGACGGCGGATACACACAGGGAAACCAGGCCCGCAGGATGGCCGACAACTGAGGCGGCCCTACTCCAACGAATCCAGCACTCGCCGATGCAGCTCGACCGGATCACGTTCGCCATCCTTGGCGAACTCATGATCCATTGGGCAACGAGGATGGTAAGTGGGTCGGTGCGCACCGTAAGCTTGATTTCCGTCAGGAATGACTTCAAAGGACTTGCCAAGCATTTCCACGCCTTTGGGAAGACGCATCGAACATCCGGTAAATAGTATCGTGCACCTCCGCGCGGGTCGGGCGGGAACACAACACTCTCTCACCGATAGAAGCCAAGGGCGGGGCGGCGATGGCTTCAGTAGATTCCCGTAATGTTCGAGAGTAGAGGAAAATCGAATCGGACTCCTCCGCCGACTACTTTAAGTTAGCCAGCTTCTCTCTGTTCTCAATCGCCCGTTCGACGCTCGCGAACATTCCCAATACACATCTTCGGGCGGCCTCGTGGTACTCGCCCTCGCTGCGGACTACGCTCTTGGCGATCTCAATCCTAGTTTCTTTAGTTTTGAAAATCTTTGGCAGCCGAGCGAAAACTGTATCAACTGCAGCCTGCATTTCGTTCGCTTTCTTACTATCGAGCAACATGCGCCATCTCCTTGCCTGCATTGCCTGCTTACAAACGAAGAGGGGGTTTGAGATCTTTACCCACTGCCAATATATCGGTGCCCCTGAACCCTCGATGAACGCCCTCGAATTCGAAACCACAAAAAGCTGATCGTTCTGTCGGGTCCACGACAGAGGGAGAGCCCGCGAGCATCTCGCCGAACGTTAATTTTTGAGGGGAGGTCCATCATGCCCGTCAAGCAGAACCCATCGACCAGCATGGCGGCTGATTCGGGACGGTCTCGCTCAGATCGCGATCCGAAGCGTGACGAGCCGCCGGCCGCCGGGCACAGGGATGGCCTCCCAATGCGCAGGGACCAAGACACGACGCAACTCCGCAACCAACATAGCCGCTATCCTCGACGAGGCTTACCTCGATGCCACCGAGAACATCCAGGGTATCTCGATCGCAACGGAAATCGCGACTTGATCAGAGTGAAAATCCTGAGCGAGACCGGCCTGACCACCTACGCCGGCATCTCCTACAACAAATTTCTGGCAAAGCTCGCCTCGGACTACCGAAAGCCAAATGGGCAGTTACGTTATCACGCGAAAGATGCGTCCAGCATTCGTTCAATCCCCCTCGGGAAATTCCATGGGTTCGGCCCGGCGGCAAGCGTGAAGATGAACGGTCTCAGCATCTTCACGGGCATGGATATGTGCAACCAGACGCTCGGGTTCCTGAACGCACGCTTCGGCAAGGCCGGTAGCTACTATTACTGGATCTCGCGCGCCATCTGCGAACGCCCAATTAGAGCTAACCGGATTCGGAAGTTCGTCGGCGCCGAAAACCCGTTCTCGCAGGGTTTAGCGGACTACGACGCGCTAGCGGCGGAGCTGCAGCCGCTGGTCGACAAGGTTTGGGGCCATTGTGAAGCTACCGGCGCGCGGGGCCGGACGGCAACCCCCAAGGTAAAGTTTCCGATTTCGAATTGATCACCCGCAGCAGGTCAGTCCCGTCATCGACGCTGAGCTTGGCCCTCGACCTGCTGAGGCATCTGATGCCCCCAAAGAAGACAATATGAACGCTCGGAACCTCCGTTTCCGGATTCAACGGGCCCGAACCTGAAGACGAGGATCAGTTGCCTCTCCACGTTAGATGAATAGCAGTCGCCGCGATTACTCGTCCAGAAGGTCGAGGAACTCTTCGACCTTCCTAAGCGGTCCCTCGCGTCCGTTGCTGATGTACACAACCCGATCGCCATCGCGTTGCAGTGATCGCGCCCTGGATTTCCGAAGTCGTCCCGGCAGGAATGTCGCGGCTACGGCATCCGGGCCGACATCAAGTCTTATGATTCCTCTTCGCCTGCAGTCGATCCTGAGCCTTGCTGCGGTAAAGAAATCGCGGGCCGCCGGAGGCAATCTGCCGAAGCGACGGGAAGTCTCCTCCTCGAGATCGTCCAACTCATCTTCGCTTCGGCATCTGGCGACGCGGCCGTAGATTTCCAGCCGAACCGCCTCCGATTGCACGTAGCCTGCGGGCAACATGTCTCCTACGGGCAGATTCAGGTCAGGCACCCACAGGTCGGCTGTTCTGTCGTCGGCTTTCTCCGAGGCCAATTTCAGAAGGTGGCTGTAGAGCACGGGTCCGAACACCTGCACGTGGCCCGACTGTCGCTCTGAAAGCACGTCCCCCGCTCCCCTGAGGTCCAGATCCCGCGCACTGATCGCGAAACCCGCGCCCGGTCTGCTGAACTCCTCCAGAACGGCCAACCGCTTCTCAGATCGCTCCGAGCCCGAATCGGTCAGCAAATGCGCAAACGCCCGTATCCCGCTGCGGCCCACCCTTCCTCTGAGCTGATGAAGTTGCGCGAGACCGAACTTTTCGGGCCAACAGACCACGATCGTGTTTGCACGTGGGATATCGAGACCGCTCTCTACGATGTTGGTCGCCAGCAGCACGTCCGCCGCGCCTTCGACGAAGCTCATCATTCGGTCATCTATGTCGTCGGCGGGCAACTTGCCATGCAGACAGACGATGCGGAGATCCGGGGCCACCGATTGAACGCGCGCCAGCATCGGATCGAGATCCTGAATTCGCGGACAGATCAAGAAGCTTTGCCCGTGCCGCCTTTGCTCGCGCAGCAATGCGGAGGCAATAGCAGCATCCGAAAGAGGAGCAACCTTTGTGACGACCGGGAGTCGATGAATGGGCGGAGAGGCGATGACGCCAAGATCCCTGAAGCCAGCAAGACCGCCCGCGAGAGTCCGCGGAATCGGCGTGGCGCTCATCCAAAGGGCATGAATACTCCTGGCCAGCCCGGAAAGTCTCGCCTTCTCCGCCGCCCCAAAATGCTGTTCCTCATCGATGACGACAAGGCCGAGGCCGGCGAACTTCACGTCCTTCGAGGTGAGGGCCTGCGTTCCGACTACGACCTTCAATTTGCCACTCTTCAGCCCCTCCTTCACCTCTCTTGTAGCTGCGCCCGAACCGGTTCGCGACAAACTCCCCACTTCGATGCCAAACGGAGCGAAGCGTTTGCGGAAAGTCGCGACATGCTGTCTTGCCAGGACCGTCGTCGGCACCGCTATCGCCACCTGCTTCCCTGACAATACGACGGCAGCCGTGGCTCGCAACGCCACCTCGGTTTTGCCGAATCCGACGTCGCCGCAAATGATCCTGTCCATGGGGTGGCCCGACGCAAGATCATTCAAGACGTCCCGAATGGCTTTCGCTTGGTCGACTGTCGTGAAATACGGAAAGCGCGCGACGAACCTTTCATAGACGGGACCTGGAGGTACAAGTTTCGGCGCCCGCCGGCGGCGTCGCTGGCTGATGTGTTTCGCGAGTTGCTTGCCGGCGACTTGGATTTCGCGCTCCGCCTCGGTACGCCGGCTCCACCATGTACTTCCATCCGCTTTGTCGAGGGTCAGCTCGCCGCGCTCCGACGCGTATGGCCAGATCAAGGCGAGGTCGGCGGGCGGAACGAGAACGGCATCGTCTCCCGCAAATACCAGCCGGATCATTTCGCGCGACGACCCGCCCCCCGTTGCCACGGTCTGCAAGCCGTCGAGCAAGGCCAGTCCCCGCTGCAGATGAACGACCGCGGCGCCCTGCTCCGGTACATCTGCGTGGTCGAAAGCCGCATTCCAGCTTCTAGCCAGGGGCTGCGGATGATGGGCCCTGCTGCCGAGCACATCGGAAGCCGTTACGACGACAAGAGGTTTCCGGCCAGGTACGACAAACCCTCTATCAAAATCGGCCAGCAGCGCCGCCTCACGGTGGCGTCCGGCCGTCGCCTCGTTCCAATCCGCAAAGTGCTCTGCCTTGACTCCGCTCATCCGTTCCAGCACGCGCAGGTCGTCCTCATGCGCTGCGACGAAAACCAGGCGCGAACCGGCGCGCCGCGTATCGTCGACGAACGCACGAAGCGCCTTCCTGGGCGATGCAACCTGCGAAAAGTCCGGTGCGGGAGCGAAACGTGCCTTTTGCGACAGCACGTTCATACGCCTGGTCGCCTGCTTCCATTCGCGCCTCCCGAGGTATTCTCGGTCTCTGTCCGTGCGACCCGCCGCCTCCTCGATCGTGCTAAGCCAGCTATCAGCGTGCGCTGAAACGCCGGCATCCGCGACCCACTTGGCTCGACCACAATAGTCGAATAGGGTCGAGCGCTTTCCGCGCATGTTCCCGAAGGCCAGCCGCTCCGACATCGGGTCGATGAGAAGCTCTTTCGTCTCAAAAACGATGTCATGTTCTATCGGATCGAACGCCACGATCCGACGTATCAGCCCGCCGGAATGCTCTACTCTGAACGGACCGAGCGCGCCGGCGGGAAAAATCTCGAATGTCTTCCCGTGAAACAGCGCGCCGCCGGGATAGTCCGCCTCTTCGTCAAGGTCGTATCCGAGGGTCTCAAGCCGCGGCCGGAGATCTTGTTCAGAAAACGCGGCGCCGACTTTCAACCGAAGGATTACGCGAGACCAACTCGCCACAGTGGGAAGGCGCTCCATCACGGCCTCTGCCGTGGACACGAGCAGAACCGGCTTCTCAGGCTTGGCAAGGCGCCGCAAGACCGAACTTCGTCTGCCCGCGATTTCGTGCGACGGCTCCAGCTGATCGAACGGCAGCGTATTGAGTCTTGGAAAAACAAGCACATCGCACGAAGCATCGATGGCATGAATGATGGCACCCAGCCGCTCGGCTTTATTCTCGTGTTCAGCAAGAAAGACGACGCCATTGCGGCCAGACTTCCTCCACTGTACGAGCAGATGGAGGGCCATCATGCCTAGGGGCGATGAAGAAGAGATTGCAGCCCGCGATGAAGAATTCTTTCGCTTCGTTGCCCTGCTGGCAACGTGCGCTTTTTTAGAACGGCCCACGTTGATCCCGTCGTTGATCGCGACCATCTCACGCTGATGGCGAGTGTTGCTTCGAAGAGGCCCGCTCTGATGTGCGAGCTACGCCTAGGATTGCATACATATGCGAGTTTGATCGCGGACGCACGCTTCCAGTCCAATCATCCCGTGAAACATCGCTTGGGAGCGGAGGCGTCTCGATCGTCCCCCCTTCTCCGCTCGACAGATCACGGTTCTCAGCATTAGTGCGTTTCGGTTCGCCTTTCCGATCCTGATGCTCCGTTGCAGATCGAAATGAGATTCGGCAAGGACGCGCGCGGAAATTGACCGCCTGCTCTTCGCCGTTGTTGGCTATGGGCGTTTCCCGGTCAAATTTCGCGCACCAGGCAAGTCCACCACGAGGGTATCAAATTCATTTTGCAAGGGAGCGCTGATTATTGGCTGATCTGGCAACTTCTTCGCTGGCTCGTACCACGGTCGACCTACGACCGGCACTCAGAGCAATTTGACAGGTATGAGGCTATTCTCGACTACGGCTGCGCGGCGCTAGTGGCGAGATTCCTTGGAACCTAAAATCGTTTGAAATCAATGGGCAGGTCCAAGTTAGCCAAGAGATTTCGATTTGAAATTGCGCCTCAAGCTGCACATTTCTCTCTACGGGGAGATTGCATGGCGCGCGCAGCTTGGCTTTTACGGACCTCGTCATGAAGCTTATTGCGCATCGTGGATGGTCCGCGGGTCGGGGTGAAAACTCGCTCGCCGCGTTCGCACGTGCCGCCCGTGACGGCAGAATATCTGGTGTCGAATTCGACGTCTGCCTTGCAGCGGATTCCGACACATTGGTGGTGTCACACGACCCGCCGCGTCATGTCGAGAATGCGCTGACCCTCGATGCGGCACTGTCGCTTCTTTCGCCGACTGACCTTGAACTGTTTGTGGAGGTGAAGGAGACGGGACTTGTCTCAAGAGTCATCGAGAGGCTGGTTGCCAGCAACGTGGCCCGTCGCTCGGTCGTATTTGCCTTTGCTGCCGTCGCAAGATCCTTTCCGTGGGAGGGTACGCGACCGGTGCGCCTGGGCATCATCGTCATGTACCCGTGGAACCTGAATCGTGCGGTGCGCAGGTATGCGCCGGATGTCCTCCTGCTCGGCTGGGACGCGCGCGCTTGGACGCGAGTCGCTTTTCGCGCCTGGTGGACCGTTTTCTCGCTTGAGCACCTTGCGCGACGCTACCACGTGCCGGTTGTGGTAGGAATCGTGCAACGCATGGACGACCTTCATTGGCTCTCGCGGCAGCGCCTCTACGGGGTGGTTGCCGACGTCGACCGCACTATCGGCCGCAGCGCCAGACCTGATTAGGCCGGCGCAAACCCGTTCGTCGCCCGTGAAGTATTCCAAAGCAGCTAACAGATCGGCCTGATCTGGCGTGGGGAAGTATTCGATTTTGCAGGAAAGCCGGGTGCGGAGCCCGGTTCTCCGGCAGGCATGAATCATGCGCGGGCCGCGCCCGGAAGCGTCCGGACGATTTCCTTGAATCGGTCCCATTCAGTCGCCGACCAGATTTCGGTCTGGGCATGGCCAAAAGTACGGATGAGCGTTGAAACCTTGGCTGCAGTTTCGATATCCCTTGCGACGAAGATATCGAGGTAATCGTACGGGCCGAGCACAGCATAGCTGCTGAGCCATTCAACCTCCGGGCATTGCTCGCGGACGCGTTTCATGGCGTCGCGTTCGAGGGCTTCCAGTCCTTTCGGCGAACGAACGGCATCCGGATTTAGGCGGGTGAGCATGATGAATGTCGGCATGGCACCATCTCCTTGGCAAGGACGGGACCGCCAGCTCAATCAATCCGCCGGTGCGCGCCTAGTTGCGGCAATCGATCGTAGGATTGGTACGAAACTGAACGCTCGGCGACCTCAGTCCGTTCGAAAATCTGCGGCGCGCCACACAGGGGTCTCAACATCTGCTTGACGCTCGGCAGCCGCTCATGCGTTCCAATGACGAGATAGCCGTGCGGCGCAAGGCGATCCATGATGCGCCTCAGCACATGGCGTTGCAACGGTTCCGCGAAGTAGGTGAACGCGATGTTGCGGCAAAGAACGAGATCAAACATCCATGCTGGTCCCCGTCTCCGCAAGTCCTGAGGCAGGAATTCAATCCCTTCCCGATGTTTCGGCTTGATGCAGTAGAGGAGCCCGACCCGGTCGAATGCCTGCTCAATCAACCGCGGCGGGAATTCGCCGAGGCTGGTTGGCTCAAAGCACCCTCGCCGCGCCCTTGCGAGAACGGTTTCATCGATATCGGTCGCCACGATTGACACCGACGCATCGGGAAACTCACACGCTACATCGTAGCCCCAAATGACTTTCAACGTGTATGGCTCTTCGCCAGACGCGCAGCCGGCAGACCAGATGCGGACCATCCTTCCTTCGCGAACGGCGCGTGCCGCGATCTCAGGAAGCACGCGTTCGCGCAAGGTCTCGTACACGCTCCTGTCGCGATAGAAACGGGAAATGGTCACGACGCAGCAATTATCAAAGGCCATCCACTCGGCAGGATCGGCCTCGAGGCGGCGGCGGTAGGCCGCAAAATCGGCAAGTCCGAGTTCGCGGATTCGCCGGTTCAGGCGCTTGCAGACTTGGCGGCGCACCTTACGAAAACCGGGCCAGCGGAAATCGCGCTGCGCGAGCGCCCACTGAAGAAAACCGGTGCAATCTCGATCGTCCATGGAACTGCCGATCAAGCGTGGTCAAACTGCTTGGCGGACCGCTCGCCGGCGGCGAATACCCGTTGTTCCACTGGCAGCGGAGACATATCAAAAGTACCAGCAATAGCCGCGCCGGCAAACGCGATGATGCGGGTCCCGGAACGCCCAACAATGGCAGTATCAGTGATAGCCAGGCTCGTTAAGTCGAGCATCCAGACTAGGCGCTACTAGGCAAGGACGTCGTCGGCCCCGACTCGTTCCTGGATGCCAATTCAGCCTAAGGACGCATGCGAATCCCTGCTGGGAGATCGCGGGTGTCTCTAATTGGCAAAGCAACGTTTCACCGTCGTGGTCGCCTCTCCCAACTCTGACAGCGGCGATACCGGCGAGCAGCTCTTTGTCAGCGAGCCCTTGAGCGGCCTCCTGGCGGCAATCTGGTGGGGCGCGCCCGGGCAAGATCACTTTGGCCTGGCTTATGATCGCGAGGTGCGAGCGCGCGCCTTCGAGTCCCTCTCAAGGCTGCGGACGATGCGATGCAGGTCGGTTCGTTGTTTAAGGATTGGCTTCAGCAGGTCGCCTCTGGTTTTCAGTCGTCTGAAGATGGTCTTGATGGTAAATCGCCGCGGATTCAGCCCCTTTCTTACTTCGCGCCAATCCAGGGGAGTTGAAACCGTCGCACCCGGCCAGGGTCGCAGCGAATATGGCGCCGCCGCAGTCTGGCCGATCGCATTCCGCATATAATCGAGGTAGACCTTTCCGCGCCGTTTTCCGATTCGATGTTGCGTCGTGGCCAGAGCGGGTATTTCGGCTTCGATTCGTTCAGCCAACAGCTTCGCGAAGTGACGGACTTGCGCAAAGGTATATTTCCCCGCCGAATGGGACCAATACATGGATCCCCTTCTTCCCGGAGGTCTTGCAGTAGCTTTTCACGCGCAACCCCTCCAGGACCTGGCGCGCCGTTTGTGCAACGGCGATAACGTCGTCGAAAACGTCACCTTTACTCGGATCGAGGTCGAGGATCATGAAATCCGGCTTGTCGGGACGCGCGATGCGCGAAGACCATGGATTGATTTCGATGCAGCCGAGGTTGGCGAGATAGAGAAGAGTGTCCTTGTTGTTGCAGACCACGTAGTCCACAGTCTTTCCAGCGCTTTTGGCGCGCAGCGAAACGCTCTTGACGAATCGAGGAAGTCGCTTGGGATCGACGTCTTTCTGAAAAAATGGTTGCCTTTGATGCCGTCAGGAAACCGATTGAGGGCTTCGGCCTGGTCTTTGACATAAGGCAGCAGGTAAGGCGCAATCTTCTCGCAATAAGCTATCACGTCGCCCTTGGAATACCGCTCCTTCGGCCAGAACACTTGTCTAGATTGGTGAAATTTACGGTCATGCTCGCTCTCGCCTGACTTGCCGCGCGGGCTTGTCGGTGCGCAGGCCGAGGAACACGGGATGACGCATCTCGCCCTTGCGAGTCCATTCGGTGAACTTCACTTGGCACACGAGCCGCGGTTTGATCCACGTCGTCTGGTCTTCGTGCGGAACGTCTGTGAACGGCTGCTTGCCGGTCTTCAGCTTCACCATGCGGGCGTGCAGCGTCGCGAGCATTTCGGTCGAAAAGCCCCCGCCGCTGTGACCGGCATAAACCAGTTTGCCCTCCTCATAGAGGCCTAGCACCAGTGAGCCGAAATGCTTCCGGCTGCCGCGCGGTGCGGTAAAGCCGACGATGATGGCTTCCTGCTCGTGGCCGGTCTTTATCTTTAGCCATTCTCTCGTGCGCTTGCCGGAATAATACCGACCGGACACACGCTTGGCGATGACACCTTCCTCGCCCGCGCGTTTTGCCTTGTTGAATGCTGCTTGGCCGTGTTTCTTTCGATGGACGCTGAAACGGATCGACGCTGAAACGGATCAATGGATGGCGGCCCAGAATAGCGTGCAGGCGCTGCTTGCGCTCGACCAGTGGTGCGCCGCGCAAATCATTGTCGTCGAGGAAGAGAAGATCGAAGACGTAATATCGGAGGCGCGCTTTGCCCTTCAGGGCGTTCTGCAACAGTTGAAACCGGGATCGGCCGTGCGCGTCGAGGGCCACCAGTTCGCCATCGATCACGGCGTTGCGCTTGATAATGTGGAGCGCTTCGGCGATCGCGGCGTACCGTCTGGTCACGTCATTGCCATTGCGCGAATACAGGGAAGCGTCTCCGCCTCCGGTTTTTGCAACCAATCGGAAGCCATCCCATTTCGTCTCGAAAACCCACTCCTTATCGTCGAACGGCGCGTCGATCAGGGTTGCAAGCATTGGCTTCAGGTCACTCTTTCGCATGCTTCTTGATCAGCAGCCATTGCTTCGGGCTTTTCAAGCGCACGAGCGAATACGTTCCCCTGAGCTTGCTCCCATTGAGAACGAAGCTCACGCGCCCTCGCCGCAACCCTGACCGCATGGATCGCTCGCTCTCCGCAAGATTGTGAGCGCCTTCAGCCGCGTAGGTTCCTGCGTCCCATTTTGCCGCGGTCCCGGCACCGTACTCGCCCTCGGGTATCGCTCCCTCGAAATCCTTGTACGCGTAGGGATGATCCTCAACCTGCACGGCGAGGCGCTTGTTCGCAGACCTTCTGGGCGGGCCTTTGGGGACGGCCCAGCTCTTGAGCACGCGGTCCAGTTCCAACCGAAAATCATGATGCACGTGCGAGGCGCGATGCTTTGGACGACAAAAATCAGCCCCCTCGCTCTGCGATGCGCATTCGCACGCGGCTCTGGCGTCTTCCGAAAATTACGCTTCCTGCGATAGGCGGTCAGCGCCATCATGATTCGCGGCTTTCGTTCCGGGAAAACGCCGCTTGGCGACCACTGGTTCCGAAAAATGGGCAGTAATGCTGCCAGTCCTCCTGCGCTACGCTCGGCCAAGCTGCTACGCGTAGGTCAACAACCCGAGCACAAGTGTGCAAGTGCAACACGCGCAGGTCAATTCGGGGACGGGCCCTGCATGCCACCCATTTCTGCGATTCACATGAATAGGGCCCGGGATCTCCCCACGGCCGGCTGTGGAACGGCAAAATATCGTGCACGACTCATGGAGCAAGGTTTTGAATGCGGCCCCAAGTGCTTTTGGTGCCCCAAATGCCGGACCGCAGCGCCTCGAGCTGTATGATCTGGCTGTGATCGACGAATAGATTGACCTCGTTGCCATAGTTCTTGATGTACCACTCGAATACTGCGGGATCGGCACCTTCGAACATGACCTTTTCGAGCCCAAGCTGATTGATGATACGGGCAACCACATCAGTGCGCCATTTGCTCACATTTTCGGTGATACCTTCGCTTTCGATCATGATGATGTCGGCGCCGGCATCGAGCGCGCGCTCGGCCTGTGCGATCAGCCAGCCGACATCCTTGGTGCCCTCGGCCGCGAGTTCCTCGGCCGCGGTGCTGCCCCCAGCGCCGAACTGAATGCCGAGTTCGGGCTTGGCTTTCAGCCCGGCGATTTTCACCTTCTCGATCAGGCGTAGGAGGCTATCCGTCGGCAAGCTGATGAAGCCGGTCGAGATTTCAATGACATCGAAGCCGAGGGCCTTGGCTTCCTCAATGTAGCGATCAACCGCTTCCGGCCCAAAACGCAGCACATTTTCGATCCAGCCGCCGGTCGACACGTAAACATCATGATCGTGTGCCAGCCTGTTGATGCTCTTCACCGCGTCCGCGGGCATCAGCGCGAACGACCCGCCCGCATACTTGATCCCATCGACCCAGGCGCCGACCGTCTCCAAGACATCGGCGAGATGACGCGGACCATAAGCGCTGTAATAGGGTCCTCGAACTTCGGTAAGTCCGGTCTTGCGCGGCTTTGCCGAACGCGCCGCCCGGGGGATGAAAGAAAATGTGGTCTCGGTCATCGGTCTCGTCCTTCTACGCGCACGGATATCATGTGGCAGCGGCATGCGAGCGAATAGCGCCGAGCAACTCCGTCAGGTCAGCGATCGGGCGTTCGTCAAGCGTGGCGATCACGTCGGCTATCGCCGCCCGCTCCGCCGCGGTGGTGAAGGTGCGGCTCACGCGATCGAACTTGGCTCGCGCGGCCGTCCAATCAAAGGGACTGGTGTGAAAACCGTGATAGTCTTCCCGCTGCACGGAAAAGACGGTGCCATCCTCCAGCTCCACTTCGAGCTCGGCTGGCAAGCGCTGCGGGAATAGTGCCGATAGCCGTGCTTCCGGCATAATGGTTACCTTGCGCAGCATCTGCTGGACATCGGTGGCGGCTATGCGATCGGGCGCGTACTGCTCGGGCTGCACCTGGCCGTCAATAAGGGCAACCGCCAGCATATAAGGAAGGCTGTGATCAGCCTCCTCCTTTGTTCGCACAATTCGTTTGTTGCCCTCCTCTCCGCCACCGATGATCCGATGGGCCACCGCAAAGGTCTTGAGCCGCAGGGCCCGCACCGCGATGGCTGCAAAGTGGGGATTCGCGCGAATATCCAGGGCCGCATCGATAGCCGACTGCGCATGGATTTCGGCATTGTGCTTTTTCAATATGGTAAGGCGCACACGCTCCAGATCTTCCTTCGACCAGTCGATCTCGAATGGCCCAGCGATCGTGTCCATGAACCCCTTATTGCCCTCGAAAACCGCCTCCGGCCCGGTAATGCCGCGTGCCGCAAGCAACGCAGCATATGTCGCCGCCATGGCTGTATTCGGATAGGCTAGGCCCTTCCAGTGCGACAGTGCGCCGGTGCGGGTCACGCGCAGCGCGTTGTTCGCAGTGCCGCTGATGGCGATTGAGTTGGCAATCTGATCGCACGGGAGAGCGAGCGCCTTGGCAGCTCCGGCCGCTGCGGCGTAGGCGCCTTGGGTTGTATGATCGAACCCCTTGTCTCGCACCGGAGCAACATCGCTCAAACGGGTATGGATCTGATATGCGACTGCGAGCGCGGTCAAAAACTCAGCTCCGGTTGCCTGCCGCATCTCGGCTGCCGCCAGAACCGCGCCGAGATTGTCGGACGGATGACAGGTCTCGCCTTTGGCGAGATAGCTGTCCATGAAATCGAGATATCGGCTGAGCGCGCCATTGAAGAAGGCCGCCCGGTCAGGCGCGGTCTTGCCGCCGCCAATGAGCGTAGAGAGAGGCCGGCCACCGAGCTCGGCTACCAGCTTGCGAATGGCGCCGATGGGCCCAGCGTCAAGTGCGCCAAGCGCGACGCCAATGGTGTCCAGCACGCGGATTTTCAGCTGCTCCACAGCCGCAATACTGAGGTCGGCAAAACGCGCCCGCTCAACAAAGCCGGCCAGTATCTGCACCTGGGTCATAGCCGGGCTCCTTGATTTAGATGTGGTATGGAAGGATGGAATGATCAAACGACACTTGCTCGACAAGGGCCTCATCGCGCTAAGCCCGGAAGGCCTCTCGGTCGGGTTCCATCGCAGCATTGATCGCGGCCGCCAGGGCGATGGCCACGGCTGGCCGATATTGCGCTGCGCTGCTTCCTCATCCTCCTCGCAGTCCCGCAACCGCTATGTTGAAGGCGAAGTTCCAAACGACGACGGAACCGTTCTTTTGGCGACGAGTTGCCCGTAAAAGAGCGTGCCAGGAGAGCAACGATGCAGGAAATTTCTCGTGAGCAGGTACGGTCGCTGATGCGGCGACATGCCAGCATCGTCGAAGTGCTTCCGGAGCCGAATTTTCGAAAAGGGCATCTGCCCGGAGCAATCAACGTTCCCTTCGATGAAGCATTCGACGAGCACGTCCAGAATGCAATTCCCGACAAGAATGTCCCGGTGGTTGTCTATTGCGCTGATGGCGAGTGTCAGCTGTCGCCTCAGGCTGCTGAACATTTGGATCGGCTGGGTTACACCAAAGTATTCGACTACAAGGCCGGCAAAGCCGACTGGCAGAAAGCGAGCCTGCGAACCGAAGCCGGCTGAGCAAGGTACCTTTTGGCTTGGCGAGTGCCGGAACCGATGGCCGAGACAAGTGCCGCAAACAAACTTCTCGATCACCGTCGTGTCGCGCCTGAAGGTCTTTTCCGGCGACCGCGGCTATACTTGGTTGGTGAAGCGCCAGGCGGCGAGGAAGCCGCGCAGGGCAAGCCTTTCGTCGGGCCGGCCGGCAACGCATTGCGCAAGATGCTGGAGGAGAGTGGGATCGACCCTGGCCAGCTCCGTTTGGCAAATGTCATTCCATTTCGGCCCATCGAACATTCCAAAGACCGCAAGCCACGCAATCGCAGCCCAACGACTGAGGAAATCCAGTGCTATGGTGCAGCGGTGCTAACTGACATCCGACGTTCCAAGCCGAGCGTGATCGTTGCCCTTGGCAGCACGGCGGCCCGCCTATTCGGCGAGTCGCAGTCGATTCAAACGGCCCGCAAGGCAAAGCGCCAATTTGAAGGCCATCCGCTGCAGATCACTTTCCACCCGGCCTACGTCCGCCGCTTCGGCGGGAGAAGCGGCGACGCTTGGCGTCAGACGGTCGCCGACTTACGGCGAGCCTGGAAAGAATCGGGGTTGTCTGGATTCAAGTAGCGCTTGAAGCTCTCGACGAGGCGCTGATGGTCCAATTCACACTTCCCAATAACTCGAAGATCGGCGCAGGTAAGACGTGGGCTCGGCCGGCGGGCGCACGGGATCCACGCGAGTACCGCGTCTATCGTTGGAATCCCGACGATGGGAGGAACCCACGCATGGACACCTACTTCGTCGATCTCGACGATTGCGGGCCGATGGTGCTCGACGCGCTGATCTGGATCAAGAACGTCATCGATCCGACCCTCACCTTCCGCCGTTCCTGCGGCGAGGGAATCTGCGGCTCGTGCTCGATGAACATCGACGGCACCAACACGCTCGCCTGCACCATGGCGACGGATGCAATCAAGGGCGTGGTCCGGGTCTATCCGCTGCCGCATCTTCCGGTAATCAAGGATCTCGTTCCCGATCTTGGCAATTTCTACGCCCAGTACGCTTCGATTGAGCCGTGGCTCAAGACAGTCACACCGATGCCTGAAAAAGAATGGAAACAATCGCCCAGCGACCGCGCCAAGCTCGACGGCCTCTACGAATGCATTCTTTGCGCTTGCTGCAGTACCGGGTGTCCCAGCTATTGGTGGACCAGCGAGCGCTTCCTCGGGCCAGCAGCCCTGCTGCAAGCGCACCGCTGGATCATGGACAGCCGCGACGAGGGAAGCGGCGAGCGGCTCGATAATCTTGAGGACCCGTTCCGCCTCTACCGCTGCCACACCATCATGAATTGCGCCAAGGTCTGCCCGAAAGATCTCAACCCCGCCAAGGCCATCGCGGAGATCAAAAAGATGCTCGTCGAGCGACAAGTGTGACCGCATTGCATGTCCGTTTCCGCAGATTGCGAAACTATTTTTCGCCGCAGACGTTTATTCGCCTCTAGGGGAGAATGCCCGATGTGCGATTATAGCCTTCACGCTGTCAGGTCGCGGGCGGCCAAGGCAGGCGACCGATTAATTTCAACCAGTTTCCCCGGAACCGAAACGCGCGGCTTCACGGCGGCGGGCGAGCCGGGAGTGGCAGTCTGCCTTCTCCCAGGCACCGAACTCGTTTTCGAGCGCGAAATCGAGACCGCCCACGCCTTCGCTCGCCTCCTGCCGAGCTTCCGGTTTGGCATGCAAGGCGAACGACTTGCCCGGTTTCGACGAATCGATGTCTGCCAACCGCGCATGCATCATGACGCGCTGGAGCTTGCCAACGGCAGGATAGTTCTCGTGACAAAGCTCAGCGAGGGTCAGCGCGCGACCGTCCTGCAACTGCCGGCGAACTCGAAGTTCGGCAAAACGGACGAAAGCAGGAGTTCGCCCGAAGCCACTGAGGCGCTGGCGGGGCCATGACCGTCGAGCCGGCGGCAGCGGCGTCAACAATACTGGTTCCGACCTAAGATAGCCCTGCAAAAGCGGAACATTGTATTCCTGCGACAGTTGGGGGAGGCAAGCGCTGATCCGCTGCTGTTCCCCTGCTCGGTAGCGCCAAGGGGATCCATCCGAAGGGCGTGGCGGGGAACGTGCGCATGCACGTCCCACCTCGGACCTAGGCACAGGCCCAATGAATGACGATATCGAAACACCGATTCAGAAGCTGCCCACGACAGCCGAGGGTTACGCCGGTCTGCAAGACGAACTGAGGCGCCGCGTCCAGGTCGATCGCCCGCGCATCAACGAACGCATCAAGGATGCACTCGCGGATGATCCCAACCTGCCCGAGAATGCGGAGTACCAAGCCGCCAAATTCGAGCAGGAAGGCAACGAGGCACGCATCGCAGAACTTCAGGACAAGCTTGCCCGCGCCGAAGTAATCGACATATCGAAGCTCTCCGGCGACACCGTCAAATTCGGCGCCACAGTGACCGTCATCGACGAGGATACCGACGAGAAGCGGGTTTGGCAGATCGTTGGTGAGCCCGAGGCGGACGCAAAGAAGCGCAAGATTTCGATTTTTTCGCCGCTTGCCCGCGCATTAATCGGAAAGACCAAAGGCATGAGCATTGAGGTCCTGACGCCTGGAGGCGCCAGAGCCTTTAAGATCCGCAAAGTGGAATGGCGTTGAGGCCCAGCCATTGGACCGGGTGCGGCCCAGCATCAAACTGATCGGTTCAGTTCCCGCTCGCGACCTCGACACGGATGTTCATTGCGGCTCATCGACGTAAACCCGCGCCTGTCCTGCGCTAGTCCTTACCGTCGCCTCGTGTTTTGAAGCTTTTCGCCAAGCTCGATGTCTGCTTGTTCCCTTGATTAGAGGATCGGCAATGCAAACGTCCCGACTGTGCAAGATTGGCATCGGTGCGCCTCTTTCGGGACGAGGAGCCCCACTTGGTCGCGAGATGATGCAGGCGGCCGGAATCGCTGTTGTTGAGGCGAACGAGACTAGCAACGCCGCTGGAATCCGCCTCGAGGCATGGGTGCTGGATGATGCCGTTGATCCAGAGGAAGGCCGAACGATCGCCCACCGCTTTGCGGATGATGATGCCGTTCTCGCGATCATAGGGCATTATAACAGCAACGTGACGCTGGCGACCGCGCCTATTTATCTGGAACGTAGCCTGCCACTCGTTGCGCCGATCGTTTCAAACCCAAAACTGACCGAATCAGGATGGACCAACGTCTTCCGCTTCACTAACCGGGACGACGTCACAGCAGCGGCGATCACCCGGTACCTGCGCGACGAACGGCAAAAAGCGAGCGCGATCGTCGTCGAGACGCAAACGGTTTACGGCTCCAGCATGAGCGCGCAATTCGTTACTGCGTGGAAAGCGGTGGGCGGAACCGTTATCAACCATCATCAAGTTAGCGAGGGCTGTGAAGACTTTGTCGCATTAGTGAACGGATTTTCCGGAGATGCCGACCTTGTATTCTATGGCGGCACATTTGAGGGAGCGCCTCTGCTCAAGGAAATGCGGACCCAGCGCTACATGCAGCTGTTTGCGGCCGGCGACGGATGCTGGGATGTCGGAAATTTCCTTGTGCCGGCCGGCCGTTCGGCGACGGAAGGCGAAGGCGTGATTGTGCTGTCGGCTTGTCCGGAGATCGGCAAGGTGGCCGGCTCAAGCGACTTCGCCATGCGATACGAACGTCAATTCGGTCCGATCACGAACTATGCGGTCAATTCCTTCGATGCCACGATGACGGTCGTTGAAGCTATCTGCGCGGCTGCGAGGCGCGGCGCGTTGGTTCGAGCCGGCGTGTTGGAGTGCCTGAGAGGTATCAATCGAACCGGGATCGCCTACCCCACGCCGGTACGGTGGGACTCAAGGGGCGACAATATGGCGGCCGTGACTGCACTGCACATCGTGAGGGGTGGACACTTCCATCAAGTTGCATCGATCTGAAGCTGGTGCACCGGGCGCCCGGTCATCCGACCGTCAGCACGACCTTGCCGACCAAATGCCCCCCTTCGGCCGAGGCGAGCGCCTCGGCAGCGGCATCCAGCGAGAAGGTCTTCTGACGGTGCGGCTTCACCTCGCTATTCTTTCGGGGAACTCGCTCATCGGATCAAGTCATCCTGAGCCGCAGACGGACCTCGCTACACTTCCTTATGAGCGGAACCTACGGCCTCACATTCGATTGAAGCAACGTGATCTTCAGGTTTGTAGTAGCACCTAAGGGATTGGACGGTGCATCAACCCGCGAATACAACCAGCGAACTCGGGCAACTTGATCGCTACTGGCGCGCGGCGAACTATCTGTCCGTCGGGCAGATCTATCTGCTCGACAATCCTCTACTTCGCGAGCGTCTGCAACCTACGCATATCAAACCCCGTTTGCTCGGGCACTGGGGCACGACACCGGGGCTGAACTTCATCTATGCCCATTTGAATCGCGTCATACGCGCCCGCAATCTCGACATGATCTATATATGCGGTCCCGGGCACGGCGGACCGGGCATGGTTGCCAACACCTATCTCGAAGGCACCTACAGCGAAATCTACCCCGACATTACGCAAGATACCGACGGCCTGCGAAAGCTCTTCCGGCAGTTTTCCTTTCCCGGTGGAATTCCAAGCCATGCCGCACCGGAGACCCCCGGTTCTATTCATGAAGGAGGTGAGTTGGGCTACGCGCTCGTACACGCTTACGGCGCCGCCTTCGACAATCCGGATCTCGTGGTCGCCTGTGTGATCGGGGACGGCGAAGCCGAAACCGGTCCGCTCGCCGCATCATGGCACTCCAACAAGTTTCTCAATCCCGCTCGAGACGGGGCTGTCCTGCCGATCCTGCATCTCAACGGCTACAAAATCGCCAACCCGACGATCCTCGCACGCCTGCCAACCGACGAACTGGATCAGCTGTTGAGCGGATACGGTCATGATCCGCTGTTCGTGGAGGGAAGCGAACCGAGCGAAATGCACCAGAAGATGGCACAAACGCTTGATGAGGCGTTTGATCGGATCCGGGAAATTCAAATCAGTGCAAGGAATGGGGGCAGACGGCAGCGCCCGCGCTGGCCAATGATCGTGTTGCGTAGTCCTAAGGGGTGGACCGGCCCGAAAGACGTCGATGGCAAGAAGGTTGAGGGTTTTTGGCGCGCCCACCAGGTGCCGGTCGACGGCGTACGAACCAATCCGACGCATCTAGACATTCTGGAGAATTGGATGCGGAGCTATCAGCCGGATACCCTGTTCGATGAGAGCGGACGGCTCGTTGGCGAGTTGCAGGCTTTGGCTCCGACCGGCAGCCATCGCATGAGCGCAAATCCGCACGCTAATGGCGGGACATTAAAACGAAAGCTCGAATTACCGGATTATCGTCAACACGCCATCGAGGTACCCTCCCCGGGCGCCGGGCCCGAAGAGGCCACGCGCGTCATGGGCAATTATCTCCGCGACGTGATCGAGCTCAACGCCGAAGCCAGAACATTCCGGCTTATGGGACCCGACGAGACCTCGTCAAACCGGCTCGATGCGGTATTCGAGGCGACCGAGCGGGTGTGGATGGAAGATATCGAACCCTACGATGTCCATCTCGGCCGGGATGGCCGGGTCATGGAGGTGCTGAGCGAGCACCTTTGTCAGGGATGGCTCGAAGGTTACCTCCTCACTGGTCGACATGGGTTATTCAATTGCTACGAAGCGTTCGTTCACATTGTCGATTCCATGTTCAATCAACATGCGAAATGGCTCGAAGTGTCGCGCACGTTGCCATGGCGGCAGCCGATCGCTTCCTTGAATTATTTGCTCAGTTCACATGTATGGCGGCAAGATCACAATGGCTTCAGTCATCAGGACCCTGGTTTCGTCGACCTAGTGGCTAACAAGGATGCGGATATCGTTCGCATCTATCTTCCGCCCGATGCTAACTCCCTTCTATGTGTGACCGACCACTGCCTGCGGACCTATGACCGCATCAACGTCATCGTGGCTGGAAAGCAACCGGCGCCGCAATGGCTGTCGATGGCGGAAGCCGAAGCGCACTGTGCTGCCGGCATCGGCATTTGGAGCTGGGCGGGGACAGAAGAAACAGACGAACCCGACGTGGTAATGGCATGCGCCGGCGATATCCCGACGTTGGAAACGCTGGCCGCCGTCTCACTGCTGCGCGATGCATTTCCAGACATGAAAGTCCGCGTCGTCAACGTGGTCGATCTGATGGCGCTGCAACCACGTGAGCAGCATCCTCATGGCCTTTCCGATAAAGAATTCGATAGACTCTTCACCCGCAACAGGCCGGTGATCTTCGCCTACCACGGCTATCCCTACATGATCCATCGTCTCACCTACAACCGCGCCAACCATGACAATATCCATGTTCGCGGCTTCCGCGAGAAGGGCACGACGACGACCCCGTTCGACATGGTGGTTCTCAACGAGCTTGATCGATTCCACCTGGCGATCGAAGCGATCGATCGCGTCCCCGGCCTTGTCTCAAAAGGCGCGTCGGCCAAGCAGGCGTTCCACTCGAGGCTCACCGAGCATCACCGATATGTCCGCGAACACGGTGAGGACATGGCCGAAATTCAAGGCTGGCACTGGCGGAGCAAAGAAACGATCGACTAGGATTACTCGATGCCGCAAGCGATACTGGCGCTCAATGCCGGTTCATCCAGCATTAAATTTGCTGCTTACAGAGTTGGTACCGGCTCCGAACTGACCCTCGCGTGCAAGGGCAGCCTGGATCGGCACGCCAGGGAAGCCAAATTGATCGTCAAGGATGCTGCCAGCACAGTTCTGCAAGAGCACACGTCCGAATCCGTCGATTCGAGTTCGGCCTTGACAACATTGTTACTTGGACGCATCGAACCACTGCTCGGCGACGCTGAATTGGCAGCAGTCGGTCACCGAGTCGTTCACGGCGGGCCGACCTTCTCTGCTCCTGTGTTGGTTGATTCCGCGGTCTTGCAGGCGCTCGACGCGCTCACGCCATTAGCCCCGCTTCATCAGCCCGGATGTCTTGATCCCATTCGCAGCCTGATCTCCGTCCGACCAAGGCTGTTGCAGGTTGCCTGCTTTGACACGGCATTCCACCACGATCTTCCGCCGACTTACCGCCGATTTCCGTTGCCTGCCGAATTTGAAGCGGACGGCATTCGCCGCTACGGATTCCACGGTCTTTCGTTCGAATATATCGCGCGGAGCCTCGATTCGGTTGAGGCGCGCGTCGTCGTCGCGCATTTAGGCAGCGGCTCCAGCCTCTGTGCTATCCGCAACGGAAAGAGCGTCAATACCACGATGAGCCTGACGCCCCTCGACGGGTTGATGATGGCCACCCGCAGCGGCGCCATCGATCCGGGACTTGTCCTTTACCTTCAACAAACGAAAAACATGTCAGCGTCAGAAATCGAAGAACTCCTTTACCACAGGTCGGGCTTGATCGGGCTCTCTGGAATATCGTCCGACATGAGGATCCTGCTCGCGAGCGACGATCTGAAAGCAAAGGAAGCTATCGATCAGTTCTGCGCCTGTGTGGCCGAACAAATCGCGGCTATGGCAACATGCATGAGCGGAGTTGATCTGCTGGTGTTTACAGGCGGAATCGGAGAAAACAGCCCGGAGATCCGGAAGCAAATCTGCGCGCGGCTGAATTGGCTGGGCCTCAGAATCGACGATGAGGCGAACATGCGCGGGCACAATTCTATCTCCACACGGGAAAGCCGCTTCGCGGTCCGCGTGATACCGACCGATGAAGAGTCCGTGATCGCTATGCAAACCCGAGACATAATCGATCGCGCAAATTTAGAGGATCCCAACCGGATTGCGAAAAACCCGGCCTAATGGCTGACGCGACATATGGTACGGGTGCCCGCTCATTGCCATCGGCCTTCGAACAGTGGCTTCACGGGATGGCGTGACGTCGCCATACGCAATTCGCCGACGATATCTGCATGGGCATAATCTTCCTCCTCCTTCGGCAGTTGCAGGTGATAAGCGCGCTCGGGATCCACTCGCGCACCAAGGATGAATTCCGCGCCTGGATAATCGAGCATCCTCAGATCTTCAAGCTCGAACCGGCGGTCGCGAAATTCCTCCTGCAGCTTCTCAGGATACTCGGGCTTCTCCTCTTCACTCAGGCCTGCGCCTGGCGGCGCACCGGCCTCAGGATTCTTGATCGACAATGCGAAGCCCGCTTCCGGCGCGATATTGAAAGCGCGTTGCACCTCGGATGGGTGCTTCGGCAGTTCCAGCGCGTAAGCGACGTGCAGTTGACCGTTCAATAGCGTAATCGCATAGACGCCTTCGCCGGCTGGGCGGACCGCGGGCGCGTGGCGTCATCCCCTCGTTTGTGTCTGGTATTCGCTTTCCCGCAAGCGGCGCTCCAGCGCGTCGGCCGAATCGGTCACATGGTCGACGAAACCCCAGAACCGCTCATGCTCGGCTGCCTTGGGCAAGCGCTTGCGGCCGACGATAAGCAGGCGAAAGCGAGTTTCTCCCTGTGGCTTGAGCACAATGAAGAACCGCTGCATGTCGACCAGGCTTGTCGGATTCTCCTCTCCGACCGCAGGTCGGTAGAGGAAGAAGATGTCCCCACGTTCCAAAGTTTCGTGTCGAGGCGCGCGCGAAGTTGCCATGGCTCCGCTCCATCTCTTGGAAAGCCGCAATGGCCGAACCGGTTCCGGTCACACGCAATCCATTCCGTGTCGTCACTTGCGGTGGTATTTCACGGAACTCCCAAACCCGCGCACGGTTGCAGCAACAGGCGCCGTAATGTGGAACTGGAGATGCAGGGTGGCCGCCTCGCGCCGCGCGGCGTGCGGTCGAGGGAATAATTCGGATCATGCCGAGAATCTAGGCCGCATCAATTGCCGGGGCTAGATTCGATCACGTAGACCTTTAGCGCCTTCGCCTTGGGCGCAATGCTCGCAACAGAAAAAAGTCCCTGCCTTCTCCAAGCCGTGCCCGACGATGCGGATTCCGCAATGATCGCAGGTCGGTGTGAGCGCATGAATGGCGTATTCGAAGCTATCAAAGGTATGCGCCTCGCCGTTCATCGTGACCTGAAAGACCTTGTAGCCATGATGTCCGCCTTCGCAGATATCTCGCAGATGCATACGGAAGTCTGCAAATGGTTCAGTTCCACCAGCGGATACTGCTAAGATCGATCATCCTAGAACCTGGACAGCCTTCTCACCGCTCGATCGTGCCCGTCCGCCGAATCTTCTTTTGCAGGAGCATAATGCCGTACAACAGCGCCTCGGCCGTGGGTGGACAGCCCGGTACATAGATGTCGACTGGGACGATCCGATCGCAACCGCGCACCACCGAATACGAGTAGTGATAGTAGCCGCCGCCATTGGCGCAGGATCCCATCGAGATCACATAGCGCGGCTCCGGCATCTGATCATACACCTTGCGTAATGCTGGCGCCATTTTGTTGCACAATGTGCCGGCAACAATCATCACGTCGGACTGGCGCGGCGAGGCACGCGGGCAAAGCCGAAGCGTTCGGCGTCGTAGCGCGGCATCGCCATCTGCATCATTTCAATCGCGCAGCAGGCGAGACCGAAAGTCATCCACATCAGCGAGCCGCTGCGCGCCCAGGTGACCAAGTTGTCTGCGGATGTGACCAGAAAACCCCGGTCCGACAGCTCGTGGTTCACCTCGCGAAAGAAATGATCGTCCGCGCCAATTTGCGGGTCGGCATAGGGATGGATGGTCCCGACTGGCGCAGTCATCGTCATGGCTGGATGTCCGCCTTGCACTGTGAGTTGACTATTGCCCATGCAGATCTCCTGCTGGCCCGGCACTGCCGATGCGATGCACGGTTCAATGAGCAAATCGGGCAAAGGCGAGAAGCAGCGCCAACACCACGGCTCCCGCCAACCCTGCGATGAAGATCGCGCGGCGCAGGGGAGTGCGGAGAATGATCTCGCCTCCTCTGGCCTTCTCGGCCGGATAAGGCGCTGTCGGGCGTTCGTTCCTTTCGGTCATTGCTGGATCGACTCGGTTTCCATGCATCTGATTGTTTCTCGAAAATGCACGCCGCTCTCGCCTCTTGGGGGCCAAACCAAAGCCAGACGAAAGGTTCCTGGCCGGCTGGCTCAAATCTCGCCGGCCGGCACACCTGTAGAACCGGTGATGGTACCGGACGTTTCACCAGCGGCTCCAGCAAACGAAACGAGGCCCGCATGGCCGACGCTGCGCCCCGCAATTTCACGATCAATTTTGGACCGCAACACCCGGCAGCGCACGGGGTGTTGCGCCTTGTGCTGGAACTTGACGGTGAGGTGGTCGAGCGTGTCGACCCCCATATCGGCCTACTCCATCGCGGCACCGAAAAGTTGATCGAGCACAAGACCTACCTGCAGGCGTTGCCCTACTTCGACCGGCTCGACTATGTCGCACCGATGAACCAGGAGCATGCGTTCTGCCTCGCGGCGGAAAAGCTGCTTGGGATCACGGTCCCCCGGCGCGGCCAGCACATCCGGGTGCTCTATTGCGAGATCGGGCGCCTGCTGTCGCATCTGCTCAACATTACCACCCAGGCGATGGACGTTGGTGCCCTGACGCCGCCGCTATGGGGCTTTGAAGAGCGGGAAAAGCTGATGGTGTTCTATGAGCGGGCCTCCGGCGCTGCTTTTTGAGCGAGCTTTGTCTTGCGGCTTCCGTCTCAGCCTGAGAAGAAGCAGGCCGCGCCGCTCGCGCAGGCTTCGATCTCTTCGACGGCGCCTGTCCCATAGGTGCTGGCGTATTTCGCCACTCCGTGGGTTGGGTCTTCACCGTCATCGAGGTGCGCTTCTTGGATATTAGCCTCTGCCGGTCCGGCGTTGACCGCGCTTTGTCTTTCCGATTGCGACTTGGACGCTTCGGGGCCAACTTTGCCCCACTGGCCGGACGCGCACACGGCCGTTATCACCCTCGCTGATCAAGGCTTGAAGGCTGATGTCATCGTCAATGCGCACAAGTTTGACATCGGTCTCAGGCTTCCAGTGTAGGGTGACGTCGAGATCACCGGGGAAGATTTGCCATTTCGTGCCGTCATCCAACTCGACAATATGGCTCTCGGAATGCGCTGTGATCTTCATAGGCTCTCCTGCTTGGATCGCTCATTCCAAACAAGGCGTTAGAACCGGGTTCGGTTCCGCCCGGTGCGACCAGTTGCCTCTGCAAAGTTCAGCGCTACCGTTCCTCGAACAAGAACGTGACTGACGAACTTCAACGTACGTTGAGCGCGCCGTGTTCTGCTTCGAATAGCTCGCCGAGAATCCTAATCCCAAAAGGGATGGATTCTGTTCCGACTGCCAGGGATCTGGAACCCTCTCCGGGTCCCGCCGGTCCTTGTTTGTAACGTTGCCTTGTTTGTAACGCAGCCCTTCTTGAACCGAAACTGGGCGATTAATACATTGTCATCGCATTGTCCCAATGGCCGCTATCGGTGATGAGAACGCCGGGTCGCGCTCCCGCCAATCCTCGAATGGATGGAGCAGCGCATGCGAAAGCGTCGCCGTTTCAGACAATCTTGTTAGGACCAAGGTCTCATCGAGCTCTCGTGGAGCGATTTTGACGATCTGTGCACGTCGGGCCATCACCTTCGAGTTCTCAGACCAACCACGATGGCTAAGACCGATAGTGGAAGCCCTACAAAACAATCTCGTTCCGGAAAATTATCCGTCGAACTTGTGCTCGCCTCAAGAGACGCCGCCCTTACCTCAGCTGTGGTTCAAGCAATTCCACGACCCGTTGCACTACATACCGGACCTGACGATCACTGATTCCCACGAACTCGCCTGCCCTTTCAGGATCGATCGTATTGCCTCGGACTGCCCCAGCATCATCCATGATTCGGCGAATCCTTCGGTGCACCGCCGGCCCCAAACGCGCCTCGCGAGCCAACGCTATCAGAGCTACGGCATCCAACTTCGCAAAGCGGTGAAGGCCCGTTCGAACCCGAAACAGGAAGATGTCTCGACCAGGCAACTCCCGAAGCGCCGATTCCAGCTTTGGCTGAAGTTCTTTGAGATAGAAAAATGGGGGGACCGCAGGGTTGCAGCGCCCCATTCAGTTTCAGCGCCTCCCGACGCGATTAACCGGACCCCCGCGATTCATCGGTGTCCGAGGCCGTACTCCAACTCCGGCAGCACCGACGCCGGGAGTGACCACGGCTCGCGCGACCGGCCGCGGCCGCAGCACCACGCCGGGCCTTGCGACGCATCCCACCGGATAGGCAACATATTGGCAATACACTACCGCCCCGGCCGGTTCAGTGCTTGCCGTGATGAACCCAGCCATCAGCAACGCAGATAGCGCGATCGAAAGCTTCTTCATCGTTACCTCCGCCCTTCTGACTAAACGGTTTCATTGAACAATCTGCGCTGACATACGCCGCGTGACATCGCAGGCGATAAGGTGAACCTTCTTCATACCGGTGACTATGCAAAATCGGACAGTTTCTGGGGCGGCCTGAGCGGTTCAGCTTTCGGCATTACCGACTTCGGTTGCGCGCTGGCAATAGGGCTTAATATCGCTCGCGTCGCACGTTTTGTGCTACATGCGGGGTTCGAGAGAGGCTGCCGCGTGCTTCAGGATCTACGAAATCAGGTCCAGCGCCGAGTGCTCCCTGTCGCTGATCCGACGCGGCGATGGGTCAGCGCGATCGGGCTCGCTGTGGCGGTCGGCATCGCCTATTTCCTGGCGGCGCGACTGAGTCTTTCTCTACTGACAAAACCTGACGGCGTAGCCGTGTTCTGGCCGGCCTCCGGTGTTGCCGCCGGCGTCCTGATAGCGGTGGGCCGGAGTGCGCGATGGCCGGTGGCAATCGGTACGATGGCGGCAACGATCGTAGCCAATCTGTTGGGAGACCGAACCTTCGCCGGCGCTATCACCTTCGCCTTATGCAATGCTGGAGAAGCGATCCTCACGGCTCTCCTTGTCGAGCGCCAATTTGGTTCGGATTTCAGCCCCGACCGGCTGCGCCACGTCCTGGGATTACTGGCGGCAGCGGTCTTCGCGGCGGCCGTCTCCGGAATCGGTGGGGCTCTGGGGTTCAAACTGTTCCACGGCTCGACGGCACCGATCCTGACCATTTGGCAGCATTGGTTTGCGGCCGACGCCCTCGGCATCGTCACGGTTGCACCGGTGTTGATCGGAGTTGCCGCGGCCGTGCGCAACCCGCCACCGCAGAGCGAGGCCATCGAAGGTGCCATGGCGCTCGTGGCGATAACCGCGACAAGCGCGATTAATATCTTTCTACCCCGCGAATCATGGGCGACTTTGGTGCCGCTCGCCTTGCTGTTCCCACTGTTGCTGTGGCTTGCCGCCCGCTGCCGGCCGGCGTTCGCCGCGGCGGCCGCGTTCATCGTTGCACTGACAATCGTATGGACGACTACCTTCGGCATCGGGTATTTCGGCGACCCCGATCTCCCGATCGCCGACCGCATCCTGGGTGCCCAAGCCGGCATCCTGACGACGTCGCTCTGCACGTTCGTTCTTGCCGCGCTGTTCGCAGAGCGGCGTCTGCACGAGGCAGCGCTCAGTGAGGGCGCGGCGCGGCTGCAGGAGGCGTTGACGGCCGGGGCGGTGACGGCTTTCGAATGGGATGTCCGCACCGGTTCGTCGCACCGCAGCGATAACGCGGCAAAGATTCTGGGATACGACCCGCAAGCGCCCTTTACCGGGACTGATTTTCTTGCGTCGATTCATCCGGCGGACCGCGCGCACTTCAAAGCGCACGTGAGGAACGTCCGCCCCGACAGCCCTTCGTATGCGGTCACCTTCCGTGTGATGCGTCCTGACGGTCATGAAATGTGGCTGGAGGAAACAGCGACGGCCGAGTTCGACGCATCCGGGCACTGTGTACGCATCAAAGGCCTGACCCTCGACATCACCGAGCGCAAGCGGGCTGACGAGCACCAACGCTTGCTGATCGCGGAGCTTGACCACCGCGTCAAGAACGTGCTCACGCGCGTTGCCGTGGTCGCCATGTATACGCGCCAGGGCAGCAGCACGATGGACGAGTTTATCCAGGCACTCGATCGCCGCATCCAAAGCATGGCAGTCGCTCATGAGCTATTGAGCCAAGGTCACTGGCAGGGCGTTCGCCTCGCGGATATTGTCCGCCGCCAGCTAGCTCCCTACGCGACGGACGCAAATACGACGACTAACGGCCCCGACATCACACTCACCGCCGCGGCATCCGAGGCGCTGGGGATGGTGCTGCATGAGCTTGTGACCAACGCCTCCAAATACGGCGCGCTGTCGATTCCGGATGGTCGGGTGTCGGTAAGCTGGGAGTGCGGCAACAGCGACGATACGGCGACAAGTGTGATGACCGTATGGCGTGAGACGGGCGGCCCACCGGTATCGGCTCCGACTCAATACGGATACGGGACCAGCCTTATTTGCGATCTCATCCCTCACGAACTCGGTGGTAAGGTCGACCTCGCTTTTTCGTCCGAGGGCGTGTGCTGCACAATCGAGATGCCCCTCAAGCGCAGATAAGCGACCATCGCACGGGAGAACCCCTTCATCGATCCACCTTCCTGGCAATGATCGGGAGCAAGATCGCAAGAAGCTGTTCCTTGCTGACGGGCTTCTGCAGAATGGCCTCGGCCTTTCCTGGGGCTAGAGAAACAACCGCGTAGCCAGTGAGCACGATAACTGGAATGCCTTGTTCATGCAGCCGATCGATCAAGCCGTCGGCCCGCTCGCCTTCTCGGAGATTAATGTCGACGATGGCTACATCCGGGGTGCACTCGGCAACCAGGCGCTCGGCGTCCGCCGTGGTCGCGGCTGGTCCGGCCACGTCCGCTCCCAAGACATGAAGCAAGGTCTTCAAGGCTTTGCCGACGTGCCAGGAATCCTCGACCAAGAGGATACCCACGCCCTGCAGTTCCAAATTTTCCATCCCGTCTTCCGTCAAAAGCAGCCCCATAATCGGAATTTTACCAATCAAAGCACACCCGGCCGCTGGCGGGCTAGAGAGCATGATGGGTCGGAGTTGAATCGACTAGCTGTAAGCGCGACGCACAGCCGGTCCCTCTCGCTGCGATGATCCGGGATTCCGTGAAAGTAATAACGTCAAGCTGGATCCGACGTTGTCAGATACGCCCTCCGTCAGTCAGCTATCGCATGTCATTTCGCAGGCGGCGGCGCCTGCGTTTCTTCTCGGTGCGCTGGCCGCCTTCATTGCCGTCCTGATTTCCCGCCCGAACCGAATCGTCGACCGAACGGTAATCCTGAATGGGATTGCTGATTGACGATACCGTCCGGTGCCGGCTCAAGGCCGATCTTCCACGCCTGATGCGACGCGCGGCGATGATGAACCGGGCCATCTTCTGGGCGGTGGTCGCCAGCATTGCTGGTCATCGTCGCTTTTGTAACGGCGTTCTTGCAACTCCAGCATAAGCGGGGTCGCTGTCTTCTTCATGATATCGCTCGCCGCGTTCACCATCTCGCTGGTCGATTTGCCCGGGAGGTGCGAATTGCACTGAGTGAGCACGACCATTACAGCTGATTTGGAAAACCCTGCGGCTGAATGTACTTGCGTTCGCCGTCCCCCGGCATCGTCGGCTTGCGATCCAAAGTACGAAAGACCAGACTGAGCAGTCATCGGGCCCATTGGTCCAGTTGAAGGCAAGTCAACAGGCTGACGTAGCTCGGCGTGCCGCCAACGCTTTCGTTCGCGGTACAGTTTGCTCTGTTGGCCGCGGGAAGCTTCGACCACCGGCTGGCCAGCTGCCGGCGGGCTTGATGTTCATCCCTTATGCAGCTTTTTAACGATTGATCGACGGAGAGCCCGGCGGTAGCGGCAACATCGAGCTTGCAATTTCGGGCAATATCGAACTTTGGCACATTGTCAGCCACTGCAACAACCAACTGAGAACTCACGACAATCATCGAGATCGAGAAAGGCATTGTGACCTCCAGCTCGCAGTGGCTTCACGGCATTCTAAGAAAGGTGCCCTCAGTCAGTTCTTCGTTCGATTTCTATGCAAGTCGGGCGCGCGTCGTCTATGCGAAAACGGACAGGCATCCTTAGAAGTTGGTGTCTGATTTTGCATAGCCGGATGCGCCCGTTTCGATAATCTTTGACTTCATCAGCGGTGAGGCGGTTCTAATACGTAACGCATCGCCCGCGTGCCATCGATGGACAGATGAAATCATCACGGTAGGTCATTGTGGGCGCAACGAATGTGACCGCTCATTTTGCCTAAGCGCTGGCCACCGGAAGCCTAAAGGAGAACACCGCGCCCCCGGTGCGGCTCTCGGCCCACAGCTCGCCGCCGTAGCTCTCGAGTATCGTTCGTGCGATTGGAAGTCCCAGCCCCGTCCCTTGCGGCTTCGTTGTGACAAACGGATTGAAAATGCTGGCCAGCTTATCGTTGGGGATACCCGGGCCGGAGTCGGATATTCGGACCTCGACCCCGTCGGTATCAGTCAGGTTTGTTCGGATCGTCAGATTATGCGGTTTGGCCACCTCTTCCATCGCGTCCAGGCCATTCATCACGAGGTTGATGATGACTTGCTGCAGATGAATCGGATCGCAGCGCACCCGTAGTGGCTCCGGCGCAAGAATGGTACGTAAAATCACTCCCCGCCTCGTCACTTCAGGAGACACAATCTTGACGACGTCGCGCACGGTGTCGTTCAAATCGAGCGTCTGCAGATCGGCTTCCGTCCTGTTGTTGAGCAAATTCCGCAGGCCGCTGATGATCTCGCTCGCACGTTGCTCATCCCGGACGATATCGGAAAGGATTTCGCCGAGCTGAGCCATGTCGAGTGGATGAGCCTTGAGCAACATCTGCGCGGCCTCGGTATTGCTCAAGATGGCTCCGAGCGGCTGATTGAGTTCATGAGCGATCGAGGACGACAGAACGCTTGCGGTCGTGACGCGATTCAGACGGACGACCTCCTGACGGCGACTGATCGCCTCCGCTTCGGCGACAAGACGTCGCCGCCGCTCGACGAGCAGCAATGCAATGATGCCCGCCTGCAGCAGGATGGCCGCCATAACAGCCGTCAGTTGCGGGCGATACTGCTCCCAGAGGCTGGGCACGCGAAAAACAGCTTCGCTGCCCGGCGGCAATTGGCTTTCACTGATGTTCCAGCGCTTCAGCTCCCTCCAGTCGTATCTGGGCGATGCCGCTGGAATCGGAGGCGTCTTGATGCTGCCCGGCGACTCTCCGCCGAGAATGCGCACGGCAACTGCGGCGGTCTGGCGACTGACGTCGGATATGTTTGTCATCCGGCCGCCGACGATCCCTCGGCCGAAGAACGTGTCCTGTTCTGAAAAGATTGGCGCATTGGCGACCGCGTGAATCCGGTCTATGGCTCGACCGCCTTCGTGCACGACGCCGGCGGCGTCCACCAACATCTGGGCGTAGACGATGATGGTCCGGGGTGGCAGGACAGCCACCTGCTTGAGGATCTCTTCCAGCGACAGTTCATTGGAATAAGTGATCTCGACCCGGCTTGTCAGCGGTTGGAGCAGCTTGCGCATCTCCTCCAGCCATCGCTTCTCGATCGGAGAACTCCCGTGCACGATGAAGACCTTGGTCGTCTCCGGAACTAACTTCAGTATCTGTTCGACAGTGCCCAATACGTCGATAGATACGGAGACCATCGCATCGGTCGCCGGTGCGTTCGGAGAAATCCGCTGCTCGAGGGCCGCGTACAAGGTTGGGATCGAAGGAAAAATCCGCGGACGGTTTTGCTGAAAGAATCGTGCCGCGGGGCCGCCGATCGTCATGATCAGGTCGAGTTTGCGCTCGGAGAACACCGCATTCAAATAGCTGACAAAGGCGTCTTCATTCCCGTCGGGGAAGCGAGCCGTCGACAGGGAGGCCTCGAAGATATCGATGGGATCTTTCGACTGAAGCCTCAACTCCTCGCGGATCTTTCTTGCGTAGTCATCCCACGGCGAGAAATCGCGGCCGACGGAATGGACAATCAGCACCCGCTTTGGCTGGGAAAAAGCCGCACCGGTCATCGCCAGGAGCAGAACGATCGAACTGAGAAATATTCGAATTATCATGCGATAAGGCGGTCCGTTTACGCGGGATGTCACGATATGACCCGGAACCCAATCCTACTCGACTTGCCCAGTACCTATTCCCTGCAATCGTTAAAGAATTGGGCTCCATTCCTCAGGGAATCCTGCCGACGGCATCGATCAGCAGCTTTGACAGAAACGGTTTCTTCAAATACGCAATGCAGCCCGCGTCGAATGCCTCCTGCCGGGTAACCTCATTATCGATGGCCGTCATCATAATGACCGGTAATTCTCTACCTGACGCGATCAACTGCCGTTGCAGGTCGATGCCTGAGATTCCGCCAAGGTGAATATCCAGCAGCAAACAATCCGCTTCGCACTCGGCATAGGCCTCCAAAAACGACTCTGCCGATGCAAACGTCCGGACACGGTAGCCATGGGCCGACAAAAGGCGGTTTAGACCTTGCAGCATGCTGGGATTGTCATCGACGACAGCTATGGTGCGCATGACGAAACGATCATTGGCTGTTTGCAGTTATCCCTTCGGCAAGAAAAGCAATTCCCAGTTACGGATCGCGATCAGGACTGGCGCTTGCGAACAGCAATCTGCATCGGCCCTCCCTGGGACGCTATGCACAATCCGCCCTTGCGCAGGGTCGCCGAGATCGCGGTGAATCCGCTAGGGCTTCATTTCAATCCCCAGCTTCGCCCGCATGTCCTTGAACACGACGGCGACCGCCTCGATGATCAATTGACCGGGGTTCGCCTTGCAATAGACAATGATTTCGTGCTCGGCCTCTTTTGATTTGACGATATCCATATAATGCTTGCGAGCAAGTCCGTTGTACCAGCCGCTGTACCAGGCTGTCAGGCGGTCGGCATCGCCTTGCCAGGTCCCGGCCAGCTGAGCGCATGTCAACTTCTGGACATTGAGGAAGCCGTTGGCGTCGGCATAGGTGCTGAGATCGACCTGGGCGCGGGCAACCGGAATCGCCGTCGCAGACAGTATCGTTGCGAAAATCAGGGCCCTGTACATCTTGCGCTCCATTCCATTCTCCTGCTGAGCTCGTCACCTGGTCGCTGAATTGAAGCGGGAGAAGTCCTGCATCTCCCCCGCTTCCTCTCTTCTCAATAGAACGCGGATAGTGGTAGTAGCGCACACAGGCCGCGCGTACGGTCTCAACGGCCTAGGCCTTCAAGGCCTGGTACGACGGTGCGATGAAGAGCTTCATCCGCACGGCGAACGAGGCCGCTCCACTGGCCGCGAAAGAAGAGAAGAAATAGCCCGCAAGAGACGACATCCTCCGCACCGGTGCGGAGCGGCAAGCGCCTAGCCTGCCGCTCCGTTACCGCATCACTGCACCAGTTCGATCTCGCCCGGCTTCCATGTCTTGTCGAACCAAGGCTCCAGCGGACCGTAGAGCCGAAGGATCATGAACCAGCCCTTGCCCGGAATCGTCTGCACCCAATTGTTCTCCATTCCTGCAGGAGCGTTCGGTCCGAAGTAGACATCCACCGATCCGTCCGTATTGACCTTGACTCCCTTGCTCTGGCTACTGACGCTCGGGGCTTGCTGGTCGGTTTGCACCATCGAGCGGGTCTGGTTGTCGTAGACGATGACCGACCAGAAATCCTTGACCGGGATATTTGGCGGCAGGCGCAGCATGTAAGTGTTGCCGCCATCAAAGGGATTGCCCTTCGCATCCTGCACCGACCAGGGATATTGCGAGCCCCGGCCCACCATCTTCTCTTCCATCGCTGGCGTGACGCCGATGGCGAAGTAATAGTAGAAGACAGCACCGTCCAAGTTGCTGACACCGGGTGCTGTCTCGAACTTGTAGCCGCCGAAAAACGGCAAGCGCCACGTACTGTCCGGATAGAAATACGCATCCTTCGCGCGAACCTTGAAGGCGATCGTCCGCGCCGTCACGGCGCCGATGTTGGCGGCGTCGGTCAGGATCCTCTTCATCCGCTCATCGGGATTGAAGGGCTGGCCCTTGACGATGCCGATCGAGGCGAACAGGCCCAAGGTGGTGGGATCGGAACCGTCCGCCGGCTCTTCCTGGATGACCTGGTTCAACAGGCTCCAGAACGAGTAGTCACCCGGCGAGACAAAGTTCGAGGGAATACCGGAAGCATTGACGAACTTCATCGGCGGTGGGTTGGCGGTCTCGGCCAGGCGATAGATCCGCAGGTTCTTCTTGACCGAGTCAACCCCGGGTCGGGTCGAACCGTCCACAACGAAGGCACGAAAGACGAGGTAGCTGCCGAAAGTGCTCGGCCGCACGACGTGATACCCCGGTGGTATCTCGCCCTTGAATCCAGGCGGCAACAGGAGGTATTTGCCGCCCTCGCCCTTGTCGGCCCCGGTGATGCCGATGTCCGCCACCCACTTGTACCAGAAGTCGTCGATCATCCCGAGCACCTTGGGCGGAATCTCGGCCACCACCGGTCCCTTGCTCGTGTCGACCCACATGAAGTTGTAGATCGTGTTGTCGTTGGCCGTCAGCGCGACGGTCTTCGGATCGACCAGATTTTCCCAGATCACGTCTGTCTGGTTATCAGGTCCGAACTTGCGCAGCGAGTCGCGCATGCCGGCCTGATTCACGATCGGAATCGCCAGCAGATAAGCCTGTAGCGCGCGCGAACGATCCAGGTTGTCGTAGATTTTTTCAACGGTATCGACCGACGGGTAGCCGTAATCGAGATTCAGCGTCCCGATCGAGGATTCGATCTTGTCCGGTACGGCGACGCCCGATGAGAAAGGCGTCGTCATCTTGTAGGTCTGTGCGGAAGCGGCGCCCAAGCCCATCAGTACCACTGCAACGGTGGCGCAAAGCAGTCTCGTCGCGCGCATCACGGCTCTCTCCTCGTCGACAGCCACTGCAAGAGTAGCGCCGGCCAATCTCAGGTAGCGTTTCATGAGCTTTTGTTCCTTGTTGCAATCCGGGCTGCGCGGCGCCTCACGTGGCACCGCGCATCAGCAGGTCGGGGATAATCATTACGCAGCATTGATACCGGGCGGCTGCCACGTCCCATTGCCGACCGGCAGAATTGAAGGCGCTTCTGTTTTCGGCCAGTAGAGCCGCATGACCGTATAAATCGGGCCGTTCGGCGCCGGTAGCCAGTTCGATTCCTTATCCGCACCCGGCGACTTGTGCTGGATGTACAGCGTCAGCGACCCGTCGGCGTTCTTCTTCATGGTCGGCAGCATCGGCGAATTGATCAGATAGCGGTTGATCGGATTCTCGATCAGAAGCTGCGTCTTGCCATCGTACATCGTCACCGACCAGAAGGCGTTGACCGGCGGCAATTTACCGGCCGGGAAGGTCAGCGTGTAGTTGTGCTTGCTGCCGTCGAGCGGCTTGCCGTCATCGTCGACGCGCGTGAGCGGATAGACCGCCTCGACCGCATCGTTGCCGTAGATGCCCGCCTTGGCGCCCGCGGCGCGTTTCAGCCAGTCGCCATTGTAGAACTCGGCATTGCCAAAGAAGGAGTTGACCTGCCATCCGTTGAGCGATACGCCGCCCTTTGCGACGGCCTCGTCGACTTTTCGTTCGCCTTGCCTCATTCCGATGAGAATCTCCGCCTTGTGCTCAAGCGGGAGATCCCTGAAGCTGAAGGTCTTTCCCGGCCCGACGCCGATGCGCGCAAGCTTCGCGCGGATATCCTTCTCGCTCTCGAGCGCCGGCGCGAACTGCAGGCAGAAATCGAGATACTCGAAGAAGTTCGTCTTCACGAGTTCCTTGTCGATCTTCGGAAAATTCACAGCCGGCGAAGCGGGCGGCGCCGGCTGCTTCAGAAAGGCGGAAAGCGGCTGCGCCTTATAGCCGGCCTGCACCTTGATCACGTTGCCGATGTCGCCCGGATCAAAAAGCTGGGTGCGAAAGAGAACGAACGAAAACTGCGTGGTCGACTGGAACACCTTCTTGACTCCGGCGGGAGTTGCTCCCTTCCACTCCGGTCCGACGACCATGTAGTCGCCAGCCTCGCTTCCAGTGGCGCGGCTGCCGATATAGCCGTAGTTGAATGTGTTGCCGTCGATAAGCTGGACAGCGTAGTAGCGCTTCGGGTCCACCGCCGGGACCGAAACCACCATCGGCTCCGCCCTCAGGTCTACCCACAAAATCGAATAGGGCGTGTCGCTGTTCGGCGTAATGACGGCGGTGTCTTTATAGGTAGCGACGTGGGATAAGTTCTTGATCTGATTGAACGGCGCCTTGAACTGCCCCGAATTCTGGTCAACGGCAAATTCGTACATGGTGCCGTAGTTCATCACGATCGGCAGGCCGTAGATGAATCCGGTTTCGGCGATGCCCTTGGCCTCGATGATGCCGGGATAGCTCTGCGCCATCAGCAGGCTTGGCCTGGCAATCGCGGCGCCGGCGGCGATCGCCACGGTGGAGCGAAGTAAATCTCGCTTCGTCAACATTTGCACTACTCCTTAACTCGATTGAATTGTCGAATCGATCTGCATTCGGACGTCTGTCAAACCCGCTTGATGCCGGGCGGCCGCCAGGTGCCTTCGCCGGCCGGCAGGATGGACGGCGCTTCCGTCTTCGGCCAGTACAGGCGCATCACGAGATAGATCGTGTCATTGGGCGCAGGCAGCCAATTTGCTTCCTTGTCCGCGCCGGGGCTGTCCTTCTGGATGTAGAGGGTGAGCGAGCCATCCTCATTCTTCTTCATGCCGGGTAACATCGGCGAGTTGATGAGGTAGCGGTTGATCGGGTTCTTGATCAGGAGTTGGCTCTTGCCGTCATACATCGTCACCGACCAGAAGGAGTTCACCGGTGGCAGTTGTCCCGCCGGGAAGGTCAGTGTGTAATTGTGCTTGCTGCCGTCGAGCGTCTGGCCGTCGCTGTCAACGCGCGTGAACGGATAGGTCGCTTCCGCCGGGTCATTGCCATAAATGCCGGCCTGAGCGGCGACGGCACGCTTCAACCAGTCGCCATTGTAGTGGGCGCTATCGCCTGGAAGACCGCTAACCCGCCAGCCATTAATCGCCTTGCCGGCATTTGCGACGGCCTCGTCGACCTTCCGCTGGCCCTCCTTCATGCCGAGGCCAAGCTCCAGCTTATGCTCCAGTGGCAAGTCCTTGAAGTTGAGGGCCTTGCCCGGCCCGACGCCGATGCGTGCCAGCTTGGCGCGTATCTCCTTCTCATTACCCTGTTCCGGCCCGAATTGCAGCGCGAAGTCGAGATAATCGAAGAAGTTGGTCTTCACGAGTTCCTTGTCGATCTTGGGGAAGTCGATGGTTGGCGCGGCCGACGGCGGCGTCTGCTTCAGATAGGCCGAGAGCATCTGCACCTTGTAGCCAGCTTGCACCTTCTTGACGTTGTCGAGATCATCCGGGCCGAAAAGCTGGGTGCGATAGCCCGCGAGGGAAAACTGTGTGCTCGAACGAAACACCTGTTTGATGCCCGCCGGGGTGTCGCCCTTCCAGTCGGGCCCGACCACCATGTAGTCGCTGGCCTCGCTCCCTGTGGCTCGGGTGCCGATATAGCCGTAATTGTAGGTATTGCCGTCGCAGAGCATGACCGAGTAGTAGCGCTTCGGGTCGATCGCCGGCACCGAGAGCACCACCGGTTCCGCCCGCAAATCCAGCCACACGAAGGAATAGGGCGTGTCGCTGTTCGGCGTGACGATTGCCGTATCCTTGTAGGTGTAGACGTTGGGCTCGTTCTTGATTTGGTTGAACGGCGCCTTGAACTGCCCCGAATTGCGATCGACCGCGTACTCGTACATGATTGCATAGTTCATCACGATTGGCAGGCCGTAGATGAACCCTGCCTCGGCGATGTCCTTGGCCTCTAACAGCCTGGGCCAATCGGCTTTGTTCTGCGCAATTGCCGGGGTGGACTTCGCCGTTGTGACGGCGAGCGCAGTCATCGCAGCGGAGCGAAGCAGATCGCGTTTCGTCAACATGGGATGCTCTCCTTTATCATCGTCGTTGTTTCGTGCGGTCGGATGCCAGCGCCAAAGCGCCGGCGTTCAATAGCAGGGCGGATAAGGGTAATAGCCGCAGGCCGGACGAGCGTAGGGATATGAGAGTTTGTGTTTGCAGGACGACTTCAGGCTCACGTGACCTGCTTGACCGGCGGAATCTTCCACGATCCATCGATGATCGAGGGGTTCTTCTCGTTCGGCCAATACAGCCGCATCATCAGGACAAAATCGCCTGACGGTGCGGGAAGCCAGTTGGATTCCTTGTCCTTCCCCGGCGAGTCCTTCTGGATGTAGAGATCGGTGGAGCCGTCCGGATTCGATTTCAGCTCCTCGCGCGCGCTGATCGAGTAGCGGTTGAGCGGATTTTTGACGAAGAAATAGCCGGAGTCATACATCGTGAGCGACCAAAATCCCTCCGCCGGAGGCAGCTGGCCCTTGGCGAAACGCATCACGTACTTGTTGGCGCCGTTGTACTTGCGGCCCTCCGCATCCTTCTGTGAAGTCGGATAGACCGCGTCCTGCGGCCGGTTGGCCCCAAGCCCGATCGCGGTGACGAGCGCGCGCATCAGGTAGTCAGTCCCGTAGATGCCGGTCTTGGTCGTGAAGGCCCAGCCGTTCTCGTCGGTAATGTTCTTGTTGACCTTGAACTGCAACATGATCCGGTCGACGGCGACCTCTGGCACTCGCTTGACGAAATCCGCCTTGAGCTTGCTTGCGTCGAAGTCCTGACCCGGCACGATGCCGAGCTTGGCGAATTTGGCCAACTGCGGTGCATCGGCCGCCGCCGGAGGATTATCCTTCATCAGCTTGCACAGCAGCGTGAAGTACGCCACCGTATCCATCCGGTTGACCTGCTCGCGCACGGCCGTCTTCATGTCGATTGTGGGATCGACGGTCCCCGGAGGCGGCGTGTAGGGTTTTCCGTATGAGCTCAACGGCACCAGCTTGAATTCATCCTGCAGCTTGTGCACCTCGGCGTAATCCTCCGGCGTGCCGGTGCAGTAGATGCGCCCGAGCAGCCATACGATGGCGGTGGGCGACTTGTATTCCTTGACCCCTGGGGGCAGCGTGCCCTTCCAGCCCGGACCGGTGATGGCGTAGGTCTGCGCACCGGTGCCGGTGGTGCGTTTGCCCGGCACCTCGAACACGGTGGTCCAGCCGTCGAGCATCGGCAACAACGCGTAGCGGCCTTTCATGTCGGGGATGCTGAGCACCCACGGCTCCTTGCCGACATCGAAGAAGGAGGTCGTGTAGAGCGTATCAGCATTCGGCGCGGTGACGTCCCGGAACGATGCATCGGGATAATGCCGCAGCTTGATGATCTGGCCCATCGGTCCGCGCGTCCCGGCGGGAGCCGCGACGTTGGTGATGACGCGCCGCGTCATCTCCATCGTCACCAGCGGATATCCGAAGATGTAGGCGTCGGTGGCGAGCAGGAAGTCCTCGACGCCCTCCCCGATTCCGAGGAATGAACCGAGTTCGGCACGGCTGATGGTGCTTGCGGAAGCTCCCGCCAACAGGCTGACGCCACCCAGGGTGAGATTGCGTCGAGTGATGTCCATTGAAAATCTCCGTTCAATCGGATTTCGTTTGGTTCAGATCAAAAGGCGCTGGCGATTCCCTGATCGAGACGCCGTGCAAACGGGGGAAACGGCGCCTCCCCCGTTTTTCGCGAGTCTCAGTAGCAGGGCGGATACGGGTAATAGCCGCAAGCCGCACGGGGGTACGCGTATGCGTATGGGTGGTAGTACGCAGCCGCGCCATACGCTGCCGCCCCGACGGCGCCGGCATACATCGCGCCCCTGAACGCCGTGCGGCGGGCAACGCCGGCAAACGACAGCGGCGTGAACGGCCGGCCAATGATATCGATGAAGAGCGCGGCCGCGCCGTCGGCGCCGGCCAGATCACCTTCAAGGACCTGGACGTTGAAGGTGAGCTTGTCGCCCTCGAGCTTCGGGTTCTTCAGCACCACAACGGCGTCCTTTACCGAGCCGTCCTTGCCGAGTACCGACACGGTCGCGTTCGGCGGGTTCTTGGCAAAGCTGTCGTCGCCGGATCCCCATTCCGCGATCACGTCGGCGGTTGGCTGGTGACCCGCGGCGCGCACCGGACGGTCCGCGAAGATGATCGAGCTCGGTGTCACGCCGGTCAGGGTCAGCGTGTCGCCCTGCAGGGCGGCGCCGCGCGAATTAAGCACGAACAGCGACGGCACGAGCTCGGACTTGGCGTGCCCTGAAGCTGCACCGATTGTTTTCATGTTGTGGGGCACCGGTGCCGTCTGTCCGAAGGACGCCCTCGGGCCAATCAACGCCGAAACCACGAGCAGTCCCGCAATCTGTGCCAGCCTTGCGCGCTTCATGTCTGCCTCTCCTGTTGTGAATGGGATGACCACGTCTCGGACGGTCACGCTCGTCCACGACTATGAGAAGGCTTCGCGCGATCGGCTATGCAAAAACCAGCAACGCAAAGAATTTGCTGAGATGATCTGAAAATATAGAGTTCTCGCTGCGGCCGATTTTGCATAGCGCGTCCCGGTGCACATCCGGCAAATGAGCAGTTGGCGCCACGAAACGAGAGAGGCCGCCCGTGGTTATTATCCTGTGCCTCTATGTGCTCGCGATGTGGGCGATATTTTCCAAGCTCAAGCTGGTCCGCTGGGGCTGGCTGTCGGGAACGATTTCGATACTGATCGGCGGGTTCATTCTCGCGACCTTTATGGCGCTGTTCAATTACCTCACGCCATCCGGCACAGTCACCGTCACAGGCAGAGTTGTCGAGGTAACTCCGAATGTATCCGGCGAGGTCGTGGCTATTCCGGTCAAGCCCAACGTGCCCGTGAAGACGGGCGACGTATTGTTTCAGATCGATCCAGCGCCGTTCCAGTACAAGGTCTCACAGTTGCGGGCATCATTGGCCGCGGCGCGACAGCAGGCAAAGGTTCTCAAGTCCAATTACGAGCAGGCCACCGCGAACGTCGCCGGTCTCGACGCGCAGCAGAAATATAATGCGAAGCGGCTCGACAACATCCAGAGGCTATATGCAAGCGGAGCCAACACCGAGTTCAAGGAACAGGACACCCAGGTTCAATACGAAACCGTGACAGCTCAACTCAATGCGGCCAAAGCTACCCAGCAGAGCGCCAAACTGGCGCTGGACTCGGAGATCGGCGGCGTCAATACATCGGTTGCCCAGATCCAGGCACAGCTCGATCACGCCGCCTGGGAGCTATCGCAAACCAACGTTCGAGCGCCAGCCGACGGGTACGTCACCGTCGTCGCGCTGTCGGCTGGCGATCGTGCGACACAGGCCCGTTCGACGATGTCGTTCATCGTCGAGAAGGAGATTACAATTGTCGGGTTGTTCTCGCAGAATGGTTTCCAGACCATTAAGGTCGCAGCGCCCGTCGATATCGTATTCGACAATGCGCCTGGCCGGGTCTATCACGCAAAAATCATCGCGATTCCAAAGGGAATCGGCCAGGGCCAGATCGCCGTCTCCGGGACGCTCGCGCGCACCACGGCGCTAGGTGGCGCGACGACCTTCCCTGCGGAAATTTCCGTGCCTGATGAAATGAGCCGAGACTCGCTGCGGTTGGGAATGTCGGGAAGCGCCACCGCATTTGCCGCAAATGCAGGCGTTATCGGCCTGTTGGCGTCAATACTGGTGTGGGTCAGCTCCTATACGGCGTACCTGTAGCCAGCCGATTGGCACAACTGCATATTCCCGTAGTCAGGCCCAGACTTGCATATTGCATACATACACGCTCCGCGTTGACCGCCGGGGGGCTACACGTTATTCTCGCATTTCCGATTTTTCCTTGCTCAACGGCGTGCTTAGCCTTGGCTTGGCGCGCTCGCAGCGGATCGCTTCCGGAGTATGTTCGGGACTCGGCCGGCGGGCCACGACAAGTGCGAGAGATTGGGAATGACGGGCGCGCCCGTAGTTTATATCGTGGACGACGACGCGTCGTTTCGCGGCGCGATTTCCCGGGTATTGAAAGCTTCGGGTTATGCCGTGGTCGACTTCGACTCGGCGGCCGACTTTTTGCAGAACATCCCCGACGCCAAACCCGGCTGTCTTCTGCTCGACGTGCAGATGCCCGCATTCGGCGGTCTGGAGCTTCAGCAGGAGCTGGCGAAGCTGTCGCATCATTGGCCGATCATCTTCATGACCGGTCACGGCGATATTCCAACGACCGTTCGCGCCATCAAGGCTGGCGCCGAAGACTTTCTCTCCAAGCCGATCCCGAGGCAGACGCTGCTGGAAGCGATCGATCGCGCGCTGTCACGCTTTGCGGCGATCCAGCAGAGTCAGGGCCGGCTCGATGCGCTAAACGCTCTGATTGCGAAACTAACTTCCCGCGAGAGCGAGGTTTTCGCGTTGATGGTCCGCGGCAAAATGAACAAGCAGATTGCGCATTTGCTGGGTACTTCCGAGCGAACCATCAAGTATCATAGACAGATGATCATGCAGAAGCTTCAGGTCGGATCGTTTGCCGAGGCAGTCTCGGTGGCGGAGCGAACCGGAATCCTGACGCCCCAGCCCCCGCCCGACATCAAGAGCGCTTCATAGCCGTCGCCGCGCGAGCGCCCCGGCCGCGCCCCGCTGACGGCCGTTCAACTACCGGTTTTGCCCTCAGGTACAGTAGCGCGCTGTCGCGCATGATGCTGAGTTGCCCCAAGTCCAGCGCTTTCACCGCGATCGCAGAATCGGGGGGCATTAGATGACTATCAGTTATTTGTCAGACGTTTCTCGCCAATCGACGATCAGAACCTGGCGCGATCTCGTGGTCCAAGCCGAGGCGATCGCTCTGGCAGAACTCGATTCACCGCTGCACATTTCGGCTCTCTGCAACGCCCTTGCCGTCAGCGAGCGCACGCTGCGCAAGGCATTTCACAATGTCCACGGCGTCCCCCCTTGTCGCCATCTTCGCATGCAGCGGTTGTTACAGGCGAGGCGCGCGCTGCTGTCTTCCGACAGCAGCCTCACGACCGTTACAGAGGTTGCGACCTGCTACGGTTTTGTGGAATTGGGGCGCTTCTCGGTCGAATACCGCAGCGTATTTGGTGAAAGCCCTTCGGAGACCTTGCAGCGGACGTCGCAAGCCGACGCCGGCGAGTCGTCTGAACCGCACGAAAACGCAACGCCGCAACGAGACCACAGGCCCTCAATTGCACGCCGGCCAGCGTTGCCTACCGCTGCAGCTCAGGCGTGACTTTGCGGCAACAACCAGGACGGAAAATCAAAACCGGATCGAATCTGCATAGCGACCGCACCTGGCGTGAAATTTCCTCGCTATGCGGATCCAAAGAGATTTCGAGGGGCAAACAGATGACGCGCGAACGATCTCAGCAAACCACCAGCTTGCGTCCGAGGCATACCAGCGCAGCCGTAGCGATCGCGCTGCTGGCTTGCCTTCCGAGCATGTCCCGCGCCGACGAGGGTGGCGTTTCCTACTGGCTGCCTGGCCGTTTTGGCAGCCTCGCAGCCGTCCCCGCCGTGCCGGGCTGGTCGATGGCTGCGGTCTACTATCATACCACCGTGGAAGCATCCGGCGCGGTGGCCGCAGCCAGGCAGATTCAGATCGGCAGGATCCCCGCCAACGTCGCCGTCAGCCTGGGCGCCAGTCTGAGCGCACAGGGCGATCTCGTATTTCTGAATCCTACCTATACGTTCGCAACGCCGGTGCTTGGCGGACAACTGGCGATCGGCGTTATCGGCCTGTTCGGTCGTTCGAGTGCCAGTGTCGACGGCACGCTGACGGCAGCCCTCGGTCCGCTGGCGGTGACCCGGACCGGCTTCATCCAGGACTCAATCACATCGGTGGGTGACCTGTATCCGCAGGCAACGCTGAAGTGGAATGCCGGCGTGCACAATTTCATGACCTATCTGACCGGCGACGTCCCCGTCGGTGCCTATAGCTCAACCCGCCTTGCCAATCTCGGCATCGGCCATGCCGCCATCGATGGCGGCGGTGGCTATACCTATTTCAACCCGGCGGCGGGCCAAGAGTTTTCGGCCGTTGCGGGATTTACCTACAACTTCAAGAATCACGACACCAACTACCAGAACGGAATCGACTTTCATGTCGACTGGGGAATGTCGCAATTCCTTTCCAAGCAGTTTTTCGTCGGTTTTGTCGGATATGGCTACCAGCAGATCACCGACGATTTCGGCCAGCACCCGATCCTGGGAGCTTTTCGATCGCGCGTGCTCGGCATCGGCCCCCAGGCCGGCTTCCTGTTTCCCGTCGGCGACATGCAGGGATACCTCAACCTGAAAGCCTATGGTGAGTTCGCGGCAGAGAATCGGCCATCGGGATGGAATGCTTGGCTGACGTTCTCGATCTCGCCGATGGCGCCGGCTAGCACGTTGACGCCGACGAAGCATCGGATTGTGAAATAACGCAATAGACTGATGCTACTGTCGGGAGGCCACCGTCGAACGAACCAGCATCCGGCGGTGGCTCATCAGATACTGTAGCCTGTGGGCCGCGAGACCCAGCGCGGCCATCTCGGCGCTGTCGGCGTTCTCGCCCGCGTTCCTCGCAAGCTCGTTCTTCAGGATATCGTCAATCCGCTTTTCGATATCCTCGAGTTCGGCTTCGCTTTTCGCATTCCTGATTTCGTTGCCGAGCTCGTAGAGCGGCTCCAGCATGCTCTCGGGCCCGGTGCCGGATCGGGCGAAACGCCAGGCAGCCACGAGGATGGAGATCAGCGAGCCCAGCAGCAACGAGCCGTAGTAGAGCTTGTCATCATACCTATCGAGAAAACTCTGCTGGTTGCCATTGTAATAGGTCGCGGCCCCCGGATGGATCGGGATCAGCGCGTCCGCGTCCGTGCTCGGTGCTGCGGCCTGGCCCAGTATCGGAAACTGCGACAGCAGGTCCCGTTTCGCATCGACCAGCGACTGCGTCAGGTCGGTAATGGCATCGGCGCTTACGGTCTTGTTGGCGACGAGAAAGTACGAAACGCGCAGCGACGTGAGATCATCGGAAGGGACCGGCGGTGCGCCCCGCAAGGTGCCCTTCGGGATGTCATAGCTCTCGTAGTACTGCGCAACATTGGCGACCGCGCCGGCCGATTCGATCTCGATCAGCTTTGGCGCCGATCCCTTGGCGCGTTCCTGTTGAAAGAATTGCCTGACCTTGGCGAGATACTTTTCCGTCAGCGGAACAACAGCCAGCAAAGCGTGAACTTTTCCCGATGCGAGCGCTGCTGAGGCGTCGTTGATGGCAACATCCTGAAAACTGACCCTGGCGCGGTCGAATTGATACACCTGCTTCAGCGCCTCGACTGCCGGCTGGTTGATCGCTCCGCCGATGATACCGACCGTCGTATTGCGGAGATCGCCCAGACTATCGGCGCTCGCAACCGATGGGGTCATAATCAAGACCACGCCGTGGGTCAGGAGCAACACGCTCCTGGCATCCGCCAGACCGCCTGTATCGCCGCGAACAACGGCGAGGTCCACCCTGTGCGCGGCCAACAATTCGGCCGCCTGTGCCGATGTACCGGCGTCGCTGACTTTCAACCGGACATGCGAGTTGGACGCTGTCAGGCGCGCTGATATCGCCGAGATAAGCGCCAGCGCCTCGCCATCGGTCGACCCGGCAGCCACAGTAAGAACAACTGGCTTTGCGAAGTAGCGATACGCGAACCATCCGCCGCCGATCGTCGCAGCCGTCGCTGCCCCGACAATCGATATCCTGAGCCATCGCGGCCACAGATTGATCGCGAGGCCCGCCATCGCGTTACATCACGAGCGCCAGCTTGCCGACCTGCACACCCGGCGGCGGCTGCGAAAACGCCGTCGTTGAACCCATCAGCGCGGCCAACGATAAACCTGCCAATATTCCAGGACTTTTCATGGACATGTTCAATCACTTTTCTGCTGGTTCGCCCCGCCTGCCTATCGAGATGGGTCTGTTCGTCGCTGGCAGGATATCCTTAAGGGCTGGGCCACCCGCCTGACTATGCAAATTCGGGCGTTTGAAATGATTGCGCCGTGATCCATGACATCTTAATCTTTGATCATCGATGCTTCGCTGCCGAACTTGCATAGCCGCTCAGGCCGACCACAGCGTATTTGCGAGATCGGTTTCGCAAGCAGGCGCGTTCTAGATAAAAACTTTGGCAGCGGACCAAATCATGTGCTCGTCCCTCCGGACTGGAATACAATGATCCCCGACACACCATCCATCAATCAGCTCGCACATGTCATCTCGCAGGCGGCGGCGCCCGCCTTCCTTCTTGGCGCGCTGGCAGCATTCATCGCTCTGCTCATCAATCGCCTAAACAGGATCGTAGACCGGACGGTGGTTTTGAACGGAATCCCGGATCACGATTCGGCGCGGGTGCGGCTCAAGGCCGACCTGCCACGCCTGATGCAGCGCGCTGCCATGATGAACCGGGCCGTCTTCTGGGCCGTGGTAGCGAGTATTGCGGTGACGCTGCTCATCATCGTGGCTTTTGTAACCGCGTTCTTTCAGCTTCGGCATGAATACGGCGTTGCGATCTTCTTCCTGATCTCGCTTAGCGCGTTTACCGCCTCGCTAATCGATTTTGCCCGCGAGGTCCGGATCGCACTGAGCGAATACGACCACCATGCGTGACGCCTCGCTGCGCCCAATAGCTACAGATCACGGGCGCCACCCGCCCATGTCCGCTATGGGGCTCTGAAAACGGACATCGCAGACCGGCAGATAGAACTTGCATCGTCCTTCCACTGCGGGTCCATTGCATCCTTGTAGAAGGTAGCGGAAATTAGGCCTTGCGAGCTATCCAGCCCTGCAGCCGCAATGACTGCCCCGACCGACGAGGACACGCTCGTGACGATATAGAGCGGCCGCCAACCGAGTTCGCTAACTTTTTTATTGCCTGCGCTGCGAACTTCGGGCTCGAGAAATTTACGAGCACGTCCGCGTCTGAGTGTTTGAGCTTAACGACCTGCGAATCGATCGTTGGCTCTGACACTTCGTAAGATTCTCGCGCGACGATCATCGACTGTTTACTGCCCAAAGCGTCTATGAATCCGCGCATCAGGTCTTTGCCAAAATCGTCATTTTGAAACAGAATGGCGATCTTGGCGTCCGGCTTCTGTTCGAGAATGGATTTTGCAAAGATTGTGCCTTCCGTCTGATAGTTGACGGCCAGGCCCATCGTCCACGGAAAATTCTTCGGGTCGGCCCACTTAGTGGCGGCGGATGCGACGAACAGCTGCGGTACCTTGCGGCCGTCTATATACTTGTGGATGGCGGAGTTCGATGGCGTCCCCATAGAGCTGAAGATCAGGAGCACCTCGTCGCTCTCGACGAGCTTGCGGGCCTGTTCGACGGCTTTGGGCGGACTATATGCGTCGTCGTAACTGATGAAATTAATCTTGCGTCCGTTGATACCCCCGCGATCGTTGAGTCTCTTAAAATATGCAGCCTCCGCCTTTCCGATCAATCCGTATGCGGATGCTGGCCCGCTATAGGGCATGATGTTGCCTATCTTGATTTCTGTGTCCGTAACGCCTGCATCATATTTTTTCTGCACCTGCGCAGAGGCTGAATGGATCACACCAAGCATGAAAAGCGCGGCGATCACTGACATTTCGGCTCTAACCATCGTTTTTCCGTTCCTTCGTGAGTTCCCGACATCGGGCGTTTCAGCTGGCTCTGGCGCTACCGCAGATTGACTCCACTGATTGAAAGCTTCCGTCCCTGAAAGGCTGAGCCGACCATTGACGACAATCTGCGCGCCAGGGAAAAACGACGCCAACTCGAGAGCGAGGCTGCGCGCAAGAGTCGTTCAGCACTCGACGGCAATCGTAGTAAGCATTTTGGTTGCTTCGCAGCTCCATCGTACGAAAGAGCAGCGCTATGTCTTGGTGCAATAGCGCGCGCGCAAAGCTTGTTTGTCGACCTTGCCTAGCGGCGTCATCGGCAGGTCGTCGACAAAATAGATTGACTTCGGAGCTTGAACGGCTCCCTTCTTGTCTTTGACGTGCAGAACGAGCTCCTGCTCGGAGGCGCCGTGCGGTGAGCGCAAGACAACAATCGCGGTGACCGCTTCGCCCCACTTTTCGTCAGGCACGCCGATGACCGCAGCATTGGCGACGGCTGGATGAGACGTCAGTGAATCCTCGACTTCGCGCGGAAATACGTTGAATCCGCCGGTGATGACCATCTCTTTCTTGCGATCGACAATGTAGAGGAATCCTTCATCATCCCTTCGTCCGATATCGCCCGTATGCAGCCACCCGTGCTTCAACGTTTCGTGCGTGAGATCCGAAAGCTTCCAGTATTCTTCCATCACATAGGGGCTGCGAATGCAGATTTCGCCGGCGTCGCCCAGCGGTACTTCACTCCCCTCATCATCGATCAGCCGCACGTCGGCTGCCGTGACGGGAAGTCCGCACGATGTGAAAAGATGCTTGCGCGAAAGATCATGGTCCGACCTTCGCAATACTGTTGCCGGGTAGCATTCGGTCTGACCATAGAGCTGCGAGAACACTGGTCCGATGCGCTTCAGCCCGTCCTCCAACCGGCTCGGCGACATCGCTGCCGCGCCGTAGAGCAGCAGTTCGAGACTTGAAAGGTCGGCCTTTGCGAACTCGGGATGATCCAGCAGAGCATAGATCATCGTCGGGACCATCAGCGAGAAATTGATTTTGTGCTCGCTGATCGTCCTCAAGACACGCGAGGGATCGAAGCCGGTCAGCAGATGAACCGTTCCCCCCAGAATCAGGGTCGGGAGCACCTTTACGCCAGCGACATGGCTGATCGGTGCCACCGTGAGATACCGGGGAGAAACAGGAAGTTCAAAGTTAGCAAGGATCGCCGTCACGTATGACGTTACCGCACCATGCCGCCGCATTGCGCCCTTCGGGCGTCCGGTTGTTCCGCCGGTGTAGTTGAGAAGCGCGATATCGGTGGTCTTCGCCAGATCGCGCGGCGTGAACGATCCCGCTGCTTCTGCGCCTGAGAGAAGGTCAGCGCCGAAACTGGCGTGCCCAATTCGAAATAGTTTCATGTCGCGCGGAATTCGCGCTGCGAGCTGATCACCTCGCGTCGCGAAATGCTCCGCATCGACGACTAGCGCATCAATTTCGGCGTCTTCGATTTGATAGATTTGATCGTCCAGCGACCCCGCCGGGTGCAGCCATGTGATGCTGAACCCGCTCAGGTGGGCGGCCACCGAGGCGCACCAGCAATACCCGCAATTGCCGGCCAGGAAGGCAATACGGCGGGGCCGGACGAGACCCGCCTTTGCATAAATCGATTGAATGCGTCCAATCAGATCAGCCGCGCCTCGATACGCTGTGGCCTGACGGCGAAGAGGATCCTTGCGCCACCGTGCGGGTAACGCTGTCGCGCGAACGCGCAATCGAGGTGCCGGGATTTGTGGACGGAGGGGGTGACAGCTTCGACCCAACTCGGTTCCCGGCGCGTCACGTGCAGGCTGCCCGCGGCCGGCCATGGTTCATGGACGCCATGGAGGCGCGCGCAGGCGATGGCATCGCTTGGTTTCGGCTCAAACACCAGATCATCGATGGCGCCGGCCCACTGTCGTCCGTGCTCGGACCTGCGGACTGGACCCATGGCATCGCGCGGCCGTTCCAGAATGTCGTCGCGGATCCCAATCCAAACCTGACGGTCCAGCTCCTCAGGCGGCCGGCAGGCGAGTGGGTGGGGATCCGCGCACAGAGCCGCTGGCAACCCGCCAGCGGGCTCGGAATCGGAAGCGGTACATTGCTGGATTTGCACGGAGAAATTGGCCATGTCTCTATGTCGGTAGTGCTGGTGCCATTTCCGAAGTCGGCGTCGGTCGCAAACTAGCCGCTCTCCCGGCTGCCCGCCGGCATCAGTGAGGCGCGCTTTGGCCGATCGTTAGTTCCGGTTGTTCCCTAGACGCGGCTGCACCGCGTTTTGTCCGGTCTTGTCCCTTCGCGAGCAAAATCGAACACCTCAAAGTTCGAGATCTCTGACGATTCGAACGCGCATGTGGCCGGTCAGATCGAACCAGGGCTCGTCAACGCGTGTGGGAGCTTGCCTGAGGCAATTTTTAAACTCGCAAAAAAAGTTGGCGTAGTGGTTGGTCAGCGACCTCGTGCTCGCAACCATCTCGGCATTAGCCCCGCGGCGGTGAGCCGGAAAAACTCAATCCGCTGCCGAAGTGCAGATCGATTGCCATGAACACTCCAGCAACGAGGAGAGTTATCGTACAACATAAAACTAACGCCATTTCAGGATGCTTCTCGATCGCAAAGTTTATTTTAGATAGCAGGTCCATAAATGTCCTCGTTTCTAAAGTGAAGCTACGCGACGAGGATTCGTCGCTGAGGTTTCAACTCAACTCAAAACCGCTCCCAATACCGAGGCTAGATTCCCAAGCACAAGTGGCGGTCACCCATGAAGCTCACGCGGAACAGAAAAGCATGACATCTTGATGCCCGGCTGCGAGGAGCAATTTTCCCTTGAGCTTCCAGAGTACGGCCTTCCAAAGAACGAGAGTCATGGTGTCGAATAAGATTGGGGATCGTAGCCTTGCATTTGCGGCCTCGCGTCCCTCGATCAGAGGATGCGGCGGCCCCAAGTAGCGCCGCGCCATGCGATAGTGGGTTGGCCCTGCTGCTTACTTACTACACTGCGCTTGCCGTGGATTAGCAGCGCCTCATCCTCCGATCGAATGACGCGGCAGGCATATGTTTGTCGCCATGATCTGGCTCAGCTCTGGCCTCGCTGTCGCTAGAACCAGATGAGGGGACAAAGCAGGAAAAACTGATGAGGACCACATGAAACCAATTTCGATCGTGACGACGCTCGTGGCAGGGTTCGCGTTCGTGGCGGCTATGGACGGAGCATTCGCCCGAGCTAGCACCGGTACACGCCCCATCAGCACTGCCGCGGGAAAGCCCTTCAACATTAATGGTGGTACGGGCAAAGGCGTCGGCGGTGAGGCCAATGCCGGATTTGGCGGCTCCGCCGGTGGCACTACCCGACCCCCGTCGCTCCCCCGCTCATCGGCCATGGGAACCAAGATCATATTAGTCATCGCAGAAGACGCAGGCACTCAGATCTCGTTCGTGTGTCTTTGTTGCTGCGAGAGATCGCTGCACCTAGAGAGGTTAGGATTTCAATGAAGCAAATCTGGAACGGATTGGTCTTGGCGGCGGTTCTTTCGGCGCCTGCAATGGCGACGGATATGATCCATCCGGTCCACAGTAAAGCACCGGCCATCGACCACTTATACAATTGGTCAGGTGTGTATGCTGGCGCCCATGTTGGTTATAACTGAGGACGCGCCCGCGTCGCCGACAATGGCGTCGTCACCGAAAATGCGGTGCGGATGGATGGAGCCGTCGGGGGGCTGCTTGCCGGTGTAAGCTGGCAGGCCGGTGCGTTCGTCTATGGTCTGGAAGGTGATTTCGGGGTGAGCAATTTGCGGGGTACTGGCACCGTCACCCCGCCCTCGCCCCCACCAACTACAATCCCACCCGCGCCGATCGTTCAGCTACCCAATCACTACAAGGTTGACTGGACCGGGTCCGTTCGCGCACGGGTGGGTTACGCCATCCTCCCAAAAACGCTGGTGTACGTCGCGGGTGGCCTTGCACTGGCAAACTTTGAGTTCCGTGACGGTGACGCGGTGTACGCCATCTCCCGCCTCCTCAATGGAGGGGTTATCGGCGGCGGTGTCGACCATGCATTCACGTCGAATCTGATCGGTCGTCTCGAATATCTCTATGCGGACTATGGAAGCCGGGATTTCGCGGTTGTTCCTGGCGACACCTGCAATGTTGGCTTCAAGACCCAAACATTTCGCGGCGCGATGATCTGGAAATTCTGACCATATGGAATAATCCGGATTCACGGCGCGGGGGATAATCCTCGAGCAAGACGACATGATCCCCGATCGCCGGACGCGCACCCATTCTGCCGATGCTAGTCGAACGGTTGGGGGAACAAAACCATCATACGGAAAGCATCTGGACTATGATCAAGATCCCAAACGTTCTAATTGCGTGCATGATCGCCATAGGCGGAGCAGCAGCGGCTGCCAGCGTCAATCCGGCGCTTGCGATGACAGCCGCGCCGAGCGGCCCATCAGCATCGACGGCCGCCATCGTACTGACCTCGACCGTCGTTCGGCATCCAGGCGGCAATATTGTGCGGCCCGTTATCCGCGATAGCGCCGGCCAGACCGTTAATCGCCTGCCTGGTCGGTCCATAGGGCTAGGCAAACCGCGCAGGATGCAGTGCCTCAACTACGGCGGCAGGAACAGGTGCAGGCCTTACTGACGCAGCAAGTATCTCTGAAGGGCACGCCGACAAATACTTGGCGTGCCCTTTTTCAATCTGCCAACGGCGTGGAAAAACCGGCGACCAGCTTGACCAGATCGGCCTGACGGCTGGTTCCGGTCTTTTCAAACAAACGGCTGACATGCGTCTTGATCGTAGTTTGCGCGACGCCGAGCGCCGCGGCGACTTCCGGAACACCGCCAACTTCAACGACGGCAAGCAATACGCGCAACTCCGTTGGCGTCAACTTATAGGTAAGCCCTATGACTTCCGGAGCCGATCGCGTTTCCAGGATGGCCTTGCGGACGAACAGTGCAGCGACCGCCGTATGGGCGACGCCGGCACGCAGACGAGCCTCTGAGGCCAGCGGCAACACGTGAACGACATAACGTTCTCCATCAGGCGCGCGCAATGGCAACGCGAGCCCCTTGGTACCGAGCGCGGCGTCGCCTTGATCGACCATTGCGAACTTATCGCGCAACGTTTTGTTGATCTGTGCCTCACCTGCGACGATTTGCCCATTCATTGAACGCAGCACGCTGCCTTCGCTAAGAATCGCGCTCCCTGCGGAGTTGGCGTGGATGATCTGTCCTCTTCCATCGACAAGAAACATACCGGCGCCGAGTCCATCGAACGTATCTGCAAACGTCTGCGCTTCTTCGCGCTTGAGGCCGATCACCTTTCCAATCAGCGCCGCACGGCGGACGTGGGGAATGACAAGTGCCATACGCCGGCGCATTTCATCATCGACCATGCCGTCCGCAATGCCCCGGAAAACACTGAGAAAAACATAGCTAGTCGCTGATTTGTCCAGCACGGCACTCGCAACGTCGATCCAACCTTGGGGGACTGCCCATTCCTGGTAGAAGCGCCCTTTGCAGTATTCCTCAAAGCATACGAGATCCGGAAGACTCACGATTTGTCCGCCGCCAACAAACGCCAGTGCCGCAAAGGGGTCAAACTTCGAATATGTCTCCGAATAGAGCCGCACGCGATTCGGATCGATACCGAACTGATAGCGAGCTTCCACGAATGCACTGCCGCTATCCTTGAAGACAAGCGCAGCTGCCCGGCCGCCGACAAATTCCGATATCTCTTCAAGAACGACAGTCCACATCGCAGGGTCAAGGGAGGCATCGTAGATATGCCCAATAAGACGGGATGCTCTTTGATATAGGGGTGGGCGCTCGCTCCCTGCGTCTGGTCGACCTGCCCCGCAGGGCGGTGGATATTTTGCGATCTGTTGAACGGCACGACTCAAACTATCTCTCCTCTCAACATGGAGCCGCTATTCCGCAGCTGCAACCTTGGCAGCGATGGAGTTAGGGCAGCTAATTGCCGCGGACAAAGGTTTCTGGGCACGATGCTGCCTTGGAAGGCATCAGGACCACGGACATCGAGACCTCGGCGGATCTCGCCGCACCGATCGAGCAGCGCGCCGCTCTCCAAGCGCCTACTCCGACTTCGGAATGCCAGCGAGTTTGCGGCGAACGACCCGGCGGCCAGTGCCGACGGCTTCCAGCAATTGCCCGCGCCGAGTGGTGGTTCGAAGGTCGCCAAGCGAGTTTCCGAAGGTGAGAAATATTGCGCGTCGGATCTGAACGAAGGCTGAGCATCTAACAAAAGGGATTTTGTCACTTCAGATGATATTCACCCATCTCTCCAAAGGCAGGTGGAGACTTTGCGATTTGTTGAACGGCACGAGCCAATATTTCTCTCCTCTCAAACCGGCCGAAAGACGTTAGGCAAACGGAAGAAGCCGAAGCATCTCGCCGGTCAGCGTCGAACTTGGAGTCCGAGCCGCACCGGCAGAGACGCACCGATAGAATGACGGAAGAAGGGCTGGCTGCTTATTTGACCAATCTAGCTTTGATCTCGGCCAGACCAGCTTCGTAGACGCCGTTCAACGCCTCGCTAGCAGCCTTTTCCTTGCCCTGATCCGGGGTATAGGAGCCGGTCCAAGTAACGGTGGAGAAGCCGTCACCCTTGGCCGTAACCTTGATCGTCGACTTGTAGTTCGTGACCGGCAATGGACTCGATATGAATGCGTAGGAATAGCTGTACTCTGCATCATCCCGTGCGATTTGCGTTTCCACGAACGCCGCCTTGCCATCCTTGGTCACGAGGGTTCGGGTCGGCGGCGTCTTGCCGTCCTCAATGCAGGCTCCCACGGGCGGCAACCAGTCCTTGATCGCGCAGAATGGACCGATCATGGACCACACAGCCGATGGCGACGCTTTCACGTCGATGGTGCGCATCAACGTGGCCGCGGAAGCGGGGAAAACACCGATAGCTACAAGCGCTACTGCGTAAAGCGCCGCGGAACGCATCATTGTTTGCATGGTCGGTCTAATCGTATGCTTTCTCATAGGAAATCCTCATGGTTGGAAGGTGGAGCTGCGGCTCGACGGCAAACGACGACGAGCTGAGTGCAGCTCTTGGGCGAGCCCAAGCTCGCGCCCCGGCCAACTACCAATCCGCGTTGCGCGCGACCAGTTCAGGAAGTGAATCGAGTCCGGTACAGAAACTGAACTGGCAACGCTTGCGTTTAAGCCGTAGGCTCCCCTGGTCGTTTTTTGGCGGAGGAAAGCAATGTCAATAGGCAGCTATAAGCAATTCTGCCCGGTCGCGATGGCCGCGGAGATACTATGCACGCGCTGGACTGTGGTTTTGCTCCGCGAGCTCGTGGCCGGTTCAACGCGCTTTAACGAATTGCGCCGCGGCGTGCCGCGGATGTCGCCGGCCCTGCTCTCGCAACGCCTCAAAGATCTTGAAATCGCCGGTATTGTCGCCCGCACGGCCTCGACGTCCGAGGCCGGCATTTTCGAATATCATCTGACATTGTCCGGACGCGAGCTCGGTCCGATCGTCGAGGCATTCGGCGTCTGGGGTCAGCGCCGGATCGAAGCGGATTTGTCGCTCCAGCATCTGGACGTCCAACTTCTGATGTGGGACATGCGGCGAAATCTGAATACGACCCCTATGCCGCGAACTCGCAGCGTGATTCAGTTCGTCTATCCCGAGCTTTCGGCTGCGCAGCGTTCCTGGTGGCTGCTCGTCGATCCCCAGGACGGTGTCGATCTCTGTTCGATCGATCCCGGCTTCGACGTCGACCTCTATGTGTCCGTCGATCTGCGCACCATGACGGCCATCTGGATGGGACTTGATACCGTGCGCGCTGCTGTTGGCAGCGAGCGCATGCTGCTGACCGGAAACCAGAAACTTGCTTCGGCCATGCAGACCTGGCTCGGTCTCAGTCCTTTTGCGAAAGAACAAAAGCTCGCAAGCTGAATGTAACCAGCCCGCATGAAGCTGACCTCGGTTGCAACCGCATCGCCTCTGCGGTCTGCGATGACGCGCAAGTACAGTTCGTGAACTGGAATGTTATCAAATCTCCTTGATAATTGGCGTGACTTGATCAACTTCGAAAGGGAAGAAACATGAGTCACGTCGGAGGCTGCTTCTGCGGCGCGGTTAAACTTGAGGTCACCGGATCGCCGGAAGGCATGGGCTATTGTCATTGCAATTCTTGTCGGTCGTGGTCGGGCGGGCCCGTCAATGCCTTCACGCTGTGGAAGCCGGAAGCGGTGCAGGTCAAGTCAGGAGCCGAGCACGTTGCGACGTTCCAGAAGACGCCACTCAGCGAGCGTCAGTACTGCAAGAAGTGCGGCGGGCACCTGCTGACCAAACATCCGACCCTAGGACTGGTTGACGTGTTCGCCGCCACGATCCCGACGCTTGCCTTCACTCCCGGCGTTCACGTCAATTACGCCGAAACGGTGCTGCGCATGCGGGACGGACTCCCCAAGCTCAAGGACTTTCCGGCCGAGCTGGGCGGCTCCGGCGAAGTCGTCACGGAATAAGGGCCAGCTCTCGAACGGCGACCGACTGAAAAGTCGCGCATTTCCGGTCTCGTCGAAGCCGAGCTCAAGCTCGCGCTTCGGCGATGAATCTATAGCGATCACAAGCGATAGAAGTTGCGCTGAGATGCACACAGGTCCGACTTCCAAAACATCACACCACTGATCCTCCGATCGAATGACGAAACGTGATCCGCGTTCTGTCATCTATCCCGGTTGGCAAAGGCTTGCAGGTGTTAAAGCATTCAGCCGCGATTCATTTGAGTGAGTGCAGACAATTTTTCGCTGGCAAAAAGTTAGCAAGCAAACGTCAGGCCTGGATCATGCTTCCAGGCCTGACGTTTTTGGCCGCGAACGCGGAGCTTCTTTGAACCATTCCTTGAGCAGGTCCGAAAAGCGAAGCCCGAGCTTAAGCTCGGGTTTCGACGATGAGTCTATGGTCGCGAAGGACGATGCCCAAGCGCTCATTCGCAGAACCCGACGTAAGCCGGTTCACGAGCTTCTATCGCACCGGCACAACGATGATTGGCACCGTGACGACCCGCCGATGGTGATCGTGATGGCGATGAGACCTGTGCCAGCCACCGCGATCGAACCTGTGCTGGTGTCGGGCAGTAATTGGCGGGAGAGGCTTCCTTATCGGCTCCGAGCCGACATGCGGCGTCGCGGTTGGCCTCGCTATCCCGCATATTGTTCGCCATCATTCGCGATTGCCTTGGGCCTTCGCTTCCAAATAACGGCATGTTGCCGCAGCTCTTCCGCTCCGCTGGATGAGGCACGTTTTGTCGGCGAACGATCTGCTTCAGGTGGCTTTCGGCGCAACCGGCAACAAATTCCGTGTCCACCTTGATTTTGGCGATGGGAAAGTTGGGCAGTTCCACCAAGAGTCAGCGGTCACCAAGATCATCGACTGCGAGAGCGACACTGTCGGACTTTCCTGGCGACGTCCATCGCAAGATCAAGGTTCTGAATGATCTCGGGTGCTCTTGATGGCTATGACCATGCCTCTGAAGGGCGGCGCGACATTAGTTAGTCGCCGCGTCGAGAGCTTCGCGTCTTTCGATCGGCGGATGCTGGCGGCGAAACGAACACGAAGCATCAACTCGCCGGGATCCGCGAACTTAGCGCACCCGGCACGGAATCGCGGGCGACGATCCCGTGCTCGAAGGATTCTAGATTATCGGGCGATCGGAATGGGAACAGGCTTGGTCGTCCCGCCGCCAGCCCCGGGCCGCGGCCCGACTACGCCGCGTTTGAACAGCTCCCCCGGATCCTTTCCGATAATGGGAGGGCTTTCATAGCGGCTGTGCTTGTGCCTGTGTTTGTGCCAGCGACTATAATAGCGATGCCTTCCGCTATGCCTGTGATCGGACCTGCCGTCATGGCCGACACGACCGTCGCCTTTTCCGGGGTCAATGGGAATGGGAGGAAGAGGCTTGCCGATCGGACCGCCAGGAGCGGGTTTTGCGACGATGCCGGCGGTGCCGCCGGCAGCCGGTGGGGACGTGGTTTCGGTGTTGCCGATGCCCGTGCCAGGCCGACGACCACTTTCGGCAAACGCCTCATCCGTCACTACAGCCAGGGTGATAGCAGCCACGAGCATCGGAAGAATCCAGATCGTTATTGCGAAGCATTCAGGTATCTTCATCAACTGGTCCTCTCGCTCGTTCACTGCACGATGCCGCCTGCCCAAGATTCCTGACCTCGCTTGGAACGAGATTCGACGGACCGTAGTGCGATGCTGAAAGGCGCGCGTCCTGCGATCGGAGGACGCGAGCCGCAGGATGAAGGTCTGATTAGCTGAGGCCGGCGCGCGATTTTCGCATCAGACTGCGAGCGGCGTCGAAAATCCAGTAACCAGTTTGACCAGATCGGCCTGGCGGCTGACACCTGTTTTTCAAACATTCGACTGACATGCGTCTGGATTGTTCCGAGAACGAACGACCTGTCGCCGACTTCTCGAGCGCGGCACTTGCAACGTCAATCCACCCCCGGGACCGCGCCCATTACCGATAGAGGCGCCGCTGGGGCAAAAAGCCCGCGCGTGGGACGAAGTTTTTGGCTTTCTTCGTTGGAGGTCGGATCGGTATCTCGCCGGCCAACGTGCCGGAGGCTTGGCTCACGTCCAGCCGCTAACGCGCAAGCGATTTGTCAGGAAAGCGGGCCTGCCGGCGAGGTCACCGGCCTACTTCGCGAGCCTGGCCTTGATGGAGGTCAGACCCGCTTCGTAAATCGCGAGCAAACCATCGCTCGCGTCCTTTTCTTTCCCCGGCTCTGGGGTGTATGTGCTGCTCCAGATCACGGTGGATGTGTCCTTACCGTTCGCCACCACTTTGATCGTTGACACGTATTGCCTGACCGGCAACGGCGTCGCCCGGAAGTTGTAGGAATAACTATACTTTGCGTCGTCGCGAGCGGTCTGGGTCTCCACGAACGCCGCCTTGCCGTCCTCGGTCACAACTGTGCGGGTCGGAGGAGACTTGCCGTCCTCGATGCAGGCGCCAACTTGCGGCAGCCAGTCCTTGATCGCGCAAAACGGACCGATCGCAGCCCATACCGCCGACGGCGTGCCATCGACATCAGCCCTGTACGACAGCGTGGCAGCGAAAGCCGATGACGTACCCACGGTCAGGAAAGCAAGCGCACCAAGTGCCGCAGAGCTGGTCAATGCCGTGACGTTCCGTTCAGTCGTATGTTTTTTCATAAGTCCTCACCGTTTGGAGGCTGCGAAATGCAGATCAGCGCCCATCGGCGATAAGCGCTGATAAGGCAGTGAATGATTCCAGGCGGGCCCATGCTCGTGAAATGCGGACTATCAGCCTTCGCCACGCCCCACTAGTTCAGGAACTGAACCTGGGCAGCGCGCCACACGTGGAAGCCTCGTGTAGAGGCTGGATTATCGGAAATTGATCGAAGGGCGGCGCTCATTTCCGGGCGCGGATCAGGCATACCGACTGACAGGCGGTGTCCCCGATCAACCATGCACCGCTGGCACCTTCCACAGTCGAGAGCAGGTCCTCGATCCGACCTCTCCGGCCAGGCAGCTGCGGTCGGATTTTCCAGATCGAAGCACGCGCAATCTCGCCAAATTGCCGCAGGGAAGAGCACGACCCCTGCAGGACTGGGGAACATGTGTGAACCAGCGCGTCAGAGCTTTCAGCTTCTCTTGCGCAAGAACACATAGTCCGCGGAATAGGCAACGCTGCGGTAGCTGCCCGCCTTCTCGCATGGTCCCTGCGCCATTCCGCCCTGCGTGTTGAGACGCTGGACGGTTGTCACGGTAGCGAAGGTGCCCTCGCCGTGATGTTCCGTCACGTCAAGCTTGAGCCAGGCGATGTCGTTCGACGTCGCGCCCGGCGCGGTGGCAGCAGCCTTTCCCCGTATTGCGCTTCCATCCATATGCTCCCAATTCGGTCCCGCGTAGTGGCGTCCGACGGTTTTTCCGTCCTGTACCAGCGCGGCGATAGGCTCGCGAAACTGCCAGACCGGCTTGCCATCGGCACCAGGTTTGCAATCGTAGATCTGGGCGCCTTCGGCGTGCAGCGTCGCGACTACAATGGCGTCCGGGACGGCAAGCCCTGCCGGCACCTGGGCCGAGGCCTGCGTTGCGGACAGCGCGGCGATAGCAAGCGAGATGGCGATAAGCGGCATTTTCAAACGGCTATTCATAGGCCCTCTTTTCGAAGATTCGTCTTTGCCAGGTTCACCCACGACCATAGCGCCATATGGATCGCGCCGCGTCGTACGGTCGGAGGATGCGCGCGTCTAAGTCCGCATGCCTCGCGTCCACGGCTGTCGCGCACCGATTTTCTAATCCGATTGGAATTCACGTTCTGGTATTCGCCCGTTTGGCTGGTGCATATGACGTGCTGTCTTCGGCTGCGTCAGGATTGACCGAGGATCGGCAGACTTCATTTCTGCGCTCATCCCTGACCCGTATCCAGCCGCCGCTGTTCCGCAGTTCGGGCCGCGAAACCACAAGATGCCGCGCCATTTCGTCAGCGGCCGCCGCTGCGCTGGTGGCGTGTTCGAACAACATTCCTCCGGGGTCCAGAACCACATATTGATCGAAGATGAGATCGAAGAAAAAGCGAGGCATTCTCTGGGACACCTAACAGAGCGGCTGACGACTGGATGCCGCATTGGGAACAAATCGGTTGCACCTGCAAGATCACGACTTCTGCCCGATGCTCGCGGCAGCGGACGCAAAGGCGCGAGTGACGCGCAACGGCGGAGGATGGGGCTTCCCTGTAGCCGCTTGTGGCTGGCAAAAACCGGGGTCGATGAAGAGGCGCCCAGCCATACTGGCGCGCTATATGGGACGCGCCCTCCGAACGGAGGAGAACGCGACGGCACGCCTCGGCTGGATCCATGCGTGGTTAATGCGAGGCGGAGCGATGAGACGGTCGGCAGCTTGTGTCGATGAGTGTTGCAACACCGAGAATCATCGAACACAAAAAGCCCGGCGCGAGGCCGGGCTTTGCGTTGAAGCGCTGAACCGGCGCCGGCCGGTCGCCCTTGCGATCAATTGAAGTGATAGTTCACACCGACGCGAACGATGTGGTCGTCGAAGCGCACTTTGGTCGACGTATCGACAGCGCCAATACCGAATCCTGGGAAGGCCGTAGGCCCAAAACTGCTGCTGACAAGGCTTCCGGTCGAATAGGTCGCGGAGCCCAGATCATAGTATAGATACTCGAGCTTGGCGCTCCAGTTGGGAGCGAACATCCACTCGCCACCCGCACCAACGGCATATCCCACGCGCATGCCAGAAAACGCTCCTGATGCCGGAGTGATGGTGAAGGGCGGTTGGTTGGGGTTAGTGGCATTAATCCCGGATTGAGCGATGGCCGTGTCGGATTTTGTTTCCCCGTACGCCAAGCCACCGGTCGCATATAAAAGAATGTTCGGATTCACGGTAACGCCGAGACGAGCCCGAAACGTTCCAAGGTAGGCCGGATCCGACGTATTGGCGATGTTGGTCGCGAAGCCAGTCCCGGGTGGTACGCCGGGACCTCCCGGAAACACAGATGAGGACGAGCTTCGGCGCGATCGGGATATGCCCTGAATGTCCGCCTCGAAACCCGCTACAAACAGCGGCGAGAATTGATAGTTGTACCCAAACTGACCGCCGCCGATGAAGCTGTTTGATCCCCGGGACGAACTTGTTGCACCAGCCGCCATGGCGGCTGCATTGGGCAGGTCAGCCGTATTGGCCGGAGACACCGCTCCGCTGGTGCTGACTTCGTTTGCGCCACCAACCCAGCCTGCATTAACACCGGCATACCAGCCGGACCAGTTGGCGGCGGGAGCCATCATCGCGGGCGCCTTGGCGTAGGTGCGCGCGCCGAGATCGGCGGCGAAGCTTGAACCGGATAGCGCCACCGCCACAACCATTCCGCCCAAAATCCGCTTCATTGAATTCTCCGTTGATTACTCGACCACGCGAGTGGCAGCGCCCGACATGAATCTCACAAGCGAGATTCGATATCCGCTAGTCTTATGCGCGAGGGGGATTTGCGACTTGGACGGAAGCGCAGAGGGCTTGGACCAAAACGAAATGCGGACAATTGGTGTGCCGCTGATGCAAATTTGCGACAGGCCCGGCCATGATCGGCATCGAGCGGTCATGCAAACGTCGCGCGGCCCTATACGCATTCCGTCAGCCTTCGTCATTCCCCGATGCGCAATTGCGCAACGTAGATGGTCCGAAGGACCAGACCTCAGGTGTGCAATTGCACACCGGGGAATCTCGAGATTCTCAGGTGCGCAATTGCGCACCATAGTTCGATGCTTTGCATCGCCCCGGAATGACGGCTTCGGATTGCCCGCCTGACGGCGCGGCGGCGAAACGCTCAGAACGTCACCCGCACGCCGCCCTTGGCGGTGGCGGTGCGGCTCTGGTCGGACATCGCGATGCCTTCGACGGCGCCGAACACCGCGACGTTTTGGCTGGTGCGATAGTCGAAGCCGGCGCCGAACACCGCGCCGACCGTGCTGGCTTTGCCCGGCGTGGCGAAGGCGAGGTTCTGCCCGATCAGCACGGTGCTCACCGTGGTGTCGCCGACCCGCTGCAGCGCGATCACGCCGCCATGGACATTGGTCTTCAAGACGTGGTCGCCGCCGAAGAAGCTCGTCGTCCTGGAGACGTCGAGTTCGGCCCGCTCCTCGATATCCTGCAACGTGCGCCGGCCGACCGAGAGCGTCTGCGCCGAGCCGGATTCGCTATAGCCGTCGAAGAAGCCGGCGACATAGCGCAGCCGCGCCGTCGGCGTCAGCAAATAGCCGTTGCCGACGTCGAGGCGATAGCCATAGGCCACTTCCGGGCTGACGAACCAGCCGTTGTAGCTGGCGCTCGCGGTATCAATGCCTCCGGCAATGTTGTTCTGCACCAGCCGGCTCGACTTGTTGCGGGCATTGCCGCCCTGCAGCGTCAAATCGAGGAACTGGTTCGCCCATTCGAACCGGCTGTAGCCGCCGCCGAACACGTACTCGGTGTCGACCTTCTGCGAGCTCAGATCGATTGAGAGCCGTCCGGCGCCGCCGCCAATGAACGCCCCGAGCAGCCAGTCCGGCCGGACCTTGCGGTCGATGCCGATCGCGCCGCCAAACGCGGTCGCGGTCGAACGCAGCGTCGCATCGGTCTCGTTCTGGGTGCGTTGTCCGCCGAAGGCGCTGCTCCAGACCGTCACCGGCGCCGCGCCCCAGCTCGCCGCCGGAGCCTTGTTGAAGATCTGCGCATTGGCCTTCGCCGCCGGCACAGAGTCCTCCATGGCGTAGCTCATCATCGTCAGGTTCGAGCCGCCGGTCGGCGACACGCCGTTGAGCCGGCCCTGCACCATCGACGACACGCCGCCGGTGAACTCCATCAGCGTTCGATCGGCTTGCGCCAATGCGGTGGGATCGAGCGAGGCGGTGACGTCGCCGACCGTCACGCTGGGCTGGCCGCCCGCTCCGAGCGAGACCAGCACCGTGTTGATGACGCCTTCGAAATTGACGAGCCGCGCCTTCAGCGCCTCGACCACACCCGCCGCGCTGCGCGTCAAGGTCGACAAGCCGCGCCCCGGAGAGCCGGTGGTGGCCTCGACATTGATGACGTCGGCGGTGTTGAGACCCATGTCGACCTTGCCGACGACCTGCGAGCCGAGCTTCAGGGTCAGCGTGTCGGCGGCGCTGGTCAGCTTGATCGCGGTACCCGCCGCGCCGGCAGTACTGGCGATGGTACCGGCGTTGGTGATGGTGGCGGCACCGCTGGCTTGAATGCCGATTGTGCCCTTGATTGTGCCGCCGTCGTTGTTCACGGTCGCGGTGCCGTTGGCGAGGATGCCGAACGCCCCGCCTGAGATCGTGCCGCCGCTGTTGTTGGTGACGTTGGCGATGCCGGCACTGATGCCGGTCGCCGCGCCCTCGATGGTGCCGGTGTTGGCGCGGAGGGTGACAAAATTGGTCCCACGGACGGCAAGGGCCCCGGAGATCAGGCCGGCGTTAGTGACGGTGACGCCGTCGCCGAAGAGGCCCTCCCCGCCTCCCGAGATGGTGCCGGTGCTGGCGTTGGTGACATTGAGGGTCCCGCCGATGATGGCGGCGCTGGTTGCGCCCCCCAGGATGTGACCGGCATTGGCCACGATGGCGGTGGTCGCATTGATACCCTGTTTCCCCGAGATGATGCCGGCAACGCCGTTGGTCACGGTGGCGGTGCCGGTTGCATTGATGCCATCGAAGCCGCCGGAGATGGTGCCGGCGTTGGCGGTGACGTTGACATTATTGCCCTGAATGCCGACGCCGGTTATCGCGTCGGTACCCGAGATGGTGCCGGTGCCGTTGCTGACAGTTATACTGTGGTCGGCTTGGATGCCGAACGCCGTGCCCGAGATGTTGCCGATGTTACCGGACGCATTGATGGTCGCGTTGCTCCCGGTCGCAGCAATCCCGGTAGTTCCCGAGATAATGTTGGCATTGTTGATGATGTTGGTGCCGCTACCGCTGATCTCGATGCCAATCCCTAAGCCGGTAATGGTGCCTGTATTCGCGGTCACATTGACGGTGGATCCACCGATGCCGACCAGTCCACCCGAGATGGCGCCGGCGTTGGCGACCGCGGCAGTGGTCGTGGCCGCGATGCCGAACGCCCCGCCCGAAATGGTGCCGGCGTTGGCGGTGACGTTGACGGCGCTGCCGAAAATGCCCTTGCCGTCTAGGTCGGTACCCGAGATCGTGCCGGTGCCGTTGCTGACGGTTATAGCGTTGTTGGCTTGGATGCCGAACGCCCCGCCCGAGATGCCGCCGGTGTTGCCGGACGCATCGATGGTGACGTTGGTCCCCGTCGCAAAAATGCCGGAGCCGTCAGGGCTTCCCGAGATGGTGCTGGCATTGTTGATGATGTTGGTGCCGCTACCTGTGATCTGGATGCCAGTTAAGCCATCGATGGTGCCTGTATTCGCGGTCACACTGACGGTGGATCCAACGATGCCGACCTGTCCCGAGATGGCGCCGGCATTGTCGAGGGTGACGGTGCCGTTTGTGCTCCTGATACCAAATAATACGCCAGAGATGGTGCCGGTGCTCGCATTCGTCACATTCGCGGCGCCGGCGCTGATGGCGCCGCCGTTCGCACCCGGTCCCAATACCTGACCGGCGTTGTTGAGATTAAGAGCGCCAAGGGTGATGCCGTTGTTGCCCGTGATGATGCCGCTGATTGTGTTGGTAATAGTGGCATCAGTCCCAGTGATGCCCGCGGCACCCGCGCCCGTGATGGTGCCGGAACTATTAAACGTCGCCCCCGTACCGATGACCACCCCGAAACTATCTCCCGTCACCGACGCGCCCGACTGGATATTGTAGGTGTTATTATTGTCGTTCACGGAGCCGTAGCCGGCAATGCCGCCCGGCCCGCTATTGGTGGTCGCGCCGGAGCAATCGACGACCGAATCGCTGGCTGACGCGCTCGGCGATCCACCTACGGTGCAGGCCTCGGCCTGCCCGATCGCAGCGAACGGCGCGCTCAACAGCGCCAGCGCCAGCGCGGTCGCCGGCAGGCCGGCTGGCTGGCTCGATCGCGCCTGAGATGCGGCATCGTTTGGGGTAGCTCGGGTCATCTGCATTCCATTCGCTTCAAATTCGAAAACCGATTCGCTGCCGGACGCGACGGCGCACGCCTGCGAGAGTCGGCATCCGCAAACCCTAAACATCGCCGCGAATGAAACTTGGACAGAAACGAAAACGGATTGGGCCAGAACGAAGTACGGACAATTTCTCCGCCGCTGATGCAAATCGGCGACAGGCCCAGGCAATGATCGGCATCGAACCGGGCATGCACAACGTCTCGCGGCCTTCCGCGGCCATATCGGCGGCGGAGAAGCACGATCTCCGCAGCAGCAGAAGGCTGGCTCAGCGAAAGCGTGATGAGTTGAGGTTGAAGCGGCGGGACTACTTCTCCCTCGCCCCGCTTGCGGAGTCGAGACGAGCGAAGCTCGCTCTTAGAGGGTCGGGGCGAGGAGGACTCTCCACAGATTCATGCTCGCGGATGGTCCCCCTCACCCGGATTGCCGGACGATGCGGAGCCTGTCATCAGGCGCGCATTCGCGCGACCCGTTGGCATCGCCTAGGCAATCCGACCTCTCCCCGCAACCGGCCGCAAGCGGGGCGAGGTGAGCCAAACGTCGAGGCCCCTTCAACCTAAACTTATCACGCTTTAGATGGCGCCTTCACACACCAGCGACGAGAGGGACCAAGCCGATGCGAGGAATCTTTCAGGGATTATCCGGCTCATTGGCGGCAGCTTCCCTGACGTCTCGTGGCGTGAGGCCGTAAAAAGTTCGGAAGCTGCGGTTGAAGTACGACAGATCGCCAAACCCGACGTCGTAGGCAATGGTGCTCACCGGGCGTCGGCGGGATCGCGGTGCGCAGAGCATCCGATGAGCGTGCACGAGCCGCCGATTGAGCAGGAATGCGGAAAACGTCGTGCCATCGACCTCGAAAAGCATTTGCAGGTAGCGCGCGGACACGCCGAGTTCCGCGGCAACAGCTCCAACCGAAAGGTCTCGACGGCCGCTTTGCTGCATGATGTAGGTCTTGGCAGCAATTAGCCGGGCGGCACGCACTCCGCGATCCTGCGCCGCGCCGGCGTGGTCACGTGTTGCTCCAAGCGCAAGTGCAACAAGGTCGTGGATATGACTGACTGCAAGATGCAGAAGCGCGGTCGCCGCCACCGCGTTGTCGTCGAGCAGCGTAGCCGCGTAGCCTGTCAAGAGCTTAAGGGCGTCGGTCTTTCGGGTTATATGACGCATCGAAACCTCGTCAATATCGCTGACAAGCTGCGAGAGGATCGAGCGCGGAACCCGGAGCAAGGAAGATCGGCCGGAAACAAACCGGTCGAATGTGATCACTTGGTCGCTTCTGATCAGCACGGCATCACGCTCGCGAAGCACCACCTCGCGTTCGCCGGCCGCGATGGCAGCCGCTCCCGTGCAGTTCACAAGGAGCGCGACGTCGTCGTTGCCATCCGCGACAAATTTGCGGGTCCGCTTGACGCGGGCGGCCGACATTTTTCCCGACACCAGATTCAATCCGGGCAAATGACGCGAAACAATGGAGGACTGGAATAGCGCGTCTTCGGCCGGTTCGATTTCGACACCGAGCACGGTACATCCATAGTGCTCGCGCCACATCGGAACGCGATCTTCCTCAGGCAGATCGTCGGTCGAGAACCGGATTGTTGCGAAGTCAGTCGCTTCGGTCATGCAGGTTTTTCCGTTCGGGACGGCGACGCTTCTGGTCGGCATGGTTCCCTATGGATAGATCGCGACGACCCAGGCCGCATCCTGCGATCGGTGGACGCGGACGCGATGCGCTTGTGTTATGGGGCGGTGGCTTTGGGTACCCGACCGTCATCTCGACGTCGCGGTAACCGAACCCCTGTTTCGCCGAAAGACGCGGCGCGAGTCCGCATCGAATCATCTCACGTCAGAAAAGCTGGGCAAACCGAGGAGTATCGCATTGAGCCTGGGTGAAATCCGTAACCTCGACCATACTATCCTCTTGTGCAACAAGATGGATGAAACGCGCGCGTTTTACCGCGACATCATGAAGTTTCCAATTGAGACTGACCGTGGGAATTGGGTCAGTTTTCGCGTGGGTGCCGCGCTACTGACGCTGCGGCCCCGCTTATCGTGGGTCGTCTGCGACGTTGGGAAGTCAATGCCTGAATCAGCGGCGACCCAGCTTGCCTTTCGCGTGCCGCCCCCGGCGATGGAAACCTGCCATGCGGAATTGGTCGCCAAGGGTGTGCCAATTCTATGGGGGCCAACCGATCTGCCTGACTGGCGCCACCGCACGATGTTCTTTCGCGACCCCGAGGACAACATCATCGAAATCTACGCTGAATACTGACCTTCGATGCGCGGGTCTGGATGACATAAGTTTTTCGGCTTTGAGCCACTCGGCCACAAAAAAGCTCTGCGCGAGGCCGGGCCTCACGTGGTGTTTCACAAAGGCGGCGTTACCGCCGACGCCAGCGCGGGAGGTTAGACTGAAGGGCCGGTATTCTACCGCCCTGTAGTGACGGGCAGAAGGACCCCACCTATCGCCCGCGAATGAGCGCGGAACTCCGCTATGATGGCATGTTCCAAAGTAACTCTGACACCGTAGAGTCCGGATCGTCCGGAACGTACGATTTCGGTCGCCGTCGCCACCAAACGGTCGCCGAGCCTGGTCGGTCGCAAAAACGAAATGCGGCAGTGTGCGGAGACGGTCCGTTCGTTGTAGGTATTCGAGGCAAGCGAAAATGTCACATCGGCCAACGTGAAAATAGCGCCTCCATGGGTGATCCCGAGGCCGTTGACCATCGCAGGCAGCACAGTCATCGCGACGGTGGCTTGCCCCGCCTCGATCGATAGCCGCTCCAGGCCAAGGCTTCGGAGCGTGGCGTCCTGTCTCCACAAGAAGTCCGCGCATGCCCGCGCCAGCTCGGATGGCGAAATGCCCGCTGCATCGTTCACTGAAATCTCCTCTTCTAATATTCCCGAATGCAATGGCAGCGCTCAGGAACCGGCGCGTGATGTCTGACAATCCGGCGCGACGGGTCATCAGAATCAACTGGCCATCCCAAACCGCAACGTACTCTTCCCGCGTCAACAGGCTGCAGCGCTGCGGTGGCTCCAAGCTGAGGCTGACGAAGAGGCTGCTGTCCACTATGCGCGCCACACGGCAGCCTCGCTCGAATGCACGAGACGCAAAAATTCGCGCTGCGATCCTGTTTCAGCTCACACTGTTTCGATTTATTGCTGCTTGCGGTCGGTGCTGCCGTTCCTGGACGACCCTGCACCCGACCCGCCCGCCGCTTTTTGTGTCTGGGTCACGGTCACGCCTCCGCCGCTGCCAGACGCCTTTCGATGATCCCGGACGGCCGGCTGTGTCCCATTGCTGGGTGGAGGGGTCGTGCTGACCGTTCCACTGGGCGCAGCGGGCGGCGGACTGCCGGGCGCAGGGGCAGCAGCCTTGCCTTGGCGATGATCGTTGACGACCGGCGCGGCGTTGCCCAATGCGTCGCGGTTGCGAGTGCCGGTCGGTTGCGGGGCTGACTGGCCCGCTGCGATCGCTCTGTCGCGGACGACCTTGTCGCGCGCCAGGGCGTACTCGTTTTTCGCGGCTGCGGGATTGGCGTATGCGGCATTGACGCCTGCGGCCTTCAGTTGCTTGGCCAATTCAGGATCCCAGACGTGATAGCTGGCCCCGTTCGGCGCCAAGATCATCTGTCCATTTTCGATCGGAACGCCTTGCTTGACCGTGTAGGTATGGGTGCCCGCCCCATCTGTAACGACGACCTTGGTGTACTGGCCGTTCCAGCCCATGTTCGGGTCGTCCGCGACAACGCCGCCCTTGCTCTTGTCTCCAGTCTTGGTACCGCGACCTGGCTTGAACGGACTATCATCACGTCCATATTTATTCCGATTCTTGAGGTTGTCTGAATATGCTTTGTCTACGCACGCCTTGAAAGTGGCCTCACATTTTGCTTCGCATATGCCGCCTTTGCATTTTGAAGAACATCGGCTAGCATCACCGGAACAGCTCTTTGTTTCAGCGAGGGCTGACGGCACATGGGTGAAGGCCCCAAGGCTCGTAAGGCCAAGGGCAATGATGAGAAACTTACGCATTCCGGTCTCCGGGTTGGTTCACAGGGTCCGCTGCCTGTGGAATGGCTGAATCGCTCATCCCCGTAAGCTGCCCGCAATCATGGTCGCCTACCGATCGCACCGCGTCGTACGATCGGAGGATAAAAGTCGTGTTTTTCAACATAGCGAGTGGCGGCGCCATAGGAAGCGGCCATGTTCGCCACAACCGTCGGCGCCGGACTCGTGATTGATGCAGTGCCTGCTCCAGTCCCGACCATCAATACAGATTCTGTATTGGCCTGATTCAGTTCCTGAACTGGTAATCGCTGCGTTCGTCAGGCAAGTCGAGGCCAGACCTTCGCGCATCCGCGGCGGCTAACATACAAACAGGATAGACATCTCATGAAGGCATTTCTGATAGCAGATATCAAAGTGACGGACGATAAATGGGTGCCGGAATACGCGACTTCAGTACACGACCTCGTGCATAAACACGGCGGCAAGTATCTGTCGCGCAGCGGCAATGTGAAGACACTTGAGGGTACGCCTCTGGAAACTTCCCTTATCGCAATTATGGCGTTTCCATCGGCAAAGCACGCGGAGGCCTTCGTTGCTGACCCCGCGTACGCCCCTTACGTCGCGGCTCGCCGAGCCGGTAGCGAAAGCCGCTTCCAACTAATCGACGATACCGATTTGGCCGGCACAATATCGTATCTGAATAAGGGCTAAATAACAGGTCTCCCGCGCTTGCTTCACGGAATCCCGCTCTCCTCTCCCCTGCGGGCACCGTGGCGCTTTTCTGAGACCGAGAAACCGCAGGAGCGGCCTTGTTGCGGACATACCAACCGGACGCCCTGCTGTTTTGCCTGAGAATTATTTCGCAAGCTGGTCTGTGCTTTTTCCAGGCCCGATTCTCCAACGGCACCCGCTTGCCACGATCTGCGAAGACGCCCAATGGCCAGCGTTGCGGACACCAAAGCTACGCGACGCCATCAAATACCAGACAATCCGACGACATCTCGAAAGGCCTTCTCGATGAAATTAAGCAAGACGACCAAGGCATCACATTGCCCAACGAGTATCGACTGCTTGACGCCTCATTTCTTGTAGGCATTTCAGGTCCTTCCTCAACGAACACCTCGAAGAGCAACACCGCGCCCTCCGATGCCATCCTCATCGAATCCATCAAACCTGGATCCCAGTGATCCTTCGGTGGGGGTGGGCCTCCGGCTTGTCCACGGCCCGGCTTGGTTGGCGCACCACAGGCTCGAGACTTGCGCATATGCAGACGGCATCGAGGCGAGCAAGACTTGACCGTGAAGGACGCGCTTTTTTCCCACCAAACGCAGCCGAGCTGGACCAGGCGCGCCGGATCTTGGCATCGCCTCTATGCTGGATAGTCGCCGAAGAAGTGGCCGAACATCGGGAGCGGTGGATCCGGCTGCTCCTAGCTATCCAGACCATCGTTCCTCGGTACATAATTGCCGTCGAACTCAACGATAGCGACTCTGCCGAAGAAGGATTGCGGAATTGGTCAGAGGAATTGCAGCAGACGCTCGAACCTAATGACTTATCGGCCGACTTCCGGAGCACACTGGAGCTGATCCGAAAGCACCCCCGGCACGGTGGCATGACCGAACTGGAGGAGGCAGAGCTGACCGACGGACAGGGCCGTGCGCTGTCGGCGCACCGGACGCGGCAGAGCTACATCGGCTACGCGAAGCGCACTGAGAAGCGCGTCCTGGCAGCAACCCGCAAGAGGCACGCGCACAGGCTGGCGAACGAAATGGCGACAGACGTTCAGAATGAGCAGCAGCCAGCCGTTCAGAATGAACCCCCAGAACAAAGTGCGATTGCTGAGCAATATCAACTGGCTGGGGCGGGAGGGATCGAACCTCCGAATGGCGGAATCAAAATCCGCTGAATTCACGAGTAAAATCAATGAGCCTTCTGAATTTTCGCCCTACGTTCACCCATTGAAGGCATTGATGAATTTCCCGCGTTCAGAATACCGCAATCCGTTACCGGATACGTGATGTGACGCGCGCTGCGTGAGCAGGCCGGGTCGCCTGCGCGAATCTGGGTCATTGCGGAGGCTCGCGATACCGATGCTTGCGAATGATTGAACGGGAAATTCCCAAGCCTGTAGCTGAACCGATTCCGATAGAGCCGCTGATTAAAAGTCACGTGCCTACCGCCTGAGCTACGCGCTCACTCGACGCGCTGTGTAGGGGCCGACCCCGGCGGGTCAATAGCGCCGTTGCGGGAAAATCACGGGATGTGCGACCAAAATTCCTGAGGTTTGGCTTGCGGTTAGTCCGGCTTCTTCAAGCGGATGGCGGTGATCGATCCGCGATCCGTCAATTGGCTTCGCGGCGGATCTCGGATGCAACCGGCTGGGAGGGGTTGCCGACGGCAGGCTGACCGGGCGCAGGCCGATCAGTTCCGCGGTCCGCACCGCGCTGTTGCGCCAGAAGGCGAACGAATTGGTGCGGGAATTTTCCAATAGGGCGATCGCGACCGCCGCGAGGAACGGCAGGCTTTGCAGCACCAGCACCCCGGCGAAGATGTAGATCTCACGCACCTGCTTGTAGCCGTTCATGACCACGAGCACGGTGGCGCCGATCAGCAGCAGGATGCCGATCACCGCTTCCCAGAACGCCTGGAATTCGATCGACATCCGCGACAGGCCGCCCTTGGAAGTGCGGGCAAAGGCGAGATGCTCGGTGATCAGGCCCTGGGCCACGGCGCGCGACACCGTCCACTGCACGCTCATCGCCGCGATCATGGCGCCCAGCATTTGTCCGGCTTTGATCTTCACCCGCAGCCGATAGGCGCGATGAAGTGCACCAGCGACACCACGAAGGAGGCGATGATCGGGTCCATGTCGAGCGCGCTGTAGATGGCGCGGCGCATGGCGACATTGGCCATCGGTCCCTTTTTGGTGTTGAAGACGATGGTCAGCGCCAGGGAGTCGTCAATCACCACCAGCTGCACCGCCGGGTTGCTCTTCAGATCGGCATAGAAGTCGAACGGCAGCGTGGTGGCGATGTCGGCTGCGCCGGTCAGCACATTGTCACGTCGCACCGACGGCTCCGCTTGGGCAGGAAGATCATGCGGTCCGCCGGCGCTTTCTTGGCGCCGGCGGATCCCGATGTCGATTCGGTGCGGGAGTGATAGCCCGGGAAGCGCACCAGCACCGCCTGCCGGTCGGCCTGGAATTCCGACACCTTGTAAGGGCCGGTGCAATCGAGCGTGTCCACTGCCTGGGTCGCGCTCTTCCCCGCCAGCGACGTCTTCGACGTGATCATTGCGGACGTCAGCGTGAGAAGACCGGGAATGATGCCGGTCGGACTGGTGAGTCTCAGCACCACCGTATCCGGACCGTCCGCGAGGATGTCCGAGGTGAGGCTCTTGAGCACCGCGCCGGTGCCGGCGCTGTCCCGATAGCGCTTCAGCGAGGCGACCACGTCGTCGGACGTCATCGCTCCGCCACAATGAAACGTAATGCCGGATCGCAGCTTGAACGCCAGCGTCAGCGTCTTCTCGTCGTAGTTCCAGCTGTCGGTCAGCATCGGCTGCACCTGCCAGCTGTCGTCGAGCCCGGTTAGTCCCTCGCAGACATTGCTGGCGACGAGCCAGTTCCTGCCGAGCGTGGTGATAGTCGGATCCAGCGCCGACGGCAATTGCGGCACCACGATGCGCAGGTCCACCGCGCCGGCCGAACCGCCATGGAGGGTGATCGCGAGCGCTGAAACCAGCAGGCCGGATGCAAGCCTCGAGATGAAAGTCATAAGCGTATCTCCCAGATCGCTTGCTGGCTTTTGAACGCCGTCATCGACAGTTCGTGCAACAACTTGAACACCGACGCCTCGCTCCTCATGAACAAGGACAACCTGCATCCTCACGATCGGATGCAGAGGATGGCCGAGCTCGGTTAGGCGGAAACCGCCATGGAGCCGGCCACCTCCCTATTGCGGCTCGATCCCGGCGCTCTTCACGATCGCGGCCCATTTGATGATTTCGGCAGCGACCTGGGCGTGAAGCTCTTCAGGGGTCGAGGGGGACGGCTCGATCCCGACCGCGTCGAATTTCTCAATGATGGCCTTGTCACGAACGGCACCGGACAACGCCTTCGCGAGCGCGTTCGCGATCGGAGCGGGCATCTTGGCGGGCGCGAACGCCGCGAAGTATGCGATAATGTTGTAGTCTGGCACCCCGGCTTCGACCATCGTGGGCAAATCCGGCGCGAGCTTGATGCGCGAGGTCCCTGATACTGCCAGACCGCGGACCTTGCCCGCCTCGATCTGCGGGACCGCCCCCAGAGGATCGGAAAAGGTGAAGGCAATCTGCCCACCCATCAAATCCGTCACGGCTTGGGGGATGCTTCGATAGGGCACGTGAGTGGCCTCGAACCCCATCCGCATCTTCAGGAGTTCGCCGCAGATCCGCGAAGAGCTCGAACCGGCGCCGAAGGTCAGCTTGCCCGGATTGGCCTTTCCGTAGGCGACGAGCTCCGCGACGGACTTAACCGGCAGCGACGGATTAACGAGCAAGATGAGCGGACTGATCCCGATCCGCGTCACAGGCGTAAAGTCGTTCAGGGCGTCGTACGGAACCTGCTTCAGCAGACTCTGGTTCGCGCCGTGCGTGGTGTTCGTCGTGATGAGGATGGTGTACCCATCTGGAGCGGATAGGGCGACGTTCTGCGCGGCCAGGATGCCGCTTGCGCCGGCTTTGTTCTCGACAACGACGGCTTGCTTCAGCTTGGACGCCACATAGTCGCCGACCAATCGCGCGACCGCGTCGGTCGCGCTACCGGCGGCGAACGGAACGAGAAACTTGATCGGTCGGCTGGGGAACGTCTCGCCCCAGCTCGCCGCAGGAGCCAACACGCTTGCAGCGACGCCCGCGCCGAAAGTCCGTCGCGTAATCATTCACACCTCCCGTTTTGTTTTTTCACCCGGCCGAGCGTGCGCCGGCTAGTGCTTGGGCTCCTCGACATCCATTTCGAGCAGCACGTATGCAGCGGCCTTCTGCCAATGCATTCCGGCGTGGAGCGATGCGTAAACTCCGCCCGGGAGTGCGTCGTCGATCACGAACTTCAGGGCTAGAAGGTCGGGTAAGGCGTAGCGCCGCACCGTGCCGGGCATCGCCCGTGAAATCTCGGCCTGCGCTCGCTCGACCGTGACCGTGGACTCCAGCAAGCGGTACGAAGCTTCGTCCTGAGCCACCAGCGTCAGATCGAGAGTGCTGGCCTTGTCGCCCGACCGTCCGCAGGCAATGTCACCAACCCGCATAGCTCACCCCCACACCACAGTGGTTTCGACCAACGAGCGATCGATCAGCCCGTCGATGACTGTGACGCGCGGGCGCCGTTCGCTGCGCATGCTGCCGCCACCCGCCGGTCCGCAGATGGAAAGCGTGTACATCTCGTCCTCGATCGACTGAGCCTCCTCCTCGTCCCGGCAGAAGGCCGAAACGTGGATGCGAACTTCGGGCGGAGAGGCATTGCTCGGGAGCGAAGCACCGCTGAGCACGGAGTCGACGCCGACGATGTCGATGCGGATTGCGTCCTCGGCGAAATATTCGAGGCGGATGCGCAGAGCTTCGGCCGCGTGCCGCGCGCGGGTCAGCGCACCGGTTCCGGCATAGGACATCTCGACATCGGCGTGCGTCCCGGGACGCTCGACGAAGCCCGACACCTTAAGCTTCTCGGGGCGCCCGACCTTGCGCGCGCCGGATACGCGCACACGGTTGTTTCCGAGCTCTTCGATCCTGACTTTCGAGAAATCGACGATCGCGTCGGGCGTGATGTAGGCTGAGGGATCGTGAATTTCATAGAGGAGCTGCAAGGTGCAAGTCAGCCGATCCACGCGGCCCGGCGCTCCGTCGAGAATATGGATCACGGCACTGCCATCCCGCTCCACGCGGGCGATGGGATAGCCGAGCCTCGCATAGCTCGCTCCATCGAGAGAGCCGCCGCCGGGCGCCTCGAAGTTTCCGCCTGTGACCTGGCCGGAGCATTCGAGAAGGTGGCCGATCATGACGGCGTTGGCGAAGGCATCGTCAGTGCCGTCCAGGAAGGGCATCAGCTCCGCCGCGAACAACGCCGAGTCGGCGACGCGGCCGGTTACGACGACATCCGCTCCTTCGGAGATGGCCGCAATCAAGCCCTCTGTCCCGAGATATGCGTGAGCGCCGAGAAGCGTCCCCTGAATCGGCTCTTCCCAGGCGATCGCATCCGCGTGTCTAACGACGTCGTCGCCGACCACCCCGGCGACGCGCATGCCGGGAGCTCCGACCTCATCGGCGAGCCGCGCGATCTGGCGGGCCGCCGCGGCGGGATTGGCGGCGCCGAGGTTCGAGATGATCCGGCACCCGGTCTTGTGGGCCGCCGGCAGCAGTGGCAACAGGCGGCGGCGCAATCGCGGATCGGAACCGGCGTCCGGATTTTGGCGCCTGGCGCGAAGCCCCGGAACCAGAGTGCGTTCGGCCAGGCATTCAAGCACCACGGCATCGATTGCGTCCGAACCGGCCAGAGCGACCGCCGGGTCAATCCGATCCCCGGCAAATCCCGCTCCACCGCCTATGCGGCGTACGGATTCCGAACTTGATGTGTCCATGCCGAGAGCTCCATCCCTTCCCGCCGCTGCACATGAGCGCTGCGGGGTCATTTTCGTATCGGTTCAGTCCGGCCCGACGACCGCCTGTCGTCACGCTCAACGCCGGCCCCCTGCCCTTCCGCTTGTAAATCCTTGCTGAAGCTCGCCTTTTCCCAGACAAATCTGCTCAACCAGCCCGTCTGAGATGGCCGGACGCGGTACTTTGCCCGACGCGTTCATTCGAGATATCGAGCATCCCGTCATCGAGCAAATCGAATAAACTGATGCAGGTGATGCCGATTCTGGATCAGGGCGGCATCGCGGTGACTAGGGTGGACAGGCATGACGCGGATAGATCTGAGCCTTCGTCAGCTCGAGGCGTTCACGTCGATCGTGGCGAATGGAGGCTTCCGTGCAGCGGCGGATATGCTGCACGTTTCCCAGCCCGCCCTGAGCCGGACAATCCAACTGGCCGAAGCGACGCTTGGGACTTCCTTGTTTGATCGCGGCAATCAGGGGGTGGAGCTCACCCCGGCCGGAAAGCAGTTGCTCCCGATCGCTCAGCGCATCCTTCGGGAGTTCGATGTATCCCGAGGGGAACTCGCAGAGTTTCTCGCGGGCCGGAGCGGGCGCATCACGCTGGCTGTTCTGCCCTCCCTTGGGATCACCATCATACCCGAGATCATCTCCAGCTTCCTGTCCGATTTTCCTGCCGTTCGCTTCTCGCTCGAAGATTACATCGCGGGGGCACTGGAAGAAGCCGTGATGGAGGGAAAGGCAGATCTCGGAATCTCGGTGCGTCCGGCAGCCGGATCACCATTAAACTTCGAGCCGCTGCTTGCCGATGATTTTGCCTTCGTATGTGCGCATGGAGACCGGATGGGAGAGAAGGAGGAGCTTCCCTGGTCGGTGTTCGTGGAGCGTCCCTTCGTCGCCACCTCTCCGAATAGCAGCATCAGGACGATCACGGATGCCGTGTTCGCGAGGTCGGAACTGGCCGTCGAACCGCTCTATGAGTGCAACCTATCGATCGCGGCGGCCTTGGTGCAGGCAGGACTGGGCGTTTCGGCCTTTCCTCGCCTTGCCATCGGACTGATCGGCCAAGGCGGGTTAGTGGCCCGCAAGCTGATCGACCCCGTGATCTCTCGCCAGCTCGGGATTATCACCCGGCCGAACAGCTCGCTTTCAAGTGCCGCTACCAATCTCAGGCTTCGGCTGATAGAGAAGTGCTGGCAGCAGTCGGCCGAGTAATCCGCCCACCTGCTTCGACGCACGCAGGCAGATCCTACTTGACTGGAACGACACCGCTCGTCCCGTCGCAGACGCCACGCTCTCCGAGCGGCAGGTGGGCAGGAGTCCCGATGCAACCCGGTAGCCGAAGCCAGGCGCAATCAATGCTATCGGCAAGATGGCGGTCGAGGGGATCGGCCGGATCAGCGCGCGCAAAATCGTAGTTTGGCGTAGGAAATCGTGGGCAATAGTAGCGGGGGAGCGCTACCAACCTCTGCAGAAAGCGCTTCCACTCTACCACGTGAGGTTCACTGCAAGCTCAAACCGTAGATACGACAACAACTCTCTGCGACCACCGAACGCCCCTAGAAGCCGAAACTCTGTCCGCTAAGGAGAACGCGTCAGTCGGACGGTACAGCATTTGGCACAGTATCGCGCCGGGCGGCGACGCTTAAGTGGTGATAATGCTTTGCTTTTCGAGATGTCCCGGTCCAATCCATCCTTCGTCGGATGGCGCCGAAAATCACGCTGGCGAGATCGGCACCAAACTTGCCGCCTGATCTTGCCAAGAGCGTTACCAGAAGCCGTCGCGATGATGCGGCGGCTTTTCACGGGAGAGGTCCAAGGTTCGATCCCTTGTGCGTCCACCTAGATCTTTCTTTTCAATCGCTTGCTGGATTAGTTCCCTTACTGTGTGCCCAAAAAAACTTGGGGCACAACAGGGCACTTCAGTTTCGGCGAGGAGCGATCAATAGGCCAGCCAATCGAAGTTTTCGGCCAAAGTCTCTACACCCGTTACTCCGTGGGTTACTGCGGGGCGTGCGATAGCATGATGGCGTCACGTTCGGCCTCTACCGATCCATGTCCTCACGTCAGAAACAAAACATTCGCTCCGTCGATCGAGCACCTTTGCTTCGAGACCATATCCTAGAGGACTCGTGAAGTGAGACGACGTCGCATCTGCTCGGGAGGCCGCGACAGACCCTCGCGGGCGTCAGATGACCTTCAGCTGCGTGAGGCGTTCGATCTCGTGGTCTGAAAGCCCGAGCCAGCGCTGGTAGATCTCGTGATTGTCCTCGCCTACGTCGCCGGCTGATCCGCTCAACTGCGTGCGGTCAACCGAGAAACGAGGCACGATATTAGCCATGGCGACCGAGCCGAAATCCCGATCGGGAACACGGGTAATCATCTCGCGCGCTTTGGCTTGCGGATCGGCGGCGATCTGATCGATCGCGTAGATGGGCGCCAATGTGCCCTCCTCGGCCGTAAAGGCGGCGAGCACTTCGTCGAGCGTATGGCAGGCGCACCATTGCGAGAAGATCGCGTTCAACGCTGCTGAATGGCCGACGCGCCTCGCGTTGTTGGAGAAGCGCGGGTCCTCGACCAGATCCGGCCTGCCGATCGCCCGGCAATTCGCCGCAAACAGTGCGTTGGTCGAGCCCGCCAGGGTGACCCAGCGATCATCCTTGGTTCGATACACGGCCGCCGGTGCGGAATAGGCGTTGCCGTTTCCAATGCGGCCGCGCACGTCCCCCAACTGGTCGAACTCGATGGGCAGGACGTCGAGCAGCCGGAAGACCGCCTCGGTCAGCGCCAGATCGATCTCCTCGCCGGGAGCGTTCGGATCTCTTGCCCGCTTCCACAGCGCCGTGAGCACGCCGACCGCGCCGAACAATCCGCCGATCGCGTCTCCGATCGGATAGCCGGGATGCATGGGCTGACCGTCGGCTTCGCCGGTGATGTAGGTGAGCCCACCCATCGCCTCGAAGATGCGCGCGAAACCCGGCCTGTCGCGATACGGTCCATCCTGGCCGAAGGCGGTCGCGCGTAGGATGACGAGGCGCGGCTGGATCTGCCACAGCACCTCCTTCGAAAGTCCCCAGCGGTCGAGCGTTCCGGGGCGGAAATTCTCGATCAGCACGTCGAAATGCGGCAACATTCGCTTGAACAAGTCGACGCCTTCCGGCTTGCGGAGGTCGAGGGTGGCTAACTTCTTGTTACGGTTCACGCTCTTCCACCACAACGGCTTGCCGTCCTTGAAGGGCGGAAAGGCTCTCACCCCGTCGCCCTGCCCCGGCATCTCGATCTTGAGCACGTCTGCGCCGTAGTCCGCCAGCAGCGTTGCCGCAAAGGGCGCAGCAACGATCGTGGCGATGTCCAGGACCTTCAATCCTTCAAGCGGCCCACTCATTTCATTTCCTCGAGCAGATTGAACTTTGTCGACGGCTCACGCCACGTCTCGCAGCAGCAGACGCGCGATGTTGAGCTGGTGAATCTGGCTGGTGCCCTCATAGAGACGGAAGAGGCGGACGTCCCTGTACCAGCGCTCGATCGACGAGAGGTCGGCGATGTAGCCGGCGCCGCCGAACATCTGAACGCAGCGATCGGCCACGCGACCGCACATCTCCGTCGCGAAATACTTGCACATCGACGCTTCCAGGGCGATGTCTTCGCCGCGGTCGCGCTTGCGCGCGGTCTCAAGGATCATCGATTGCGCCGCAAAGATTTCCGTGCGGCAATCGGCGATCATCGCCTGGACGAGCTGGTAGTTCGCAACCGGCTCACCGAACTGGACGCGGCTGCTGGTGTGACGGATGGCCATGTCGAGCATCCGGATCGCCGGCCCCGTCGACAGGGCGGCCAGATGAATGCGCTGCTTGTTCAGCACCTTCATGATGGTCTTGAAGCCCGCGCCTTCCCGGCCGCCGATCAGATTGGCCGCGGGCACCCGGCACTGGTTGAAGCAGACCGCGCTGACGGGCGAACCTGCCTGCCCCATCTTGCGATACGGCGCGCCGGTCGCAAGGCCGGCGCTGCCGCGCTCGACGATGAAGGCGGAGACGCCCGAAACGCCCTTCGACTGCGGATCGGTGCGCGCCGTGACAGTGAAGACATCAGCCAAGGGCGCATTGGTAATGAAGCACTTCTCGCCGTCGAGAACGTAATGATCGCCGTCGCGAAGCGCGGCAGTCCGCACGTTCGAGGCTTCCGAGCCGGCGTCAGGCTCGGTCACGGCGAGGCAGCCGGTCCATTCGCCGCTGGCAAGGCGCGGCAGGTAGGTCTGCTTCTGCTGCTCGGTGCCGTCGGCGACGATGCCCTCCGAGCCGATGCCGGTATTGGTGCCGACGCGGGCGCGAAAGGCGACCGAACATTGCGACAACTCGAACGCCGCCAGAACCAGTTCCTCCGTGGTCAGCCCGGCCCCGCCATACGCCTCCGGGATACTCCAGCCGAAGAAGCCTTCGGCGCGCATGGCAGCGACGATGTCCGCTGGGACCTCGTCGCAGCTTTCGACGCGCGCCTCGGCGGGAATGGCGACGTCGCGGACAAACCGGCGGACACGGTCGAGCAGCGCTTCGAAGGCGGCAGGTTCACGGATCATGGCAACAGCCTTCCGATGCATCTCATTCCTGGAGCGCCTCCTCGCGCCGCGCACGGATCGTGGGCAGCATGATCAGGAGGACGGCGATGGCGGCTGCGGCGAGCAGGCTCGCCGAGAGCGGCGACGTCAGCAGCGCGGTGACGTCGCCGCGCGACAGCACCATGGCGCGGCGGAAGTTCTCCTCGATCGCAGGGCCCAGAACCAGGCCCAGGAGCAGCGGCGCCGCCGGCAGTTGCAGCTTGATCAGGACGTACCCGAACACGCAGAACACCGCGGCTTCGTAGACTTCGAAGGTTCCGCTGTTGATGGAGTAGACGCCGATCGAGCAGAACACCATGATCGCGGGGAACAGATAACGGTAGGGAATGGTGAGCAGCTTCACCCACAACCCGACCAGCGGAAGATTGAGGACCAGCAGCATCAGATTGCCGATCCACATCGAGGCGATCAGGCCCCAGAACAGGGTCGGGTTCTTGGTCATCACCTCGGGACCGGGATGGATGTTGTGGATGTTCATGGCGCCGACCATCAGGGCCATCACGACGTTGGAGGGAACCCCTAACGTCAGCAACGGAATGAACGAGGTCTGGGCGCCGGCGTTGTTCGCGGACTCCGGACCAGCGACGCCCTCAATCGCGCCCTTGCCGAACTGCTCGGGATGCCGCGACAGCTTCTTTTCGAGCGTATAGGAGGCAAAGGACGACAGCACCGCGCCGCCGCCCGGCAGGACTCCCAGAAGCGTGCCGAGCGTGGTGCCGCGCAACATCGCCGGCACCATCCGGCGGAAATCGTCCCGGGTCGGAAACAGATTGGTGATCTTCTGGGTGACCAGCGACAGCTTGTCGTCCTGCTCGAGATTTTTGACGATCTCAGCAAAGCCGAAGATGCCCATCGCCAGCGGCACGAAATCGAGACCGTCGAACAGCTGGGGAACGCCGAAGGCAAAGCGCTGGCTGCCGCTGTTGAGGTCAGTGCCGACGAGGCTCAGGAGCATGCCGAGCACGACCATGCCGATGCCTTCGATAAACGGACCGCTGGACAGCACCGAGGCCAGGATCAAGCCCAGGATCATCAGCGCGAAGAATTCCTTGGGGCCGAACAGCAGGGCAGTCGCCGTCAGCGGGCCCGCAAGGGCCGCAATGGCAAGCGTCGCCACGCATCCGGCAAAGAACGAGCCGATCGCGGCGGTGGCGAGCGCGACGCCGGCGCGACCCTGCTTGGCCATCTGATAACCGTCGATCGTGGTCACGACCGAGGAGGACTCGCCGGGCAGATTGACGACGATAGCCGTGGTCGAGCCGCCATACTGCGCGCCGTAATAGATTCCGGCGAGCATGATCAGCGCGGCATCCGGCGGCAGCGCGTAGGTGATCGGCAACAGCATCGCGATGGTCGCGAGCGGGCCAAGGCCGGGAAGCACGCCGATGAGCGTGCCCAGCAGACATCCGAAGAAGGCGTAGAGCAGGTTGGCAGGCTGGGCTGCCGTCGCAAAGCCAATAGCCAGATTGTGGAAGAGATCCATCGGTCGGCTCGTTCAGTTGAAGAGAGACGGCCAGACGGGCAGTTGCAGCCCGAGGCCATAGACGAAGACGGCAAGGCACAGCGCGATGAGCACGGCCGCATTCGTCAGTGCTCCGATCCAGGTGAACTCGTGACTGGCCCGGCTCGACACCATGATCAGGACGAACAGTGCGCCGATGAGGCCCAGCGGAAACAGCAGGGCGCCGAACAGGACCACGGATCCGGTCACCCAGGCGAGCCCCTTGAGGTCCCACTTGCGCAGCGCCTGCGGCTCCGCACTGGATTTCATGGCACCGAGGATCACGACGAGACCGATGGCGGCCAGCACAATTGCGAGCAGGCGCGGGAAATAGCCTGGCCCCATTCGCGCGACCGTGCCGGCGGGATACGACAGCGCCGTCACGAAGAAGAAGATTGCAAAGGCAAGAAACAGAGCGCCGCAGGCAAAGGCCCTCTGATTGCGAATGGCCAATCCTTTCATTCCCTTGCTCCTTCCTCGTTCGGTCGTCTCCCGTCCTGGCCTGCACCGCCCTCTGCGGCCCGCTCGTCGAGGACGTCCATCAGAACCGGCACGCCGATGGCACAGGCATGAACGCCGAGATGGGCGGTCATCTGGAGAACCTGAAGGATCTCACGTTGGTCGATGCCGAGCCGCAAGGCCCGCTTGATCTGCACCCGCAGCCCCGGCGGATTGAGCGCCGTGAAACAGGCGTTCAGTGCAATCGAAATCAGGCATTGCGAGCGCTGGTCGAGACCGCCTCCTTCGTGCCGGTCCGCGAGGAGATCCAGCAGGGCGGCGAAATAGCCGGGATCGCGCCGCAGCCATTGCTCGCAGAAGTCGGGCCAATCGCCAAACTGCGCGACATAGGCATCCCGCAGCGCGCGCTGCTCTTTCGTGAGGTCGGGGGGATCGACCGCGAGGCCCGCGTCTGCCAATTCCTCCGCGAGGATGCCGATGCCGATGTGGCAGCCGTCCAGCCCCTGGACCGTCGCGAGACGGAAGACGTCGACGATCTCCTGCGCCGTGGCCCCCTCTTCAAGCGCAAGGCGCAGGTGCAGCGCGAGGCCGGAGCGGAATAGATGCGTCGCGGAGCCATCGAGCGCAACGTAGATCAGCTCCCGCATCTTGGCAGACAGCGGTCCCATCTCCGCGGAATAGCCCGCATATTTGCCATAGGTCTGGAGAAATGTGGGATCGAAGCGCAGCAGGCCTTCCGTCCACGGCCGCCAGTAGCCGCGGGCCTTGATATAGGCGTCCTTCAGTTCCTGCTGTTCCGGCGTCAGTTGGGCCATCGCGCTTCCACCATCAGGCAATGTTCGTCAGGGTGATCCCGCCATCGACGGTGAGCACCTGCGCCGAGATGAACCCGCTCTCGTCGCTGGCCAGGAAACAGATTGCCTTTGCGATGTCGTCGACCGTGCCGAGCCGCCCCAGCGGCGTCCGCGCGATTCGGCGCGCGTCGAGCTCGGCGTTGCGGTTGCGCATCGTGCCTTCGGTCGGAATCGCCGAGGGCGCCACCGCGTTGACGCGGATGTTGCGCGCCCCGAGTTCGGCCGCAGCGGCCCGCGTGATGCCCATGACGCCGGCCTTGATGCCGCTATAGACGATGCTGTTCTTGGCCGAGATCAGGCCGGCCACCGAAGCGACGTTGACGATGGCGCCGCCGCGTTCCGCATCCATGACCTCCGCGGCGGCCTGGATACCCCACATCACCGCCTTGAAGCCGATGTTGAGCATGCGCTCGACAGTTTCCGGAGCGATGTCGGCAACCGACTGATAGCGGACCCAGGCCGCGTTGTTGACGAGGACATCAAAGCGCCCCTGTTGCTCGGCCAATCCAAGCACCGCCTGCCGCATGCCGTCGCGACTGGATACGTCCTGCGTGACGGCAATCGCGTTGCCGCCGGACGCCTTGATCGCGTCCACCGTGCCGCTGACGAATTCCGGCTTCAGATCATTGACGCCGACGATCGCGCCGCGCGCGGCGAGCTTCAGCGCCGTTGCGCGGCCGATGCCGTTGCCAGCGCCGGTGACGAGTGCAACGCGGCCGGCGAGCGTCTGATCCCTGGTCTCGGTCATGGCAAATCTCCTTCAAGCTCCTGCCTCGGCGAATGGAGCAACTTCCGATACGTAACGGCGGCCGAACGCGCTGATCAGCCCGCTGGCATCACCCTGCGCTTGCAGCGTGCGGATACGGCGCAGATGGCGATGCACGGGGACGTCCCATGTGAAACCCATGCCGCCATGGATCTGCAATGCGCCCTCGCTGATCGAGCTGCCATAGGTCGCTGCTGCCAGGAACGCCGCATCGCGCTGCACCGGACCACCATCGCCGGACAGGCTCCGGGTGATCGCATGGCGAATGCTCTCGAGTCCCAGTTTCTGCCGCGCCAATGCATGACGGATGGCCTGGTTGTAGGACAATGCGTGACCGAACTGGCGCCGTGTCGAGGCGTGCTCCTGCGCGAGCGACAGGCACGCTTCGGCAGATCCCAGGATGGCGGCGGCACGGAGCACGTTGGCGTCCGAGCTGAGCATGTCCCATGTGTTCGCCGGCAGTATCGAGCCCACCGGAACTTCGACCTTCTCCAGTCGCATCACATGCTCCGGCACCGTCAGGTCGAGGCCGGCCGCACCCTCCATCATGACACCTTCGGCATCGGTTGGGATTAGTGCCGCTGCGCCCGTCTCCATCCGCACCAGGACGTAGTCGACCTTCGCGGCGCAGGGCGCGCGCGCCACGGTGCTGCTCAGCACCAGGGATCCGCTCGCCTGCTCGGCGAGGGCCTCGCCCTGCCAAGCGATCGTCACCAGTTTCTCGCCGGAAACGATCGCGGCGGCCAGACGGGGCAGCGAAGACTGGAGCAGGCGACCGACGAGAACGGTCTCCAGCAGCGGAAATCCGAGCAATCCCGCATGAGCGGCGGCGATCACCGGCACCGCGAAGCCGAGCGGCAGAGCAAGTCCACCGACCTCCTCATCCGCGACCACGCCGAGCAGACCATCACCGGCGAGGTTTTGCGCCTGTTCGCGCACGTCCAAGCCGGCACATGCCGTCACGGCGCGTGCCGCGGTTGCCGCGAACTCGTCGGGCTGAAGTCCTTCACTGGCAATGGTCATCATTGTCCTCTTCGAAAACTGCTGCTCACTGAGCGAGATATCCGCCGTCGACGGGCAGGATGACGCCGGTGACATAGGACGCCATCGCGGAGGCGAGAAAGATCACCGGCCCTGCGATCTCGTCAGGTTGTCCCACACGCTTCAAAGGCGTGCGCACCATCAGACCGGACAGCCTGGCCGGATTGTCGCGCGTGCTCTCGCTCATCTCGGTCGCGATGATGCCGGGCGCGACGGCATTGACCCTGATACCATCAGGCGCGAGATCGCGGGCAAGCGCCTGCGTGAACAGCCTCACCGCACCCTTGGACGACGAATAGCCAAGCGCACCATTCATGCCGCCAAAGGCCGCAACGGACGCCACGTTGATGATGCAGCCCCGCGACTTGCGTAGCGCGGGAATGAAGGCATGAACCACGTTGAAGGTGCCATTGACGTTGACGTCGAAGACCTGGCGCCAATTCTCGTGGGCCCGCAGGCTGTCGATCGGCTCCCGGATGATGATTCCGGCATTGTTGACGACGACGTCCGTGGAGCCGAACGCCTCGTCCACGCGCTGCGCCACGTTTGCGCACGCCGAGGCATTGGTCACGTCGAGCGAACAGGCGATGGCCTCGCTGCCTCGGTGCCGTATCTCACGCGCAATGGAGTCCGCCCGGTTCTGTCGCAGATCCGTGACGACCACCCTCGCCCCGGCAGCAGCCACGCCCAACGCGATGGCGCGCCCGATTCCTTGGCCCGCTCCCGTCACCACGACGAGGAGATCCTTCAGCAAGCCCGCTTGGCTCTGGCCCTCGGACGCTGTCACTTGCCCCTCGAGAGTTGGAGGATCCGGTCTGCGATAATGCCGAGCTGGATCTCGGTCGTTCCGGCATAGATCGTCTCAGCACGTGCCTGGAGGTAGATGGCTTCGAACCGCCGCCGCGCCACCTTGATCGCCGGGTTATGCGGCAGCGACGCCTGTGAGAGCAGCTCGATCGCGAGCGCCGCAAAGCGCTGATGGGATTCGCTCCAATACAGCTTCGCCAGGCTGCCGCGCGCCCCGATCTTGTCGCCATTAACGAGCGCCTCGACCGCGGTCTCGACATGCGCTTTCAATACCTCGATCTCGACCACGACTTCGCCTAGCCGGCTTGCGTAGTGCCGATCCGCCATCATCGAAGACAGTACCGGGTCGGTCTTGCAGGCCGAAATCAGATGCCGCAGCTCGTTCTCAAAGCGCCAGGCGCGGTACATGCGGTTGGTTGCCCGCTCGATCTCCAGCACGCGGATGGCCGCGGCCCAGCCCTCGTCGGGCGCACCGATGGCATCCAGCTGTGCGACCTCGACTTCGTCGAAGAAGACCTCGCAAAAGCTCTCGCGGCCGTCGATCGACTTGATGGTCCGCACGCGCACGCCCTTCGCATCGAGCGGCACTGCGAACATGGCAAGGCCGCGATGGCGATCCTCCAGCGGCCCGGTGCGTGCGAGCACGAGACAGCGCTGGGCACGGTATGCGCCGCTGGTCCAGATCTTCTGGCCGTTGATCCGCCAATCGTCACCGCTTTGCGTGGCGCGGGTGCGAAGCCCGGCAAGGTCGGAGCCCGCCTCAGGCTCGGAAAATCCCTGGCACCAGACGTTGCGCATATCGAGGATCGCAGGCAGGAAACGCCGCTTCTGCTCCTCGGTGCCGACCGCAAGGATGATGGGGCCGGCGAGCTCCTTGCCGATCGAATTGACGCTTTCCGGCATGGCCAGCGCGCCGATCTCCTGATTGGCGATGAGATGTTCGCGCAAGGAGCGGCCATGCCCACCATAGGCCTGCGGCCAGGTGATCCCCGTCAGGCCGGCGCGATACATCGCCGCCTCCCAGGCGACAGATTGCTGGAGCGTGGGCGGCGCGAATGCGGCGCTGTCGCTGCGGAAGCTGGCAGGCAGGTTGGCATGCAGCCAGCGACGCATCGCATCGCGATAGACTTCACCCGTCAGGCTCTCGCCCGCGACTGCTTGCGTCGATACCGCTTCAAGTACACTCATCGCCCGTTTCCCGCCTTCACCATGCGGGCCGGCATGCCGACCCGACTGCCTGTTCCCTACTGCGACTTGAGAAGATCGCAGGCGCTCTCCGATGCCGGCCGCCACGCGTCCTCGGGCGCGATCGTGCCGATGATCTCGTAATAGTCGTAGGTGTATTTGGACTCGGCCGGAGCCTTGATCCGCGCGACATAGAGCGGACGCATCACCTGGCCGTCAGCCCTGATCGCGACGTTCTTCATCTCGAAATCGTTGACCTGCGTGTTCTTCATCTGCCGCATCACGGCATCGCCATCGTCGGAGCCGGCGGCGGCAACCGCCTTGAGGTAGTGCGTGATGGCGCTGTAGGTGGCCGCCTTGGCCTCGTTGAGAAGCTGACCGTTCGTCGCTTCGGCATAGCGCTTGGCAAAGGCACGGCTGTCCGGCGTCATGTCCCAGTAGAACGGCGTCGTCAGCCGCACGTTCTGCAGATCCTTAAGACCGATGCCATGCGTCTGGCTGATCATGAGGCCGAGCGGAACGAGCAGTTGCTTCCTGGTCAGCCCGAACTCCTGTGCCTGCTTGATCGCATTGGCGAAATCCGCCCCCGAATTGGCGAGCGCAATCGCCTTGGCGCCGCTGGCCTGTGCCGTCAGCAGGAACGAGGAGAGATCCGAGGAGTTGAGCGGATGCAGCACGGAGCCGACCACCTTGCCGCCGCCCGCCTCGATGAACTTCGTCGCATCCGCCTGCCAGGCCTTGCCGAAGGCGTAATCGACCGTCAGGAAAAACCAGCTGTCGATGCCCTGGGCGAGCAGAGCCTTCACCGTGGCCTTCGGCTGAGCATGGGTGTCGACCACCCACTGCGTGGTCATGGGCGAGCATTTGTCGTTGGTGAAGAACGAGCCCGCCGTGCCCGCCAGCATGTACGGCTTCTTGCGGTTCTTCATGATGTCCTGCACGGCCAGCGCGATCGACGAAGCCGAGCAGCCAACGATGGCGTCGACGCCTTCATTGTCGACCCAGCGCAATGCGATGGCGACGCCGATATCGGGCTTGTTCTGATCATCGGCGATCACGAGCTCGATCTTCTTGCCGTTGACCCTTCCGCCGAAATCGCCGACTGCGAGCTTGGCGGCAGCGACCGAGCCGAGGCCGCAATTGTCGGCATAGGGACCGTTCTGGTCGTTCATGATGCCGATCTTGACGACGTCGCCGGAGATACCCTGCGCGGACAGCGGCGCATTCGTGAGCAGCAGGGCAATCATGCCGAGCGCAGTGACCGTCGATCTCTTCACCGTTTCCTCCTGCTTTTGCTTTCCGCGTTTCCTCTGGGCCGGCTTCTGCGGCCTCTTGTGGTTTGAGTTCAGTGATGCCCCTGGACGGGAGTCTTGCCGTGCGGGATCAGCAGCGCGTCGAGCGCCACGGCCCCCTCGCCCTCCCCTCGCAGCAGCATCGGATTGACGTCGATCTCCGCAACCGTATCGGCATGCGCGGCGGCAAAGCGCGACAACGCGGCAACGGCCCGGGCCGCGGCTGCGAGGTCGGCACGCGGCCGGCCGCGCGCACCGTCCAGCACTGCGAACGCCTTGAGCGATCTCAGCATCGCCATGGCCTGCGTCTCGCTGACCGGCGCCATCTGCACGGCGGAGTCGTGGAGGATTTCCGCGAAGATGCCGCCGAGACCGACCATCACCACCGGCCCGAACACTGGATCGATGCGGCTGCCGAGGATCAGTTCGGCGACGCCCTTGGCCATCGGCGCCACGATCACGCCATCGATCGCCGCGTGCGGCGCCTTGGTAGCGACGCGATCGAGCATCTGGCCATAGGCGCGCCGGACGTCAGCTTCCGAACCCACGCCTACGGCCACGCCGCCCACCTCCGTCTTGTGCGGCAGATCCGGCGACGCGATCTTCAACGCCACCGGATATCCGATCTCGGTGGCGGCACGCACCGCAGCGTCCGCGTCCTGCACGAGACGTTCGGCCAGGATCGGAACACCGGCGTCGGCAAGCGCGCGCTTGGCGCCAAGCTCATGGCGGAAGGCGTCGGCGGCAAGCGGTTCTGCCCGCTGGACCGCAGCCGGCATGTCTTGTGGACGTTTTGCCGCGGCCTGCAACCGCACCAGCGCGGCGACGGTTGCGCAACAGCCGTCGAAGTTGGCGATCGTTGGAAAGCCCAGCGCGTGCAGCTCGGTCAGCGCATCCTCCGGGCCGTCGACGCACAGGATGATCGGACGGTGGGGGAATTGCGCGCGGATGTTGCGCAGCGTGTCCATGTAGATGGAGCGCAGGCGCGGCAGATGCAGCGAGAACGGCAGCGGCAGGATCACCGTGTCGGCGCGCTCGTCGGCCACGACGGCGGACATGATCTTCTCCAGGAGATCGGGTCGGCTCGACATCTGCGCGGTGGCATCGACCGGATTGCGGGCCGACGCGAACGGCACAAGCTCCAGAATCTTTCGTTGCGTCTCCTCACCAAGCTCGGGCAGCGACAGTCCGACGGCCTGCGCTGCATCCGCGATCAACACGCCGAAGCCGCCCGACGCCGTGAGGATCGCGATATCAGGGCCTTTCGGCAGCCGGTCCGGCAGCAGGATCGATGCGGCGTGGCCGAGATCGATGAGCTCATCGATGCTGCGAACGCGCACCGCGCCGCACCGGGCAAACAGCGCGTCGAACACCGCGTCCGATCCCGCCATCGCGCCGGTGTGCGAGGCCGCGGCGGCCTGACCTGCCGCCGACGTCCCGATCTTCATCGCGATGACGGGCTTGCCGGCACCGCGCGCCTCCTCAAGCGCCGAGATCAGACGGCCCGCATCGCGGCAGGCTTCGAGGCAGCACAGGATCACCTTGGTGGCGGGATCACGTGCCAGCCAGGCGATGCCATCGGCGATGTCGATGTCGCACTCGTTGCCCGTCGTGATGAAGCGGCTGACGCCGATGCCGCGCTCGCTGGCGAGGCGCATGGTGTAGCTGCCGAGATTGCCGCTCTGCGAGACGATACCGAGCAAGCCCGCGGCGGGCATGCTGTGCTCGAGCACGATCGAGAACGTCGCGATGCTCTTCTCGGCGACGCTAACCGCGCCGAGGCAGTTCGGGCCGAGCACGCGCATGCCGGTCCGGCGCGCGGCCAGCCGCAGCCGCTCCTGCATCGCGCGGCCCTGCTCGCCGAGCTCGGCAAAGCCGGAGGAGAACACGACGACGCTGCGGACGCCGCGAGCGGCGCACTGTTCCACCGCCTCGCTCGCGCGCTCCGCATCGACTGCGACGATCGCGAGATCCGGCGCCTCCGGCAGGTCGGCGACAGAGGCATAGGCCTGCAGTCCCTGCACCGTCGCGGCCTTGGGATTGACCGGATAGATGCGGCCGGCATAGCCGTGGCGGCGCAACAGGTCGACCGGCCGGCCGCCGATCTTGGTCGCCTCCTGCGAGGCGCCGATGATCGCGATCGACCGCGGCGACATCAGCGCGTCGAGACCTTCTCCCGGCCGCATCTCAGCGCCCCTTGAACACCGGCGTGCGCTTCTCGAGGAACGCCATCCGCGCTTCCTTGGCGTCCTCGGTCTTGGACAATGCCATCGTGATGTTCTGCTCGAAACGATAGGCATCGCGCGGCGGCATCAGCTCGACCATGTTCGCCGCGTTCTTGGCGTATTCCACCGCAATCGGGCTCTTTGAGGCGATCTCTCTTGCGATCTTCATCGCTTCGGGAAGCAGGTTCTCCTTGGTCGTGCATGCTTCGATGATGCCGAGGCGATAGAGCTCGGCGGCCGGCACGCGATAGCCGGTGAAGAACATGCGACGCATCAGCGAGCGGCCGAACAACGTGTTCAGCATGGCCGCACCACCGGCGAGCCCGACATTAATCTCGGGCATGCCGAACACGGCCTCCTCGCAGGCGTAGAAGATGTCGCAGGAGGCCATCAGGCCGACGCCTGCGCCGAGCGCAACGCCGTTGATCGCCGCGATCACCGGCTTCGAGCATTCGCGGATGCAGTTGCCGGTCTCGCGCGTGATCCGGTTGTGGCTGTGAAACGCGCCGATCTTTGCCGGGTCCGGACGATCCTTCAGATCCGCACCGCTGCAAAACACCTTTCCGGCACCGGTGAGGATCGCGACCCGGACGTCGGCGCGCTCAGATATCTCGTCGAATACGGCAACGATGCGCTCGCGCATGGCGCGATCGAGCGCGTTCACGGGAGGACGGTTCAGCGTCGCCAGCGCGATGTGATCGGACACTTCGAGGGTGACGATATCTCCTGACATGGCTTCCTCCTTGAGCTTCCATTCGTATTGCCTGCATTCCTGACCGATCGGTCAGCTTTCTGCGCTGATAACATCAACCACGGTGACTTGCAATACGCTGTCGATCTCCTATTGACCGACCGATCGGTCAGCCAGTAGGTTCAAGGCAAGCAAGAATGACCCAGAGGAGGACTTCGATGCCCAGGATCAGCCGCCGCCAAGCGGCAACCTTGATCGCCGGCGCCCTCGCCGCCCCGTTTGGGGCGCCTGCAATCGTCAGGGCGCGCTCGTCGCAAACGGTCTTCATCATCGTGCCCTACGCGCCGGGCGGCTCCATCGACAGCCTGATGCGCTCGATCGCGAAAGCGATGGCGGAAAACCTGGACCAGCCGGTCCTGGTCGACAACAAGCCGGGCGCCAACGGCATCGTCGGATCGCAATATGTAGCGCGCGCGCCGAAGGACGGATCGGTCCTGCTCGCCGGCGGCACCGGCCCGATCTCGCTGAACGTGCTGTTGCGCAAGGCCCTGCCCTACAAGCTCGAGAACTTCGCCTCGGTGGCCATGCTCTGCAACGGGCCGCTGTCGCTGACCGTGAATGCGAAGACACCCGCCACCGACGTGAAGAGCTTCGTCTCCTATGCCAAGGGGCGCGACAAACCGCTGTTCTACGCCACGCTCGGCCCGGGCAGCGTCACGCATCTGTTCGGCATCATGATGGGCAAGTCGATGGGATTTGCCGTCACTGAGGTCGCCTATCGCAACAATCCGGCCTCGATCGTGGAGACGCTGTCGGGAGAATGCGATCTCAACTTTGCGACGCCCGCGGCCGTCATCGAGCACGCGCGCAGCGGCCAGCTTCGCATCCTTGCGGTGTCCTCGGAGAAACGTATGGCAAATCTCCCCGACATCCCGACGCTGTCCGAATCCGGCTATCCGGACCTGACGGCTTCGTTCTGGACCGCGCTGCACGCACCGGCGGGCACGCCGCGTGAAGTCATCGCCCGGTTGAATGCGGCCGCGAACGCCGCGATGCAGAAGCCCGAGATCGCAAAGCAGCTCGAGACCGACGGCCTGATGGTCGATATCGGCGGACCGGAGCGGCTCGACGCCCAATTGACCAAGGACGCCGCGCTCTGGGGACCGGTGATCAAGGCGCAGAACATCGTATTGGAATGAGACGCGGCCGCCGCGCGCCGGTCAGCGCGACTTGCGCCGGCCTGCCTTGGGCGGCTCCTCTCCGGGAAGCTCGACAAGCTTGCCGCTTCGCAGGCCGTTGAAGATCATGTCGAAGAAGATCTCCGCGATCTGCTCCGGCGTTGCGGACTTGTTGGGATTGTACCACCGATGCATCCAGTTGAGCGAAGACAGGATCAGCCGGCCGGTCATGGGAACATCGACCTTGCGGATCTCGCCGGCATCGATGGCTTCCTGGATCAAGCCGCGCAGAAAATTCTCGAAGCGGTCGCGGCGCGTCAGTCGTTCCTTGTGCCGGTGCCGGTCGGGATCGTTCCAGAAGGCGGTTGTGGAGGCAATCCAGGCCCAGCGGTAGCGGCGGAAATATTCCGCTGTCGCGACCATGAAGGCGCGGATCTTCTGCGACGGCGGCCCGTCGGGAATGCGGTCGCGCACGAACAGATAGAGCTCGAGCGTCGAGCCGACCGCAACCCGCGCGTAGATCTCGTCCTTGTTGGAGAAATGATGATAGAGCAGCGACTTGGAGATGCCGCAGGCGAGCGCGATGTCGCGCATCGAGGTTCCCTCGAATCCCTTGCTGGCGAACAGCCGTCCGGCCTCGGCGAGGATCTGAAGCACGCGGTCCGAGGCCTCGGCCTGGTTCGCAACGCCATCCTTCATCGTCGACAGTTCAGTCATGAGGTCCGCAATCCATTCGTCAGTGTGGCAATCGAGAGCCTTTAGAATGAAACTAGTTTTTCACCGACCGATCGGTCAAGCCCGGCGATTCCATTGCGAGCAGCCATGAGCGCGGTCCGGATCACGCGCATCGGCGCGACAAAGGACCAGCTCGGCGAGAGCCCGGTGTGGGACGAACGCCGGCAGCGCCTCTATTGGATCGACGCGCTGGCCGGATTGATCCGCACGCTCGATCCCGTCACCCGCGCGGCCGAGCAGTTCAGCTTGCCCGCGCCGATCGGTTCGATCGCCCTGCGAAGCGACGGCGGCGCGGTCATCGCCCTGCGCAACCGATTTGCGCACTACGATTTCGACAGGCGCGCACTGACCGATGGTCCGTCGATTGGGCTCGACCATCCGAAGGTGCGGCTGAACGACGGCAAGGTCGATCCCTACGGCCGCTTCCTGGCAGGCACGATGCACGGCGACCGCGCTCTGGACGAGATGCCGCTCGGCGGTCTCTATCGCCTGGACGCATCAGGCGGGCTGGATCTGCTCGAGACGGACCTTGCCGTGAGCAACGGACCGTGCTTCAGCCCGGACGGAGAGACGTTCTATCTCGCGGACAGCGCCAGGCGGATCATCTGGGCTTACGACTACAGCCAGGATGGCCCGCTTCTGAACAAGCGCGTCTTCGTCGACACCGAGGCGCAGCAGTCCGGCTGCGACGGGGCAACGATCGATGCGGAGGGATACCTCTGGTCGGTCCTCGTGCGCATCGGCAAGATCGCGCAGTTTGCGTCAGACGGGACCATCGCGCGAACGATCGACATGCCGATCCGTCATCCGACCAGCGTGACTTTCGGCGGGCCCGATCTCGATGTTCTCTACGTGACGTCAATCTCGCGCAGCCACGCCCTCGCCGACGACCACCCCGATGCGGGAGGCTTGTTCGCCGTCGAAGGCCTCGGCGCACGCGGGCTGCCGGCGCACAGGTTTGCATCGGACTAGAGACCCCTCGGCTACTGCGCCGATCTCTTGATCTGCTTCGGCACGTTCTCCGCCATGTAGTCGATGAAGACCCTGATCTTTTCCGGCAGGTAGCTGCTCTGGAGAAACGCCGCATAGATCCCTTCGTCGAAGCTGGAGTTCGTCACCCGGAAATCCGGCAGCAGACGGACCAGACGTCCGCTCGTGAGCTCCTCCGTGACGGTGTAGTCGTCCAGCAGGGCGATGCCGTGCCCGGTGACGGCGAGCTCGCACAGGACCACGCCGTTGTTGCTACTGAGGGACGACGGCACGACGATCTCGCGCAGCCTGTTCCTGCGCATGAACTTCCAGACCACGTCGTCGGGGCCCATCCAATAGGTCAGGCAGTTGTGGCGCGTGATGTCCTCCGGCTCGCTCAATTTCGGCATCCGGCCGACATAGTCCGGCGAGGCCACCAGAATCCGCTCGCTCCGCAGCAGCCTCCGCTGCATCAGACCGGGATCCTTCGGCGCCGCGATCTGGAAATCGACGTCGAACTCGTCCTCGCGAAGCTGGGCGCGCCGTTCGGACAGGCGCAGCTCCACCTTCAGCTCCGGATAGAGCTTCTGAAAGCCCGGGATCAGCGGCGAGAGCACCTTGATGCCGAACAGCGTCCGCGAGTGCACCCGCAGTGTTCCGCGCGGCGCGGTCTGGAGCGAAAGCGCGGCGGCTTTGGCATCCTCGATACCGTGCAGCACCTGCTCGGTCCGCTGGAAGAAGATCTTGCCGGCATCGGTCAATCCGAGATGGCGCGTGCTCCGGTTGAGGAGTTGCACGCCGAGCTGCGTCTCGAGCTCGCCGATATAACGCGACACGGACGCCGGCGAGAGCCCGACGCGGCGCCCGGCCGCCGAGAAGCTGCCCTCGCGGACGGCGCTAACGAACAATTCCATGGCCTGGAGGCGGTTCATGATCTTTTCAGATTCTGCAAAGGACATGCTCAGATTACGTCAATTGTTCGAAAAACCTCAAGCCCCTAACCTGCTGAGAACGCATCGCAAGAGCGACCGAGAGGTGGAGGAAGCAACCGATGGAATTCGGCGTATTCATTCTGGCGCAGCAGCGCGGCTATCATCAGAGCTCGCAGCAGGTCATCAACAATGCCGTCGAGCAGACGGTCGCGGCCGAGCGAGCCGGCTTCGATACGGCGTGGTATGCCGAGCACCATTTCAACAACTACAGCCTCTGCCCCTCGCCGCTGATGATGGTCGCGCATTGCGCCGGCCTGACCAAGCGCATCCGTCTCGGCTCGGCGGTCTGCGTGCTGCCGCTGTACAATCCGGCGCGGCTGCTCGGCGAGATCGGCTTTGTCGACACGGTCTCGAACGGCCGCCTCGATCTCGGCATCGGCTCGGGCTATCAGAAATTCGAGTTCGACCGCTTCGGCGTCGACCTCGACCATTCGCATGCGCTGTTCGCCGAGTTCTACGACGTGCTCCAGGCCGGCATGCGCGAGCGCATCTTCTCCTATTCGGGCGAGCACCTGAAGATGCCGCCGACCGCGATCGCCGTGCGCACGGTGCAGACACCGATGCCGCCGATCTGGGTCACGTCCGGCCATGGCGAAACGCTCGGCCGTGCCATTCGCGACAACCATAATCTGTTCGTCACCGCGCTGCTGAATGGCCTCGATGCCATCAAGGCGCTGCGCGAACGTCTCGAGGGAATCGCAGCCAAGGAAGGCCGGTCCATCGACGACACGCGCTTCGGCTTCCTGCGCTGCGCCTATGCCAGCGACAACGACAGCGAGATCACCTCCTACCTCGACAATGCGCGCTTCCAGCGCCGCCTCTCGGAAAGCCTGAAGTTCCGGCGCGCCCAGAGCGATGACGGCTATCTGATCAAGGAAGAAGCCGGACCGAACGACATGAGCCTGGAGACGATGCGGAGCAACCTGCCCGTCGGCAGTGTCAATCAGGTGATCGACCGCATGCTGGAAGAGATCAGCATTCTCAAGCCGTCGCACATCGCGCTTCAAACCCAGCTCGGCGATTTCGATCAGCGCACGATGCTGCGCCAGATCGAGCTGTGGGGCAGCAAGATCATCCCGGCGATCCGGAAGGAGCTGAGATCCGGCCGCGCCGGACGCGGCAAGACCGCGAGCGAGGTGGTCTCGGCATAGTCCAGCACCAGCGCAAGCCCGGAGGGACGTCATGGGATGTCAGATCGCTCAAATGCGCGATTTCCGCTCTGTCGAAGCTGCCGAATTCCGGCTCGCCATGCGCAATCTGGCGAGCGGCGTGGCGATCGTGGCAACGGGAACAGAAACGACGCGGCGCGGACTGACCGTCAGCTCGGTCACGTCGCTTTGCATGGATCCACCCTGCCTGCTCGTTGGCGTCAATTCGAGCTCGGAAACGCACGCCGCGATTCTCGCCAATGGGCGCTTCGGTGTCAGCCTCCTCGGCCGGGGGCAGGAAGATCTGGCGCTGCGTTTCGCCGGCGGCGCCAAGGGCGTCGAGCGCTTCGCAACGGCGCGGTGGCAGCAAGGCGTTCTCGACGTGCCGCTGCTCGAACCGGCGATCGGCATGCTGGAATGCGTGCTGCACCATCACCAATTGGTCGGCACGCACGGTCTCTTCATCGGCAGGATCGTGGCCACACGCGGCGGCAACGGCGATCCTCTGGTCAATTTTCAGGGTGCGCTGCGAGCCTTGCCCCAAGCGTAGCCTTTGACGGTGTCGAGCCCTGCATTGTCGCCAGACTTGCCGGGAATTCGCGGAGGAGTAGCGTCGTGATCATCGAATGCTTGGACGGCGGCGTTGTCCGGCTGGCTGAACCGCTCGACTTTGGCAGGTTCAAGCTGATGCTGCATGCCGATGCCCGGCCTGAAACGCAGAGCTGGAACGGAATCACACTTCTGAACGATCGCGATGGGCTTGTTTCGATCGGTCTGGTCCCCGCCTTGGCAGGCCGCCCTGATGATGGAGACTGGAAGCAGCGTTACGCAGAGATGGTGGCCAAAGCCCGCGAGCATGGCTGGATCGATGCCGAGCGGCACGCGATCCGGGCTCATATTGAACGAATGCCGTAGGGCCGCCATCCTGAAACCAGCAAGCACCATCCCGGCTTTGCGCCAAGGTCTGCCGCCGCGCTAAGCCGACGAGGTTCAGGGCCAAGTCTTAGGATAGCTGTTCGGAGAGCACGGATTTGTCGTAACAGCCGCTGACTCAGGTTGTCGGAACACGACTCTCGCAACCTTCGACAAGTGCTTGATCTGGCTATGGTGGGTGCACCAGGGCTCGAACCTGGAACCCGAGAGGCGTATGATTTCGCAGGAAATCAAGGGCCATTCCGATAGACGTGTCGTTAGTCCTACCTTGAACCTGCAATTTGATGGAATGCCGCGACAGCGAGTTCGGCGCAGTCCAGACAAGTCGAAGGGATCGGGGGTTCGAGTCGGGGGAGCGCTACCGCCTTCACACCACCAGCCAAACCTGCGATAACTCATCCAATCCCCACAAGTCGGTTCATAAGTCCGACAGCCAATTCTGCTTTTGCGCTCTTACCCGAGCGCTACGTTTCCCGCCATCAGCGCCCGGCGAATTTTGGCGGGCGCTTGGCGTTGAAGGCTTCGACGCCTTCCTTGAAGTCCTCCGACTGCCGTAATCGGCTGTAGCAATGGCCCTCGAGCTCGATGGCGATCGCGAGCGTGGAATCTTCCGTATCGTTCAGGAGCTTCTTCGCCGTGCGCTGCGCCAGCGGCGAGAAGGTGCGGAGCTCGTCAACCAGCTTGTCCGTCGCCTTTTCCAGCTCGCTGTCCGGCACGCACTCGGTCGCAATCCCCCATTCCAGCGCCTGCTTCGCCGAAATGCGCTTTGAGCGCATCACGATGTCCTTGGTGCGGGTGATGCCGACCATCTTCTGCAGGCGAGCCGAGCCGCCAGAACCCGGGATCTGTCCGAGCTTCTGTTCCGGCAAGGCATACTGCGTGGTCTCCGAGGCGATGCGGAAGTCGCAGGCGAGCGACAGCTCGAAGCCGACGCCGAAGCAATAGCCGCGATTGGCCACGATCACCGGCTTGGCGCAACGCGCGGGCGCTGCGATGTTCCAGGCCAGTTTTGACACATGCTCGGGGCTCGCTTCCATGAAGCCGCCAATATTGCCGCCACTGGAGAAATGCTCGCCCTCGGCCCGCAGCACAATGATACGCACACGCTGATCCTCATCGAGGGTCTCGAACGTCAGCCGGAGCTGGTCGCGTTGCGGCATCGCGACGACGTTATAGGGCGGCCGGCCGAGGATAATGTCGGCGCGTTCGCGCGCCTCATCGATCTCGACCTCGAATCCATCGAGCTTGGCCAGACGAGGATCGGCAAAGGTGTAGGGTGACGACATATCTTGCTTCCTTCTGTTTACGTCGTGTGATCAGGCCGCGTCCGACGGCGGCCGGCGTTCGGTTTGGTATTCTCCGGCAACGAGCAGACGCCGCAGCAGCTTGCCGACCGGCGATTTGGGAATGGCGTCTACGAACACGTAGCGGCGCGGGCGCTTGAAGTTGGCAAGGCCGGAGGCGCGGCAGAATTGCTCGAGCTCCGCCTCCGATACCGTCCGGTTGCGCTTGACAAAGGCAGCGACGATCTTGCCCCATTTCTCGTCGGCGAGACCGACCACCGCGACTTCCGAAACCGCGGGATGCAGGGAGAGGCAGCTTTCGATCTCCACCGGCGAGACGTTCTCGCCGCCGGTGACGATCATGTCGTCGACGCGGCCGGTGACGAAGAGATCGCCGTCGGAATCGATGAACCCGGTGTCGCCCGTAAAGTTATCGCGATTAACCGCCTTATTTGGCGGCCCATCAAATGCGCAGTATTTCATCAATGTATAATTCGATTTGACAATATGAACGCTTCAATGTAGTACGACCGAAAAGGCGCTCGGGCGCTGCCGCAAGACGTGCGGCCCGCCCCACCAAAACGCTCGATACGCAGGAGGAACACCACGATGATCGATCGACGTTCACTGTTGCTTGGCGGCGCGATTGCTTCAATTGCGCGTCCGGCGCTCAGCCAGACGAAGTACCCCAACCGCACCGTCACGATGGTGAATCCATTTGCTGCGGGAGGCCAATTGGATCCAATCGGCCGTATCATCAGCAAGCACATGCAGTCGGTGCTCGGACAAGCTTTCGTCATTGAGAATAAGCCCGGCGCGGGCGGGACTATCGGCGCTCAGTATGTGACACGCTCGGCGCCGGACGGGAGCACTCTTTTGCTCGGAACGACAAGTACCTTCGTGATTGCCCCGTACATATTCAAACCACAGCCCTACGATCCCCTCGTCAATCTAGCGCCGATCATCGCCTTAACCGAAAACGCCACCGTCTTGATCGCTAGCGAGAAGAGCGGGTTCAAAAGCCTCAAGGACCTTCTGGAAGCCGCCAAGCAGAAGCCGGCCAACGTGACCGTCGCCTCGGCAGGCAACGGAAGCTTCCCGCACGTGTTTTCCGAACTATTCTGCTCGCTCACCGACGTTAAGCTAACTCATATCCCGTACCGCGGTGGCGCGCCTGCGATGAACGACCTCATCGGTGGACAGGTCGACATCTTCTTTGAAGTCGCGCCGACCGCGATCCCTCAGATCCAGTCGAAAACGGCCTTTCCTCTTCTCGTAAGTGGCAACAAGCGCGTGCCACTTCTACCGGACGTGCCATCCGCTGCCGAGCTGGGCTATCCGGATCTCAATCTCACGTCTTGGGTCGGGCTTGCCGCGCCTGACGGTACCCCCGCGTCGGTTGTAGAAATACTGAACAAAGAATCGAATGCGGCGCTCCGATCCGAAGAGATGACGACCTATCTCGACCGTTTGGGAATTTCAGCCATTGGAGGATCTCCCAGGGAGATGGCCGAGCGCATGGCGCGGGAGTCCGCGATCTACAAGCGACTCGTCGAGAGTAAAGGGATCACGGTCCAGTGAGGACGTCGTGGATTGCGATCCTTGGTCTGAAAAGTAGCTCATTCAACCGAAAACCTCATCGTACAAAATACTGAACGTCCTGGCCCGCCCGCATCTCATTTGGCCAAGCGTTGGGCGGCTCAGATCTGCGTAACCAAACATCAAAAAGCGGCCGCAGGACCGAAGCGCTTCTTCTCGCCGCAAATGAGAGCCTGGACTTCACTTCGTGTTTTCCTGAAGCGGTTCGGTTCATGCGTGATCACGTACTAGTTGCATGGGAAAGCTCAAGCATACGGTTTTTCGAGAAAGCCGGATTTAGTCCACTGCACTAACTTTGACGGCAGTCTCTTTGGATCGCGCTGTAGTCAAAAATTTATTCAGCGTCTGATTGGCGTGATGGGTGTGCCGTTTGGAAGGCCGGATGAGCCGTTGCTAAAGACACGACACGATTGATTCGCGGGAAGTTGGAGAGCGATACGCCGAAGCGCTGGGCAGCGTAGACCTGAGGGATCAAGTAAACATCCGCAAGGCCGGGCGCAGAACCGAAGCAGTAATCCTCGCCGACAATCAGCGCCTCGACTGCAGAGAAGCCTTCGCCGATCCAGCGCGTGATCCAGGTGCCAACCTCCTCCTCCGAGTGGCCAAAGTCCCGACGCAGGTGGTTCAGAGCGCCGATATTGTGCAGCGGATGGATGTCGCAGCCGATGATCGCCGCAACGGCCCTGACTCGGGCCCGTGCGACAGGATCCTGCGGTAACAGCGGCGGATCGGGAAAGACCTCCTCCAGGTATTCAATGATGGCCGGTGACTGGATCAGCACGCGCCCGCCGTCGAGCGCGAGACTTGGTACGCGCTGCTGCGGGTTGACTTGGCGATACGCCTCGGTCCGGTGCTCTCCGCCGTAGCGGACAAGGTGGACTGGCACCTGTTCCGGTGCCAAGCCTTTAAGGGCGAGCCCGATGCGAAGCCGGTAGGATGATGTCGAGCGCCAGTAGCCGTAGAGTTTCATGCGACGGCTTCTCCGATGACCGCTCGGCATTCGCCGAAGCCGATGGTGGCGAAGCCCTCGCGCAGGGCATGTGCTTGCAGGATGATCTCATCCCGATCCTCCAAGAACCGGCGCTCCTCTCCCGAGGCGAGTTGGATCGGCTGTTTGCCCCCAAGGGTGGCCTCGACGAGGCTGCCGCAGGACTGCAGGTCCGGCCCCGATATTGTTCCGGTCCCGAGCAGGTCGCCTGGCTGCAGGTTGCAGCCGCCGCAGGTATGATGGGCTATCATCTGCGCCACGGTCCAATACATGTGACACGAATTCGACGCCGAGACGCGGTGGGGAGCCAGGCCAGCTTCGCGCATCCCTGGAGTCACCAGCAGCACGTCGAGCTGGATGTCGAAGGCACCCTCGCGCTGGTCCGCGTCATCGGTGAGGTAAGCCAGCGGACGCGGATCGCCCTCCGGCCGCGGAGGCAGTGTGGACCGGAATGGGGCGAGCGCTTCGGGCGTGATGATCCAAGGCGAGATCGTCGAAGCGAAATTCTTGGCGAGGAAGGGCCCTAGCGGCTGGTACTCCCAAGCCTGAATGTCCCGGGCCGACCAGTCGTTCAGGAGGCAAAATCCGGCGATGTGCGCAGCGGCCTCCCCGACCGGGATCGGCTCTCCGAGCGCGTTGCCGGGGCCGATCCACACCCCGAGTTCGAGTTCGTAGTCGAGCCGGCGCGAGGGACCGAACACGGGCTCGGCCGTGCCCGGCGCGTTAGATTGCCCGCGCGGGCGGCGCACAGCAGTGCCGGAGGGTCGGATTGATGAAGCGCGGCCATGGTAGCCGATTGGCAGGTGTTTATAGTTCGGCAAGAGTGGGTTATCAGGCCGAAATTGCTTGCCGATGTTTTCCGCATGGTGGATGCCGACATAAAAGTCGGTGTAGTCGCCGATTGCGGCTGGCAGGTGCAGCGTGCAGGCCGATGCTTCGTGCAATAGCGGCGCAATCCTCCCGCGTTCTGGCTGCCCTTCCGCGAGTAGCTCCGAGAGACGGGCCCGCAAGGCTCGGCGCGGCCCAGCCCCGAGGGCGAGGAGGCTGTTGAGCTTCTCGCCCGCCGCAGTTTCAACGGCCGCAGCCGCCTCGCCGGACAGAAGGTTGGCTGATAGGACGGCCGGCAAGTCGAGGATGGCGTCGCCGATCGCGACGCCGGCTCGCAGCGCCTCGCCTCCCGGCGCAAATACGCCGAGCGGCAAGTTCTGGATCGGGAAGTCCAGATGTCCGTTTGCGCTCGGCACCCAGGAGCGCAGGTCCACATCGTGGGTGCGGTCAAGCCCTATCATCAACGCGCCTCCGGCAGCCGCGGATCGAAGTTTTTCCTGAGCTTGCGACCATACGCGCCGTAATCCTTCTGCAAAGCCGGATGCTCGGCCGCAAAGCGGCTCACCTTCTGGGGAAAGCGCGTCTCGAACATGAAGGCGAGCGTGCCCTCCAGCTTGTGTGGTTTGAGCTCGGCATCAGAGGCCTTCTCGAAGGCGTCCACATCTGGCCCGTGTGGCAGCAGAGTGTTATGCAGCGAGGCTCCCCCCGGCTGGAAACCGCCTCCGGTCTTGGCGTCATAGACCCCGCAGACCAGTCCCATGAACTCACTCATCACGTTGAGGTGGTACCAAGGCGGCCGGAAAGTGTTCTCCGCCACGAGCCAGCGGTCCGAGAAGATCACGAAGTCGACGTTGGCGGTGCCGGGCGTTTCGGATGGCGAGGTGAGCACCGTGAAGATCGACGGATCGGCGTGGTCAAACAGGATTGGCCCGACCGGCGAGAACTTGCGCAAGTCGTACTTGTACGGCGCGTAGTTGCCGTGCCAGGCGACCACGTCGAGAGGCGAGTGGTCGATCGCCGTTGCCCAGAAACTTCCGCCCCACTTCACCAGCAGGGTGCCGGCTTCGTCGCGATCCTCGTAGGCAGCGACCGGCGTAAGAAAGTCGCGCTGGTTGGCGAGGCAGTTGGCGCCGATCGGCCCGCGCTCGGGCAGCGTGAATGCTCCGCCGTAATTCTCGCAGATGTAGCCCCGGGCAGGTCCGCCGGGCAGATCGACTGCGAACTTCACCCCGCGCGGAATCACACAGATCTCGCCGGGCTCCACTCCGATGATGCCAAATTCAGTGCGGAAGCGGAGTGGTCCCTCCTGTGGCACGACCAGCATTTCGCCGTCTGCATTGTAGAAGTATTCGTCCTGCATCGAGCGGGTGGCGACGTAGAGGTGTGCGCCCATGCCTGCCTGCGCGCCTGCGTCTCCCGCCGTAGTCATGGTGCGGATACCCTCGACGAATGAGAGCGACATGGATGGGATCGGGACAGGGCCCCAACGCAAAGGGGCGATCGGCATCTCGACCTCTTGGGAGGGCGCCGTCCGCCACAGGTCACTCGCTGCCTTTTTGAACGCGCCCCAGTGCATGACGGTCGGGCGAATTCGGTAGAGCCAGGAGCGCTCGTTGACGGTGCGCGGCGCGGTGAAGGCCGAACCCGAAAGCTGCTCGGCATAGAGTCCGTAGGGACATTTTTGCGGCGAGTTGCGGCCGATCGGAAGCGCTCCTGGGAGCGCTTCTGTCTCGAAACCGTTGCCAAAGCCGGACATGTAGCCGGGCATGATGCCCGTGCCACTCGCGAACTGTCCGTATGCGGATGGCGCCTGTGCGCTCATATTGGTTACCTTTCCTGTTGATATCTGCGAACCGCGGCGTTCGCGAAAGGTGTGACAGCGATCAATAATGCGCCAGGATCAGGAGGACAGCTGCGAACAGATGGCCTGCGGCAAAATTTCCTGTCAGCTCGCGCAAGATTCCGATGACATGTGGGCTGATGATTGATCCCATGATTCCTGCCATTGTGATCAGCGCCGCGGCGCGATCGATTATCTTGGCAATCGGAAACACAACGATCTGCTCGGCCGTACAGCAGGATGACGCAGACCGGGTACCGAGTAACCCGGCGCCGTCGATCGACCTCCCTCAAGAAGTGTCATCGCTCGATAGGAGCTCGATCGGCAGGATCGCCCAGCGGATTCGGCGGTGGCGGTCGGGGCGCCTTGGCGAAAGGTGGCTGCTGGAGACGCATGAGATGCCAGGGGCTCGGCATCTCCCCGACAGGAACCTCGATAACGCTTGGGCCTCCCTCGGCGAAGGCCGACCTTAGGATCGATGTCAGCCGGCCAGGCGAGTCCGCTCGCTCGTAGGGTATCGAAAAAGCGTTGGCCAGAACGGAAAAATCTGGATTGCACAGGTCGGCACCGAACTCGGCGCCGAACAGATCTTTCTGCATCGTCCGAACGTTCCCGAAATGGCCATCGTTAAAGATCACCGCCGCGACGTTTAAGTTATACTTCCGGGCCGTCGCTAGTTCCTGCATGTTCCAGCCGAAGCCGCCATCGCCGTTGAGGCTGATGACAGGTCGGCCCGGATTTCCGACCGCCACGCCAAGCGCCGTGGGGTAGCCGAAACCTAGCGTTCCCTGATAGCCCGGCGTGATGAAAGTGTTGGGTCCGTAGACCGGAAAATGAAAGCGCCCGAGATAGCCAACCTGGGTCAACTCGTTCACAAAGAAACCGTCGTCGGGAAGTGCCTCTCGGAGCGCCTGCAGCCATGAGGCCTGCGGCTGAATGAGGTTTGCTTGTTCATCTGACCAGGCACGGACACGGACGAGGTCAGCCGCGATCACTGAGGGACGCCGCGCGACTGCAGCGGCGAGCGCCTTCAGTCCGAGGGCCGCATCGGCCACAATGGCGACGTCGGCGCGTCGCGGCGGATTCCAGGCAGATCGATCGAGGTTGATGTAGATGTACCGCGCTCGCTCTGACGGCCAGGCGGGCTTTCCAACCTGTGTGTCGACGAAACGGCTTCCGACCACGACGACCACGTCGGCATGCGGAAATACCGCGCGTCCACCAAGTGCGTTCAGCGCAAGCGAATGCCGGTCCGAGACCGCCCCCCTGCCGTTTTCACCCATGACGATCGGCGCATCGAGGCGTTCGGCCAATTCGCCCAGCGGTCCGGAGGCGTTCGTCGCCAGCGCCCCTCCGCCCACGTAGATGACCGGAAAGGACGCATCGTTGAGTAGCTGCGCTGCTTTCTCGACCGCAAGTTTCTCGGGCTCGGGGAAGTTCGATACGAGCGGAGTGTCGACGAGCGGGATGTGATCCTCGACGTTAAGCAGGTCCTGCGCGACCTCGAACGCGACCGGCCGGGGCTGGCCGGACGCCGCTTGCTGCAACGCCTCATGAAGGACCGCTGGGATTTCGGCTATCGCATTCGCGCGACCCTGCCACTTTGTCACCTTCGCTAGGATTTCGGTTTGGCCGTTGATCTCGTGCAGTAAACCGACCCCCTTGCCGCGCCCCCCAGAGTTGATGTCGCCTGCAATGCAGATGACTCGTGAATTGCACGCGTAGCCCGTTGCGAGGCCCGCCATGGCATTGAGGACGCCCGGACCAGGAACCACCATGCACGCACCGATCCGTCCGGTTGACCGGGCATAGCCGTCCGCCATGTAAGACGTCGCCTGTTCGTGCCGTGGGACGATTACCCGAATGTTCTCTCGGCATTGTCTCAGTCCCTCAAAGGCCCAGTCCAACTGGATGCCCGGAATGGCAAACAAGTCCGTGACGCCATCGAGGGCGAGCTGTCTGGCAAGCGCCGTCCCACCGGTTTGTCTCACACTGTTCCTCCCTGTCGGCCCTTGATTCCCGCGGGTCCTCCTTAGCTATCTCGTACTATTTTGTCAAATCAAATTCATTATTATCAAACACACAGAGGTCGACTAGAAGACAGTCAACCGGATCTTCGTTCGGTTCTATTAGAAGCTTCCGGGTGGATTGGCTGAGCAGGGAGCAGGAGGTTAGTCCAGCCAATCAGTTTCTATTAAACAGTGTAAAATGAAGTTCGTTCGTATAAGCCAGTTGCCCTCAGGATTGAGTGGCTTGTTTCGGAAGCGATGACGGCTCAGAACCCATCTTGCCGGGATTCATAATCCCTCTTGGATCAAGAGCGCGCTTGATGAGATGCATCGCTTCCAGTGCCATCTCGCCGTGCTCCTCCAAGAGGTAAGGCAGCTTCGCGATGCCGATCCCCTGCTCCCCGCTCACAGTGCCTCCGTTTGCGATGGCCTGGTGGTTCAGGCGCGCTATCATCGCGCGGACGGCGTCCCTCTGGGACTCCATCTTCGGATCGACGAGGTAGGCAACGTGAAAATTGCCGTCGCCCACATGGCCGAGGATTTTGCCGTCGATCCCCGAACCTTCAATGTCTGCTTGCGCGGCCGCGATGCTGTCAGCCAAGCGCGAAATCGGAACGCAGACATCCGTTCTCCACACCTCTGCCCCCGGCTTCCAAGCGGTCGTCGCGTAAAGCGACTCATGCCGGGCCTGCCAAAGCCTGCTGCGCTCGGCAGGGTCCCGGGACCAAGCGAAATCGAGAGCCCCGTGCATGGCCACGATCTCGCCGAACGCGCGCGCCTGCTGGTCGACATGATCAGGCGCACCGACAAATTCGACGAACAGAGTAGGCGCTACCGGCAACCCAAGGCCCGAGTAGCTGTTCGCCATTCTGATCGACAGCGAATCCATGAATTCAATGCGCGCGACATCGAGCCCCATGTGCATCGCGTCGACCACCGAAGCGATTGCACTCGCGGCCGCGCCGAACGGGCAAGCTCCAACGCAGACCGCTTCCGGGATGGGATGGAGGCGGACGGTCAGTTCCGTGAAGATGCCGAGTGTGCCCTCCGATCCGACGAAGAGCCTGACCAAATCGTAGCCACTCGAGGATTTCCGCGCGCGCGACCCCACCCGCGTTACCCGTCCGCCGGGCAATACAACGCGTGCGGCGGTCACAGTTTCCCGCATCGTCCCATAGCGCACCGCGTTGGTACCGGACGCGCGCGTCGAAGCCATTCCGCCGATGGTAGCGTCTGCACCAGGATCGATAGCGAAAAACAGACCCTTGTCGCGCAGGTGCTGGTTGAGTTGCTTGCGCGTCACGCCGGGCTGCACCACCGCATCAAAGTCGTGTTCATTCACCGCCAAGACCTGGTTCATGCGCGTCAGGTTCAAAGCAATTCCGCCTCGGATAGCTAGGATGTGCCCTTCGAGCGAACTCTGATTGCCGTGCGCTACGATCGGGACGCCGAACTCGTGGCAAGCCTCGAGCACCCGACACACGTCGTCCTCGCTCTCAGCGAACACGACCGCGTCCGGTAAAGCTGGCGGTAGCCGAGACCAATCCTTGCCATGCTGTTCGCGCACCGAGTCGCCGGTGGCTAAGCGCTCCCCGAGAGTTGTCCGCAAGCGATCGAGGCAGGCGGTCAGGTCCGTGTTGCGAATCGTCATGCAGATGCTCCCGAGTTGGAATGGGCCAGTAGTAATCGAATGTGGCTGGGACATCAGGTCCGCCGCGCCTAATCCACGAACCCACGCTGTCTTGCGCCCTCACGGAGAGCGACGTCGAAATTTGCGCGTATTAGGCATCTCCACCACCCGCGCGCGACACGCACCCCGAATCCTAAAGCGGCGAGCCAGGAGGCGTCCCGGCCCCGTGCACCGCCTTGTATTGAAGGAAGCTCTCGATGCCGTAGCGACCATTCTCGCGCCCGAAGCCGGACCAGCCGCAGCCCCCAAAGGGCGTGGCGTAGTTCTGCGGGGCGCCGTTTATCGAAACCTGCCCGGTCCTCAGACGCCTAGCGACGTCGGCACCCCGGACTCTATTCGAGGTCCAAATCCCTCCCGAGAGTCCAAACTTGGTCGCGTTGGCGAGTTCGACTGCCTCGTCGAGATCGCGGTAGTGCAACAGGCTGAGGACAGGTCCGAACACCTCCTCGCGCACAACCTCCATGCCGGTTGTCACATCGGTTAGGACGGTCGGGCGCACGTAGTAGCCGCAATCGATCCCCTGCGGCGCGCCGTGGCCACCGATGATCGCGCGGGCCCCCTGCGCAAGGGATTCTGTAATGATCCGCTCGACGCGACCGCGCCCAGCCTCGCTCGCCAGCGGCCCGACTCGCGTTTCCGGCGCGAGAGGATGCCCAACGACCCAGCCTGCACCTAGGGACCGGCAGAGATCCTCCACCTGCGACCGAGCCTCCACCGGCACGATCAGCCGGGTCTGGGCAACACAGACCTGCCCACCGTTGCTGAAACAGGAGCTTAGCACGCCAGCCATTGCCGCTGGGAGATCGGCGTCATCGAGCAGGATAGCCGCAGACTTGCCGCCGAGTTCGAGCTTGACTTGCTTGATGCCCTCCCCGGCTGCCGCGGCCACTCTGCGTCCGGCAGCGACGGAACCCGTGAAGCTCACTAGATCGACCTCGGAATGTTCAACGAGGGCCCGGCCCGTCTCGCTGTCGCCGAAGACCACGTTCACGACTCCATCCGGCACGCCAGCGTCTTTCAGTACCTCGACGAGCGCGCGCGCCGTCAACGGCGCGAGCTCGCTCGGCTTCACAACTACGGTGCAACCCGCCGCGATCGCCGCACCAACTTTTGCGACAATCTGATGCAGCGGCGCGTTCCAAGGCGTGATGGCGGCCACCACGCCGACTGGTTCGCGCCACACGACTGAGGTCCCCGCGTTCTCTTCGAACGCGATCGCCCGGAGTGCCTCAACCATCGCCGAGAGGTTGCGGATTGGCATCGGTACTTGGAAATCCCTACTGAACCAGAGCGGGCATCCAATCTCACGCGCGAGGGTCTCGGCGAACAGCTCACTTCGAGCGTCAAGCGTCTTGGCGAGCTGAAGCAGCAGTGCCGCCCTAGCCTCGAGACTTGAGGCCCGCCAAGCGCCAAGCGCGCGCCGCGCAGACATGACCGCGGCGTCTACTTCAGATCTCGACGCGCAGCTCACCTCAGTCAGGATCTGCTCTGTGCTGGGATCGATGACGGGGAGCATGCGGCCGGAGGTCCCACGGTGCCAATCCCCATCGATCCAGTGCGCATCGACAGGTCTCACGGACGCACCTCTGCCGGCGCATCGATGTAGGCGAACAGCGCCGGCAATGCGCAGCGCAAGGTCGTTACGAACGTCAACGATTGACGGCGCATCGAGTGCCGCGACCTTTTCGCCCGCGCAAGCAGCACCTCGACCTTGTTCGGCTCGCAGGTGCCCAGCGAGGGGCGATTTAATTTGGGTGCCGCTTTCGGGCCGCGCAAGCCGAGCATGCTCACGCAGTCCCCAATCCCGATCGAGCGGGCGTACCCGTCCGCTGGAACGACCTAGCGACCGCCCGGCCCATCCTACCCTCCTCGCTCATCGAATACGGCACTATCGTTAACTACCGCGATCGACGAGTTTTGTCAAACTGAATTGTACTATAGCAAACTTGCGGTTTGCGGTGCGCTTTAGCCGTGCGAAGTGCTAAGAGTTGTGCGAGAGGCTGGGACAAGGTGAACATGACTGTCGAGAAGGAACAGCGCCATATCCAATCGATCGAGGTCGGCTTTCGTCTGATCGGGGTTCTTGAGGCAGCGCGGGCCAAGCTTCCTCTTAAAACAATTGCCGAGCGCGCCGGCATGCCGGCCAGCAAGGCTCACCTCTACATGGTGAGCTTTCTGCGGCTCGGACTCGTGGCGCAGGATCCTGCCAGCATGCGGTACGGCCTTGGTCCCTATGCCGTTCAGCTCGGCCTAGCGGGGTTGCGGCAACTGGATGTTGTCGATCTCGCCCGGGGGCCAATGGAGGAGTTACAGCAAAGTGTCGGACTATCGGTCCACTTGTCCATCTGGGGAAACATGGGTCCGACCATAGTCGCGAAGTCCGATGGCGAACTCGACGTGCCGATGATTATCAAAGTCGGCCATGTGCTCCCGTTGCTTACATCTGCTACGGGACGGGTCTTCCTGGCGCTGCTGCCCGCAGCCTTATTGGCGCCGATACTTCACCGTGTTCCGACGTCCTCGGCGGCGGCCCGCGCGGTGATCGAAGAGGCAAAGCGAGAGATGGGTCGCAACGGCGTGACCACGTCGGACAGCCGCGTGCACGAGGGGTTTGCCGCCATCTCGGCCCCCATCTTTGATCATTCCGGCGCTCTCGCCGCGAGCATGACGCTCATCGGGCAACGCTCGCACGTGCCGCTGGACGGGCGCGGCTCAGCTGTCGAGAAGCTTAAGGCCGCCTGCGACCTAGTCACGCGCGCGATGGGGCGAGAGGCCGCTGCTTCCGATGCCTCCCTGGAGGACCCAAGCCCCAGGCGCACGCTAGCCCGATCGACGCGCGCCTAACTCTGGCAAATGGGCACCACGCGAGTGCCGCGCTGTCCACCACACCAGTTCGGGGACCGGCACCGCCGGCGCGGTTTTTGATTTAACATTGACTAATTCAATTTGTTAATGTATTTTCGGTCGCTACCCTAAGTGCCGATGATGCTCCGACAAGGAAGCATCAGGCAGGCCGCGCGAAGTTCGCGGGCGCTCGAATCACCGAGCACCCCATCATGTCGTTCGTGAAACTGTACGTCGCGCCGCGTCAATAGTTGGGAATCGGTATGGTGGAGAATGCAATGAAGCAGCAAAAAATTACTGTAATTGGAGCCGGCATCGGTGGGCTGGCCGTCTCATGTGCGCTCTTGCAGAGAGGCTTCGATGTTGAGGTTTACGAGCAGGCAGAGGTTCTTGGTGAAGTCGGTGCAGGGGTGCAGATCTCGGCGAACGGCGCGAAGGCGCTAATAGATCTGGGATTGCGCGACAAAATCAGCGCGGTCGCTTGCGAAGCCGCTTCGAAAGCCGTTCGCATTTGGAGTACCGGAAAAGAATGGAAGTTGTTCGACCTTGGTGTCGACTCGATAGAACGATTTGGCGCTCCCTATTGGAATCTCCACCGCGCAGACCTCCATGCCGTTCTTCTCGAGGCGGTGCGTGCGAGGAAAGCCGATGCCCTTCACACGGGAAAGAAGTGCGTCGAAATCAAAAGCGAACCGGGCGAGGTCCAGGTTCGCTTTGCTGATGGTTCATCCGCAACTTGCGATGCACTGGTCGGCGCCGATGGTGTCCATTCGCAGATTCGGCAATCGCTATTGGGCCCCTCCAAGGCGCAGTTCACTGGACTTATGGCCTGGCGCGGAACCATTCCTATGGAGCGCTTATCAAAAGAACTTCGTAGACCAATTGGCCTTAACTGGATTGGTCCGGGCGCCCATGTCATCACATACCCGATCCGAAGCGGAGAGCTTCTAAACTTTGTTGGCATCGTCGAGCGACCGGAATGGCAGGTTGAATCATGGTCGACGCGCGGCACAAAAGAGGAATGTGCGGCAGATTTCAAAGGTTGGCATCCGCTCGTTTTAGAAACTATCAATCAATTGGACACCGCATACAAATGGGCGCTTTGTGGTCGCGAACCGCTGAAGCACTATGCCTATGGGAAGATTTGCTTGATCGGGGATGCGGCGCATCCGACTCTCCCATTCCTTGCTCAGGGCGCTGTAATGGCCCTTGAAGACGCCATAGTGCTTGGCCGCTGCTTCGTGAAATACCCCTCGCCCGAGCACGCATTTAAGAGATTTGAAGAACTCCGTGTTGAGCGCACATCTTCCATGGTCCGAGGAGCATCGGAAAACGCCTCGCGGTTCCATAGTGCAGAGTTGGCAGATCCGAAAATGGCAGAGAATTACGTAGCAAGGGAGTGGCAGCCGGAGCGCGTTAAGAAGCGTTATGATTGGCTCTTCGAATACGATGTAAACACGGTCGCCGTTTAGTGTGGGCATGAGCCTGCCGACGGCGTCAAAAAACTATCTTTGATGCCGAATGCTTCGAAGCCCTCGCTTCATGTTTGAAGAATACGAATGGCAGGGCCGCACGCAGCCGCGCATCGAGGGCACCGAGAACATAATCTTCTCTCGCCACCACGAGCGGCCAGATTTTCTGATCGAGCGCCAGCCCAGCGGTCGTAAGCTGCAAATCTTCGGTCCTCAGCGTCCTCATGCCGCTCGATGTAGCCCGCATCATCAAGCCGCTGCAGAGGCAAGCTCACCAGCTACCGGTAGCTTATCAGCACCAATCCACAACTAAGAATCGTCTTAATTCTCTGTACAACCTACATCTTTCTCATTTGGATGGTGCGGCAATCATGGAGCGTTCCAGTTTTCCGGGGCTGCTAAGGGGAGGACGGCCTCTTGGCTTAAATTTGGAGCAACTTAAACACGCGATTACAGCGGCAGATTACGGCAGCTTCCGCCAGGCCGCCGAAGTACTTTTAATCAAGCAATCGACCCTTAGTCGCTCAATTCAGCTACTCGAATATAGCTTTGGAGCCAATATATTCGAGCGATCAAGTGGTGGAGTACGTGCGACTCCGACCGGCCGCCACTTCTTGAGGGTAGCGCGCTCGATAGTCGAGCAGCTAGACGCGCTTGCTGCCACTACAAGGGCAAGCGGCCGCGGCGAAGCTGGCCGACTCGCAATTGGCTTCTGTACATCTCTCGCCGCGGGCAATCTGCGAGCATCGCTGCTGGATCTTCTTCAGAAGTTTCCTCAAATCGAACTCGCTACAGTAGAACGGCGGCGCGCACATCTTATGGCGGCACTTCGTAATGGTGTGCTGGACGTACTGATCTTGACGGGAGGATTATCATCTCAGAACGTCAGGAGAAAGTCGCTTTGGAATGAACGGGTGTTGGCCGTCTTGCCTGCGGAACATGCCCTGGCGGAGCGAGAAATCGTTTATTGGACGGACTTGCGAGACCAGACCGTTATCTTGAGCCACTACGACCCCGGCCGCGAAATTGAAGATCTGTTGGTTTCAAAACTTGTTTCGCCCGATGATCGACCGAAGATTGAACGTCACGATATTAGTCGTGGCATTGTAAAGAGCCTGGTCACAATGAAGGTCGGCATCAGCCTTGTTCTGGAATCGGACGCAGGCGCCACTCTTTCTGGCCTCGTATATAGGGAACTGCGGGACGGCAGTGGACCAAGCGTGTTGAGCTATTCAGCGTATTGGCAAAAGGATAACGAAAATCCCGCCCTGGAAACCTTTCTGAAGCTGCTCTCCGAACGCTACCCCTCACCTTGTTTGGGAAGTTGACGCGCACGGCGGACCTTGGCAAACGCTCGATCCGCTGCCATAAATCGCGCAAGCATGGGCGCGATTAGCTTGACCGGGTCACCAATTGATTGTCCGTTCTGTCGCGCGAGAGCTTCGGCATAAGCGACGAGGTCGCGATGAACGCTTGCCGGCAGCTCATGTGTGACCCTGACCGGCTTGTCTTCGGCAATCGCGCCCAGTTTGAGTTTGGCCATGGTTCTCATCCCCTGTAGGGTTCGAGCACCAGGTCACGGTTGACGATCACCCTCAGTGGAAACCCCGGGCGGATCGTCAGGGTCGGCTGGATGTTGAGATTTCGACGGACTACCTGCTGTCCGGTTTGGCTCAAGGAATTGGCGACTCCCTGACGGAGCGCCCGAAGAACGGCGGCGTTGGAGCCAGTATCAGCCCCTGATCCAAGCTCTGAACCCACGCCGAGCAGTGTCGACAACGCCGCCGCCCCCAAGAGCTCTTTCCAGTGGTTGTCGACTTCGTCGGTGAGACCAGAGTAACCAGCGGCATCAGATCCGTGTTGTCTCTCAAGCACGATAGAGCGGCCATTCGGCATGATGAGTCTCGTCCAGACCAGAAGCACGCGAGACTGTCCGAATGCGACTTGGCTGTCATAAATCCCGATCAATCGCGCGCCCTGCGCGGTTGCGGCATCAGTCCATTTGCCTGCGAGTCCCTTTGGCGAGTCCTGGAGCCGCACGAACATGGAGCGGCCCGGCGTATTGTGCACATCGCCAACTAGCCAGTACCGTCCGTGACGCTTGCCATTCGAGAGGTAGTGGCGGCACACCGCCTCGGCCTCGCGCGCGAGGCGGTGTGCCAGTTCAGAGGCGTCGCGGGCCATCACGCGGCCTCGCGTTCGGCGATGCGCTGGATTGCGTATTGATCCAGTAGCTTCGCCAAGACTTCGATACCGCTCGTGTCAGTTGGCACGAACATGCGCAGTTTCCAGGAAATGATCTCCCCGAAAAGGCCGTAAGCGCGCAGCCGGTCGCGTATTGAGTCGTTGAATCCGGAAAGTTCGATGCGGTATGCGCCCATGACTCGGACACGGCGGAGTTGGAGGCCTTCGGCGAGGTCAAGGACAGTCCTGCCCTCCATCAGCGCGGCAAAGGCGGTGTCGATCGCGAGCTTGGGCGCGTCGGCGGCAAGGACATTCGCAACCCAGGCCGCCGAGACCTTCCGGCCAATGACGCGCTCGCCGGCATCGGTTTGCAGCCGATAGACCCGCGTCGACTCGTTCGGCAGCCGCTTCCAGATCGGCAGCAACAAGCCCGCCACGATGTGGATCGTGCTTTCGGCGAACTCGGCGACCTCGGCAAGCTCGGCCAGCCACGCCGCGGTGAAACGATCACGGTCGGCTTCAACCCAATGGCTTTCGGCCATCAGCTTCAAGGGGACGCTATGCTGCTCCATCGGTCGGATCAGGCGGACGCGCCGCTCGATCTCGCCGTCATCCAGCATGAAGCTCGGGGCTGGGGTCTGCAGGGCGGCTCGTCCAGAGCGCTCATTGATCAACAGGACAGCACGACGATCGGAAAGACGACCAAGAGCATCATCCAGGCTCACAGGATGATTGCGCTGGCGCTGGGTAATTGCGAGAAGGCGCGTCTCGGCGCCGGTGCTTGGATGGACATAGATTGTCCGCCGGTCGGTGACGACAAAACTCTCAGCGCGGAGGGTTTCCAGTCCGATATCGTAGGCACCCGATCCGATCGCGCCTTCGATTCGGGCGGTCAGTAGCTGCTCGAAGGCGCTGAACAGAATGTTCTGCAGTTCGATGGTGAGGGCGAGCAGCCTATTCAGGAAGGTCGTGATCGGCGGCAGTTCATCCTTCAGCCCATTGGCGTCCGTGAGCTTCAAACCGGTTGCGTCCTCAAACCTCTCGAGCGAGCAGCCCTCAATCTTGCCACGCGCGAGCAGCATGTAGAGCTGGCGCAACGCATCACGGCCATACTGGCTTTCGAGGTTGTCCTCGGGCCGGAACAGGCCCTGCCCTCCGGTTTGCCGCTGGCCTCGCGTGATGGCGCCCAACGTGTCGAGGCGGCGAGCGATCGTGGAGAGGAAGCGCTTCTCGGCCTTGACGTCTGTTGCGATCGGCCGGAACAGCGGCGGTTGCGCCTGGTTGGTGCGGTTCGTCCGGCCGAGACCCTGAATGGCGGCATCGGCCTTCCAGCCGGGCTCAAGCAGATAATGGACCCGCAAGCGGCGATTCCGCGCCGACAACTCGGCATGGTAGCTCCTGCCGGTGCCGCCCGCGTCGGAGAACACGAGGATACGCTTGACGTCGTCCATGAATGCCGCGGTCTCGGCGAGGTTCGCCGATGCCGCGCGGTTCTCAACGATCAGGCGCTCGCCCTTGCGGATCACGCGGCGCGAGCGGCCGGTTACCTCGGCGACCAAGTCCGTCCCAAATCGCTGCACGATCTGATCGAGGGCGCTGGCACCGGCGACAATGACGCGAGCTTCTCGATGAGACTCTCGCGGCGTGCGACGGCTTCCCTGCTTTCGACCGGCTGGCCGTCGCGATAGACCGGCCGGGAGCAAAGGTTGCCCTCCGAGTCAGTAAAGGGCTCGTAGAGCTGAACCGGGAAGGAATGGGCGAGATAGTCGAGGACATATTCGCGAGGGGTAATGTCTACCTGGACATCACGCCACTCCTCTGTGGGGATCTCGGCGAGCCGGCGTTCCATGAGGGCCTCGCCCGTCGAGACGATCTGGATGACGGCAACGTGGCCACTATCAAGATCACGCTCGATCGAGCGTATCAGCGACGGCGTTTTCATCGACGTCAAGAGATGGCCGAAGAAACGCTGCTTGGCGCTTTCGAAGGCGGATCGGGCCGCGGACTTGGCCTGTCCATTCAGCGTACCGGTCTCGCCGGTGATGTTGGCGGCCCGCATCGCTGCCTCGAGGTTGTTGTGGATGATGCTGAACGCGCCGGCATAGGCGTCATAGATGCGAACCTGCTCGAGCGTGAGCTGGTGCTCGACAAGCTCGTATTCGACGCCCTCGTAGGACAGCGAGCGGGCGGCATAGAGACCGAGCGCCTTGAGGTCGCGCGCCAGCACTTCCATCGCTGCGACACCGCCCTCTTCGATCGCCTCGACGAACTCGGCCCGGGTCGCGAATGCAAAATCATCGCCACCCCATAGTCCCAGCCGCTGGGCATAAGCGAGATTGTGCACGGTGGTGGCGCCGGTCGCAGAGACGTAGACGACGCGCGCATTCGGCAAGGCATGCTGCAGCCTTAAGCCCGCGCGCCCCTGCTGAGAGGCCGCCTGTTCACCGCGCTCGCCCTTGCCGCCAACCGCGTTCTGCATGGCGTGGCTCTCGTCGAAGACGATCACTCCGTCGAAATCGGAGCCCAACCATTCGACCATCTGCCGCACGCGCGAAAGCTTCTCGCCGCGCTCGTCGGTGCGCAGCGTGGCGTAGGTGGTAAATAGGATGCCTTCCGCGAGCCGGATCGGCGTGCCCTGCCGGAAACGCGAAAGTGGGGTGACGAGCAGCCGCTCCAAGCCAAGCGAAGACCAATCGCGCTGTGCATCTTCGATCAGCTTGTCGGACTTGCTGATCCAGACCGCGCGGCGGCGGCCCTTAAGCCAGTTGTCGACCAAGATACCTGCGACTTGCCGTCCCTTTCCTGCGCCGGTGCCGTCGCCCAAAAACCAGCCACGGCGAAAACGGACGGCATTCTCAGCGTCATCGCGTGCCGCCGCCACCACGTCAAACGTCGCGTCGACCGTCCAAGAGCCTGCGAGAAATTCGGAATGCGGCTCGCCGGCGTAGATGATGCTCTCGAGCTGAGCATCCGACAGGATGCCACCCGGTACGACGTTGGCCGGCAGGTGAGGCCGATAGGACGGCTTCGGCGGTGCGACGGAAGCCATCGCGGCGGACTGCACGAGCTTGGTGGGATGCGGTTGCGCACCTGGAATGCGGATCGACTGCAGTGAGTAGGTTTCATAGAGTGCATCGGTGATGTTGCTGCCATCCGTGGGCGTCCAATCCACCGAGCCGTAGGCGACTTCGCTCGCCACGGGATCAATTGCCGGCGCTGCTGCAGCCGCCCGGCGCTGGGCGACGTAGGCGCGGACTGATCGAGGCGTTGCAGGGCTGGCATTTGCCGGCACTACCCCAGCCACGGTGCCAGCAATTGGCCGACGCGGCGGAACGTGTTGTAAAACCCAGGCAAGCAAAGTCGGCAGGTCGGGTGCAATGCCCGGGGATGCGGGGAATGACGAGATGTCGTCAGCCGGGACTCGATCGATAATGGTCAGACGAGTGTCGACGTTGGTGCCGTGCTTGGCATAGACAGCGCCGTCAATGGCCGCCGAGAATACGACACGGCCATGTTTCTGCAGCCGCTTGAAGGAGTCCGTCCGCGCGGGATTGTCGGGCGCAACGTTTGCGCCTGTGATGGTGACCAGCCGTCCGCCTTCAGGAAGTCGAGCCAGGGCGGACTCGATGTGCCGTAGTGCCGCATCTGGCATCTGGCGATCGACATGGACCGCGGCCGAGAACGGCGGGTTCATCAGCACGACGCTCGGCACGATGCTGGCATCGAGGTGGTCATTGATGTGCGCGGCGTCAAACTGCGTCGCGGAGACAGCGGGAAAGAGCTGCGCGAGCATGCCCGCGCGGCTGTCGGCGAACTCGTTGAGGACAAGGGAGGCGCCATCAAGCTCCGCCAGGATGGCAAGAAGGCCGGTGCCAGCCGAAGGCTCCAGAACGACGTCTGCAGGGGTGATCGCGGCCGCCCGGCTGGCGACAAATGCCAGCCCGATCGGTGTCGAGAATTGCTGGAGGGACTCACTCTCGAGGGATCGGCGTGTCTGGGTAGGAAGGAGACTGGCGATCCTCATCAGCATCGGCAGCATGGCGCCCGGCGACGTCGCCTTGGCCCGCATGGCGGCGCCATATCGCCTTAGGAACAGGACGGTCGCCGCCTCGCAGGCGTCGTAGGCCGTCTTCCCGTTCCAGGCACCGGTCGCATCGGAAGCGCCGAAGGCAGCCTCCATGGCGCCGCGCAGGACAGCGGCATCGATCCGGCGGCTGCGCTCGAGATCGGTCAAAAGCTGGCGCGCAGCTCTGACGACACTCGAGGCGACAATTGCAGTGGCACGCATGGAGAGCGGCGCGGCCGCGGCGCCGCCGGCGAGAGATTCGGTCATGTCAGGATTTCTCGGGAGAGCGGGAATGGGCCGAACCGCCCCGGCGCTCTCCTTCAGACCGCGGCGACTCAAACCCTTCCCGGCCCGGCTCTCACTCTTGAGACTTCACCAATAAAAATGGGGACCGGCGCTCTGCACCAGTCCCCAAGACTGCGGGACAGCCGGAGCCATCCGGCCTGTGATGTCATTCAGCCGCGTCGAGCTGTTGCGGATCGTCGTCGCCGGCGTTCCCCCCTTCCTCTTCGTCGGCGAGGAAATCGGGCAGTGGGCCCGCTTCACCCTCCTGTTCCGCTGGCGACGCGGCGGGGTCGACGAGACGTAGCGGCTCCGGCAACCAGCCCGAACCATCGAGAAGGCGCTCGGCCTCCTTGGCCATGTCGGCCTTCCTCAGGTGGTCGATCAGTTGCGCGGAAGACTCGCCTCTTGCCTCCCGAACTGCCTCCAGAATGCGAGGTTTGGTGACCCGGCCGAGATAGTTGTCGACCGCGGGTCTCCAGCCAGCCTGGACCATGTCGAGGCCGACCGCGCGGGCCAGCACTTCGGCCTGGTCGAGCCGCGTGCGGACACCATGAGCAGAGACGCGGCCCTGATTGTAGCGGTTCGCCGGCTCAAAGAGGGCGTTGACCGCAAATGACGCACAGTGCGCGAACAGGGACGCCTGCTCACCGCCATCGAGGGCCGTGAGCGCACGCCACAGATCTTTTTCGCTCTGCGGCAATCGCGCTTTCCAGGATTCATGCCGCGCCTCGACGGCTTTTGCGGACGCGCTTTCCCTCAGCCCAGGGGCTTGCGCGGGAAAGGTCGGCGTGTGAAGTCCGATCTCAAGACAACTGCCTGACGAAGCGAACCGGTAGAACGCCGTCAGCACGAAGTTGTGCAACACTGCCTGGAACGCGATCGCAGGATTTTCGGCCAGCGCGTCCCGCAACGCCAGCGTACGATGCGCCGTCAGCTCTGTGATCAGCCGGTCCGGCAGCGGCTTGGCCGCGTCTCCGTCATCTTCGTCGGCTTCAACAGCGCCGCCTGCGACCGCGATCACCGTACGCTGAACGGAGGCACCAGTCTCCTGCCCTCCGGTCGACGACGGATCGGCGCCCTGCTCGACATCAGGCTCGGTTGCCGGGACCTCGTCCTCTGCCCGGACGTAACCGCGGTCCACGCAAAGGCGTCCCTCGGAGTCGATGCTGATAAAGACACCAGCTCGGGCGATCTCGGCCGGATCGTAAAGCACCGGCCGGTCTTCGAATGCCGTCAGTGCCGACTCGATTTCGGCCAGACGCTGATCGACCTCGTCGGGCAATTCGCCGGCATCCTGGTAATCCGATTCAAGCTTGGCCTGCTCGGCGTTGAGGGCATCGATAGTGGCTTGCTCCTCAGGCGAGAGATCGACTGGTTTGCCCTCGAGTTCTCGCATGCCGCTTGCATGGCCGTAGGGAAAGTCCACGGCGACTGAGATCCATTTCCATCCCTCCTTGGCGATCGTCTCGGCCTCGACTTTGAGCTTTTCCGTGACGAGACGATCAAGCAGCGGCACATCCTGCAACCATCCGCCGTCGTCGTGCGCGAACAGATCCCGCATCACGGCGCCGCCGGCCCGCTCGTAGTCATCCAGTCCGATGAACTGGGCGCGACGGTCGGAAGCGCGCACGGTGTTCTCCGTCAGCATCCTCCGGATCTGATATGCCTCGTCGTTGCCGGATCTGTTGGCGTTATCCCAGACCTGCTCCTGACGCGCCTGGTCGGCCGTGACCGAGAAGGCCATCAACTGTTCGAGTGTCATACCATCGTCGGCATAGACTTCGTGCAACTTCGGCGAGACTGACGCCAGACGAAGGCGCTGCTTGACGATCGCCGGCGAGACGAAGTGCCGCGCGGCGATATCGTCTTCGCTCATGCCGCCGTCATGTAGCAGCTTGAACGCGCGGAACTGATCGAGCGGATGTAGTCCGACCCGCTCGTCATTTTCGGCGAGGGAATCGTCCTCGGCGATGCCGCCATCCCGGATAACGCAGGGGACAGCTTGCGTCTTCGCCATACGCTTCTGCTTGACCAGCAGCTCCAATGCTCGATAGCGCCTGCCACCCGCCGGCACCTCAAACATGCCGGTTTCGTTGCCCTCGGTATCGACGGCTGCCCGGACATTCAGACTCTGTAGGAGCGTACGTTGCGCGATGCTCTCCGCCAGTTGCTCGATCGAGACGCCGGCTTTCACGCGGCGAACGTTCGACTGGCTGAGCACCAGTTTGTTGAAGGGAATGTCGCGGGAGGGACTGAGTTTGATTTTCTGAACGCTTGCCATGTCGGTTTCTCCACGACGGGCGGCCGAAAGACTCTCTCCCGACCTCCTACCCGTCACAGACAAGCCGGCGCGCCTCTCACTCTCTGACGCGCTGCACCAACTGAGGACTGACACGGGCACAGCTTGCGGATCCGTCATGCAGCTTCCTCCCTGCCCCCAACGACCAAATCGATCGCGGGCGGCAGAAAGCCGAGCAGGAAATCGGCGGCCTTCGATGCCGCGCTCGCCGCACGGACGACGGCGCGATTATCCTCGCGCAGCACCTCCAGCCAGGAACCTATGTAGTCAGCGTGGCGCACGGTCGGCACGATACCGAGCGAGGCACAAACGAAGGCACCTGCCATTTCGGCGACCAGCTCTTCGCGCGCGTATGATTTTGAGCCGAACGAACCGGAGTGGTCGCGATTGAGGCGGGATGCCTGGCCGGTCCAATGACCCAGCTCATGGAAAGCCGTTCGGTGCCAGTTGATCGGTTCGAAATAGGCAGCCGGCGGCGGCACCTGTACGAAATCACCCGTCGTGTTGTAGTAGGCGCGCGCACCGCCGATGCGGAAATCCGCGCCGGTCGCCGCGATCAACGCCTCGGCTCGCGGCTCAATCCGGCCTGGTGGTGGCGGGACCACCAAAGCAGCGACATCCCCGGGCAAGCCAACGCATTGATCCGTGTTAAAGACGGTAAAGCGCTTGAGAAACGGGATGGCACCCGGCTCCTCGCCGGCCTCCGCAGCGCGCCGACGTTCGTCGTCTGGGGTGAAGCGATCGGCATAGACGACAGTCGTTCCCCGCTCGCCCTTTCTGACATGGCCGCCGAGCCCGAGTGCCTGGCGGAAAGTAACCCAGCTCTGTCCGGAAAAGCCGTGCTCGATAACGGCACCCCATAGGATCAGAACGTTAATCCCGGAATATCCGCGCTGCGTCGACGCATTGCGCGGCATCGCGAGTGGCGCCTTGATCGCCGCCGTGCCCCAGGGCTGAACCCACGGAATACGGCCAGCCTCCAGCTCTGCTATGATCTTGTCGGTGATTTCAGTGTAAAGGCTCGTTCGGTCGTTGCCGGCACGAACTCGGGCGGTATGTCCAGACATCGCGGTTCTCCGCGACGGGCGCCGGAGGCCTCTCCCCCGATCTTCAACCCGTCGCGGCGAACTCAGCCCGCACTCTCACTCTCAAAGGCGATAACGGGAAAACGGACTGCGCATTGGGACGGCTGTCTTTATCGTCGGTTTGACGTTGTTCTTCCCCGTGGTCGCGAAATCTGTCACGCCTTGCGTTTCGATCTCGCTCGTAGCGATGGCCTGCTCTCTATTTGGAGCCGATGCTCGGCCTTGGGCCGACACTGAGAGATGGAACGGTGGAGCTCAATTTGATCCCATAGCGTGGTGCCAGGGATTGGGTCGCCGAGTAGTCCGGTCCGACGCAAACGACGGAACTCCGCTAACGTTTTGGCACCGACGTAAGCAGCGGCTTCGGCTTCAGTGAGGGCGCCCTCACTCCGGAGAATTTTCTCTCGTATCGCTTTGGGTAAGCGGGACATAGGTGAATGGTCTAGATGCGTTTACTAATACTGCCTTCGATTTACGACGGCTTCAAGGCTCACTGATTGTGCTCTACGTTTGGATACCGACGCGGTCGGACGGTGGTTGCGGCACGAACTCGGGTGGTACCTTTTGACAAGGATGGACGCCCGAATGGAGTGACGCCCCGCGAGGCGGGCTTTGCGCGCAGCGGAAGACCCGTCTCGCGGGGAAGCGCCGGAGCGAAGCGCAGGCAGCAGAAAGAGGCAGCCGACGAAGGGGCAGTGATAGCGACGCGGGCATGAAATGCCCGCGGGCACCGAGGCGACTGCAGTCGCGAGACCGGTTAACAAGGCACCCGCATTCGGGGCAGTGATAGCGGCGCCGGCATGCAATGCCGGCGGCCCCTAACGCGAGTGCCTCCGGCGAGCGACACCGAATCGCGCAAGGGATCGAAGCCGGACGGCCGAGACGCGTCAGCGGCTCGGTTCACGAGAGCCCGGTCCGCGGCTAGCGGATGCGCACAGGCAGAATCTGTAGACTAGGCCGTCTACTCATAAACGACATGGAGCAACTCGCGCTCTGGTCCGCTCCCCCCAACCGCGGCGTGAAAGCAGACATCGCCGGAGGCCGGAGAAGGGCCGATCGTGTCGAAAAACTCGAAAATCGCGGGCCTCCGAAAATCTTGCAAATGTAGCGCATTGGCGATTTCAGCCGCTGCAAGGCTCTGTAGAATCGATACGAGCGCCAGCGATCGTTTTTGCGGTAATTGATGTGGTCCCTCACCTCGCAGCGAGAGAGACGCACCAGCGATCCTGAGAATTTTCCGTCATCAGCGAAAAAGGACCTTTTTCAACACAATCGGCCAGAAGCAGCCGCTGGACCGCTTCTTTACCCGTTGGAATGTGCTCCGAACGGCGTACGCGATACGAAACTATTTAGAGCGACCCGACCGACGCGGTTGAATGCCTTGGGAAGAAGACAGACTCTGAACCAACAATTGCGCCGGTAGGCTCAGGCCTTTCTCACGCATTAAAACGACGAACTGGCGCTTGGCCCATTTATCGCTGAGGGGGATCACCTTGAGCCCTAGCGCCTGCTGGATCGCGCTCGCCTCCTCGGCGGGTACGATCGCCACAGCCAATTGGGCCGCCACGATCCGGCAAGCGGCGTCCACGGTCGAGACCTGGATGCGGTAGCGCATCTGCTTGCCGGCGGCGGCCGCAGCACTGCGCTGGGTCGTCTGCATGATGCTCCGAGCGGCGATGTCGACATGCTCGTAGTCAATCGTGTCGACAAAGGAGACGGAACGTTTTCTCGCCAATGGATGGGCGGGATGGACGACGACCGCAAGATGGTCGCGGTGATATGGCAAGGTCCGCAGGCCGCGCATGTCGACGGCGTCCCAACACACTCCGATATCGGCGCGCCCTTCCTCGACGCCGCGCACCACTTCCCAGATTTCGCGCTCCTCCAGGCTGACGCGTACGTCGAGATAGCGTTGCGCGAACAGGCTGACATCTTCCGGCAGGAATTGCGCCACCGCCGATTTACTGCCGAAGACACGCACGTGACCTTGCACTCCCTCGGCAAACGCTCCCAGTTCTGCCTGCATCCGGTCGAGCAATTGCAGCGATTCCCGCGCATAGCGGCACAGCACCTCCCCCGCCGCCGTCACCGCAACGCCGCGCCTGCCGCGTTCGAGCAAGGCGACGCCTGCGGCTTGCTCCATCTGGCTGATGCGCTTGCTCACCGCGGACGGCACGATCGCCTCGCGCCGGGCGGCTATGGCGATGTTGCGTTCCTCGCAGACCGCGATGAACAGCCGCAACGAAACGGGATCGAAATTTCGCATGATCTGTCCTGCCGTCAGATTTCAGACATCTTATATGGGAACGGCTGAGGTGAAAATATACCAATTCTGAGATGGCTGACATTCATCTACATTGCCTGCAGCAAAAAATGATCCCGGGAGATATTCATGCGTGCGGTTGTGTGTGCCTCGTTGCTGTTCTTGACGGCGTCTGCGGCGATCGCCCAGGATTTCCCCAAACGGCCCATCACCATGATCGTGCCTTTTGCCGCCGGAGGCCCCACCGACACCGTGGCGCGCGTGACGGCCGAGAACATGGGCCGTCTGCTCGGCCAGCAGGTGATTGTCGAGAACGTCGCCGGCGCGGGCGGCACTCTGGGCAGCAATCGGGTGGTCCGTGCCGAGCCTGACGGCTATACGCTTCTGCTGCATCATCTCGGACTGGCCACAGCCGTCACGCTGTATCGGAAGCTTCCGTTCGATCCGACCACCGACCTGAAGCCGGTCGGCGTCGTGTCCGATGCCAACATGGCAATCATTGCGCGCCCGGACTACCCCCCGAATACGCTGGCCGAAGTCATTGCAGACATCAAGGCCCGCGGCGATCACGTCACCTTCGCGCATTCGGGCCTGGGTGCGGCGTCGCAGCTTTGCGGGATGCTGTTCATGGCGGCTGTTCAGAAGCAGATGAACGTCGTTCCATTCCGCGGAGGCGGCCCGGTTCTTCAGGCGCTGATGGGAAAGCAGATAGATCTTGGGTGCGAACAAGCCACGACCGCCGCGCCGCTGGTCCAGGCCAACAGCGTGAAGTCTTATGCCGTCACCAGCGCCAAGCGGCTGCCATCGATGCCCAACGTGCCCACCGCGGCCGAGGCCGGCCTGACCGGCATGGAGATCAGCGTTTGGCACGGTATCTATGTGCCGGCGAAAACGCCCGATCCCATCGTGCAGGTGCTGACCAAAGCCTTGGCCGAGGCGCTTAAAAGTCCGGCGCTGGCCAGCAGGTTCGCGGATATCGCGACCGATCCGACGCCGGACAAGGCAACGCCGCAAATCCTTCGTGAAACGCTGAAGAGCGAGATTGACCGCTGGCGTCCGATGATCACCGCGGTCGGTCAATACGCCGATTAAGCTTCCGCCCTCCATCCTCCGATACGGACATCCTTCTCATGCGCATTGTCGACATCCGGGAGCGTACCGCTCCGATATCTTCTCCCATCGCCAACGCCTTCATCGACTTTTCGAAGATGACGCTCAGTCTGGTTGCCGTGGTCACCGACGTCATCCGCGATGGCCGGCCGGTCATCGGCTACGGTTTCAACTCGAACGGCCGCTACGGGCAGGGGGGATTGATCCGCGAGCGTTTCGCGCCGCGCGTGCTGACGGCCGCGCCGGACAGCCTGCTGGACGAAGCTAGCCTTCTGGATCCCGGCAAAATCTGGGCGGCCATGTTCACCAACGAGAAGCCGGGCGGGCATGGCGAGCGTTCGGTCGCCATCGGCACGATCGATATGGCAGTGTGGGACGCCGTCGCCAAGATTGCGAGCAAGCCCCTGTTTCGACTCTTGGCGGAACGCGCCAAAGTGCAGGCCAACCCGCGTGTCTTCGTCTATGCGGCCGGCGGTTACTACCATCCAGGCAAGGGCCTCGAAGGCCTGGCAGCGGAGATGCAAGGGTATCTCGACCGCGGCTACACGGTCGTGAAGATGAAGATCGGCGGTGCGCCGCTGGCTGACGACTGCAAGCGCATCGAAACCGTTTTGAAAATGTTGCCTGCGGGCTGCAAGCTCGCCGTCGACGCCAACGGCCGCTTCGATCTCGATACTGCGGTGGCTTATGCGAAGGCGCTGCGCCAATACGATCTGTTTTGGTACGAGGAAGCTGGTGATCCGCTGGATTATGAGTTGCAAGCGAAGCTGGCCGAGCACTATCCCGGCCCGATGGCCACCGGCGAAAACTTGTTCTCGATGCAGGATGCCCGCAACCTGATCCGCTACGGCGGCATGCGGCCAGATCGGGACTGGCTGCAGTTCGACTGCGCGCTGAGCTACGGGCTGGTCGAGTATTTGCGCACGCTGGAAATGTTGAAGAGCTATGGCTGGTCGTGGAGCCGCTGTATTCCACACGGCGGACACCAAATGTCGCTCAACATCGCAGCGGGGCTCGGGCTCGGCGGTAATGAATCATATCCCGATCTGTTCCAACCGTATGGGGGATTCCCCGATGGGGTACGGGTGGAAGCCGGACATATAACCATGCCGGAGCTTCCTGGCATCGGCTTCGAAGGCAAGTCGGACCTGATTACCGAAATGCGAAGCCTGGCGTCGTAAGGAGCCCCGCGAACTATGTAGCCCGCCTCCTTGGTCCGCTTTGGGTCACGAACGACAAAACTCAAAGTGAGCATAACGCGTCCGCTTTCGGGCGCATCGCGACCAAAGCGTTCCTTGGCCGGGCATGTTGAGCCCACCTGCCGAGGATGATTCAAGCCCCCTAAATCGAGGAGCCGAATCATACGCTACGAACTCACCGACAATGAGCGGTCTGCTATCAAGCCGATGCTGCCGCATAAGCCGCGCGGCGTGTCACGAGTGAATGACCGTCGCGTCCTCAATGGCATCTGAGTCTTGCGATCTGGCGCGCCATGGCGCGATCTGCCGGACAATTTCGGCCCGTACACGACCTGCTACTACCGCTTCGTTCGCTGGCGACGAGCCACTTGCGCGACTGTGGGGATAGGCCATCGTCGTTGTGGATTGACGCCCCGCATTGGGGTTCATCAAGGATGGGCATTTGCGTCGTCCGAACAGTCGGAGGGCTTTCCGCTTGCGCGGATGCAGGCTCGATAGAGCCACGGCTCGACGTAGCTGCCCTTCCAGATTCCGCGGCCGGCGTGTTCGGCCTCGCGCTGAGCGCCATCATATCGGCCCTTGGAGTATTGGGGCCAATCCAGTGCCAGGCCCTTGCGCACAAGCCATTCGCCGAGATCGGTGCCGCCGGCTAAACAGATCGCAATTGTCCGGCCATATGGATCGAAGCTAACGGGCGAGCAGTTAACCGGACGCCGGGCAATAAATGCGTCGAGATCGTTTGCTGCCTGCGCGCCACAACGATATTGCGAACTGTCCTCACCGCGGCATAACTGGCTGCTCTCCGGCGCGTCAACACCCCACAGCCGGATGCGCCTTCCTTGAATTTCCAGTGTGTCGCCATCATCGACACTGGCTCGACCAACAAGGTCATCAGCTAGCGCCTCGCCTGACAGCAGAAGAAGCATCAATACCAATGTTCGGCGCTTGATCATGATGTTGGGTACCGGTGGTTATCGCAAATCGCGCGGACTGGATTTCGGCCAGTTCTCGAGCGGCTTCAGCGACGGAAGGTTCTCGGGCCGCTCGGGAAAGTGAAACTCCGTGCCGCGCAGCCAGCGCCCCTCGAACCGCTCCCAGAACAGGATTGCATCCATCTGCCAGGTAAACTCGTAGGCTCTCCAAACGCCGTCATTCTCAATCACCTCGCCGGTCGCATTCAACGGCAGGCTGTTCAACCGGCAGAGCGCGTATATTTCATCCCAGTGCTCGCGGATGTAGCGGTCTTCGAGCGCGACGTGATACGGCCGATCGGCGCGCCAGCGCGGTCCGCCACCACGCGGATAGAAGCCTTGACGCGGCATCATGAATTCGGGAATACGCGCGATCGCCTTGCCGATGCGGCGGGCCTCATCGGCGGATAGCTTGCTGACGCCGAAGCTGTAGCGCTGCGCGTCATCACGGCAATAGAGCCATGCCAGGGTCACGCCGTTGGCGTCCTTGACCACGTAGCACTCCGAATTTTCCCGGATCAGCGTCCAGGGCGGCTTGAAACGCCGGCTTGACTCCATGAGAACAAAATAGGAACATACGCCATCGACGGTCAACCTGGAACAGGGCCATGTCCTCGGTCTCTCAGCCGAACGAACAGGACGATGGTCTTGAATCCGCCGTCGACCAGGCGATCGCCGTCTGCGACGGCGATCCGCGTGCGGCTGTTCGCGCGCTAATCATTGCGAACAATCTCCTGGAATCGGAGATAGCGGAGTTGAGGAAGGCCGTATCGCATGCTTACACGCGCGGACGCTTTCGGACCTACACAGGATAGAGTCAGCGTGTGGTGAAATAGCGATGCAACATCAGGACAGGCTTTCCTTCATCACGGATGATCAGGCCGAGCAGATGGGAGCCGACGTGGCGATGCAGTTCATGCTCGCGACGCTATTTCAGCTGCTGTCGGAAATGGCGGATGATCCGCGTGGCTTCCGTACGGACGTACATAGCGAACTTACCGATCTCGTGGCGAGCTATAAGCTGCCACCGATGCCTGAGGACACCGAGCGAAAAGTTCGAGCAGCTGCCGGCAAGATCCTCGACGGCATCATGATGCGATCATTTGAACAAAACGGGGTGAGGAAGTCATCGTGACGGCTGGACATGCAGACCAAGGGATGTTCGGTCACGCGGAGTGCCCCGGCCCGGCGACGTCGTTGCCCGTCGAGAGCGACCGCTAAAATGTGCAATCTGTATTCGATCACCACGAACCAGGCGGCGATTGCCGGCCTATTCCGACGCATGAACCGGTACGTGGGCAACCTGCCGCCGATGCCTGGGGTTTTTCCGGACTATCCGGCACCGGTGATCCGCAGCGCCAGCGATGCTGAAGAAATGGTCCTGATGCGCTGGGGCATGCCGCCGCCACCGAGGACCGGCGGCCCGCCGGTAACCAACATTCGCAACACGTCCTCTCCCCACTGGCGCGGCTGGCTGAAGCCAGAGAACCGCTGCCTTGTGCCGGCGAACAGCTTCGCCGAGTACGCACCCGAGGTGAACCCGGAGACCAAAAAGAAAGATGTGGTCTGGTTTGCGCTCGACGACAGCCGACCGCTGTTCATGTTCGCCGGCATCTGGACCGAGTTCAAGGGCGATCGAGGCACGAAGTCGAAGCCGATCCCCGGCCCTCATCTCGTGTATGGTTTCTTGACAACATCACCGAACCCGATCGTCGCGCCGATCCATCCGAAGGCAATGCCGGTGATCCTGACGACCGAGGAAGAGCGCGACGTCTGGATGCGCGCTCCGTGGGATGAGGCGAAGGCGCTGCAGCGCCCTTTGCCTGACGACGCGCTGAAGATCGTCCTGCGCGGCGAAGACAAGGAAGACAAGGCGGCGGTGTAGGCGGTATGCACGGAGCGCCGGAACGCAGGGAGGGACTGAAGGAAGCTCTCTACTGGGGTCGCACCGTAGCCGATCTCATTGCGATTTGAGCGAGAATCATCGAGCGTGCAGTTCTAACAGGGGGACGATCGTGCTCGCGTCGACGGCCGCATCATATCTTGAGACGCTGAACCCGGAACAGCGTCGAGCCGTCGAGCACGGGGTCGCCGCCGACGGTCATGTCGGAACTCCCCTGCTGGTCATCGCCGGCGCCGGATCCGGCAAGACGAATACCCTTGCCCACCGTGTCGCCCACCTCATCGTCAGCGGCGCCGACCCTCGCCGGATCTTGCTGATGACGTTCTCGCGGCGTGCTGCGTCCGAGATGTCAAGGCGCGTCGAGCGGATCGCTCGCAAGGTGCTTGGTGCTGATGCCGGGATCATGACGGACGCGCTCAGTTGGGCCGGCACGTTCCATGGTATCGGTGCCCGACTGCTTCGCGAATATGCCGACCAGATTGGCCTCAATCCTGCTTTTACCATTCACGATCGCGAGGACTCGGCCGACCTGATGAATTTGGTCAGGCACGAGCGCGGGCTCTCGAAGACCGAGAGCCGATTTCCTGCCAAGGGCACATGCCTTTCGATCTATTCACGCTGCGTCAACGCCGAGGCCGAGCTGGTCCAAGTGCTCGGAGCGTCTTACCCGTGGTGCGCCGGCTGGGCCAATGAACTGAAGGAACTTTTCGCAGCGTACGTCGAGGCCAAGCAGAAGCACAACGTTCTCGATTACGATGATCTTCTTCTGTACTGGGCACAGATGATGTCCGACCCCGGCATCGCCGACGATATCGGCGGCCGCTTCGATCATGTCCTCGTCGACGAATATCAGGACACGAACCGTCTGCAGTCATCGGTCCTGCTCGCCTTGAAGCCGGGAGGCCGTGGCCTCACCGTGGTCGGCGACGACGCGCAATCGATTTATTCCTTTCGGGCCGCCACTGTTCGCAACATTCTCGATTTTCCTGATCAATTCAGTCCGAGGGCGGAGATCGTCACCCTCGACCGCAACTATCGTTCGACGCAGCCAATCCTTTCCGCGGCAAACGGCGTTATCGATCTCGCCAGGGAGCGCTTCACCAAGAACCTATGGACCGAGCGCTCGTCGTCAACAAAACCTCGCTTGGTGGCAGTACGTGACGAGGCAGACCAGGCGCGGTATATCGTCAAACGCATTCTCGAAACCCGCGAGGAAGGCGCCCTCCTCAAGCAGCAGGCGGTGCTGTTCCGCACGTCCTCGCACAGCGGCCCGCTGGAAGTCGAACTCACCCGTCGCAACATCCCGTTCGTGAAGTTCGGCGGCCTGAAATTTCTCGATGCTGCGCACGTCAAGGACATGCTCGCCCTGCTGCGGTTCGCCGAGAATCCACGCGATCGCGTCGCCGGTTTCCGCGTGCTGCACCTGTTGCCGGGTATCGGTCCCGCCTCCGCGCAGCGCATCCTCGATCACATGGCTGAAGCCACTGACCCACTCGGCGCGCTTTGCAGCCTTCCCTGCCTGCCCCGCACCGGCGACGATTGGACCACCTTCGTCGAAACTGTCGGAAACCTCCGCTACACGGAATGGCCATCGGACCTGGAGCGTGCCCGCCTCTGGTATGAACCACATCTCGAGCGCATCCATGAGGACGCTGAGGTCCGGCGCGCCGACCTCGTTCAACTCGAACAGATAGCCGGCGGATACCCTTCGCGCGAACGCTTCCTGACGGAACTTACCCTGGATCCGCCGGACGCAACCAGCGACCAGGCCGGCGTGCCGTTGCTGGACGAGGATTATCTGATCCTGTCGACCATCCACTCGGCCAAGGGCCAGGAATGGAAGTCGGTTTACGTTCTCAACGTGGTCGACGGCTGCATGCCGTCTGACCTGGGAGCAGGCACCTCCGCCGAGCTCGAGGAGGAGCGCCGCCTTCTCTACGTCGCGATGACGCGGGCAAAGGACGATCTCCATCTGGTGGTGCCGCAACGCTTCTTCACGCACGGCCAGCACTCACAGGGTGACCGGCACGCTTATGCATCGCGAACCCGCTTCATCCCCGAGAAGCTGCTCGGCCTGTTCGAGCGCACCAATTGGCCGACGGCGTCTGCAGACGCCGCTGCACGCGGCCCAAGCCAAGGGCCTCGCGTCGACATCGCAGCTCGAATGAGAGGGATGTGGCGCTAGAGCTTCGTGGATAAGCACCACCATTTCGAATCCCTGCTCTGTGACAGGGACAAGGAACGAACCGCCGGCCGTAGGGATTCCTTCCGGCAGGAGAAACTCCAATGCTTATGACGAAAGAGCGCCCATCTGCGATCCGGACGCTGCGTGGCTGGGCCATTTCGGTGCTGCAGGAAGCGGACGCTTTCCGCGAATGCGAGGAGCACGGCTGGATGAAAGATCTCGCCGATCCGCACGCCCGTGAGCGCGCCTTCGACATCGCCCGCCAATATCCGCCGAACGGACTTTCCGGGACGGAGGCGATCGCCGAAATCGAAGACGCATTAGCCTCGATTGGCGACACTTGCCCTGAATGCCCACCGGACTGCTAACGCCGGGAAATCGGTGCCGGCCAAGTCGGCTCGGCGTCCAAGCCGCTTCTCGACCCGCTTTCGGCTGTTGCCGACCTTCTTGACGGCCTTTTTCACAGCGGCGGCCGAGCGCCGGGTCTTTTTCGACTCTTATCCTGGGGCGTGGACTCATTACACGCAGCCAGCCATAGCCGGATGGATGCGAGCTGGACGAAGGTAAGATAGTTGTCGGCAAGTTTATCATAGCGTGTAGCAACACGACGACATTGCTTGATCCGATTGAAGAACCGTTCAACCCTGTTGCGGGCGCGGTAGAGAAAAGGGCTGAAGCAGATTGGATCGTTTCGATTGCTCTTGGATGGGATGTTAGCCCACGCGCCTTTCTTCATGGCGAGCTCCCTGATCCAATCGGCATCGTGGCCACGGTCGGCAAGCAGCATTGACCAGGATTTCAGATGCGACAGCAGTTTTGCAGCAAGTCGATTGTCATAGGCCTCGCCAGGTGTCAGTGCCAGCCGCACATGCAGGCCATTACCGTCGACGAGCGCATGAATCTTGCTGGTCACCCGCCCCGTAACCGTGCCATCGACTGTCTCTGGTTTCTGGTGATGCACGCTCCATGCTGATGCACGCGGATAATGGAAGTGTCGAGCATCTGGACGGGGGCATTATGGGCGCCTGCCACAGCGTTCATAATCTGGGCCCACACGCCCCCTCGTCGCTAGCGAACGAAGCGATTGTAGCAGGTCGTGTACGACCGAAGTTTTCCGGCAGATCGCGCCATGGCGCTCCAGATCGCAACACCCAGAAGACGCCATTGAGGACACGACGATCATTCACCCGCGGCACGCCGCGCGGCTTGTTCGGTAGCAGCGGCCTGATTGCAATCCACTCCTCGTCAGTGAGTTCGTAGCGCATGATTCGCCCCCTCGATCAGGAGCTTGAATCACAGCAAGACGGTCCGGCTCAACGTACCCCGGCAGGGAGGGTCGGCCGCTATGCACCCGAAAGCGGACCTATTATGCTCACCTCGAGTTTTGGCGTTCATGACCCTATAGCAGACGTATCCTCAGAGTAGCAATCCTGCGCGTGCTAGGTCCCCAATGCGGCATAAACCTCTAGGAACGCAGCCGCGTGATGGTCTGAGGCAGTGATGCCAAAAGCAGCACTGCGCAAACGCACAGCAGCACAATGTCCTTGAATAAGAACTCGCCGGCCAAATTCCACGCCATCGGGTCCGTTGAAATGCTCCATTTGACAACTCCGGGAGTCGTGAAGAAGAACGACCAGGTCACCATGAAAGTAACGACCCCCATGAGCGATCCCAATGCCGACAGTATCGGATTGAATGCGCCAGCAGCGAGCAAGATTGCGATGACAAATTCGGTTACGCCAAGGACATAAGCTTCCCCCCTAAAACCGAAGATCGATAGCCAGGACACTAGCGGACTATTACTTATGAACTGCTCGATGCCCTGAGCCGACTGCAGGGTAAACTTCTGCATACCGAAGGATACGAAAATCACGACCATGACCCAGCGCAGGACGGCCAAAAGTCGATAGGACCCCGCTCCAGATTCTGCAATGTTAAAGGTTCTCGTCAGCTCTCGCACCTTGCCGCTCCCTTATTATGGATACTGGCTGTACGCGAGCGTAGGTCCACTCGTTACGGACGCTGCAGGCACTTCAGTTCACAATCCCGTGCATGGTCCTTCAGTTACACGAACATCCGAACTGGCGCGTGCAGCTCGGCAGTCGAAAATGAGGTCATGTGGGGCGCAAATGCGAGTCTAATGCAACAGAGCATCGTGGTAGAGCCGCACATCACCCAGATTCCGTCTCGTCGCAGCCTTTTTCGCCTACTCAGGTATTTCCAGCAACCTCGCGGCCTTTTTGTAAATATCCGTAAGATCGTCGAGCATGTGAAGGACTTCCTTGAATTGCCTGAAATTGTAATCTGGCCGTAGATCGCTGATGCGTCGACGCTCTGCGCGAGCTTCGTCCAGCCGTCCGGCTGCCGCAAGCGTTAGCGCCGACACTGCATGCGCATGAACATGATCGCCGGCATTTAGCCCAACAAGCTTGGCACATTGAGCGGCCTCTTGAATTTTGCCGAGACGAAGCAGCGCGAACGTCCGCACCCTATAGGTTCCAAACATCATCGGATCAAACGGGCTGAGACGAGCCGCGATATCGGCCGCAGCTATCGCGCTCTCGGGAGCGCCCGTCTGGCATTGCACAAATGCAAGAGAATAGTGAGCGAACGCGTAGTTGGGACTTAAATCAATGGATCGATTGAGGCCGTCGACGGCGCCCTCATGGGAATACGCGAGCCATTTTGCCCGACCGACCGCGCAATGTGCCGCCGGGTCGCTGGGATCCGCCAAGAGCGCTTGCTCGGCAGTCTCCAATGCCAAAGCAATCTCGCGATTTGATTCACGTACGTTCAGATGAAAGGCGTTGTGAAAATGCGTGAACGATAATCCCGCATAGCTTCTCGAGAAACTCGGGTCGCGGGCGATCGCCCTGTTGAAGAAGTACTGAGCCTCCCGGTTACCGTCGCTTGTGAAGCGAGACATGCTGGTCAGGCCTCGATGGTAAGCCTGCCATGCATCCAGCGAAGCTGGCGGGATGAGCAGCGCGCGATTTCGTTCGATGACATGAATCTCCGCGTCCAAACCTGTTATGATGCGCGCGGCCAGCAAGGGAGGTACGGCGTAGGAGTCACCGGCATCACATCTGAACTCGTCGACCCAGAAGATGCGATCGCTTTTTGGGTCGATCAGTTCCACTGAAACGACATAACCGTTCCTATCCCGTCGCAAATGGCCGGACGCCACGTATTGCGCACTCACCAGGGCGGCTGCTGTTCCGGGAGGCAAGCTGCGCAGCGAAAAAGCCGTTCCTCGGGCAATAATGCTGAAGCTTCGCAATTTCGCGAAACCAAAGATGATGTCGCTGGTGATGCTGTCAGCATCCGCAACGCTCTCCGGCGCCGCCGTGAAAGGCAGCAAAAGTAGCGTAGGTTTTTGCGTGTCCACCGTTGGTGAGTTCGAAGGAGCGTCGAAACGAGCGATATCGATCAAGCTTACGACGCCAGACTTCGAAGTGAATCGCAGTGCTGCTGCGAAAGCGGCCTGAAGCGGACCCGGATCGATGGCTTCAGCGCGGAAGCGGGCTACGGACACCCCGATATGGCGCTGAGCCTCCGCATAAAGGCCACGGCGGAGCAGCGTGCGAACCAGTTCGAGGTGAATCGCTTCGTCGAACGGCGCCACTTCGATGCATTCTCGCAGGTATTCGATACGATCGTCGCTCTCCGGCGGCAGGACTGAACTGAGCCGTTCGAGAAGCTGTTGTCGCATCTGACTGAAGCGGTGGCGCTGGCCAGCAAGCCAGTTTTCGATCGATGGAGCGCCATCCACCGAAACACCCTCGAGGAAGTCACCCCTGAACAAAGCCAACAGCGACCGAAGCTCGCCGGGTGAACCCTCTGACAACGTCTTCTGCATTCGTAGCGTGACAGACTGGGCATCGACATCAAGCGAACCTGCATTGACCCAAACCTGCTTGCGGTCGGCGACAATCCGCCTCTCTGTCGGCCGGTCCAGGAGGGGCCGTAGCTTGGAAAGGCACCAGCGCAACTCGCTGCGTGGGTCGTCCGCTACGTCCCAAAACAACTCGCACAGCTTTTCGCGGGCGACAGGGCGCGGTGACATCGCGAGATACCCAAGGAGGGCCCGGACCTTACGCGAAGGCGGCTGGTCCAAAGGTATACCATCGTGGATGACCTGAAGCGGTCCCAGCAACAGCACCCGATCCGTCAACTTGCTCGCCATTTCCATGATCACTCCAACGCTCGCTCCAACGCGGGCCGCCTATAGCGGGAGTAGGACATCTTCTGGCTACCGAGCAAATTAACACATTTCAGCCAAGCCAAGAAGAAGAAAGCTCAACGAGATCAGGCGCATGGCTGCAAGAAGGCATTCTCGGCCAGATACTCGGACAGGGCGGCCAACCTGCCGTGATCATAGTGTCCAAGGTGCACCGCGATGGCGAATAGAGAGATAGCCACACCAGACAGAATGAACGCCTTTTCCGATGGTGTATTCGCCGTGATCATCACGATTCTGGTGCTGGAACTACACCCTCCAAGGGAGGCGAGCTTTGAAGCATTGTTGGAATTATGGCCGACCGCAATCAGCTACACGATCAGCTACGCATTCATCGCAATCGTCTGGGTAAATCATCACCACCTTTTGCGGTTTCCCGATGCCGCAACACAGCGTTTGATTTGGGGAAACTTTGCGCATCTGTTCGCCGTCTCATTGATCCCGTTTGCCACCGCATGGATCGCGACCACCCGATTGGGCGCCGCCGCAGTCGCCTTCTATGCGGGCGATTTCTTCCTGGTCAATGTAACTTATCTGCTGCTGTGCCTGGAGGCCGTCGACAAATCCGCGCCTCACAAGGTTGAGCCGAGAGTCCGATCGATGATGCGTATGCGCTCGTTTGCGACGCTGGCAGTGTTCGCCGCCGCGGGAGTCGCAGCGCTCCGCTATCCGATCGCAGGGATGGCGCTGATCTGCCTTTGTCTGTTCGTTTACCTGAGTCCAGCGCGAATAATAGGAGCGTCTGATGAGTCTGGTCAGATACAAAACAGCCGAAGTTAGTGGCGTCAGGATTTTCTATCGCGAAGCGCGGAATGTCGGCGCGCCGAAGCTGCTTCTCTTGCACGGTTTTCCGACCGCAAGCCATATGTTCCGCGGTCTGCTTCCCGTCGCCGCCGAAAAGTTCGACGTGATCGCGCCGGACCTTCCCGGCTTCGGCCAATCTGAGATGCCAGCGAGAGAGAAGTTCCTTTACACGTTCGAGAACATCGCTCGGGTAATCGAGCGCTTTACGGAGATCGTCAATTTCGATCGCTTTGCTCTCTATGTTTTTGATTATGGTGCGCCGACCGGCTTTCGAATGGCCGTCCGTCATCCGGAGCGGATCACAGCGATTATCTCGCAGAATGGTAACGCTTACGAAGAGGGTCTCAGCGATGGGTGGACCCCGATCCGAGCGTACTGGGAAAGCGCGTCCCAAGCGAACCGGCAAGCGCTTCGCACATTTCTCACGCCCGAAACGACAACCTGGCAGTACACGCACGGCGTGCCCGATCCAACGATCGTATCGCCGGACGGTCGGAACCTTGACAACTACTATTTGGCGCGTCCCGGAGCAGATGAAATTCAGCTCGATCTTTTGGGCGACTATAAAAACAATGTCGCGCTGTATCCCTCATTCCAACGATATTTCCGAACCCATAAGCCGCCGTTTTTGGCAGTGTGGGGCAAGAACGATCCGTTCTTCCTCCCATCCGGCGCCGAAGCATTCAAGCGAGATATTCCGGAGGCAAAGGTTCGCTTCTTCGACACCGGCCACTTCGCGCTGGAGACGCACTGCGCTGAAATCGCGAAAGTCATCAGCGGTTTCTTGGGCGATCAGGCGAAGCAACATAAGATGTCTCAGGACCTCGAGCATTAGGAGAAACGCATGGGATTGTCCTGGCAACAAGGTCCGCTCTCGACGGGCGCGGTCGGCAGGTTCCTCGTGCCCGAACCATTGCCCAAGCGATTACTGTATGTGGAGCGGCTGCGGAGGCGGATGCGGGTGCGCTTCGGCGGCACCTGGGTCGCCGACAGCGAAAACGTGCTGCTCCTGTTCGAGCCGGCCCGTTATCCGGTCGCCTACTTCCCTGAGGCCGATATCGCGCCGGGCGTCCTCGAGCGCGCCGAGCAAATCACCCAGCATGCCGATCTCGGGCCCACCTCCTGGTACAGCGTCCGTGCCGGCGCGGAGCACGTCGCGGCCCGCGGCGCCTGGCAGCATACGGATCTGCCGGCGTATGCAATCGACTTGCAGGGACGCATCGCGTTTGCTTGGCGCGCAATGGATGCTTTCTACGAGGAAGACGAGCGGATCGTCGGCCATGCCGCCGACCCCTATCACCGCATCGACATCCGTCAGGCCTCACGCAGCCTCGTGGTCCGCCACGGCGACCGCGTTGTCGCCGACACCAAGCGGCCGCTGGTGCTCTATGAGTCCGGCTTCGCGCCGCGCTGGTACGTTCCGCGCGAGAACATCGACGAAGCGGCGCTCGCGCCGGTGAAGCTGCAGACCTTCTGTCCTTACAAGGGGCTGTGCAGCTACTTCTCGATCGGCGACGCGCGGCAGGCGGCCTGGTCGTATCCCGACCCCTATCTCGAGGTCCGCCGCATCGCCAACCTGGTCTCGTTCGAGCCTGACGTCGTCACCGTCCATCTCGGCGGTGTTCAGCTGCATCTCGAGCCGGGCCAGTCGGTGGTGCCGCACGGCCCCGACCGCAACCTCGATGTCGAAGAGTTCGCCCGCGCGTGAGAGCCCGCGCGCAGTTGACCCATCTGAAGCGGAGCGGGAAATGGCGCGACTGCTGTCGGTGAATGTCGGACTGCCGCGCGACATCGCTTGGAAGAGCCGCACGGTGCATACCGGGATCTGGAAGGAACCGGTGCAGGGCCGCTGCAAGGTCGGCCGGCTCAACCTCGCCGGTGACGGCCAAGGCGACCTTGCCGGTCATGGCGGCGAGATGCGCGCCGTGTTCGTCTACCAGATCGAATCCTATCGCCACTGGCAGGATCAGTTGCAGCGCACGGACTTCGTCCACGGCCAGTTCGGCGAGAACTTCACCATCGAAGGCCTGCCGGACGATGCCGTATGCATCGGCGACCGCTACCGCATCGGCAGCGCGCTGTTCGAGGTCACGCAGCCGCGCGTGACCTGTTATCGCGTGGGCATCCGGGTCGGCGAGCCGCGGATGCCGGCCCTGCTGACCTCGAGCGGCCGGCCGGGCTTCTACTTCCGCGTCCTCGCTGAGGGCGAGGTCGGCGCCGGCGACGCGATCGTCAAGGTTGGCGAGGCGGATGAGCGCATGACCGTCGCCGAGATCAATGCCCTGCTCTATTCATCCGAGCATCCGCGCGAGCGCCTCGAGCGCGCCTTGCGGATCGGAGCGCTTTCACCGGGATGGCGCTGGTCGTTCGAGGCCTTGCTCAAGGGTCAGGCGACCGGCAACGCAAGCGGCAATGCGGGGCTCGCGCCCGCATCGGCCGCGCATCCGGTTGCGCCGGGATTTCGTCCGCTCGCGATCACCGCGATCGAACAGGAATCCGCCGATGTCCTCTCGTTGACGATGCGCGATCCGGACGGCCGGAAACTGCCGCCGGCCTTGCCCGGCCAGTATGTCGTGCTGCGGCTGCGGCCGGCCGGCGATCGTCCGCCGTTGCTGCGCAGCTACTCGCTGTCTGGTCCGCCGTCGACTGAACAACATCGCATCAGCGTCAAGATCGAGCCGGATGGCGCCGCCGGCACCTATCTGCGCGACCATGCCCGAACCGGCGATGTCATCGAGGTCAGCTCGCCGCGCGGAAGCTTCATCCTGCAATCAGGCGAACGGCCCGTGGTGCTGCTCAGCGCGGGGATCGGCGCGACGCCGGTGCTTGCGATGCTGTCGGCGCTCGCGGAAGCGCACTCGGGACGCCAAATTATGTGGCTGCACGCGGCGCGCGATCGGCAGCATCATCCCTTCGCGGCCGAAGTCCGCCGCCTGATGCGCACGCTCCCCCAAGGCCGCATTTTTGTGTGCTACAGCCGTCCCAGCGCTCAAGACAGGCCGGGTGAGGACTTTGACGCCGCCGGTCATCTGTCGCGATCAGTGTTTGAAGCGATCGGCATGCCGCAAGACGCCGACGTCTATCTCTGCGGGCCCAATCGCTTCATGGCGGACATGAAGGCAGCGCTTGTCGCCTATGGCGTTGCGCCGGAGTGGCAGCATATCGAGATCTTCAACGGCGGCGAGCCGCTCAATCCCGGCATCGTCAACGCAACAGCCCGCGCGCCGCATCCGCCGGCGGACGATTCCGGCACCGGCCCACTGGTCTCGTTCGCGCGCAGCGGCATCGCCGCGCGCTGGGACGCTTCGGGCTATCGCAACATTCTGGAGCTGGCCGAGGCCTGCGACGTCCCCGTGCGCTGGTCGTGCCGGACCGGCGTCTGCCACAACTGCGAAAGCGGCCTGATCTCCGGGGCGGTTGCCTATGAACCGCAGCCGCTGGACATGCCGCCGGAAGGCAATTTGCTCATCTGCTGCTCGCAGCCGACGGGCGATGTCGTTATCGATCTTTGAAATTCAAACGGACATAAGCGCAATGAAAGCAACCAGCACAGCAACCAATTTCTCGGTCGAGGTAGTCGTCCTGCCGGTGAGCGATGTCGATCGCGCGCTTCGGTTCTATGTCGACCAAGTCGGCTTCGCCCTCGACATCGACTATGCACCGAACGAGGCGTTTCGCGTGGTGCAGCTCACGCCGCCGGGCTCCGGCTGTTCGATCCAGATCGGCAAGGCAATCACCTCCGCCCCTGCCGGATCCGTGCAAAACATCTATCTCGTCGTGAACGATATCGAGGTCGCACGCAACCGACTGAGCAAACGCGGCGTCGCCGTCGGCGACATCAGACACAAGACTCCAATTGATGCATGGGACGGCAGTTTCTCGCCCGGCCTCGATCCCGTACGTAAGGATTACGCCAGCTTCTGCGAGTTCTCCGACCCGGACGGCAATCGTTGGCTGCTGCAAGAGCGGGGTTATCGCAATTCATAAGGAATCTTCGACTTACAGCCAGCCGCCTGTGGCCCGTCGCTGACGCCGAGATGTCCGGCTGTGGCCCACAAGCGAAATCAGGCTATGTCCGCTCCCCCACCGCTTTCGAAGGCATAGCAGACATCAAGTGGAGCTGATTAATGGGTACACACATCTATCGGGGGACAGGCACCATCATCACCCCTTACTCGGAGCCGGGCACATTACGGCATCTAGCTCATAGTTCTGCCCTCCGGCTACGCGGGGCATGTCCTGTTTGCGCCCGCGGGCCGTCTTCTTCGTCGCCATCGGCTCTCCTCCTTTGTGACGAGATGACTATGCAATGCGGCAAGGGATTCGCCGGTTCCGGAACGATTCGAACTGTGCCACTTTGAATCACCTGTAGCATGGAGTTCGTGAGTGGCGTTTCAGCGTCAAAAACCGGCGGCGATCGGGATCAAGGCACCGCTGCCTGCCTTCATCGAACCGGCCTTGGCCAGCCCGGTCGAGAAGGTGCCGAGCGGCGCCCGCTGGATTCACGAAATCAAGTTCGATGGCTACCGCGTCCAAGTCCATCTGGCAAACGAGGCCGTGAGGGTCTTCACCCGGCGCGGAAAATGACTGGACCAAACGCTTCCGGAAGATCGCCGGTGATGCCTGGCACATCAAGGCGGGCTCGGCGGTCATCGACGGCGAGGTCGTCGTGCCGGCCGCCAACGGCGCGACCGACTTCTCCGTGCTGCAGAACGAGCTCAAGGGCACCTCGATCAAGATCGTACTGATCGCCTTCGACCTGCTCTACCTGAACGGCAGAGACCTCCGAAAGCTGCCGCTCTTCGAGCGCAAGGCCGGACTGAAGAAGATCATCGCCGGGACTGACGTGCAGTTCAGCGAAAGCTTCGAGATCGAGGGGCGCGAGATGTTCGCGCACGCCTGCAAGCTCGGGCTTGAAGGCGTCGTGTCGAAGGTTCGCGACAGCGTGTATGCGAGCGGCCGAGGAATCAGCTGGGTCAAGAAAACCTGCGCGCAACGCGAGACTCTGACAATTGCCGGATATGCTATCGATAAAGGCAAGTGGGATGGCATCTACGTTGGCCGCAGAAAGGGTGCCGATCTGATCTACGCCGGGAAGGTAGACCATAGGTTTGACAAGACGTCAGCCACTGACCTTCAGAAGCGACTGAAGCCGCTGATCCGCAAGACGCAGCCCTATGCAAAGCGGATCGCGCACAAGGGAATCTGGGTCGAGCCAAAGCTGCTGGCCGAGATCGAGTACCGCGCGAAGTCGGCGGAGGGCAAAGTCCGCTATCCCTTCTTCAAGGGACTTCGGGAGAATCTGTGATGGACGCTTTTGACCGCTTCTGGCAGTGGGCCACCAAGCCCTTGGAAAGTCAGCTGACGATTCCGGCCGAGCTGCATCGAGCGGTCATGGAGCTTGCTCCTGAGGCCCGACGAGACCGCGCCGCGGTGAACCAAGCCGCAGCACGCGTGCTGGATCCCGAACGATGAACGCTTGACGGCGACCGCCGGCCTTCACGCGTGGGTGCCGCCACAGATACTAACCCCGCGCGCGCCGCAGCGCGGCTTCCAATCGCTCCTTCTCCTCATCCCAGCGGGCTTCTTCGGTTTGCGATCTCTTCTCAAGAGCCTCGACCTCAGCCTGAATGGCGGCAGCCCGCTTCGCGTGCTCCTGCTCGGCCTTGTCCAACGCAGCCTGCGCCTTGTTGATGGCCTGCTGCCGGCGTTCACGCTCCTTCTGCCTTGCGGCCTCTTCGCTCGCCCGTTCAAGCTCGCGGCTCCTCCGTTCCCGTTCGTAGTCGAAAGCGGCCTTTCGTTCCGCAACCTTATCGACGGGGCGAGAGGAAGGCTTCTTCGCCTTTGGGCCTTTCGACTTGCGGGCGGCTTTCGTTGGTCCACCGCCGCCAAGATGAGTGGGCAGTTCGGCATGCTCGCTGAAAGATCCGTCGGATCCGACCGGGCGCCTGAGAACGACGCCGGGCTTTGCCATGGCCGCGGCGATAACGTCCGGATCGTCGCTTTCCTTCGCCGCGCCCTGGTGGAAGAGATTGCTGTCGGCGCCCCATGCTTCCAGAGCCGCTTTCATGGAGGGAGCGGCGATCGCCAGATCGAAGAAACCCAGCGAAGTCTGGTAAGTCTTGAGTTTTCTGGCCATCGGTCTGATCAGCCCTTCCGTTCGATAGTTAACGTCGCGCACTCTGGGATTTGCCGTGGAGTCTGACGGAACATGCCATGGCCTTGAGCGTTCCTTCATTCTTGAAGGACGTCCATGCATTACGCAACGCGCTCTGAAGAATTGGCCCTTGAATGAGCCGGACGTCGACCCTTCCCAAGCGCCTGCGGCCGATGCTCGCTACGCTCACCGACGCGCCGTTCGACAACCCCGGCTGGGTTTTCGAGGACAAGTACGATGGCTTCCGGATGATCGCGGAAATCCGGCGGGGCAAGGTCGCGCTCTACAGCCGCAACGGCAAGATCATCAGCCGCAGCTATTTCGAGGTCGCCAAAGCGCTGGAGGGCGTGAAGGGCGACGCCGTGATCGATGGCGAGCTCGTCGCGATCGGAAAGGACGGCGTCTCACATTTCCAGCTGCTTCAAAACGCGCTGCGTCATGAAGCGAAGCTCCTGTATTGCGCCTTCGATCTCATGTTCGAGAATGCAGTGGACTTGCGCAAGCAGCCTCTTCTCGAGCGCAAGAAGCGGCTGAAAGGGATCCTGCCGCGCCACCCGCTGATCGCCTTCAGCCGTCACCGCAAAGCGAAAGGCACGAAATTTTTCACCGAGGCCGAGCGGAAGGGTCTGGAAGGCGTCATGGCGAAGCGCGCCGACAGCGCGTATGCGTCCGGAAGCCGGACCCCGGATTGGCTGAAGATCAAGACGGCAAAGCGACAGGAAGTGGTGATCGCCGGCTTCACGGCGCCCAGGCGCACCAGGCCGTTCTTCGGCGCCCTGGTCCTCGCCGTGCGGGAAGACGATACATGGCGTTACATCGGACATGTCGGCACTGGCTTCAGCCACAAGGTCCTGGAAGACCTCCATGCCAAGCTCGTGAAGCTGACAACCCCTAAATCACTCTTCCCTGCCAAAGTGAAGGACGAGGCCGCCACGACCTGGGTCAGGCCGTCGTTGGTGGCCGAGGTGAAATTCGCGGAGTGGACGAGCAAGGGCGAACTGCGCCAGCCCGTGTACCTCGGACTCAGGTCCGATAAGCGGGCGAAGGATGTCGTGCGCGAGCGAGAACGTCCGCGCAAATAGCGCTTCCCTTCGGGCGTAACCGGCAAACGGAACGAATTAACGCATGCGCCTCCTCCGCTGTGAATTCCCTGCGCGGTGGTGCGCTCAGTCGCCTGCAAGGCCGTGGATTTCCGGTCGCATGCCCTCACGCGTGACTTCGAGCATCGCAAGCGTGATCGGCAGCTTGAAGCGCCGCGGTCCGGCGCTGCCGGGATTCAGGTAGAGAACGCCACCGACCGTGTCGATCTTCGGCACGTGGGAATGCCCGGAGACGATGACGTCGATGCCGGCGCCGGGATCGGCCTGCAGCGTCTTAACGTCGTGCAGAACGTAGATCGACTTTCCCGCCAGGCGCACGAGTTTCGTATCGGGGTATTCGCGGGCCCATTCGCCGCTGTCCACGTTTCCACGAATGGCGGTGACAGGCGCGATCCGGCCAAGCGCGTCGACGATCTCAGGGCGCCCGATGTCGCCGGCATGAATGATGTGATCGACGCCCATCAGGCCTCGTTCCGCCTCGGGCCTCAGCAGGCCGTGTGTATCGGAAATAATTCCAATCCTAAACGTCATCTCCCGTCGCTCTCAGCCGCGGTCGCCAAAAGACGATCGAGAAGTTCTACCTGAGCGGACAGCATCTTGGTCCGCGCGAACTCGATATCGAACCATTCCGCGCGGTCGACTTCGGGAAAGCTCTGCCGTCGACCGCTTCGTGGCGGCCATTCGATATCGAAGGTATTGCTGATCAGCGCCGCCGGGTCAAAATGGCCCTCTCCGGCGAATGCGATGACGCGTTTCCCTCCTCGTTGTCGAATCTCCCCCAGCGGCTGGAGTGGACCAATAGAAGCGCTCGGGCCGAGTTCCTCGGCAAACTCGCGCCGCGCGACCTGCTCTGGAGCATCAGCGGCATCGATTTCGCCCTTCGGAATGGACCAAGCGCCACCGTCCTTCTTGCGCCAGAACGGACCGCCGGGGTGGACGAGCAGAACCTCGAGCCCGCGAGCGCCTTTCCGGTAGGCCAGAATGCCCGCGCTCAACGTCGATCTCCTCGAAGTCTTTTTCAACGCAGGCATGTCGCTCCTATTTTGCGGCGCGGATCGAGAGCTGGGCAACGGCGAAGGATCTGAGGCGCTACGACTGGCTACTTGCGCAGCAACGAATGTTCAAAACACGCTAGTAGCGCAGCGGGCCCCGGATACACCTCGGCGCACCCGGCTTTCCTCAATTCGTTCTCCGTGAAGCCTCCACAGAGTACACCGACCGTGCGAACCTCCACCTTAGCGGCCGCTTCCGCATCGTATGGCGTGTCACCGATCGCGACGGCGTCGGCGCCATCGATCTTAAGCTTCTTGAGAACGATCTTGAAGATGTCCGGAGCCGGTTTTGATTCATCTACGTCGTCGGAAGAAGTTGCGAGGTCCACGAGATCGACGATGCGAGCGATGTCGAGGTACTTGTCGACTTCATCCTTCTTGGCCGAGGAGGCAATTGCGATCTGAAGTCCAGCCTCGCGCACGCGTCGCAGCAGGTTCGGGACCGCCGAGAAGGGACGCACAAGCGGCAGATACTCCGTCTTGAAGCGATTTCCGCGCCACTCTTCCAGTTTTTCGCCATGGTCTCGTTGGTCGTCGGCGGACAGGAAGACGGGAATGAGCTTGTCCCCGCCTTTGCCGATCTGGCCTCGAACCTGTTCAAAGCTGACATCGGGGCCAAACTTGAGCAAAGCTTCCTGCCATACCAGCGCGTGGAGATCCACCGAGTCCAGAAGCGTGCCGTCCAGATCGAAGATAGCGGCTTTTGGCAACTCACAGTCCTCCATGGTCGGAGCGAGCCAGTTTCGCATACCAGTCGGCATAAAGCGTGTTCTTCGCCATGTGCCGGTTGAGATCCGGCCAACCGTCGCCCCACCACACCGCACCGCGCTCGCCGAGTGCCTGCTTGAGCTCGTCCACGGTCCTATGCGCCGTTGCTTCCGCCTCCAGATCGGCCGCTTTCTTGGCGTCGCGTACCGCCCGCCGGGCTCCCATCAGCCGCCCGACGAGATCGGCCTCGCTTAACCTCGTCGAGACCGGATTCGCCATCCGCCAAAGCCTGCCGCGGACGACGAAGTAACGGCCGTCTGGCGTCACTGGATGCTTCACGACACGCTAGGCTGACTTCCGCTGCGGTCTGGCCGCCGACTTCTTCGTGGCCTCCTTGGCCGGTTTCTTGCCGGCAATCGGCATCAGCATTTCCTTCTGCCCGGCCGCCGCCTTGCGCGCCTTCCTGGCTGGCTTCTTTGGCGCCTCTGTCGCTGCCGCCGCGCCTCCTCCGATGCTCTTCCGCAGCGCGTCCATCAAGTCGACCACGTTCTCACCCCGCGGACGGGCTTTCGCGGTGATCGGTTTGCCGGCGCGCTTCTGATTGATGAGATCGATAAGGGCGGTTTCGTACTGGTCTTCGAACTTGTCCGGCTCGAAATGTCCCGCCTTTTGGTTGACGATGTGTTTGGCGAGATCGAGCATGTCCTTCGTGACTTTCACATCCTGGATATCGTCGAAATACTCGTCTGCGGAACGGACTTCGTAGGGATAGCGCAGCAGCGTCCCCATCAGCCCCTTGTCGAGCGGCTCGAGTGCGACGATGTGCTCCCGGTTGGTCAGCACGACGCGACCGATTGCGACCTTGTTCATCTCCCGGATGGTTTCGCGAATGACGGCGAAAGCGTCGTGCCCGACCTTGCCGTCGGGGCGCAAATAGTAAGGCCGGATGAGATATCTCGGATCGATCTCGCTGCGGTCGACGAACTCGTCGATCTCGATGGTTCGCGTCGATTCCAGCGCGACGTTCTCGAGCTCCTCCTTCGTCACCTCGATGAAGGTGTCGGTGTCGACCTTGTAGCCCTTGACGATGTCCTCGTTGGCGACCTCCTCGCCGGTGTCAGCATCCACCTTGGCGTATTTGATGCGGTGGCCGGTCTTTCGGTTGAGCTGATTGAACGAGACCTTTTCGGATTCCGACGTAGCCGGATAGAGCGCGACCGGACAGGTGACGAGAGAAAGGCGCAGAAAGCCTTTCCAGTTAGCGCGGGGGGCCATCGCGGGGAACTCCAATACTGATGCCGGATTCAAGACGATCCACCCAGCTTGGTTCCGACATCGCCAAATGGATGAATTTTTCTCAGCGACCACTTGGGCCGACTCGACTTTTGTTCACTTTATGTTCCATCTCGGAATGACCGACCAACCCGCGAGCCGACGCATGCCGACCCCAAAGCAGATGGAAAAACTGGCCGCTGAAGCCGCCCGTCGGCCGGGCCGCTGCGGCTCCGGATGCGCCCCTCCCGGCTGAATACTGGGAATCGGTACTCAAAGACCCTCGCGCCGACGCGACCGGGGCCCAGCTGCAGCAGCGACGTCTTTCGGAGATCCAGCGCCATGTGCTGCGCGTCTCCTGCCGCCGCTGCGAGCGGACCGTGGAAATCCAGACCGCCGACGCAGTCCGATTATATGGTGGCAACGCGGTCTAGAAGGACGTCGCGCAGCGGCTGCTCGACAACACCTGCCAGCAGCGCACCGGCAGGCATGAAGAAGACGGGTGCTGGCCGGCGTTCGAGACGCGGTAGCCCGCTCCGGATCGCCGATCCGATCTCTGTGCGCCTGGATATCCGGATGGCCCCGAAGTATCACCCTACGCCCCTGTCGGGCGGCGACCGCAAGACTCTGGCGAAAGAGCTCGGCAAGGCACGCGCGATGGCCCAACGTCCTGGCCGCCCAATCGGCGGAGATGCGGGCCAAGGGCGAGGCGATCCTCCAGCAAGCCGACCGGCTCCTTTGCGAAAGCTGGAACGAGCGGATGTGGTCAGACGGCGAACCGATCGATCCGTCGCCCACCATCGACCAGGCCGTGAATGGAGGCTACCCCTGGCTTAAGATCAGGTGCGCGCGCTGCAAGACGCCGAGCGACGCGGTGACCGGAACGGCTGGCTTCTTCCGCCCGTCGCGGTGAACAATCTCGCGACGGTTTGGAGATCGATCCCTACCTTGTTTGACGAGGAGCGAAATCATGGCCAAGCGCGATGCGATCTTCCCTACCGGCCGACAGGCGCTCTACGAGCGCAATCGCTATTCAGCGGCGATCCGCTCGGGCGACTTTCTCTTCGTCTCGGGCCAGGTCGGCAGCCGCGAGGACGGATCGCCCGAGCCGGACTTCGAAAAGCAGGTCCAGCTTGCCTTCGACAACCTTGCTGCAGTGCTGAAGGCCGCCGGTTGCATGTTCGATGACGTCGTTGACGTGACGACCTTCCACACCGATCCTTCCACACAATGGAATACGATTGCCACCGTTCGCCTGATGCGCCGGGACAGTTTCACGCCTTCGAGAATGCGGCGGCGATCACTCGGATCGGCCAGCAAGTTATAGTCGATCCGAGGCGCAATACGTGGGTCGCGACTTTTCAGCAGAACGCTGCCCCCCGATCTTGGCCTCGTTACGGCCGTCGCACGTGTCATCATTCGACCCGTCGGAAAGGCTTGCGGATCAAATGAGTGCGACGTCGTCACCCGAAGATCCAATTCCTCCCCGATCGCCTCCGCCGATTTCGTCCAGATGGTCGCGCCTCTCGCAGGATGCATGTCACCAGGGCCGCGGACGCCCTCGCCCGCTTCGTCGGAAATGCCGCGCTGCAAGCGGCCTTCATCGGAAGGGCCGTCCGACCCGCACGGCCTGCCTCAGTTCGCGTCGCTCGCTCGATGTCATATCGAGATCCCGCCGGCCGCATGCGAAGCGTGCAGTCATGATCGATTTTCGCAATCGGGAACCGATGCTGTCGGCAAGCCGTTTAAGCGCTGCAAGCCGCCCGACTAACCCTCACGCCGCGGCGGGCTTTTGCCCCGTCAGGATCCGGGACGGCTCACGGGATTTGGCCGGATGTGACATGTAAGGAGAGGACCCTGAAGATAATCTCTGCCAACAAAGAGCTAGTTCTTCTCGTCAGAGTAATGGGAGTCGGGCTAGTGGCAACAGCTGCTACCGTCATTGTTGCCAATCCGGTTCAGGAACGATGGTCGCCGGACGAGCTCATCCGACGGTGATGTGAAATGGCTCGAGGCTTGTTGTCGATCGGTTCCGCGTCGCCCGCCTTCACCTTCGTACTCATCATGGGCGCCGTTGATTTCTTCGGCGACACGACCTACTCAGGTGGCGCGAGCATGAATGGGCCGTTCCTCGCCTCATTGGGAGCTGGCGCGGCCGTCATCAGCGTTACCGCGGGTCTGAGCGAATTCCTGAACTATCTCACCCGCGGCATTTCCGGCTATCTCGCCGACAAGACGGGAAAGTATTGGCGCATCGCCTTTGTCGGCTATGCACTCAACCTGATTGCCGTCCCAGCGATCGCGCTGGCTGGACATTGGACTCTGGCAGCCGGGCTTGTCCTCCTCCAGGGCATCGGTCGGGGCATGCGCAAGCCGATCGTCGAGGCGATGCTCTCCTACGCCACAAGCCAGCACGGCAGAGGCTGGGTCTATGGCGTCCACAACGCCTTGGACGCCGGTGGCCGGACCGTCGGCCCTCTCTTCATCGCGCTGCTGCTCTTCCTGCACGGCCAGCATCGGACGGGCTATGTCCTGCTCGCTATCCCCTGTCTGCTCGCGCTGGCCTCTCTGACTTTCGCGCGCCACCAGTTCCCGGTCCCCTCGCGGCTTGAGGAACATCGCAGCGCACCAGCGAAAGGATTCACGCCGGCCTATTGGCTCTACATGCTGGCAGGGGCATGCTTCGCGGCCGGACTCATGAGCTTCGAGCTCATTGCCTACCACCTCTCCCGCAGCGGCCTGGCTACTGTTTATTGGGTGCCGCTCTTCCTGGCATTCGGCACCGCTTGTGGCGTGATGGCAAGTCTCGGCCTGGGCAAGCTGTACGACAGGATCGGATTGCCGGTCATCCTCATCGCGGTCGTCCTGACGGCTCTCTTCTCGCCGCTTGTATTCCTCGGCGGCTTCTATCGAGCGCTCTTGGGAATGGCGTTTTGGGGCATCGGCCAGGTCACGCAAGACATGCTGCTGAAAGCCGTTGTCGCCGGCGTCCTACCGGAGAGCCGACGAAATCTCGCCTTCGGACTGTTCTTTGCGGGTTATGGAAGTGGTTGGCTGCTCGGCAGCATCGCGACCGGTCTTCTGTATGAGCAGTCGCGGCTCGCGCTCGTTATATTCGCCGTCGCAGTCCAGTTCGCATCGCTGCCGCTGTTCGTGATCGCGCGGCGGCGGCAGGGAGCGGCGGGATCCTAACGCTCCCTCGTTGGGCTCGCTGCAATTGCGTGTGTTGGCCGCTCGATGACGGATCTAGTCTTTGCGCGTTGCTGGGAAGCGCAGCGAACAAAAAAGAAGCGCCGATATGGATCACATGAAGACGAACAAGGGCGGCTATGCCAGCCTCATTGTTCAGACGATCATCAGCGGCGTCATCACGTATCTCGTGATGTTCGTCATGATCGATGGGCTCGACAGCTTCTCCAACAATCTCAATATGCTCTACATGACGGTGATGATGGTCGCACCGATGGTGGTGCTGATGATCATGGCGATGCGGCACTTGTTCCCGTCGAGGGGCGCAAATACCGCGATCCTCGCGGGCGCAATCATCGTTTCGTCGGCAGCTTGCCCTGATCCGCGGCCAGACGACGATCGGCGATCGCGCATTCCTTCGCTCGATGATTCCGCACCACTCGGGTGCAATCCTGATGTGTCAGCAGGCGAAACTGACCGACCCTGAGATCGTCCGCTTGTGCGGTGAGATCGAACGGTCGCAGCGTCAGGAGATCGATCAGATGAAGGCGATCCTCCGGCGGATATAGGCTGCGGCGCCCTGGCGTCGGCGATTAGTCGTAGTGGAACGTAGAGTACAAGATCCGCGCGTCTTGGACGGTGCTCGCTGAGCATCTCGTGATGGGTGGACTCGAAGGCGAGAAATAGTTGCGCAAGGTCGCGCTGCCGACTCTGCCCGGATCGGCCAGAGTTGCTCGATGTTGTTCCGATAAGCACGTGCGCGACATGTTAGGCCATGGCGTAGCTGCTCACACCCCGCAAGCAGCGTTCAGGGACCTTTTGCGAGGTACGGCGTTACGCTTGAGGGCACTATGGAGGAATAGTCATGCCAGAGCGACGAACCGTGGAGAAGGCCCGGAAGGACAAGCGCGCGGGCAAATCAACCACCACTCAGGCGGGCGAATTTGTGCATGAGGAGATCCGCAAGGTTCGCCGCGGCGAACATGGGGCGAGATCGCCGCAGCAGGCCATTGCCATTGGCCTATCCAAAGCGAGGCGCGCAGGCGTTGCTCTTCGCCCGCCACGGAAAGGCAAGGCCAAGGCGAGCACCCGCAAAAGCGCCGAGTACGCGTATGAGGCAGGCCAGGGCAAGCGAAAGCCCCGACGCCGACCGCGCGTCTCGCGCGCCGTGTCACGGGTCCTTAAGCGCGAACCGCGCAGCACGGCGTCGCGCACCGCGCTCTCGAAGCAAGCGCGTCGTGCCGCCTCGCGCCGCACCGCCTCAGCTCGTTCTGCCGCAGCCAGGAAAGCCGTAAAGACAAAAGGCGCCGCTGGCCGCTCTGCCGCCGCCAAGAAAGCGGCGCGAACCAGAGGGCGTCGCCGACGATAGCGCGAGTTGGTCGATAGTCACTCCGGACCTAATTCCTGTTCGAACACCTCGTCCGGACGACCTTTTCGTGAAGGGAGATGGGCGGGAAAAGGATTGACGCTGCCCGTGCCGTTGATGCTCCGTGACTATACGATGGTCCACTTCCTGGTCCGCTGTGACAATGTCGCCCGTCCAGCGCTGACCGGGCGGGCATTGATGTCGAACGCCGCGGGAGCGTGGGGGAAATGGCGCAAGAGCAAGAAGAGGGTTATCAAAATCAACGACGAGATCAGGTCAGCGGTTGAGCGGCAGGTTACTACATGCGCAGGCTAAGGGATCTGCATAGTAATAGAGGCTACGCAGGGTGATCCGTCGCGGCAGCTTTCGATAGATGTGCAATCTCCACAGCATCACCACCAACCAAGAAGCGATCCGCGCGCTGTTCCGCGTCATCAACCGCTACGTCGGCAACCTGTCGCCAATGCCGGGCGTTTTCCCGAACTACCCGGCCCCTGTCGTGCGCACTCTGGCAGTGAGCGCGAGCCTGCAGCCTCCGCCGTCGCCCCGGGGCCGGTGGATTTTCGGTAACGAACATCCGCAGCACGTTATCACCGCATTGGCGGGCTTGGCTCGGCTCGGAAAACCGCTACTTAGCTCCCGCCCTAGGGTCGGGAACCAGACACAAGGAAGCGCGTTTAGTTTAATTGAGCCGGGCTCAATGGCCCTCCTCACTGTGTGCCGAATGTTATGGTTCGGGCTGGGGAGAACAGACCGCAACCGCGGTCTTCAAGATCAGAAGCTCACAATAACAATCTTGGAGGCCCATCATGGATGGCTCCAGAAGCGAACGCGCGCGTGCGCGCGCATTACACTTGCTGGCTCAAATCGCTCCCTTGCCGGATGATTCCGAGGTCCAGCGCTTGCGCGAATTGTCTTTAGACTACATTCGCGAGGCCGAACGACTCGAACAGGCCCCGGAGCCAGGCGAACAAATCTCCGCGGTCTTAGACACGATAGCTCGCGACTTTTTTGCTCGTGCTCTCCGACATCAGTCGAAAAAGTAGTTCGTGTACGCGGCTACACAGGATTTGTTGCATCACCAGGAACGAAGGCCTGCGCCTGGGCATCGCCCATGCGGGGAGTAACGGACGTATCGAGCCGCGCTCGCGAAGTTGCTTGAAGGATTTGCCATTCCGCCCGATGCCGTGGTGGAAGCGGTAGCGCAAGATGGCTGCGTGACGCAATTCCCTCGCGATCTGATCTACGCTAACGACTGCATCGTCGCGTATATAGCAATCGAAGCCGCCGACAGACCGTGGCCGCCAATTCTAGGTAAGGATAAGAGCGCAGGCGCCTTCTATGTCGTATGGCTCGGCGATCAAGCGTCATCCGTCCCAACCATGATGTGGCCCTACCAAATTATCACTTTGTCGGTGCAAGACGCGCCCGCCAAGCGGTGGCCCTCGCTCGCGGTTGATCCCATGCTCCCTGCCCTCCATCCGGCGCGAGACGGGCAAACCCTCTTCGTGAACAAATGCTTCACATGCCACACGATGAACCAGGCAGGATCGGCGTCGGCTGGCCCCCGATCTGAATTTGCCGATGACCCAACCGAGTACTTCACCGATGCCGGTTTGCGCGCACTGATCCGAGATCCACGCTCGGTCCGGGTTTGGCCCGAGCAACGGATGCCCAGCTTTGCCGAGGAGGACCTGAGCGAAGAGGAACTCGACCTGATCTTGGCGTATTTGAATCACCTGGCGGATAGGAAGAGCCGAGCAACGGAGGGTGGCAGCAGCAAACGCTAAGTAAATCGTAAAGCTCGAGTACGGTTAGCGACAATGATGGCGTAGTCGCCGCCGACATACGTCATCGGCTCTGCAGACCGGCCACGGGGGGGCAGAGACCTGACTGCTTCAGCCGTTTGCTCGGAAGCTATTCAGAAAAAACGAATTCATGGCGACCGGCGGTGCCGCGTTCGATCTTGCCGTTGCATGTTGCTTGTCGAATATCTCGCGCTGGCACGTAACACAGGCGTTAACTCTCTCTGCTGGGGTTTCAGATTGCAAGGTCTCACGTGGTCGTTCGTTGAGCTGACGAGCCACTTTGTTCAGATCGGCTTGCGAGTGCACCGACAAATCGGTGCCCTTTGGAAAGTACTGTCTCAGCAGGCCGTTGGTGTTCTCATTCGAGCGGCGCTGCCACGGGCTTTGCGGATCGCAAAAATAGACGTCGATGTTGGTCGCCAACGTAAAGCGATGATGATCCGTGAGTTCCTTTCCTCGGTCCCAGGGATTTATACAGCTCCGCTGACGAATTGAGACGGTATCTTTGATATGTCCCCGTCGATCGCCATTCGGGTCAACCGGCTTGGAGCAAATCATCGAGCGCCTTGATCGAGCGTCATACGCGTTACGTGATGCTGGTCAAGGTTGCGAACAAGGATACTGAAAGTGTCGTCTCGGCGTTGATCAAACAATCGCAGAGATTGCCCAGTGAACTCTACCGATCGCTGACCTGGGACAGAGGCAAAGACCTCGCCGATCACCAGCGACTGACATTAGCCACCGAGGTCGAGGTCTATTTTTGTGACCCTCGGTCTCCCTGGCAGCGCGGCTCAAACGAAAATACCAACAGATTGCTGCGCCAATATCTTCCGCGTGGCACCGAACTGTCCCTACATAGCCAAGCCAAACTCAGTGCGATAGCAAGGCAGCTCAATGAAAGGCTCCGAACCCCAGCTGAGAAGTTTGCGGAATGTGTTGCAGCGATCAGTTGAACCCTCCGCGCCCATATCGGACATTCGCCCGTAAATCACAGGCCATCCGGGTCGGGTAAGGCGACAGACTTCAATGCGGCCTCAACTATTCCAGCCGGCCTTGCGCAAACCCTCAACGAGATGAGCGTGGTCCTCCGGCCGAAACCACGGAGCTCTCTTGCGGACATACATGTCGAATGCCCCCGGTGCGCGCGAGACGGCCTTCTCCAATGCAACCTTCGCTTCCATTGTGCGCCCAAGTTGGCCCAGCGCCGCCGCGGGCCAGCGGTAGATCATCGGAAAATCGGGAAATGACCGGATCAGGCGTTTCGCGGCTTCGATCGAAGCCTCGTATTTGCCGCAGAAATATAGTCCACACGCAACGTGCAGCAAACGTACGGCCAGATACGGATCGCGGGGGTCGAGCCTGATACATGTTTCGAGAGCCGTGAGCCCTTCCCTTGGCCGTCCCGCGAAGATCAGCGTCGCGCCTCTGTGGCCATGCGCGATGGCCAGATTTGGACTCATTGAGAGAGCTCGCTCGATCTCCGCCAACGCACCGTCGGCGTCGCCGCGCGCTTGCAAGGCCCAGCCGAGGCATGAACGGGATTCTGCATCAGCGCCATCGAGCGCGACCGCCCGACGGGCCAAGGCCTCGGCCGAGCGTTGCGCGCTTGGTAGATCCAGTTTCTGGTAGATCGCGGCCGCTTGCAGCTGATACAAGGCGAGCGCGCTGTAGCCGCCGGCGAAGGTCGGGTCGAGGTCGATTGCCTGCTTAAAGAAACTCTCTGCCGTCGCATCGTCGTCTGGGGTAGCTTTGCTCAGATGCCACAGACCGCGCTGATAGGCCGCCCAGGCATCAAGGCTCTCCGGTGGCTTGCGCATGGCGCGTCGCAGCTCGGCGTCTGCAATGGCGGGGGCCAGGGCGGTCGTCAGCGCTTCGGTGAGTTCGTCCTGCATAGCGAAAATATCGGCGAGATCGCGGTCGTAGCGCTCGGCCCACACATGGTTGCTGGTTCCTGCCTCTATCAATTGCGCAGTGACGCGGATCCGATTGCCGGCCTTGCGCACGCTACCTTCGAGCACATAGCGCACGCCGAGCTCGCGTCCGACCTGTTTCACATTGACCGCTCGACCCTTGTAAGTGAAGGACGAGTTCCGGGCGATGACGAACAGCGAGGGGTAGTGCGATAGTGCCGTAATCACATCCTCGGCGACCCCGTCGGAGACGAACTCTTGCTCGGGGTCGCCGCTCATATTGGTGAATGGCAGCACGGCGACGGACGGCTTGTCGGGCAACGCGAGCGCCGGAGCCTCAGGTTTGGGCGCTGCGGGGCGCCGACTGCGATCGATGATGATACGGTAAACGTGAACAGGCCGGGCGATATTCTTCAGCGCTTGCTCGCCCGCGTCCTCGACGTCGAAAGGAACCTTATCGCGCGCGTGATTGAGGACTGTCTGTGAGATGCATATGCCGCCGGGCTCGGCGAGCGCCTCAAGTCGGGCTGCGATGTTCACGCCATCGCCATAGAGGTCTCGGCCTTCGATCATCACGTCCCCAAGGTTGACCCCGACGCGAAACTCAATTCGTTTCTCCTGCGGCAGGTCGGCATTGCGTTCGACCATACCCTGCTGAATCTCGATCGCGCAGCGCACTGCATCCACCACGCTTGGAAACTCAATTAGAATTCCATCACCGGTCGTTTTCACGATGCGGCCGTGATGTTGCTTGTTCTTCGGATCGATTAGCTCGCGGCGAAGCAGCTTGAGGCGGGAAAGCGTGCCCTCTTCGTCCGCACCCATCAGCCGGCTATAGCCAGCAATATCGGCGGCGAGAATAGCCGCGAGCTTACGTTTGGTCTGATCTAGAGCCATTGGGGGTCTGTTTCCCCAGTTTCCTATCTCCATGCTACCACCAAATGCTTTGGCTTTGGGGTCATTCAGGGGGGATGGCCCGCCATGAGATGGGATATTGTCCGCGCCGCATAGACGAGGTCCCACCCTTCATCGGCTTTGGCGGCGTAACCGAGATGCCCGCAGGCGGACCATCGATGGCATGCCCCACAAACGGTGCGGCGCTACCCCTCATGCGGAAGCCGGTAAAATCCGCTAGGGTCCACACCCGAGGAGCAACAGCACGACCCCGCATATCCCCAAGGAATTTGCCACCAGGTTGATCGACCGGAGTCCCTTCGTGATCATAGGCAAGACGGTGCCGCCCCGAGATCCTGAAGACGAAGAGGATGAGGACGAAGAGGATGAGGACCACGCCGACGAACCGCCGGTCGTGCGCGAGCCGGACGAAGACTAGGGCGTGATGCTGTTAGGATTGGGCATGGGCCGAGTTTCGGAGATGGCGCATTCGGCGGGCATAATTGCTCGGAGGATTTCGCCAATTGTGATGCAGTTGGTTTCGGCCGAGCCTGCGACGGCCTTCGAAGGGCTCGAACGTGGCGAAGACTTGTCGATCGAATTCCGATTCGGCGAGTGAACGGACGTCGCGGTGGCGGCGGTTGATGTCTGGCCAGCCGCTTGGCCAATGTCCGCTTTTGCACGCCAGAAGCAGTCGAGCGGCATCGCTAACTCGGTAAGATGTTATCTGCTGATCAAGTAACCACCGACGAGCATGAGGCAAATTCCCACGCCCTTTTGTAGCATCTTCATACGGCCTATCGATTCCTTGGCCACGCGAGGAAAAGACAGTGTCAACACGATACCGAACGCAAAGACGAAAAGCGGCTGGAACGAATTCGCGAGAAGAACCAATGCGACGGGCGCCAGCAGGGTGGCGTAAAGCGTGACGGCTTCGCTGACGCTGAACAATGTCTTGCTCAACGCGATGAGGCCAACAGCACCGACTTTCGATTGCTTGAAGAGGTCGAGGAAATCTCTGCGGTAACTTGGAACGCAGACCAGGAAAGTCAAACCGGTCATCGTTTGGCCGACGAGTCCCCAAAAAAGCGAAACCCAAAAACCCTTGTCCACGGCGATCAGCTTGAAAATGACGCCATTTACCGCACTCAAGAAGCAAGCCCCCAGCATCAATGCCACAACGTTTCGCTTGAACCGTATTCCCCGCCGACCTAACTCAAACGACAATGCAAGCGCACCAACAATAATAACGAACGAACCCAATCCTTGAGCAAGCGTGATCGTTTCACTCAGAATGAAATAACCGAGGAAGTAAGCAAAAATGGGCACCGTCTGATAAAGCGGTGTGACGAAAGATGCCTCATCGATGTCGAGTGCGTAGAGATAGCAAACAGCGGCGAAGACGCTCGACATCCCGGTCGCGACAAGCGCAGTTCCTTGAACGAAGTTGACGTCGTACACGTCCGGCTGAATGAACAATACGATCGGGATCGCGACGCCGCTGAGCAGGGAAGAGAGTATGACAATGGATCCGATACTTTTCTGCTTGAGGTATCTCGACAGCAAAAACTTGTCGTTGTGATTGGCGCAAGCAAGCAGGAAGGGCGCCCACAGGGCGATAAAAAACCAGCTCATAAATCGATACTCCGCCAGGAGTTGTCTTCAGTTCCGCCGAGGGCGAAGACTGTGGCTGATCCGATTACCGGCCCCCGTCGTGTGTGTTCCACCGCGTCAGAAACGACCTCGAAAAATTATGCGGCGTCCAGATCCTATTCTTTTCCCCAGGCTCAAGCCTAGCACTTGCGGCCCTGCCAGGCGATGTGGCGCGGCATTCAACGTCCTCGAATTAGGACCGGATGGCGGCTTTGCAGACCGATTGCATCGACGCGCTAGGTTCCGCACGAGGGACAACTGCGGCGCGCGCCTACGCTTCGTAGATCGTGCCAGCCGGGAACTTAAGCGGAGCATTTGGAATTATTTGATTGCCGCCAGAGTCGGTTCTCGGCCTGTCATGTTGATGATACAGAAGCGAAATCCGACAACTTCTGCCGATCTCGCAGGCCGCCCGCTGCGGGGGCAGACACTTGGCACCGAACGACGAGCGCCTTGGTCGAGGTTTCGCGGTGTCAGGACCACTCCCTCATGCAACACCACGGACATCAGGTCTTTCTTTGATCGATGTGCGTCAACAGGATCTCCCGAGCAGCACGGTCACCCGCATCGGCTGCTCGAATACCGGCTCGAGCTTGTGCGAAACCTGGCTCGAATCCGACCCTCTGATGTGGTGCTAGACCTTGGTTGCGGCAATGGCCATCACCTCCTCGCTCTTGCACCTGAAGTAGCTCGTGGCATCGGGATTGATGTCTCGCCGGGCATGATCGCATTGGCGCGCGCTCGTCTTCGGAACTCAGCTTGGAAAGCCAATCTTACGTTTGAGGTGGGCAACGCCGAGGAGCTGAACGGAATCGCGGACCAGTCGGTCGATCTGGCGATTTGTATCGGTGCCTTCGAGCATATGCTAGACAAGCGAGCGGCGTTGGCAAGCATCTATAGGGTGCTGAAGATTGGTGGCCGTTTTTTCTGCCTGACACCGGATGCCGATTACGTTTGGTATCGGACGATAGCACCTATGTTGGGGTTTGGCACTAAGCACCTTTCTAGTGACCGAATACTGAATCGCGAAGAATTTTCCGTGCTGCTGGACCAAGCTGGGTTTCGCCGCAGTTGCTCTGCTCCCTGGACGTTCATTCCCAACGGAGACGTGCCTGCCCTCGTTGCGCTACTGCTCACCATGCTTGATGTCATCGGGCGGCACGCTCGATTGGATTCTTTTCGCGGCGGCCTCTCACTATGCGCCTGGAAGGACCTACCTAGCCACTAAAGGAATGGCCATCATGAAGACGGATATTGTTCGGCTTGCGGCTCGCGCAAATCAGTCTGACTTGGCGCAACCATCGCAGGATCCGCACCGTGCGCACGTTTCCATACAATGAACTGCACCTTGTGTTCGCCGTGCCGGGTGATCTCGCCACGCCGACCGGAGGTTATCGCTATGATCGACGCATCATCCAAGAGCTTCGGCGGCTCGGTTGGCACGTCGATGTCGCCAACATAGGCGACAGCTTTCCATTCCCGAGCATCGCGCAGCGCGCGACCGCGCTGGCGATACTGTCCGCGATGCCGGCCGGCTGTCCGATGGTCCTCGATGGGCTTGCATTCGGGGCCTTGCCCGAGGCCGGCGCGCTCCGATCCCGCACACCGCTCATCGCTCTGGTGCATCAACCGCTTGCTCTGCATTCCGGTCTAGACAGAACGCAGGCAGACGTCTTCCGCGAGAGCGAGCGCGCGGCGCTCGCTGCTGCCGCGCACGTCGTGGTCACGAGTGAGGCAACCGCCCGGATTGTGATTGCTGATTACGACGTCCCGGCTCAGCGCGTCAGCGTGGTCCGACCGGGTAATGACCCTGTTCCGTCAGCGCCCGGCAGCAACGATGGCGTCGTTCGGCTTCTCTCGATTGGTTCGGTGGTGCCGGACAAAGGATACGATCTGCTGATTGCTGCTCTAGTCACACTTGCCGACATGCCCTGGCGGCTGACGATCGCGGGTGACCGGACCCGCAACCCGGCCGCCGCCGCGCAGCTTGACGCCGACATCCGGACCTACGGCCTCGGCGACAGGGTCGCGGTGCTCGGTGCCGTGCCAGCTGAGCACATCATTGAACTCTATTTGGCATCCGACATATTTGTTCTCGCGTCGCGTTTCGAAGGGTATGGGATGGCGCTCGCCGACGCGATCGGGCACGGGCTTCCGGTCGTGTCGACCAGGGCGGGCGCGATCCCAGAAACAGTACCGCCGGAGGCCGGTCTGCTGGTGCCTGCGGACGATCCGATCGCATTGTCGCAGGCACTGCGCCGTCTGATCGGCGATCCGCATCAACGGCGGCGGCTTGCCGCGAATGCTCGCGCGGCAGCGGCTCAGCTCCCCACTTGGCAAGGTTCCGCCCGACTGTTTGCCAGGGCAATCGAGACGATCGGTAAATGAGTGGGGCTCGGCATCGTGTCACTAGTTTTGTCGTGTCCCTACTATGTCCGGTAGGCTTAATCTCGGAAATGCCGATTGTTGGTAGCCGCAAGCTGTGACCGCTCACCGGTTCACCGAGGCGGAGGATGTGATCCACCGATGTCTCCGGGATTCGGGCAAACCTACTTCTGGCGTCGTCGTGCGAGGTCCGCGGATGGAACTTCCAGGATGCGCGCCGATTGGTATTGAGGAACAAATGGAGTGATCAGTGCACGCGCGAGATCGCTCAGCGCCGGGTACGGAACGTTCGAGAGATGTCGGTGCGTTCAAGCTCGAGTCTCTTACCCAAACAGAGCAGTTCTATTCAAATGTCCTAAGGGATCTCCTCGAATCGGACCGTCCGTTCATGATCGGAGGCGGGTACGCCGTGAATCTTTATACCCAGGCGCGGTGCCCGACAAAGGACTTAGACATTTTTACGACTGCCGCGGAATTCCCCCGCCTGCTTTCTCACCTACAGCGGAACAATCGGGTATCGGCGGATGAGAGTTGGTTGGGAAAAGTTCACTGCGGTCGCAATTTCGTTGACGTCATCTTTGGTTCCAGCAATGGCGCCGTGCCGGTTCAGGAAGAGTGGTTTCAGTATGCAGCACAGGCTCAAGTGCTCGGGCATTGCGTGCCTGTGATCAACCCCACCGAGCTGATCTGGACCAAGGCGTTCATCCAGAAGCGGAACCGTCATGATGGCGTCGATATCGTCCATCTCATCCTTAAGCAGCGAGAGGCAATCGATTGGCAGCGCCTGATCATGTACATGAACCCACATTGGGAGATACTGCTTTGTCATCTGCTCATGTTTCGTTGGATCTATCCGAGTGAGCGAGATGCCATTCCAGATTGGCTGCTTGACGATCTTCTTGAACGATTGAGTCGGCAGCGGGAAGGTCGCCACCGGCGACGAAACTCTGCCGCGGTCGGTTGCTTTCCAGCTCCGATTATCGAAGTGCGACCGAGAAATGGGGCTTCCTGAACGGCGAAGACGAGTGCAGCAATGAACGATGATGCGAGTTCATTCACATTTGCAAGCATCGGCGATCTTCATGTGAAGGATGGGCAGTCGGGTTCGCTTCGTGAATTGTTTCAAGCAATCTCGAGGAGTGCCGGCGCCCTGGTCCTTTGCGGCGACCTCACTGATACCGGAACTCCGGCACAGGCGGAAATCCTCGCTAAAGAGCTGCGTGTCTGCTCTATCCCAGTAATTGGCGTCCTTGGGAATCACGATTACGAGACGGGACATGCCGACGAAGTGAAACGAATCCTTTGTGACGCGGGCGTACACCTGCTCGATGGCCAGGCAACCGAAGTTGATGGCGTGGCATTTATTGGTGTGAAGGGCTTTGCCGGCGGATTTGGTACACGAATGCTGAGCTCTTTCGGCGAGCCGGCGATCAAGACGTTTGTTGCCGAAGCGATGAATGAAGCGATGCGGCTGGAGAACATCATGCGCACGGTGAACAGCCGGCGCGCCGTCGTGGTCCTTCACTACGCCCCGGTTGTCGACACAGTAGAGGGTGAACCTCTCGAAATTTATCCCTTTCTCGGGTGCTCGCGCCTTGCAGAAACCATTGACCGCTTCAAGGTATGCGCCGTCGTGCATGGTCATGCGCATCGCGGGAAGTATGAGGGCCGCACGCCCGCCGGAGCGCGGGTATACAACGTCGCCATGGGCGTGCAGAAGCCTTCAGGCTTGCCCTATGCGCTCATTTCCGTCTGACGGTGGGAGTTCAGCTGAAAGCCCCTTGCATCGGGCGAGTCGTCTCTGGGCACAGTCACCCAAGTCCACGCGTACTTTGGATTTCTTGCCTTATCGCATTACCATTTCCTTCTGCCCGCTCGCGGCGTTGGGGCGGCCTTGCTTGGCTGTCGAGTATCGGTTCCTAGTTTGGATGATGTTCGTTGCGAACGCACAGGAGAATTGCAGTCGACGCCGTCACGGGTTCGTTGCCCTGGATCAATCCGGCCGCGGGTATCACTGCAGCAACGGCATCGGTGAAAAATGCATGATGACGAAGCCGATCACGGCATACAAAACCCTGCCACCTTTCAGGGCAAGGTGACCGCGAACAAAGAGAAGCGCCGCCAGATCGGGTGTGCCTGTAGCAAAGAGGTTATTCTTTTCATTCGCCAACGGGCGGTGCAGACTACCGCTTATAACACGTCAAGCCGTTGGGAATTCCAGTCCGAGATTTAAGAAAATGGCTGCTAGTGCGAGTACCGATATTGCCTCGGCCCTATGGTATCGCGGACCCGGACAGGTCGAGATTCGGCGGGAAGGGATGGCTCCGCCCCGCGCAGGCGAAGTACGCGTGAAAACCATCTATAGCGCAATCAGTCGGGGCACCGAATCACTGGTGTTTGGTGGGCGCGTACCCGTCAGCGAATTCGAGAGGATGCGCGCGCCATTCATGGCGGGTAGTTTTCCCTTTCCCGTCAAGTACGGCTACGCCGCCGTCGGACGGGTCGAGAGCGGCGGAGGCGCCTTGCAGGGCAAGAACGTCTTCGCGCTCTTCCCGCACCAGACCGCTTTCAACATCCCTGCGAGCGCAGCGGTCGCGCTTCCGGAGGACGTGCCAGCACGACGCGCGGTGCTGGCAGCCAACATGGAAACCGCGCTCAACGGTGTGTGGGATGCTACACCGGCACCAGCCGACCGCATCGCTGTCGTAGGGGCTGGCGTCGTCGGTTCTCTCGTCGCGTATTTGTGCGGGCGAATTCCTGGTACGGATGTCACGCTTGTCGATATCAATCCAGGTCGGGCGAAATTGGCAGAAACACTCGGGGTTAGTTTCGCTGAACCCGGGAAAGGAAGGGGTGACTGCGACCTCATCGTTCACGCCAGCGGTTCGCCCGATGGACTACGAACGGCGCTCGAACTAGGCGGAGACGAGGCTACTGTGCTCGAGATGAGTTGGTATGGTGACGCCGCAGTGACCGCAATCCTTGGCGGCTCCTTCCATAGCCGCCGGCTTCGGCTGATATCAAGCCAGGTCGGGCGCGTTGCCCCATCGCACCGTCCGCGCTGGACGCGCGTCCGCCGTCTCGCGGCCGCCGTCGCACTGCTCAACGATCAACGGCTCGACGCATTGCTGGCACCGGCGATTGCGTTTGGAGATTTGCCGGATCAACTGCCGGGAATTCTCGACGCCAAGACCGGCATACTCTGCCAACCCGTCGTTTACTCGTAAGGAGCTGCCTTGTTCACCGTCGAAGTTCGCGACCACATCATGATCGCTCATTCTTTCCGGGGCGCGGTTTTCGGACCCGCGCAGACGTTGCACGGGGCGACTTTCGTGGTCGATGCGGCCTTCATCGCGGACACCCTCGACATCAATGGAATTGTGATCGATATCGGCCGCGCCCACAATGCGCTTAAGGCGGTGCTGGTGCCACTCAACTACCGCAATCTCGACGACGTGCCCGAGTTCAAGGGCAGCAACACCACTACGGAATTTCTGTCCAAGTATATTTTCGACGGACTGGCGAAGCCGGCCCGAGCTGGCGAACTCGGCCGTCCCGGCCGGGAGCTCAAGGCCCTGCGCATCACGCTTTCAGAGTCACACGTCGCCCGCGCGCAATATGAGGCTCCCTTGTGGTGAACACGTCGTCTTCGCCGTGCGGTGGCAGCCTCCGTCTGTGAAATCGAACCGCTATCCCGGCCCGAAATCGACAACTGGCTGGTCAGACGAAAAGCCGCATTCCGCAAAGGCGTTTCAGCGGTGCGCGCAGGTCAGGTCGACTTCTTTGCCACACCGAGTACCACGCGCTGAGCCGACAGATCGCAATCAAACAGTACGTCATCCTCGATCATGTGCACGCGCACAGGCATACGGTGGGCCTGATCGGCCCGCTCGAGCGGCGGCAACTCGATGCCAGGGCCTCCGGCGCCCAACATGACGGGCGAGACGGTTATATGCAGACGATCGAGACATCGGGCCGCGATAAAGCGCGAAAGGGTGTCAGCGCCGCCCTCGATCAACACGCGGCGCATCCCTCTCCGCGTCAGCGAGGCAACGATGGCGGATGGAGCTATATTTCCATCTTGGGCCGGCAGGGTCACAACTTCAACCCCGGGATGCAGCGTGCAACGTGTGCCCTCTGCGGTGATTAGCAGGCGGCGAACACCATCATCGGCGAACAATCTCGCATTGGCCCCGAGGCGACCTCTTGGATCGATCACGGCACGCGCCGGCTGAGGGCCGGCGACTTGTCTGACCGTCAATTGCGGATCGTCAGCGACGGCAGTCCCAACGCCAATGACGACAATGTCGACGAGCGCACGCAGCCGATGGAGGTGTTCAATGCCAGCCGGGCAATTGATATACTTTGAATGGCCGCTAGCCGTCGCAATGCGTCCATCGAGCGATTGGCCGATCTGCCCCACAATCACGAGATCGTCCACTCCCCCGTTGCGCAACGGGCCAAACAGATCCGCCCAGGCTTGAGGAAGGGGTTGCTTTCCTCGACGAAAACGCTGGACAAAGCTCTCCCATGCATCGGAAGACGCGAATTCACGGGTGCGTAATTTGCCAAGCAACACGGCAGAGATCGAAATCCGGAACCTGTGAACGATCAATGCTACTATTGACCACTCGGCTGCAGAAATCCATCTGATTTCTAGCGGAATGATTCTGAATTCTCGGTGTTCTACGAACGCGCCCGGTAAAGGAAGGTCACCCGCGAATGAGCGCCGCGCATTCATCTGCAAATTCAGCCCTGCTTGGCAACGCGGAATGCATCAGTGTCAGCCGCGCCTTGAGTGAGCTACAGGCGCGAAGACCGATTCGTATTAGCGCATCCGGCGAATCCTTGCTCGCTTTGCCGATCGACGGGTTGGACGAACAACGCCTGGGTGATTTTGCAGACCTGTGCAGTCCGAATGCGCCAAAACTCGTCGTCACGCAACAGCGAGCCCGCTCGATCGGCACCAAGGCATCGACCGCAATGGCGTTATCGCTTTCGCCGGTGGTCGGCGTGAGCACCATCTTCGACCTCGCTGCCAGTGCTGAAAACGAGGGGCACTTTGTAGGAACGGTGGAGGCTGCAAGTCGTGCTGCCACGGCGGCAATCCGGCTCGCCAAGTTGAGCCGCAGCCTGCCGGCGGTGCTCGCAGCGAACGTGATGCCGAACCGCGACGACGACTTGATGGACTTGATCGTTACAGTCGAAGCGGACGCGGTCAATCGGTTTGCCGCGGACGCGACGAATGCATTTGCGCACGTGAGCGAAGCAACGATTCCATTGGCGTCAGGCACAGAGGCGCGCTTTGTCGTGTTTCGGGACCCTCTCGGCGCGGATCAGGTCGCCATCATTGTCGGAAAGCCAGATTTTACTCAACCTGTCCCGGTTCGGCTTCATTCGGCATGCCTGACCGGAGATGTGTTCGGCTCGCAGCGATGCGACTGTGGTGACCAGCTTCGGCTCGCCCTCGCCCGCCTAGAAAGCCTTGGCAGCGGCGTCATTCTATATATGGCGCAGGAAGGTCGTGGTATCGGCCTTGCGAACAAGATGAGAGCCTATCGGCTGCAGGACAGCGGGCTCGATACGCGTGATGCCAACACGACGCTCGGATTCGAAGACGATGAGCGCGACTACGGCGTTGCTGCGCTGATGCTGCGAACCCTGAATTGCACGCGGATCGTCCTGCTCACCAACAATCCAGCCAAGCTCGACGGACTCACAAAAGCCGGAATCGAGATCACTGCCCGCGTCGCGCTTCAAGCGCCGGTCACCCCCCACAACAGGCGGTACTTAACGACGAAGGCGGTACGCTCCGGTCACAAAATCATTAATCTGAAGGCTTCGGTTTGCAAAAAGTTCTAAGCTTGCGATTCTTCTATTCGCTTAAAAGCGATATCCTACCTTACGCGATGACATGCCAGGCCGCGTTTTGCGCCTTAATGATCTCGCATTCCGGTATCTCAATCTCATTTATCGGGGTAGGCCTGACCTGGTCCGCGCGTTTGCCGTGATCGCGCTTTTCTACCAACTCGAGCTGTATGGCGACGGCGCGATGTTTTCCTACGCAGATGCAGTCCGGGATGTTTGGGCGTTCCACTGGCATAACATTTCCAGCCGAACGTCAGTCTTGTTTACCTTGTCGAGGAACTAGCGGCGTCACGCAGCATTGAATCCGAGGGCCAGCTTCACGCAAATACTGGTCTAGCACGGTCTCGCCATTAAGCCCCAACCCCAAAGGTGGGACCGTGCTCCAAGGAGGAACGGTAATGGCTAAGCCGAGCGATAAAGAGATCGCTGCCAGGGCTTACAAGCTATGGGAGCAAAATGGTCGACCCGAGGGGCGAGACGAGGAGTTCTGGCGTCTGGCTGAGCAGGAGCTGCTAAACGAAGATAAATCTTCACCACTACGTACTCCCGACACTTTGTGACAGGGATAGACTCTGCTCGACCTACGTTGACATCGGGCGGGTCTACGAGAACTATACTCACCGCGCTTGGTCCGAATATGGCTGCATGTGTTGGGCCGGCGTGCTGTGCAAATGCAATGACGTTGAGCAGCCAGACACAAGCGAAGTGATCGAAACGGAAGAGAGAGTGCGTCATTGAATGGCACCAGCGAGGTGCGCCACGAGAATACTCGACGTCCAGAGTGCAGCCAACGTTTTCCTGTCTTAGCCGAACGTTGCCGTGAGTGTGATCCCGAACTCCCAGTGATCTACGCCACGGCTTCTCGCCCGTTGCACCTCATCCTGTGCCTGGCAACCTGTCCTTGCATAAACTCTATCACCTGAAAGAGATTGTGCAGGCCGTGAGGCAAGTGAGAGGAGCTCGGCCTGCATCGAATGGAGAGTAAGCTCAGCGCTCGCCCTTGCCGTTGCCATTGCGATTGGTGAAGCGGGCGTTTCCAAGGCCCGTGCCGATCGTAAGCACGCCCCAACGTTTCACGTCCCGCATGAAGGGTACTTCGGATAGCCCCTGCACCACGCCGTCGTTGTGCATGACGATGGCCGTGTCGTGCTCTCCGATCTGCGGGATGGCTTCGACCAGGCTTGCCGGCAGATTGAACTTACTGCTCTCCCAGTTGCCGGGCAGGTTCTGCGCGCCCTTCTCGATCGAGCCGTCGCTCCCGATGACGCCGGGGCAGGCGATGCCGATGAACGGCGCGAGCTTGAATCCATCCTTGTCCGCCTTCGCGACCAGGTCCTCGAGCATCTTGACGAGACGCTTCACCGCATCCTCACGGCTCGGCCCGTCGTCGGCATGGCGCCATTGCTCGGACTTCCACACGCTCGCCTTGGACAGGTCCGGTAACTTCTTGCTACGTGTTTCGATGACGCCGCAGCGGATGTTCGTACCGCCGATGTCGACGGCGAGGATGGAGTCATGCCCCTCGAAGATCCAGGAAGGAGCGAGGTGTAGCGCGCCAATAAGGCCTGCGTCGTCCGGGTGGTGGCGGATCGGCAGCATCTCGATCTTGAAGTCCTCGGCCTTAAGGATGATTTCGGTTCGTGCGATGGCGAGTTCGCCGAGCTGGCTGTCGCGAAAACCTCCACCCACCACGATGCGCTCGGTCTTCTGCCAGGCCTTGGTCTTGAGAAAGCGCCGCGTGACGTGGGCGAGCTCCTGGGCGAAGTCCTCGATGGCGCTGTGCACGACCGCCGAGGCTTCGGCGTCGTCGCCGACCAGAACGGTATCCAGCAACTTCTTGCTGATGTTTTCGGTCGGCTCCTTCCCGAAGGGGTCCTCGCCGGATTTGCGCATCGGTTTCCGCCACTTCTCGAGGATGTCCCGGAAGGCGCCCTTGCTGGCGCGGTCTCCCAAGAATCCTTCGTCGTCCTTCAGTTCGATGTTGAACGTGTCGATCTCCACCGACGCGAGGCGAGAGGCGCCGTGAGCGGCAATGCCGGTCGTCGTGATCTTTTCGTCGGCCATCCTGAACCTTCAAGCCGCGGGACAGCTGGCAGCTTGCATAAACTCGCGTGTCGAAACCCGGTTCCTCAGTCCGGCTTCGCCGGGTGCAGGGTCCGGGGATGACGGTCGTGCAGCAGTCGCGCCAGTTCCTCGCGCTCCGCGTCGTGCCCCTTCATCGCCGTCTCGAACAGCGCTTCCTGGATATCACGCGGCATGTCGCCCCACACGTCCATTGCAGCACGTCCCAGCAGATTGGCGAAGCGTTGTCCATCGGCCATCTCAGTACTCCGGTGCGCTCGTCATGGGACGGTAACCCCCACGGATCAGCGACGTTCCAATGCCATCATCGCGAAAGGAGACGTCGGCAAGCAGCCCGGCGGGACGTAGCGCCATGCCATCGATGGGCATCATCAAAGAGGCCGATGAAATGGCCGGCGAGATCGAAGACAAGGCCGCACTGGACACCGCCATCGTCGCGGACGCGCAGGCCGCCGAGCGCTGCGAAATGTGCCGTTACGGGGCGCGCGCTGAGAACTCGGTCACGACGAGATCGTGCGCTTCCTCCCGACCAACCTGAACAAAGAGAAGGCCGCAAACACCAAGCTCCATACCGTGGGCTGCGTCAGGGCATCAACGCGAAGGCTTCGACCGCGGCTTGATCCAGATCGTTCGATCAGCCCTAGCGGTTTCGTGAAATCGCGGGGCCGCTGGTTTTTCCCGCAGTTCGGCGCCCCCGCGCTGACCGCATCTTGCGACGCACGTACCAAGCCGCCACCGAGACGATCAGCCAGGCAAGCGACGCGCCGACAAAGGCGGCCGGGATGCTGCTTTCCACGATCAGCGAAAAGACAATCGCAAAGGCCAGCAGCCCGATTGCGCCGAGCGCCGCGCCAGCGGCGTCGAGCGCTGCTGCCTCTTTCCCGCGGCGCTCGCCGGCGAGACCCGCTTCCCGCTTGCGGCGGATTTCATGCTTCTCGATGAGCGTCGCGCTGGCGCAGAAGATGGCAGGAAGGGCGAGGAAGAGACCTCCGATGGATGCCCCATAACGGCTGCTGACGAGACCGGTGAAGATCGTCGCGGCGCCGCCGAGCGCGAAGCGCATCAGGTATTCGTACCAGCGGCCTTCCCGCAGCGATGACGGGGAAAAGCGGATCGGCGTCATGTCGGCCCTCCGACGAGGATCAGCAGGCCGACGGCGACGATCATCCAGACGACGAGCGACAGCAGCGTAGCGGGCGCCGCTCGCAAGCGCGCGCGAACGAGAAGATGGCAGACCACCACGCTGTAGACGCAAAGCGCGGTCGCTCCTGCCATCATCGAATGAGTTTGTAACGCTGCATAGCGGCGCCGTGCTGGTACACGGCGATACCCAGGGTGGCGAGCGCGACCGATGGCGCGGCTCCGAAGAGGCCGGCGAAGCTCTTGGGGTGCAGAACGTCACCAAGCATGGCGAAAGCCGATACGACGACGCCCCCGACGATGAAGCGGAGGAGGTACTCCGTCATTTCGCTTTCTTCCAGAGTTTCGACAGCGGCCCGCTGGTCCCGTAGACCGGATCCTTGCGCGGCGGCGGCACCTTCGGAATCGGCATGAGGGCACGCGGGCGGTCTTCGATCGTCGTGCACTCGTCGTACGTACCGGCCGGTGGGTAGGCGCCGACGACGAGGAAGTCGTCGTCAGCCGATAGGCACTGATGACCCGTGCCAGCGGGCAGGACAGCGACATCGCCGGCCTTCAACGTGAAGATTCGACCCTTTTTGCCACCGAAGCGGACGCGCCCCTTGCCGCGCGCGATGCCGAGCACCTCATGGATCCTGGAGTGATAGTGCACGTAGTCGTAAATGCCGTCGCGCCAGGTGTCGCCCCATCCGTTCGCTTCGAACAGGTCCTCGATTACTGCCGCCGGGTCGTGGCGCTCATCGAATTCGAAGGCGCCTCGATAGATGATCAGCGGCCATCGCGGATGATTGGGGACGAGACCATCGTCCTTGAAGCGGACGGCGTGGGGTTTTCTGGCCCGCGCGAGATCTGAAACCTTCCGCTTGCCGGGTCGCCGCAGACCTGTGGCGCGCTCCACGTATTCCTTCAGGTCTTCAAGAATCGGCATGATCGTCCTCCGTTAGCCGGTCCCCGACGGCGACCGTTGCTCGCGGTTCCGCGAAAGTCGGGACTGCGACGGCGGTCGCAGGCTTTCCGGCGCTTCGTCGGGATCGCGCCGCTTCAAAGAGCCGTTGTGCTTTGCGTAACTGTGGGTGACCTCCGCGCCCATCAAGATGATCTGGGACGTGTAGTAGACCCAGATCAGCACGACGACGATCGAGGCCGCGGCTCCGTAGGTCGATTCCAGCCCCTGCTTGCCGATGTAGAAGCCGATGGCCGCCTTCCCAATTTCAAAGAACAGCGCAGTGAGAGACGCGCCCAACCAGACGTCCCGCCAGCCGACGGAGACGTCGGGCAGCCACTTGAACATCATCGCGAAGAGCGCCATCACGACGACAAACGAAGTCAGCATGCTGATGACGTGTAGCGCTCCCTCTGGCAGGTAGGTAGCGGCGTATTTGCCGGCTGCTGCCAGGCCCGCGCTCACCAGTAGCGAGACCAGCAGAAGAAAGCCGAGCGCCAGTACCGCGGCGAACGACAGCACGTAATTACGGGCGAGGTGCCACAGCCCGGACTCCTCGGACTGCTCCACGTCCCAAACGACGTTGAGCGCATCCTTCAGCTGCACCACGACACCGATGGCGGCGAAGAGAAGTGCTCCGATGCCGAGGATGGTGGCAAGAACTCCCGCAGCGGGGCGGCTGGCTCCCGCCAGCATCGCCTCGACGGCCTTGGCTCCGGTGTCTCCGAGCATCTCCCTGATCGATGACATGACTTGAGAAGTGACGGCATCATGGCCGAAGAGCAGGCCGGCTACTGCGACGGCGATTACGATGATAGGGCCAAGCGAGAACACGGAGTAATATGCGAGGGCAGCCCCCTGCCTGGCATCCTTGTGGCTCGACCAGTTGGTCGCAGCCTCTTTCACCACCGCCCACCACATGTCCGATCCAATCGAGGCCGTCTCATTTCAATGAGCTATAAAGGCCGTCCGGATGGAATGTTCCTACGGCTAGGCCGAGCGGAACTAGCAGCTCCGCCGAAACGTTGCACCACATCGTTTTTGATCTCGAACCCGTACACCACGATCCTCGGCCACTGATGCGCCGTCCCGGCTACCATGACGTATGCCGGCAATCGGTAATACACGATGGAGATACCTTCCTGAGCAGCGGTCTGTACAAAAGTCACTTAGGAACTCGAGCTCCCTGACGTGGAAAATACGGATCGAACTGTCAGCCGAGTCAGGTTCAAGGTCCTTGTCAGTTGTCTTGGTCGCGACAGTTTGTGGCCTGACGATGATCACCCGCATCGGAGTCGTGCGGGCATTGAACCGCTGCCTGTATAAAGCGACGCGGGCTGCACGAACTGACAGACTGGCAGATAGCACTCAGCTACGGACCTTTTCTTGAGCTGAATCCATCGCATCCCTGCCTGCCTGCTTAACGCGATCGACAAATTCGGCGCCGGCGTCTCCAAGCTCAGCCTTCATCGTGTCGGAGGCCTCCCCGACGCTTTGCGATACAGCCCCAGCGCGGGCACTCAAATCTGCCTTCAAGCTGTCGCTGGCCTCGCCGATCCACTCGTCCTCAAGGCCGGACTTGGTTAATGCCCCAGCCATCGCGGCACCGATCGCCAAGCCGACCGCGCCAAGGACCAATGGCTGCCTTTCAAAGAGATCGGAAAGCGACGATTGCGCTTGAGCCAAAGTCTCCTTCCTAGGCATGACCTCGCTCAGACGGTCCCACATCTCCCGCGCGCCGCTGGCACCTTCGTCGAATCGATCGCTCAAAGTGTCTGCCGTCCCTGACATGGCGTCGGAGGCAGCACTTCTGGCGTGACGCAGCCCTTCGTGAAAGCCGCGCGACGCCTCGTCCTGCATTCGAGAAGCCCGATCACGGACGGAATCATAACCCTTCTCGAATGTCGAGGCCGCAGCGCGCTGACCGCGCGCGCCCATATCGGCAAGCGGCGCGGTAGCGGCGCTGACCGAACTGGCCGCGCTCTTCAGCTTGTCATTGCCTATCAATAGCCACAGTGCGCCACCTCCGATCAGGGCCGCAGCAAGCGGGTTGTCCCGGGCGGCCGCGGTAAGGACATCCATAAAATTTCCTTGCTTTCCGCTCATCGCACCATTCCCTTGACGGTATCCTTGTCCTTTTCGAGCTGGCGCAGCGTTTCGCGCGGCGCCAGATTTCGTGCGTCAAGCCGATTCATTCCGACCGCAAACAAGATTGCCGCAAGTACCGCGGCGACGATCGCGGAGATCAGATAGGAAACCGGCTGTGACCATCCTGCCGAGATCAAGGCCGCTGAAAGCGCAAGCAGCGCCATGACGATGGCGGGAATGACCAGGATGGCGCCGGCCGCAAACAAGCCGACGGCGCCACCAATTTGCTGAACCTTCTCGCCGAGTTCGGCCTTGGCGAGATCGATCTCGTTCTGAAACAGCTTGGCGAATTGCGAAAGGGCGTCGCCAAGCAGGTGCGAGATCGTGTGGAGATCGGTTTTCGTGCTCATGACGCCTCGCCGCGATGCGATGATGAGGAGGAAGTCTGGTTTCCGGACGCCTTCAGGAAACGGACGGCGGCGAAACCGGCGAGCACGGACAGCCCGAGAAACGCCGCAGGCTGCCGTTTCGCGAAATCCGTCGCGCCGTCGACGAGATCGCGAATGCTGCCGCTGCGGATCTTCTCGGCGGCCTCGTCGACATATTCAGCCGCGGAGTTGATGCTGCGGGCAGCAAATGGTGCGTCATTCTCGAACGCGCGCGCTGCATCCCGGATATTTCCAGCCAGCCGGCCGACGAAATCCGCGCCAGAGCGCTGTTGTTCACGAGCCTGATTCTGGAAATCATCCGCGGCTCCTGCCGCCACGCCCTTGGCGGCGTCGGCCGCCTCCTTGAATTTGTCGCGTGCGACTTCCGTCGAATCTTTTAGCGCGTCGCGGGCGCGTTGTTGCATCTTCGCACCGGCGTCCGCTGCTTGGTCTTTCAGGTTCTGGGACGTATCTGCGGTCTGCGAAGAATTCGTGTTCTGGGTGGAAAGGTCCAAATCGCTCATGGCGGCCTCTTTTCATTGTGCGGGGTACGGGAAGGATCGAACGCCGTCGTGACGACGTCGTCGGCCACTTCTTTGAGCTTGTCGGTCACCCCCTCGGTGATCCGGCTGGCGTGTCCTCCGAGGTCGGCGTCGGCAACGCTTTTTGCCGCGGCGTCGGCTGCCGAGAGCGCGGTGTCCTTGGCTGCCTCAAATCCGGATTGAGTAGCCGTACTGGCGGCGCGCTTCACCCGGTCGCTTGCTTTGCCCATCGTGCCCGCTTCAGCCCTGGTCGTGGGAAGCGAGGCGGCAAGGATCGCGCCGATCGCCACTCCAAGACCGCCAATCAGCGCGGCGTTGTCCCGGATCACCTTGCTTGCCGTTGGCGGAGCAGCGGTCGCTGCGGAGCGAGCCCGCTCTATCGTCTCTTTTGCCTTTTCCGAAGCTGCATCGATGCCAGCGCTGACCTTGCTGGTGACGGCATCGGCGGCCTGCGCTGCGCTTTCCCTCAAGTCACTAGCCATTCCACCGGCTGCATTCGCCGGTCCAGCCGCGGTATCCTGAGCTTCGCTGGCCATACCGGTTGCCTCGCCCTCGGCTTGGGAAATCGCTTTCCGCACGCCATCGCCGAGGGACTGCGCGCGGGCCGCTGTCTCATCCATCACTTCCCTGGCCTTCTCGATTCCAGGCGCGGCCGCTTCCGCGGCGCGGTCGCGAACGGTCTTCGAACCCAGCGCCAGTCCCGCGCCGATCATCAATAGCGGCAGCGGGAACCCGCGTGCCAACCGCAGCACGGGCACGGCAACTGCGGTCCCGGCGGCAATCGCCTGCATAGGATTGTCCATGGCTTGCTGCTTGAGCGCATAAAGCCAGCTATTGGTCTTATGACTGATGAATCCAGACACCTCGGCCTTGATGCCTTCGGGCGAGACCTTGTAACGGATGTCTTCTGCAGTGTCGGTGATCTGTTCCCTCAACCGATCGACGGTCGCCGCGAGTTGCGCGCGGCTTTGCTCGGAGCCCCGTCTTAGCTCCTCAACGGATCGTGTCATGTCGTTGCCACCCTGTGAGTTCGTGTTCGTGTTTCAAACCGAACTCACACGATGTTCAATTGTTCCTAGCGCGTCTGGCGGCCGCCGGGCTGCGCTCGTCATAGATCGCCTTCATCAATTCGGCGCCGAACAGAAAAATCTGCGCGGAGTAATACAGCTAGAACATAAGGACGATCAGCGCGCTCCCCGCGCCGTAGGCCGAACTCCGCGCGGCGCGACCGAGTACTATCCGATCAGCGATTTCCCCGAAGACGAACGGCAGAGCTGTGATAAATGCGCTCAGCGTACGTCGCCAGGGACTCGTCGTATCGAGCAGAACCCATAGACCGCTGTGAACAACAGCGTGAATATGGCGATCACCACCGTGTTAACGGCACTGCACGACCTTGCCTGGAGAAGCTGTTCCAGGTCGGATATTCCCCCGGTGCTGGCGGCCTATGACACGATCAGCATGGAGCCAAGCGCGTCCCCGAGGCCAAGGCTGGCGGCGCGCCTGGTAACGGGGCCTCCCGTCAGGATACCCCTCCCTTCTAACAGCCGTTGAATTCGCGCGCATAGCGATCGCCACGGCGTGGCCGATGCGTCGCCGCGGCTAATCACGGCCTTTCTACCCTTCAACGTGCCCGAGCCCTCGCGCCTCTTTTCGCCGTTATCAGGCCGCGGGTCCATTTTCGTTATTGAGCGGGCATCGGCTATCTTTGGTTCGGATAAGGCTGCTTTGGAGACTCGGGCGTCATGAATGGGTTGGCGAAGCCTCAATCGCCGCGGCGCAGAGCCCTCCCTTCTTTCGAAGTTGCTTCGCCCTATATGAATTCTGCCCTCAACCGCCCAACGAATGGATCACCGGATTGGCCGAGCAGCTTCCACTTTTTTCCGATCAATCGCCCGCTCCCAAGGGTCTGCGCTACGCCGTCGGGTTCGTCTCGCCGGTGATCGAACAGGACTTGATGGCGCGCATCGCGGAGCTTCCGTTGCAGCCGTTCCAGTTTGGCCAATATGAAGGCAAGCGGCGCGTGGCCTCATTCGGCTATCGCTACGATTACACCTTGCGGCGCCTGCAGGACGCCGATCCCATCCCCGAATGGCTGGCGCCGCTGATCGAGCGCGTCGAGGCCTTTGGTGGCGCGGGCACTCGGATAGCGCAAATTCTCTGCACCGAATACGACACGGGCGTCGGCATCGGCTGGCACCGCGACAAGCCGCATTTCGACCAGATTTTCGGATTGTCGCTGGGCTCGGCCTGCAAGTTCCGCTTTCGGCGGCCGGCAGGTGACAGATGGACCCGCTTCACGCTCGATGCAGCGCCGCGATCGATCTATCAGATGACCGGTGCCGCCAGATCGGATTGGGAGCACAGTATCCCTCCGGTGGAGGCGCCTCGCTATTCGATCACTTTCCGGACGATGACCCAGCAATCCTGAGAGCTGGCCGGTCTCCGTTGGTATATACTGGCCGCGCCTCACCCTTCCCGGACCACGATGACACGACGAATCGGCAGCGCCGATCTTCCCCTTCACGGCGGCCGTGTGCCGCCCTGGCTCGCGGAGCGCATGGCTTCGCTGGGCGCGATCATCACGCAAGCCGTGGTTCACCACTACGGCCGCGACGAATTCCTCCAGCGCCTGTCTCATCCGTTCTGGTTTCAATCCTTTGGTGCCGCCATGGGCTGATTGGCACTCGTCAGGCATCACCACGAGCGTGATTGGCGCGTTGAAGCGCGGTCTTGCCCCGTTGCAAGGTGAGCTCGGCATCTCCGTATGCGGCGGCCGAGGGAAGCATTCGCGCCGGACGCCGGAGGAATTGATGGCCCTCGCCGAACGCACGGGCTTCGACGGAACGGCGCTCACGCGTGCCTGTCGGCTGGTGGCCAAGGTCGACAGCGCCGCCGTCCAGGACGGCTTCGAACTTTATCTCCATGGCTTCTTCGTCTCCGATAACGGCAAGTGGACTGTCGTTCAGCAGGGAATGAATGGCGACAAAGGCCAGGCCCGACGCTACCACTGGCACTCCGAAAGCTTGCAAAGCTTCGTCGACGAGCCTCACAGCGCAATCGACGGACCCGGTCAGGGCGAGATCGTCAATCTGACCGATCATCGCGCGGAGAAATCCCGCAATGCACAGGTAAACCTCCTCAGCGCGCTTGGACCGGACGGAATCGCACGCGAATTTGCGGCGCTCTCAAACCAGAGAGCGGCGCAACCAGGATTGCCGCATCTCGTCATGCCCGCGCATCACGATGTCCGCGTCAGCGATGTGTTCACGCGCCGGCTGCATGGAACGCTGGCCGCCGCTGCCGAGCGCGGCCCGCTGGATTTTCCGGAACTGCTGCTGACGCCGGGCGTCGGTGCACGCACGGTGCAATCGCTGGCGATGGTCGCGGAAGTGATACACGGCGTACCGTATCGCTTTCGCGATCCTGCCCGTTTTTCCCTCGCCCATGGCGGCAAGGACCGCCATCCCTATCCCGTTCCGATCAAGGTCTACGATGAGACCATCCGTGTACTGAAGTCCGCGGTGCAGCGGGCAAAACTCGGACGCGATGAGGAAATGCAGGCCCTTAAGCGATTAGACGACCAAGCGCGCCGGTTGGAGCGAACCGCAACAGGGCCATCCTTTGAAGCGTTCGTCGCCAGCGAACGAAGCCGATCCGCCTCGCTTGACGGACGCTCGGTGCTAGGATGGGAAGCGGACCTTACCGGTCCTAAGAAGATCGCTCCAAACAAGTCTTGATAGATCGCGTCACCACGATGACTTCCGCGTGCCGGCTCTGCCATCTTAATGCTGCTGGCCAGCACGGCTGGCGCCGGCCTCGATTACGCGCTGCAGCATAGTCGGCTCGGGCGCCACGAGCCTTTGTGAAGTTCACCCAGGCTGGGACCGATGCGCCCGGCCCCCGCACCGCAGCGCGCTCATTTCGAGCTGCGCTGCATGGCGCGTTCCCCATTAACCGACCTTAGGTCCATGCTAGTTGGCACAAGGGAAATCTGGCATTGTGCATCGCACTTGACCGTGGGTCACGTGTCATGACGAAAAGCACCGCTGGCGACAGCTACAACGTTTTCCTCGTCGAGGACGAAGCGCTAATTCGGATGATTCATCATAATGCTGGAGGCGCTAGGCCATCGCATTTCTCAGCGGGGCCGGCCGGATAGCGCAAGCCATAGCGCTGGCGCGGACCGCTGAATTCGATTTTGCTATCCTCGATTCCGGCTCCCCGACAAGTTCTCATGCCTTCGCGCACGGCAGGTTACGCGTCAGCCCCGGCAGCCGAACCAGTCTCAAGGTCTCGTAGAGGTACTGGTCGGGGAAGCGATTGCCCCCTTGGCCTTGGACCCGATGCTTTCTGCATGTCAATGTTGGCGGTCAGTTGATTACGCCGATTGCCGAAATCGTCGAACTGCGAAAGCGGCCGATTATTTTCGCGACCGGGTATGCACCTGATGTAATTTCCGAGCCGGTCCGCGATCGGCCGGCGCTGCGCAAGCCATTCATGCTCGAAGAAACGCAAAAGGCATCACTCTCGCGATGGCGAGAGACGCCACCGGCTGACGCAGGAAGGCCCAGGCGTCATACGCGCCTAGGGCCGCCTCATTCGTTTGTATCTGCCTCAATCATATACTTCTCAAACAGTACTCTTGCGATAGGAGAGCGTTTCGTAGTGGCGCAAATATTCTTCCGCCATCCGCCTTGCGGTAAACCTTTTTTCGAAATGCGCTCGTACCCGTTGTCGATCGAGTTCACCGAGGCGTGCGATGGCCTGGTTGGCTTCCTCTTCGCTTGACACAACAAACCCCGTTATTCCGTCGTCAACGACTTCCGGTACGGAACCGGTCTTGAACGCAATAACGGGCGTGCCGCAGGCCATGGCCTCGATCATCACGAGGCCAAAAGGCTCAGGCCAATCGATTGGGAAGAGCAGCGCTGCGGCGCCGGCAAGAAACTGACGCTTGGTTTCGTCATTTACCTCGCCGGTAAGCTGGATTTGCTTGCCATCGACCTGCGGCTCAAGTCGTTCCTTGAAGTACCCCCGCTCGCCTCGCGGTACCTTTGCAGCAATATGAAGTGGCATTCCAGCTGCACGTGCAATGCGAATTGCGGCTTCCGGTCCTTTCTCTGCGGTGAGACGGCCGAGAAAAGCGAGGTACAAACCCCGTTCGAATGAAGGTTCGTACAGGTTGACCGGCAGCCCATGGTATACGGTGCCTATCCATTTCGCTTCGCGCAACGGGGCACGCTGGTTGTCCGATATCGACACGAAGGACGCGGCGGGAAATCGGCCGATCACATCGGGGAAACCCGGCAAATCCATTCGTCCGTGACAGGTGGTCAAAAAAGGGGTGCCTAGCCGACTGAGCAACGGAAGGTGCAGCCAATCGATATGCGCGTGGATCACGTCGAAATCAGCCGCTGTTCGTGCCACTTCTTCCAGCAAGGCCGCTTGAATCGCCGTTGGATCCGTGCGTGGCCGGCCAAGGCGAAGAGCGCGAGGCCATACAGCATTGAGCCGAGCCATTGTCACTGAATCCCCACTTGCGAAGAGGGTCACCTCATGGCCCAAGCTGATCAGTTCATCAATCAACCACGCAACGACGCGCTCGGTACCGCCATAAAGTTTTGGAGGTACACTTTCCGCTAACGGTGCTATCTGGCAAATTCGCATCGGCGCTTCACTTTTCAGGATATCCGCGTGTTTCGTTCTTTTTGTTAGCGGCCGCTGACCATCAGATCTTCGGCCGGCCGTATCGGATCAGCAGATCTAGCCACTCCTCGAGCAGCCGGCTCATTAGAAATTTCTCCCGAACGCTCTCCTTCGCTCGGGAGCCGAGTTGCTCTCGAAGCTGAGGGTCCTTCAAGACTTGGACTATTCTTGCAGCGGCCTCATCGGGCGTCTTCACCAGAAACCCGTTCCACCCGTCCTTGATTTGGTGACGAATGCCGCCCACGTTCCCGCCGACGACGGCGGCGCCTTTCCACATCGCCTCGGTGACAGTGAGGCCGAACCCCTCGCGGATTGACTTCTGCAAGACCACGGCTGCCTGGCGCTGCAGTGCGTTCACCAGGATTGGATCATTGACCGCGAGGATGACTATGTCCCCATCTATCGAATCCTCCAGGGACTCCAGAATAACATGACCCTCCGGATCGTCGGATGCGTTATTGCCCACCAAGACGAGCGTACAATCCACCTGTTCTCTCGCCCTGCGGAAAGCATCGATGACACCCAGGGGATCCTTCCACCGATCAAACCTGGAAACCTGCACAACCAACGGTCGATCCGTGGGAATTTTGTAATTGGCCAGGAATTGTCGGATCTCTTTCTCAGACAGTTCTCCGTTTTTGGGTGAAAATGGGTCGATCGCCGGCGGCACGAAATGCTGATCTATGCCGAGATGCTGGGCATATTCGGGAAGAGAGAAAATTGCCGCATTGTATTTTTCGATAAAGCCGCTCAGGTAACTCCACACCGGCGCAAATGGCGAGGAAAGGTCGACGTGGCATTGCCACAGCCAGGGCATCTCCCGATCGGGAAACTGCGAGACAAGTGGCAGCGGCTGAGGATCGTGAACAATGATCGCGTCGCACTCTTCGAGATGAAGTCTCGTTGCATTCTCAAATACGACTTCTTCGTATATGGCTCTTTCAGCTTCAGACAAATCTAAGTTCTCACCTTGCAAGGTGTTGTGCAGTTTCTTTGTGCATCCGAAAAAACCGGGAGTGCCTTGAATCAGGTGCCAGTCGGTCTCGATTCCCATCGCGTTCATCATCAGCGTCAGCGGCGTAAGTAGTTCGGTAACGCCGCCGCCATAGAACGTAGAACTGACGTGGGCGACGCGCATCGCGCGGACGCGATCAGCCTTCATGGCTATCCGTTCCGCTGCAGCAGAGCCGATCAGCGGCTCATACTGTTCGATCGTATGGAGCCCAAGTTTGGATCTCTCAACAGCCGAGTTAAGTAGAGACATTGAGCAGTATCCTTTCACAGAGATGGATTTCCATAACCGATCGCCCGGTCCCAATCCTTAGTCAGCCATTGGCGAGATTGTAACGACACTCGGCTCTCGACCTGGCTTCCCGCCGCTCGGACACGGACGTCCGACGAACCATCACTGAAGCCATTGCTCAGCGACACGCCTTTACCACTTTTTCCCATTCGATAAGCCCAAGCGCCGGTTGAAGTTTCGTAATCAATTGGAAGGGTAATGCCGATGAATGGACGTTCATCATCGGGCGACTCTTCGGCGAGTTCCGCGTTGCTAAGGCGGCCGATGCGTGCCGAGTGCGGTTTCCGAAGGAGATGGGAAGTTGAAGCGAAAAGCGCGTTTTAGGATAGCCGCCTGAACACGGGGGCCTGACTAAAGAGACCATGCCCGCAAAGGCGCTATGGATAGCGAGCCCCAAAAATTCCCTGGCGCACCCGCCAACAATACCGCCGCCAGACATGGCAGCCTCAAACCCGCTGGGCCAAATGAGCTTCCGTAGCGTGCGGCTTTCAACTCCAACCAAGGCACCCTGGTCGACCAGCGGAATGGTTTGCTATGATCTGCCCGAAACCCCCCTCACATTCGGTCAGACAAGACTGGAACTTTGGCTGTTATTCCCGAGTTGCGCCTACGTCGAACGTCAAGGCCCAGTCTCCAACGCCATGGCAAACACGTTAGTCACGCGCAATCAATTCAACATCACGCCGCAAGGCATAGTGCATAAGCCGACCGAGGCCGCCTTCGTCCCGGATCGCGGCGATCCGCGTTCCGGCATTGTCCGCTTGGGTCAGCTTGGCAACCAGCTCCCCAACGGCAATCATTACGAGTCGGAGGACGTTCAGAGGATGATGCGCGACCTGTGGGAAGAGTTCATTGCCGAGAATCCGGAGATGTTCAAGACGTGATCCGTGGAAACTTGTGGCCGCGTTCGGCAGTCCCAAGTCTCCACCGCTAATGAAGCGTTAGTGCTTTCCCACGGTCTTTCCAGCCGCCATCTCCTGGGCCATTTCCAGATGATGCCGCAAGGTCGGCAACATCTTGTCAGCCCATTCCTTCAGTTTCGGATCGTCGCCGCCATTGGCATAGCGTTCAAACAGCGAAACGGCATCCTTGTGGCCGCTGACCTGTTCAAGGTTGTAGCGTGAGCTGAAGTCGGCGCCATTAACAGATTTGAGCTTGTCGAGCTTGGTTTGATGAGTGCTGTCCAACGCGGTCGGTAGCGACGTTTTCCACTCGCCGGCAAGGGCCATCAGATCAGCCGAACTCCCTTGGTGATCCTTGATCATGATCCCGGCAAACGTCTTCTGGTCGGCGTTGCCCCGTTCCTGCGCGATCTTGCTGGACTGAATTTCGAACATGTCACTGATGGCAACTTGCTTCACGAAATCTTCCGTCTTCGGCGCGATGCCGAGGGTGGAGTTAATGCCGGTCTTTTCGCCTACGGATTGCGCCATTGCAGGCGCGCCAAGGAGGATGAGCGCAAGGCATGGGGCTAGATACTTCATTTGTAATCCTTCCTGAAGACGGAACCTCCGGTATCAATCGGCGACGGCCCACTTCGTTCCTCGCATCAAAACCACGCGCCACCTCGCCTGCCCGGCTCAGCGCAGGAACGATCGTGCCAGGCGGATGTTAAGTACAATTGCGATCAATGAGAGCGCAGGCTGAGCCATGCTGGACTACCCCCGCCCTCCGTTTCCGAACCAACGCCAGCCAATGCCCGGCAAGACTGCCGCGATGAATCCGGCGCCTGATCATGGCGAAACGTCCTACAAGGGCAGCGGTCGCCTCAACGGCAAGAAGGCCGTCATCACCGGCGGCGACAGCGGGATCGGCCGCGCGGTTGCCATCGCCTACGCCCGCGAGGGAGCTGACGTCCTGATCTCCTATCTCGATGAGCACGACGACGCCCGGGAGACCGGGCGGCTGGTGACGGAAGCCGGCAGAAAGGTCGTCCTGCTTCCCGGCGACATACAGGATCCCGGTCAATGCCGCGCAGTCATCGCGAAGGCCGTTTCGGATCTCGGCGGAATCGATATCCTCGTCAACAACGCGGCCCATCAGGCCAGTTTCAAATCGATCGACGACATCAGCGACGAGGAATGGGAGCTGACGTTCAAGGTGAACATCCACGCGATGTTCTATCTCACCAAGGCAGCGATAAGGCACATGAAGCCGGGAAGCTGCATCATCAACACGGCGTCGATCAATTCGGATGTACCCAACCCGACACTGTTGGCCTATGCAACGACCAAGGGTGCGATCCACAATTTCACGGCGGGATTGGCGCAGATGCTGGCCGACAAAGGCATTCGCGCCAATGCGGTCGCCCCGGGACCGATCTGGACGCCGCTCATTCCTTCGACCTTGCCCGACGACTCTGTGAAGAATTTCGGCAAACTGGTGCCGATGAAGCGCCCCGGCCAGCCCGTCGAGTTGGCCACGGCCTATGTCATGCTGGCCGATCCGCTTTCGAGCTACGTATCCGGCGCGACGATCGCCGTCACTGGCGGAAAGCCCTTCCTATAGCAGACGTTCCACCGGCCCCTTAGGCATCCAAGGCCCCTTTTCTCGCCGGAGCCTTGGCTGCCAGTGCCGGCTCAGGCGGCGTTCGACGCCTTGGTGTTGACGCCCTTCCGAAGCGCGATGGTATTGAGCTTCGTGTTTGCAGCCTTTTCCTCGTTGAGGTTGGTGGTCAGGAAGCGAACCACTTCGTCATGACCGAGCTTCTCGGCCCAGGCAATCAGCGTACCGTAGCGGCAGATCTCATAGTGTTCGACGGCTTGCGCGCCGGCGACGATCGCCGCATCAAGCACAGCCTCGTCCGCTATCTCGCCGGTCAACTCATCGGCCTCCTTGATCAGACCATCGATGGCCGGGCATTGCGTGCCGCTTGGCTGCTGCTCAAGCTTCAGAAACACCTTGTCCAGCCGCTCGATCTGCTTGTTGGTCTCCTCCAGATGCGCCTTGAGGCCGGCGATAAGATCGCGGTTGGTTGCCTTGTCGATCATCTTCGGCAACGCCTTCGTGATCTGCTGTTCTGCATAATAAATATCCTGCAAGCCGTGCAGGAACAGGTCGTCCATCGTCTTGATGTCTTGCGTGAATAGGCCCATGGGCAATCCTCCTGATTGGATGCTCGCTAAACGTTATTGCCAGGATTATTGTTCCTAACCAGCCCCTCTCGCTCCTCGGACGAGCCTCCTGCGCGAACATGTCTACGGCTTGGCGGATCCGGGCTCGGCCATTTTACGATGCTGACGCGCCAAAATGCCGGCTGGTGTCACATTTCGCTGCGGCTGACTGCATCTTGTTCTTGAGACCGGTCACAACGTCACCGTCGCCCCGCTCATGGCGTCGAAACCGGTCTTGGCGACCATGGCTGCATCATCCTTGTCGGCGGCGCCGACCTTGGTGTCCATCATGTCTGCGCGTCGGAAAACTTCCGTTTCCGTGGCGCCGGGCATCAGGCAAGTCACACTGACTTTCGTGTCGCGCAGCTCCTCCCGAATCGCGAATGCAAACGAGTCGAGAAACGCCTTGGTGCCGTTGTAGACAGCCTGGAAACTGCCGGGAGTGAACCCGGCGATGGAACCGGTGATCAGGATGCGGCCAGCATTGCTGGCGCCGCATTGAAGTCCTGGTCAAGCAAGGCGCGGCCAAGTCCCCGCCCCGCATTCGCGAACAGCGCGTCAACCGGCCGGCCAATCCGTTTCGCTACTTCGTAGAGCCTGTCGACGCCTTCGAAGGTTGACAGGTCCGCTTCCAGCGTTTCAACGGCAGCGCCGAGACCCCGTATGCTGGCCCCCCGCGGCTTCGATCTGAGGTTCGTCCGCTGCGATCAACAGATCGAAATTGTTCTGGGCGCAGCACTTGGCAAGCTCCAACCCGATTCCCGTGGAAGCGCCGGTTACGATGGCAAATTGTCGGCTGGCAGACATAGCTCGATCCGTGACCTGATGAATTGAGCTGACAACGACAGCCTGAACCTGACGTTCCTGGCTCTGTTTGTCGACTGATAGGAACAACTCGTCTTTTCCAATGTTTTTATCAGCGATCAAGGCGGAGGAAGTCGACTGATGAAAGCGCTGGCATGGCACGGCAAGGGGACATTCGCTGCGAAAGCGTGCCCGATCCGAAGATCGAAGATGGCCGTGATGCAATTATCAAAGTCACATCCTGCGCCATCTGCGGTTCAGATCTTCATATATTTGACGGCGTCATACCATCGATGGAAAAGGGTGACGTGCTGGGTCACGAGACCATGGGCGAAGTGGTCGAAGTCGGCTCGGATAACAAGGCGCTGAAGGTGGGCGACCGCGTCGTCATTCCCTTCACCATTTCGTGCGGTGATTGCTTCTTCTGCAAGCGCGGCTTCTTTTCCGGCTGCGAACGCTCCAATCCGAACGCGAAGCAGGCCGAGAAGCTGTGGGGTCATTCCCCTGCCGGGCTGTTCGGTTACTCGCACCTGCTCGGCGGTTTTGCAGGCGGCCAGGCAGAGTACCTGCGCGTACCATTCGCTGACATCGGTCCCACCAAGATCCCGCAGGGATTGAGCGATGATCAGGTCCTTTTCCTATCGGATATATTCCCGACCGGCTACATGGCCGCCGATTTCTGCGACTTGAAAGGCGGCGAGGCGGTCGCGATCTGGGGCTGCGGGCCCGTGGGACAATTCGCCATCAAGAGCTCGTTTCTCCTGGGCGCCGAGCGCGTCATCGCAATCGACACCGTTCCGGAACGGTTGGCACTCGCCGAAGCGTCTGGTGCAGTCACGCTGGATTTCATGAACGAGGATGTCTACGACTGGGTTCAGGAATTGACTTCCGGGCGCGGCGCCGACGCCTGCATCGACGCCGTGGGTACCGAACCCGAAACCAGATCCGGATTCGACGCTGTCATCGACCGGGTGAAGGTGGCAACCTTCATGGGCACCGACAGGCCACATGTGCTCCGGCAGGCGATCCAGTGTTGCCGCAATTTCGGCACGGTGTCGATCGTCGGAGTCTATGGCGGTTTTCTCGACAAGATACCGATGGGTTCGGCCATCAATCGCGGCCTCACCTTCCGCATGGCGCAAACACCGGTGCAGTACTATTTGCCGAAACTGCTAAACCGTGTCGAGATAGGCGAAATCGATCCCTCGTTTGTCATCACCCACCGCGCCTCGCTTGAACAAGGACCCGAACTGTACAAGACCTTCCGCGACAAGAAGGACGGCTGCATCAAGGTCGTCCTGAAGCCGTGACCTCATGGCGCGGGTTCTGATCGGCACATCAGGCTGGCATTACGATTCCTGGCGTGGGCCATTCTTCCCTCAGGGCCTGCCCCTCAATGAGCAATTGCCGTACTACAGTGGCCAGTTTGCGACGACTGAGCTCAACGGCGTGTTCTATAGAACGCCCACTCCGAAAGCCGTGGAGAGCTGGCGGGATCAGACAGGGCGAGATTTCGTCTTTGCCTGGAAGGCATCCAAATTTATCACCCATTGGAAGCGGCTTTCGGACAACTCGGTCAATAGCCTGGAACTGCTGGAGGACCGCTTGTCCCTGCTCGGCAAGAAAGCGGGGCCGATCCTGTTTCAACTACCGCCGAACTTTAGGGTTGATGTCGGCCGGCTCGCCTCGTTCTTCAAGCTGCTGTCGAAGAAACGCCGCTATAGTTTCGAGTTCCGGCATCCAAGCTGGTATGCACCCGAGATACTGCGACTGCTTCGGCAGCAAAACATCGCGCTATGTATATCCGATCATCATGATGCACCGGCTCCTTGGACGCGCACCGCCGACTTCGTCTATGTGCGCGGACACGGCCCCACGGGTCGCTACAAAGGCCACTATAGTCCGCGGACCCTTTCGGAATGGGCTCGCCGCGTCAGGTCCTGGAGGCGGCAAGGCTGCGACGTGTTCGTCTATTTCGACAACGACCAGAAAAGCGCGGCACCGGCCGATGCCAGACGCCTGACTGAGTT